>JAFXCV010000020.1 GCA_017521325.1 Oscillospiraceae bacterium | reverse complement strand
TGCTACTTAGCGGCATTATAGGACTGTTTAAAAATTTGCTTATGCTTGCTGTTGCTATACTTATCATAGGTTTGGTGGTTGGTATAGGTTGCATTGTTGCGGTGCAAAAGAAGTACAATAAAGGAGTTTTCTAAATTCCAATTTATCAAACTGAATATATTCTTAAATGTCATCTATTTTGAGCAAGACAGACAGTAAACCTCCGATGTGAAAACATCGGAGGTTTGTTGTTATTGCCAAAATGTGCGGGGTGTGGTATAATATAGTAAGTCGGACAGACCGATAAATAAGAATTTGGAGGTGTAAGTGATGAAAGAGAAAATAACTTTATGCGGTGATAATTGCATGGAATGTCCAAGGTACAATGCACGTACTCATGAAGAATTAACCGCAGTTGCCGAGCTATGGTATAAAGTTGGTTGGAGAACACATGTCGTTTCAAACGAAGAGATTGCTTGCAACGGCTGTTCTTCTCATAAGCAATGTACATATCAGTTAGTGGAATGCACAAAAGAGCATAGAGTAAGTAAATGCAACCAATGCGATGAATTTCCGTGTGCAAAGATTCATGCCATGTTGGAGCGTTCTGCAAAGTATGCTAAAAGATGCAAAGAAATGTGCTCGGAACAAGAATACTGTGTTTTGAAAAAAGCGTTTTTTGATAAAGAGAATAATTTAAAGAAATGATCAAATTCCAATTTGTCGAACTGAACACATTCTTAAATGTCATCTATTTTGAGCAAGACTGACAGTAAACCTCCGATGTGAAAGCATCGGAGGTTTTTTATTGCAATCGTCTGCAAAGTGTGGTATAATATAGAAAATCAGGTTGTTTCATCAATCAGAATCCGAATCGCAGAAAATGTGAAAGGCGGTATCACAATGATATATAGCTTTACTGCGCTCATGCACGCCGAGGGAAAGCGCACATTTATTGAGATTCCATTTAATGTATGGGAAGAAACCGGCTTAAAAGGCAACATCCCGTGCCGCATAGACATCGGGGAATTCTCATTTGAATGTAAGCTTATCCCGAAAGGCGGCGGCAGATATTTCATCCCTGTATCAAAGGCGTGCTTGTCCGTTCTCGCTTCGGGAGAAGAATATGAAATCAAAATGGAGCCAATTGCTTCCCTATCAAGAATCAATCATGACAGCCCCTATTCACGAGAGAATCCTGTCCGGAAAATCGATGGCATTGCGGCAATCCCCTGTCAGGATGGATTGTGCGGTCAGCACTGTGTTTCCATGCTGGCAGCAGTGCCGCTTTCTGATGTGGTGAAATTGATGGGGAAAGAAAAAGCCTCCTGGTCGAAAATTCTGGAAGCACTGGACTATTACGGCATCCACTACGCATCCAAGGCGGTTTACACCAAGGGCAATGCATGTTCACTGCCTGTGTGCTGCATTGCGAATCTTGATAACCGATTTGTCCTCTGGTATAAGGGTTCCTTTTGCGGTGTGCAGGAAACTGACTCAAAGAATATCCGGAGTTATATTGAAATCTATACGGATTGATCGTCTGCGGGGTGAGGAATGTGCTGCTGCATATAATAAAATTGAAGATTAAGTCCCAATTTGCCGAACTGAACATATTACATAGCTGTTTTCTATGTCATCTGTTTTGAACAAGACAGACAGTAAACCTCCGATGTGAAAGCATCGGAGGTTTTTTATTGCAATCGTCTGCGAAGTGTGGTATAATATAATAGGTCGGACAGACCGAAAAATAAGAATTCGATGAGACAACTATTGAAAAATGCATTATAATGTGATTAGCAACTTCAAGTTGCACAAACGCAAAAACAGGTTGGTAGTGTTTTGGGTTTTTTTGTGTTAAAATAAAGGCACCAAAGGAGGTGCTCATATGAGTTTTTCAGAAAATCTAAAGCAAATCAGAAAAGAACACCATCTATCACAGGAAGAACTGGCAGAACTTCTGGATGTGAGCCGACAGGCTGTTTCCAAATGGGAGCAAGGCACAGGATACCCGGAAGTGGAAAAACTATTGCTGCTTTCACAGAAGTTGAACATTTCGTTGGATGCCCTTATGTCTACCGAGAATGTCAGTGATTCCGAATTAAACGATATTCATGTAACAGGTTCAATTGTGATAACTTCTCCCCACGAGAATGTGATTGTCACCTGCTATAAGGTATCAGCGTCCCAGAAGATGAAGGGTGGTAAAAATTCACCCCAATATGCTTTATTTGGTGTAAGTAATGGCGGTTCTTCTTTTTGGGGAGAGCCAACTACATTCTTAGCTTGGTACGCCAATCAGGAGTGTATAACGAAAGAAATTGAAGAAATCCAAAAGGCTATTTCGCAAGGCATCTCAACTTATACGCTGCAATATAGCGCAAAAACCAAGCGCCGATGGGCAAGCATAAAAGTGATTGAGGCGCCATGATTAACTTATCATGAGATAGACAAATTCAAAGTTTATCGAACTGAACATATTACATAGCCGTTTCTATGTCATCTGTTTTTGTCACACCTTGGTGCAGCAGCATTGCGAAAAGCCACGCAACTGCGTGGCTCAGCTTGTCAAAAAAGGGGTAAGTTTCTCTAAACTTGCCCCCACCCCAACCCCTCCCCCAAAGGGGGGAGGGACTATATTGCAAGGGTACTGCGTACCCTCAAACCCGCCAAAGGGCTCCGTCCTTTGAACCAAACAAGGTTTTTCGACAGTCTGAGCCACGCATCTGCGTGGCTCTTATTTTTTTATGATGCAGCAGCTGTCACGGCACTTTCTTTCAGCTTGCGTCCGATAATGACGAAGTAGGATCCGACGTTGAGCAGCAGCGCTGCAATCCAAGCCGATGCGCCTGCATAGGCTGTGGCTTCAAATCCCAACGGTTCAATGAGAAGGACAATCACGACGATGCGCATGATCATTTCAAGGATTCCCGAACACATGGGAATAAACGGGAAGCCCATGCCCTGTACGGCGTTTCGGAAGACAAAGAGGAAATTCACCGCAAACATCAGCGTGCCGCATATCGGCAGAAATCTGACAGCAATTGCGATTCTGTCGCTTTCATTGAGCATAAAGCCTGCAATTGTTTCGGGCAGGAATACCATCACCGAGCCGAACACAAGATAGGTGATCAGGGCGATCAGCAGGCAGACCTTCAAGCCCTCGTTGATTCTGCCGTACTTCTTTGCACCGTAATTCTGGCTTGCAAAGGATGACATGGTAAAGCCTGCGGTGCAGGCAGGATCCATAAACAGATTGAGATATTTCATGCATATGGAATATGCCGATGTATAGGCAAGTCCGAGGTCGTTGACAAAATACTGCACGACCATGCTGCCGATGGCTGTGATGGAATTCATCAGCGCCATTGCAATACCGTTTTTCATAAGATCCAGATACATCCGTACATCTCTTGCAAAATCCTTCATGGTCAGACGGATAATCTCGATTTTGCGGAGTTTCCGGAAGCAGATGATCGCCGATACGATCTGTGCAATGATCGTTGCTGCGGCAGGACCTTCCACGCCGGTGTGCATGAGAAAGATCGTGACGCTGTTGAGTCCCACATTGATGATGGAGGAGGCGATGATCGCAATCAGCGGCGTTTTGCTGTCGCCAAGCGCACGGAGGATGGAGGCACACAGATTATAGGCGATGGTGGCTGCAAGTCCCCCAAAGAGAATATATCCGTAAAACAGACTGTCGCTGAGAATGACAGGATCCGTTTTCAGGAGAAGCAGAATATCCTTCAGAAAGATAATGCTGCCTGCCGTGAGCAGCACCGTAATTCCAACCGAAAGCTTGATGGAGGATGCAATTGCTCTGCGCAGTCCGCAGTCATCCTTTGCACCGTACTTCTGTGCGATGGAAACGGAAAATCCATTTGTGAGTCCCGTTGAAAATCCGATAATCAGGAATATGAGCGACGCCATATTTCCGACTGCGGCAGTGGCGTCGTCGCCGAGTCCCTTTGAGATAATTGCCGTATCCGCCATTGTGTAGATCTGCTGCAGGAGATTCGAAAATAACATGGGAAAGTAAAATTTCAGTATCAGCCTGCTGACCTTTCCCTGCGTCAGATCATAAGTCTGTGCCATTTCTAAAGCCCCCCTTTATGATTATTATACTAAAATCAGATCGGATTTTATATCAGATTCATTGACTTTTTATCAGAAATGAGATATAATGTGGTGAAAGAGGTACGCTGAATGTTTGATTTCAGGGATATCTGACAGAAAGGAGAGGGTGCGCAGCGTCCTCCGCCCCCTCTCTGTGGGAGCCTGCGTTGTCCATGAAACAGCAAATACTTTGTTTTATTCTGACTGTCTTTTTTTCATTCTTTGCCAATTGCAATATCCGTAAATATCGTTAAAGAGAAACGCCGCAAAGCAGACGACCACGGAAATATAGCGTGTTTCCGTAAGACTTGCCAACGCCCACAAAATGATCAGGACAATATCGTTGGCAGCATAAGCAAGAGCAAATGCCGGGCATCTGCGAAACGTAAGATACACAGCGAGAAAGCTTGTTGTTACCGACAGGGTGCTTGGGATGATATTTACCGTGTTGAAATGCTTTAAAATGAAATATAAAATGACCGTAACCACAAGCGTGAGCAGCCACATCAGGATCTGTTCTGCTTTGCCGATGCGATTGACTCTGACCTCGCTCCTATTCCCCTTATAGGGATTTTTCAGCCAGGAGATAAGGGCAAAAACAGCCATTGGCATCGTCATTCCGAGATAGGTGATCATTTCTCCGTAATAAGCGAATGTGTATGAAATAATGCCATAGAGCAAGCTGAAAGCAATCATAAGTGCCTGCCCGATGGGATTGCCTTTTGCATTGAAGATCAGTGATGTCACTCCAATAAGAGATGCAATAAGAGTCAAGCAGTTTTCACGGTCAAAAATGCAAAATGACAAAACGATAAAAATGACGGACACCGACCATAAGATAAGCTCCATCTTTGAGAAATACGCAAATAGTTTTTTCATCCCGACCTCCAAAAAAATAAGCATCCGCATACACATCTTCTAAGACCTAACGATGTGCAAACGAATGCATGCGCATTGTACTACCCGGTGGCAGTTTTCTTTTATGATTATACCACAGTCAATGCAGAATGTCAAGAATAATGTAAATCAATACATGTTATCCGAGGTGATCGTAATGACAGCGAAAGAATTTCTGCAAGCCTTACTCAAATTTATATGCGGCATTCTCTTGGTGGGACTGCTGATCTTCCTGCCGGCAGGCTCTCTTTCATTCTTTAACGGCTGGCTTTTGACGGGGATTTTATTTGTGCCGATGTTCATCGGCGGAATTGTGCTGCTGATCAAAAATCCCGAGCTGCTGAAAAAACGGCTGAACGCCAAGGAACAGCAAAAAGAACAGGATCTGGTTGTCAAGCTCAGCGGACTGATGTTTATTGCAGGCTTTGTCGTTGCAGGACTTGGCTATCGTTTTGACTGGTATACCTTGCCCAGACCCGCCGTGATCGCAGCTGCCGCAGTGTTTCTGATGGCGTATGTCCTCTATGCGGAGGTGCTGCGTGAAAACACCTATTTAAGCCGCACGATTGAAGTGCAGGAAAACCAGACGGTGATCAGCACGGGGCTGTATGGCATTGTCAGACATCCCATGTACAGTGCGACGCTGCTGCTGTTCCTGTCGATGCCCCTTGTGCTGGGTTCCTTGTATGCATTTGTCATTTTTCTTGCGTATCCGTTTATCATTGCAAAGCGCATCAAGCACGAAGAAGCCTTTCTTGAAAAGGAACTCAGCGGATATTCTGCGTATCAGCAGAAGGTAAAATATCGTTTGATTCCTTTCATCTGGTAGCGGATGGATAAGTCATAAATTGTAGGAGGTACAAAATGAAAAACATCTGGGATGAACTATACGATGCCGCCAAAGCGGTTCTGAACGCACGCAGAGTGTCGGACTATGTGACCTGCGGAGAAGTGGCAGCGGCAATTCTGTCACGGTCGGGAAGGATCTATACGGGGGTGTGCATCGACACCTGCTCAACACTCGGTATCTGTGCGGAACGAAATGCAATTTTCAATATGCTTACCAATGGTGAGCAGGAAATTGACAAGGTGCTGTGTATTCTGCCTGATGGCTCGAATGGTGCACCCTGCGGTGCTTGCAGAGAATTGATGGTGCAGCTGATGCCGGGCAGATACAAGGAGATTGAAATTATGTTGGATTATTCCACAGGACGTACGATCAGACTTGGTGAAATTACGCCCGAATGGTGGATTCAATAAAAAGAAGGATGTGTAAAGTGAATCGAATCAATTTCAGAGTCATCGACCGTGATATGCTCAAATACCTGGCGATCATCCCGATGACCATCGGACATTTCTGCTCCTATCTGGCAGGTGAAACCTTATATCAGGATATGCCGTTTCTCTCATTTCTGCTGATGCACCTTGCGGTATTTGCACCGCCCATCTTCTTTTTCTTCATCGCAGAGGGGTTCCGATACACCCGTTCCCGCAAAAAATACGCCCTGCGGCTTTTGTTGTTTGCGGTGGTCACACAAATCCCTTTCGTACTTGCCAATGAAGGAACTCTGCTGACGTGGGCGTTTTTCAGTCCGCTGAATATCATTTTCACACTGCTGATCGGACTGCTTGCGTTGATGGTTTCGGATTCAAAGCTGAAGAAATGGCAAAAAATCGTTCTGATCATCCTGCTCGATGCCGCAACATTGCTTTTGTCCTCCGAATGGATGATTTTTGGCATTCCGCTGATGCTTGTGTTTCACCATTTGAAGGAGCAGCCGAAAAAACGATTTTTTGCATTTACCGGCATCCTTCTTGCCATGCAGACAACAAGCGGCATTCTGAGCTTTTCGGGATGGGGCTGGTCTTCGGCAGTTTTCGTCTTGCAGACACTCTCCTGCCTTGCCGCATATTTTGTCATTGACAAATGCTACAATGGAAAAAAGGGCAGGCATCCTGTATTTGCGAAGTGGTTTTTCTATGTGTTCTACCCTGCGCATTTGTTTGCAATCTACATCGTAAAACTGCTTCTGGGGCAATTTTGATAAAGCTGCCGTATCCATTCAGCGGGTGCGGTTTATATCTTCCCATTCCACACGCAACAGCAGGTTGCTTGCAGATCTTCCGCATCTATAGTATAATGGATACGAGGTGATGAATTGCATGGATACCAAGGATATTATATTACAGCTTCGCACGAAAAAAGGATTATCTCAGGACGAGCTTGCCGAGAAAGTATTTGTGACCCGTCAGGCAGTATCCCGATGGGAAAACGGCAGCACGATACCAAATACTGAAACCTTAAAGCTGCTCTCAAAGCTGTTTGATGTGTCAATCAACACGCTCCTCGGATCTCCGAGAGCGCTGACCTGCCGCTGCTGCGGAATGGCGCTGGAGGATTCCGTGATCAGCAAGGAAACCGACGGAGAATTCAACGAGGAATACTGCAGGTGGTGCTATGCCGACGGCGATTTTACGATGGATTTCTGGAAGCAGTATATCAGGATCGGCGGCAGGGAGAAATTTGAGGAATTCAAACAGCAGCTCATTGCGGAATTCAACACGCTGCTTCACATTGAGGGCTTGCCAAGGGTTGAGAATCTGAACGTGCTGCCCGGGAGCTTTATCAATCTCGAATACCGCCTGCCAAACGGACAGATGGTGAAGTTCCTCGATGACAATGCGACCTATCTGGGCAATCAGCTGGAATGCGAATTCGGCGGTGACCGTTGCTTTGGCATCGCTGCCAATATGGAATTCCTTCTCGTCTGTACCTATGAGGAAAACGGCGAAAACCCCGAGCTTGTTGTGTTTAAAAAGAGATAGCTGCATAATCTCCGTTCCCGGACCCCGATCATCCGTTGGGGTTTGGGACGTTGCTTTTTCGGCTGCGGGGTGAAACACAAAGAAGCCTTCCTTGAGAAGAAACTCAGCGGATATCCGGTATACCGTAAGAACGTGAAATACCGCTTAATCCCGTTTATCTGGCAGAAGCTTTTTGCATGCACCCCCATTCCATCCGGAACGGGGAGGTCAGTCCGTTAAAAAACTATGGTTTTTCTTGACATTCCCTCGCCGCAGGCGGAGGAATGTATTTTTCGCTGCATCGGATGAAAAATCACAGCATATTTGAATAATTTTTTTGAAAACGGCTTGAAAAATATGTGCAGAAGTGATATAATGGGAATAATGATGGGGAAAAGTCGTGCGCAGGGGCTTTGGGGCTTCTGATCTTTTCCTTGTTAGAATGGAAAACACACAATCAGAAAGTGAGGAGTTATCACATGAAAAGCGGCTTTTTGAAAAAAATCATATCCGCAGGTACCGCTGCTGTTATGATCACTGCTACAATTTCTGCAACCACCCTTCCTGTTGTCGGCGCTCCCGATGCAAACGGTGTATATTTCAAAAACAGTTTTGAAAACGGCACCGACAACTGGACGAACCGAGGCGGCACCTCCGTTTCCGTCAACAACCGAAACTTCTATGATGGTTCCGGCTCACTGTTGATTTCCGGCAGAACCGCCGACTGGAACGGTGCTTCCATCACGCTTGACGCAAGTGAATTTGTTCCCGGGCAGGCGTACAGCTTCAGTGCTGCGGTGATGCAGAAGTCCGGCGGCAATGTTCCGATTCAGCTTTCCCTCCAGCAGGGCAGCGGCGACACGGTTTCCTACTCGCATATCGCTGACGTCACCACGAAAAGCGGTGAGTGGACAAAGCTTGAAAACACGACATTCACCATCCCCTCCAACACGGGCGATATGATCCTTTATGTCGAAACGCCCGAAAGCTCCAGCGCTTTCTGCGACATTTATCTTGACGCAGTGCAGGTGGCACAGGCAGGAACCGCTTCCTCCGTTGAAACGGGCAGGGGTACCGTATCACAGCAGCAGGCAACCGACACATCCTACAAGATCATGCCCATCGGCGACTCGATCACATTCGGTTACGGCGAAGCAGGCGGCTACAGAAAATACCTCGACTACGCTCTCGAACAGAAGGGCTACGCCAATATTGATATGGTAGGTCCCGAAGGCCCCGATACGGCTTCCTTTAACTACAACGGACAGAACTACACCTACGATAACAACAACGCAGGCTACAGCGGCTACACGATCAAGCAGCAGTACCCCATCCCCAGCTGGGGAAAGAATGGTCTGCTTGAAAAGCTGCAGGAAAAAGATGCCGTCAAGCAGGCACAGCCCGACATCGTTCTGCTTATCATCGGCACGAACGATATGACCGCTAATCGTGCGCTGGATCAGTGTGAAAAGGAGCTGCACGAGCTGATCGACTACATCCTGTCAAATCTCCCGTCCGACAGCGTTATTTTCATGAGCTCCATTCCGATCTTCACCGCATACGGCGGCAATGCCCAGAGAGTCGAAAATTATAACGCCACCGTCAAGAAGGTTGCGCAGAGCTATGCAAGCTCCGGCAAAAACGTGAAATTTGCCGACATATACAGCTGCCTCGGCGTTTCCGACCTTGACACCGACAACCTCCATCCCAATGGCGGCGGTTACGAGAAGATGGGTAAATACTGGGCAGGCGTGATCGACCAGTACATTCAGGATTCACAGCCCATTGTGACGACTCCGGAAACGACAACCACCACCACAACGACAACAACAACGACCACCACTACAACAACTACTACCACAACGACAACGACCACCACAACAACTACAACAACAGCTACCACAACTGCCACTACTACTACGACAACAACCACAAAGCCCCCCGTTCAGACAGTCGAAGGTGATGTCAATGATGACGGTGTGTTCTCCGTGCTGGATGTCATCATGCTGCAGAAATGGCTGCTTTGCGCAGGCGACATCACGGATTGCAAGAGTGCGGATCTGAACGGTGACAAGATTGTCAATGCGTTTGATCTGGCAGCGATGAAGAAAATGCTGGTCGGTTTATGAACTGCATACGAACTTGAATTCCAGATCACCGAGAACGTGGAAAACGTTGATTTTTCGAAGTATACCTTAATTCCCGGCTGGATGGGTGCGAAGGAATATTATGGCACGGGCTACTTCCCCGTCAAAGATGCGGAAGGCATTGACGTAATGCCCAAGCATTATGTGACCTATCTCATTTCCGCTTATCCCGACTATGCAGACGGCGGACAGTATGTCACACGGATTGAAATCACCGATCCCAAGGTTGAGATCATGGGAATTACAGTAAATTCCACCGAAGACGAATTCAGTGATGTGTTCTCCAATATGGGCTGCACTATTTCTAAAAAAGCCTATGCCACATATTCCAATATTTCTACAACGAAAGACAATATTACCTACACCCTTGCAACACCCAACGAAGGTACTGACGGACAGCCGATGCTGACCATCCAGGCAGAAGTGACAAATCGTGAAGGAATTCAGTTTTAACAAGAATACACAAAAATCCCCGCCGACATCAGTCGGTGGGGATTTCCTCATGTAGGGGTTGGGTATTCAGTTCCGGAGCGGGAAGCGGCAGTTCCGCAGGTGTTTCCTCATCGGGAACAGGATGCATATGCATGTTCGGTTTCTGATGGAAATGCGGCATATTCTCCGTTTCATCAACGGGGATTTCCGAGTCTGTAGGATATGGCAGTTCTCCCTCGCTGTAACGATGCGGCGGTGTATGCTCCGGTCTTCCGGGTTTTTCGGGCTTTATAGGGCTTTCGGGGTTATCCTGTCCCTGCATCGGATCTTCCGGTGTATCGGGGCGAACAGGAGGCTCCGGCGTGGGCTTGAGATTTCCATGTCCCGGCGGTGTCGGAGCATCTTCCGGCACAGGGCCCGCAGGTGCCGTGGGATTCTCCACAGGCGGAACGGGGGTTTTTGGAGTGTCCGGCTTTTCAGGCTGCTCCTTTTCAGGCTTTTCGGGCTTCTCCTTTTCGGGCTTTTCTTCCTTCAAGGGAGGTTCCGGCTTCTTCTCGTCCTTTTCATGGACATTGACCTTGATGGCAAGCTTTGGCAGTTCCTCCTCAAACTCAGTCTTGTAGGAATCATAAGCCGTATCATCCTTGCTTTCAATATACACATCGACCGTGTCGCCATCGGAGAGATAGCCGTCCGAAATCTCGCTCTGTAATATTTCATTGACCGCCTCAAGCTTATCCTTGCCCTTGATATCGTGCTTTTCGATCAGCTCTTTGCCGTAATCGGAATCACTTTGCAGGCGGATCACCTTGCCGTCACGATTCAGTTCCATACTGATCGCCGCATGGGAAGTAATCGTCACCGCCGAACAGGGCTTGAGATTGCGTGCATAATAGGAATAGCACGGTGCAAAAAGAATGGCAACGGATGCCGCTGCTGCGGCAATCGTCCGCATCACGATGATCCCGTTGTGTTTCTTTTCCTTTTCTCCAAGGAGGATGGGATCCGTCACGGATTGCCCCACTTCATAGCCGAGGTTTGCAGCAAATACAAATCTGCCCTCCTCGTCCATCAGCACGGCTCGTCCCGTACTGCATTCCATGACCATATATTTCATCGTGATTCACCGCCTTTCAATACCTGCATAATATGTCCACGCATGATCTCGTAGCCGTTGGTGCAGATGAGCAGCACTGCCACAAGATAGCGTCTGTGTCGTTCCAATGTTTTTCGTTCGACCTGCGCACCCTTTGCAAGTGCCGCCATCGGCACTTTTTTTGTACGCAGAAATTCATCAAGCAGCTCTTTATTGCTGCGTGCATAACGCACCGCCCTGCCGCATTGCTCGAGTGTGCGCTGCTGCTTGGGAGAATTCTCCGCAATATCGGAAAAGGAAACGCCGAACTGCTCCATCTGGGCAGCAAGCTCTGCAATTTCCTGCTTTGTCGCCTCACGAAGCTGCGCTTCCGCAAATGCGTCATGGCTGTCGGCGAGCATTTCGAGAGGCTCCGTCTGCGAATCGTCATCGCAGGCATTGAGGGAAATATGCCCCCTGCCCCGACTTTCCCTCCGATAATTGTCGATCAGTCGGCTGCGGATCTGCATTGCCGCAAAGCGAAGAAAGGAGCCACGCAGCCTTGAATAACTGCGGATCGCCTCATAAAAGGCGAACATGGCGATGCTCAGCTCATCGTCGCTCTGCTCGGGAGGGCGATGCAGGAATTTTGCCGTTTCCGCTTTGATGAACGGCATATAATCTGCTATGAGTTCATCCGCCGCACGGCCGTTCTTTGCGGCAAGATCAACTCTTGAAAGAAGCTCATGAGTTTCGGAGTCCATTTCGCACCTCCTATACCTATAGTATTACGCAGGCAGTTTCTGAAATTCGGGGTCGTACTGCCAAAAACGACATTTGTTTCTGCATTCATTATATATCAAATTCACACAATTGTCAAATGCAGGCATGCAAATCAATTTTTCGTCTGTATCAGAGTTGATTTTCATGGTGAAAAGCAAATAATTCGTCTTTTTCAAAAATTTCCTGAAAAATCTGATTTTGCCTCTTGATTTTTTGGTGAAAATATAGTATAATAGAGTCATGAAAGAAAATACATAGCCCCACGGGGCGGATAGGAGCTTGCCATGGATGAGATGAATTACAATCCCGAAATTTTCACATTAACAGATGAAGAAGGCAACGAGCATGAGTTCGAGCTGATGGACGTCATGGAACTTGACGGAACAACCTACTATGCGCTGGTTCCTTACAATGAAGATCCCGAGGCTGCGCTTGCTGAGGATACAGAGCTTGTCATCCTCAAGGGCGGCGAAGAGGACGGTGTGGACTTCCTGACCACCATTGACAACGACGAAGAATATGACCGTGTGGGCAATATCTTCCTTGACCGCATTTCCGAAATGCTGGAAGGCGAGTTCGAGGACGAGGAGGAAGAAGAGGAATAATCCTCTCCCTTGTTTCTGTAAATATTCTGCCTTGTTCGAGTAATTATAGTTTTTATAATCCAACACTCATTTTAAGGGAATTTTGCTCTGGCTGAGGATTGCAGACCTCCCGCATTGCGGACGAAGGGAGCGTGAGGCTGTCAGGCGGATACCCACCTTGCGTAAGCTTGGTTTTATTTCACTATATGACGGCAAGGCGGATTATTTAATACAAATCATGCAGCATCGGCATTTTTGCCGATGCTGTTATTTTTGTGCAAAAAGAACTGCCGCATTTCTGCGGCAGTTCAGAGCATTTATTCGTTTTTCCTTTATTTCACCGGCAGTTCAGCAACAAGCTTTACCACATACTTCATGATAATCAGGGAATCAGCAGATTTGGGCGTTCCGTCCAGATCCACGTCTGCCTGCTTTTTGCCAAGTTCTGTCAGCGTTCCGCTGCCGAGCAGCGCTCTGTTGAGTGCAATGACATCCAGAATATCCACAGCACCGCTGCAGTCTGCGTCGCCGTACAGCAGCTTCTCGTCATTTGCGGACTGTGTGGGTTTTTCAGTCGGCTCGTCATCCCGCTCATCCGTGGGCTTCTCAGTAGGCTTTTCCGAAGGCGTTTCCGTATCCGGAACAGAACCATCCGGCTCAATACCGCCGATCAGCACGCCGTCGGAATAAACGCAGATGTAGTCGGTTCTCTTTTCATTGCCTGTACCGAAGAATGCGTCATCCTCATCATAAATGGTCAGATCCTTGTAGCTCCAGTCGTTGTCGGGATCCCACTTGTCGCCATAGTAGCAGCCCATTGTCATCTGGTACTTCTTTGCGCAGTTTGCAAAGTTGTAGTCATCATAAGTAACCTCAAAATAATAAGTGTCATCCAGCTTGTCGTACTTGTAGGGACCGCTGGTTACGCCGTCTGCCGGAGCTGCCTCCACAGCGGGCTGGTCATACAGCTCGCTGCCCTTCATCGCCATGGGATCGGTCATTTCAGAGGAATTGTAATAATAGCGGATGGAAATATTATCCAGCTTCTTAACGGAGGTGGTCTTGACCATGAAGGACAGCTTGGTCACGCCTGCGCCCGTATCCTGCTTGTCGTCAATACCGCAAGCCTCTACCCAGTAGCTGTTGCCGCCGCCCTCTTCTTCATTGAATTCAGGCTCCGGCGGGAAGTCGGGAGTCACTTCCATGCTCTCATCGCCGTAGTATGCATAGATACCTGCCGACGCACCAACAAATGCTGCATTGTAGTCAATGGTAACTTCATTGTAGATATAGTCGGAAGTAACATCAATATGCTTGTCAGATCCGTCCGGACCGCCGACCAGCGCACCGAACAGTACATAGCGGTGCTCATCCGGATCCTCACACTTGGTCAGACCGGAAGCTGCACGATGATGGGGGAATTTTGCAGAATTCTCACTGTAACCAACAACATAGCAGCGATCCATGGGGTTGTCGCCCAGAATATAATCCATCTGGCTCTTTGCCCAGTCACTGTACTCGCTGGGCTTACCGTCATTGGTATACTTATCATATACATAGGCGATCAGCTGCATTGCAGTGTTGTATCTTGCAGATCCCCACTGACTGAGGAATGCATAGCCGCCGGGGGTTTCAAGCTGCTGCCATGTTGGGAAGCACTTTTCTACCTCATCCCAAAAATCGTCATAGACATACTGGTTCTTGCCCTGTGCTTTTCTTACCATATTCACAAGGTCAAGCTCCGGGTGTGTCTGGTTGATCACAGCCCACATGGTATTGGCACCGCCCCACATATCGTTCCAGTTGAAGCAATAGCCGGAAGGTGCATAATAATCCACATAGGGAGCTGCATCCTCAAGATACTTGACATCTTCTGTACACAGATACATCCATGCCGCAGCCCAGCAGTAATCATCCTCCCACTTGGAAGATCTGTAGAAAGCCATGGGGCCTTCTTCATTAATGCTCAGCTGTTTTTCATTCGTCATGGCAAAATCCATGAGTGCAGTTGCATAATCCAGACTCTTTTCTGCATACTCAGGATCGGTATCCTTGAAGTTGAGATAATTGATCGCAAGAGCACCGGCTGCGGATACAACATAATCCGTCTGCGGATTTTCCGCTGTCAGGAACCATGCAGGTCTTGCCATTTCGTCGATTTCCGGAGAATTCCAGAAAGCATGGTCAAGTCCGCCCTCACCCACCTGATAGCAGTGTGCGATCACCTTGCCGCTGTCATCACGGAAGGTACACTTCATCAGATAATCATTGAAATAACGCAGGATCGTTTCAATATGGTCATCCTGTCCGGTCTTGACATAGGAATCACGGAATTCATAGTAACCCCAGCCAAGCGTAGCAGCCGAGTAGTTTTCCGGAATACCGAACTTAACATGATCACCGGCATCATGGAAACCGCCGGCTACGTCAATGAAGCCATCACCATCCGGGTCAAGTATGTCCTTATTCTTATCAATAAAGCTCTGCGTCAGATTTGTACCGGGACTCTGGATGGTCTCCATCGGCTGCAGCGGAACCTGTGCGTCATAGGTGTGGCAATCCCCTCTCCAGACATAGCGGATGTTCTCGTCAACCTCCGTGCCGCACATATTGGCGTCATAGAAGTACATCGAATACTGCAGAAGCTTTGCATAGTTGTAATTGCCCTCTGCCGCCGATGCCTCAAGTACTGCATTCGGAACCTCATTCACTTGCGTGGGAACCAACACAGCTGCCATCTGCACGCTGAGTGCTGTTCCCATCAGGATCGCAAGACCGCAGTTTGCTGCCCGGCGGATCCGTTCTGTCATTGTTTGTTTCATAAACACGAACCTCCTCATGAATCAATCATTTTCTTCACAATCTTTTCACGGAATCCTTACAAAATCATTATAAGCTATTCCGCATAAAAAGTCAATGATTATTTTGGCTTTTTATCGGACTTTATTGGCTTTTTCTTTTTCCGGACAGAGAATCCGAACTCGCCGCACTTCCTTCCAAGCGCAAAATACTCACCATGTGCATACGCAAGCAATCCTGCCTGCTGGAGGTTGAGTTTGCCCTTGCTGTCCACAAAGCGGTCCTCCACCTGCACCGCAACGATCTGCGCCAGAAACATCGTGTGCGAGCCAAGCGGCATTTCCTGCGTCACTCTGCATTCCAGACTCACAGGACAATCCGCAAGCACCGGTGCCGAAACCTCTGAGCCTTCGCAAAGCCCCAGCTTGCATTTCTGTATCTTGTCCACCTTTGCACCGCTTTTCATGCCGCAGAAATCCACCGTCCTGCCCATGGATGAGGTCGGAAGGTTGATGACAAATTCCCCTGTTTTTCGAATCATTTCGTAGGAATGTCTCGACGGTCTGACCGAGATATACGTCATCGCAGGATGCGTACAGACGATTCCCGTCCATGCGATCGTCAGAACATTCGGCTCGTCCATGGTACCGCAGGTCACCAGTGCCGGCGGGACAGGTCCAAGCAGTGCACTGCCCTTCCAGATGATTTTTGCCATGCTTCACGCTCCTTTCCGTTCCTTCTTCTTTCTATTGTAGCACATCATCGCAAAAATTGCAATAAAAAAAGGCAAAATAAGTAAATTTTCACTCTTTTTATCCGAATTGTATTACCAAAATGAAGGAGAACACGGTTCAAACCGCATATATTACACTTGGTATTATATCAAAAAATTTTTAAAAAACAGTTGATTTTCTGTGCGAAATGTGTTATGATGAATATAGAGTAATATTTGAATAGGAGGATTGCTATGCAGATTTTTCTGATTCGTGATACAAAGAGCAATTCCGTTCATGCAACCGACACCAAGAAGAGAACCGGCTGCGGTATCAACCTGCAGAAACCGGAAAACATGGCAAAGTTCAGCATCAGCGGCAGCGTAGATGACGCATTCGGTCTGATGACTGAGGTTACATGCGAGAAGTGCCAGACAGTATTCACAAAAAGAATTCTGAAAGCCGACCGAAAAGAAATGGATCGTATGCTCAAAGAGGAGAAGAAGCGTACAAAAATTCTGGGCGACGATCCGAATATGGTATCCCTTGCTGAAGTTCAGAAGGAACGTCAGAAGCAGGAAGCAAAGAAGGCTGCAGCCGAGGCTCGTGCAGCTGCCAGAAAGGCAGAAGCTGAGGCAGAAGCCGCAAGACGTGCAGCTGAGGCACCCGTTGTTCCCGAGGTACCTGCCGCACCAGTCTCTCCGGTAGTGACCGAGGTTCCGGGCGTTGCAGAAGTGCCGACATTCACACCGCCGGAGCCAAAGTTCACGCAGTATGTTCCGCCTGCAAAGAAGGAAACCCCCAAGCCTGCCGGTCCTGCTCCGACAACCACTTCCTATGGTGGATTTGCACTGGGCGATCTTGCGCAGTTCGCACTGCCCCAGACTGCTGTTGATCCAACCGCAGCTGCATTTGCAGCAAACGAGGGCAAGAACCCGAATATTCTTGCACAGCAGCAGAATACTCCCGCACCGCCCATGCCTGCTCCTGCTCCTGCCGGAGTGATGAGCAATCCCAACGACATTCTGGCACAGTTCTCCATGCCTGCACCGGCACCGCAGAACGCACCTGCACAGAATGACACACTCGCACAGTTCGCAGTTCCTGCACCGGCTGAAGCTCCGGCGGCTGAGAAGAAAAACGAGTCCATTGATGATATCATGGCACAGTTCGGTATCCCTGCCACACCCGCAGAGCCTTCCAAGACAGAAACTGTTGATGATATTCTGGCACAGTTCAATGTGCAGAACGCACCTGCCGAAGCACCGGCTGTTCCCGAAGCACCCGTTGTCGAAGAGCCTGTTGAGGATGTGATGGCACAGTTCGCTGTTCCGACTGCTCCCGAGGCAGTTGCCGACAATGTGGATGATGCACTCGCACAGTTTGCTGTTCCTGCTGCACCGCAGGCAGCTGCTCCCGAAGCACCTGCTGCTCCCGTTTTGGAAGAAGCTGTCCCCGCAAAAGAACTGTCCGCTGAAGAACAGCAGACCGCTGCACTTCTTGAATTTGAAAAGATCGCTGAGCGTATGTTCGGCGTACCCTCCAATTCCGCAGAATCCGAACCTGAGGTTCCGTTCATTCCTGTCCAGAAGCCCACTGCTGAGGATGTTCTTTTGACATCCGCAGCGCCTGTTCAGCCTACATATACAGCGCCTGTTCAGCCTGCATATACCGCACCCGTTTATGAACAGCCTGCATACGCAGCGCCTGCTGAGCCTGTTTATAAGGCTCCTGCACAGCCTGCTTACACCGAACCTGTTTATGAGGCTCCTGCTGCTCTCGCTGTGGATGATGCAATTCCGGAGGTTCCGGTGATTCCGCCCTCCATGGCAGCTCCTGTACAGCCTGCATATACCGCACCTGTTTACGAACAGCCTGCATACGCTGCACCTGCTGAGCCTGTTTATGAGGCTCCTGTACAGCCTGCTTACACAGAGCCCGTTTATGAAGCTCCTGCTGCTCCCGCTGTGGATGATGCAATTCCGGAGGTTCCGGTGATTCCGCCCTCCATGGCAGCTCCTGTACAGCCTGCATATACCGCACCCGTTTACGAACAGCCTGCATACGCAGCACCTGCTGAGCCTGTTTACGAGGCTCCTGCTGCTCCCGTTGTGGACGATGCAATTCCGGAGGTTCCGGTCATTCCGCCTCCGCCTGCTGCTCCTGTACAGCCCGTATACACTGCTCCTGCAATGGAAGCACCCATGGCACAGCCCATGCCGGGTATGATGCCGCAGTATGCACAGATGCCTGCGCAGGGCATGCCGCAGATGATGCAGAATCCGCAGATGATGCAGAACATGCAGCCGATGCCGCAGTTTGTAGGGTACGACGCACAGGGTCAGCCCATGTATGGTTTCGCACAGCCGATGATGCCGCAGTTTATGGGCTATGACGCACAGGGTCAGCCGATCTACGCACCGCCGGCACAGCAGTTCCAGCAGGCAGTACCCGTTGCTCCGGCACCCGTCGAGGCTCCGGCACCTGTAGAAGCACCTGCTCCGGCTCCCGTTGAAGCAGCACCTGCTCCGAAGAAAGCACCGCTGATTTCTCCGATGACACCCGAACTTCCCCCTGAATTCAAGCCCTCCCTGCCCGACGACGTTGATCGTCCGGAGGTAGAGCCGATGACCTATGCGAAGAAGAAAAAATCCCAGGGCGTTCGTGTTTCCAAGATCGAACAGAATGCAGATATTCCGGATATCGTTCGTTCCGCTGTTTCCAAGTCCGCAGGCCCGAAGGGCAACATCTTCGATGAGCAGGACAAGGACGTTGCAGTTGTCGGAAGTATTGAGGATATTCTCTCCATGATGGGCGAGAGTCCCACTGCTGCAGCTGAAAAGCAGAAAAAGGCCGATGAAGCCGCAGGCATCAATCTCGAATACAGAGAATACAAGCCGAAGGCAAAGAAGGAATCCTCTTCCAGACGCACAGATTCCGCCAAATCCAAGCAAGCTGAGCGTCCGCTGACCAAGGAAGAAATCAAGCGTCAGAAGCGTGAGGAGAAGATCAATGCCAAGTTCCAGAAAGATCTGGCAAAGAGAGGCTTCTGATTGTACTGACAATTACCGTAAGGAATTCCCACGCCATACGGCGTGGGAATTCTTGTATCATTATTAGGAGGGTATAAAATGACCGAAACAGAAAAGATTATCCTGTCGCTGCGCAGCCAGCTGACGGGTGACCTGACAAAGGATATGCTGTTCCTGCAAAAAGAGGCGGAGAATTATGCCGGCAAGGAAAATGGCGATGAAATCGCCAATGCCATTATGGAACTTGCCGTGAGCCTGCTGCCCAAGGAGCATCTGGAATTCATGAAAAAGACCATCTACGTCGGCGAACGCCGTCTGGATGTGGTTTACAGAGAAGCGGCACACCTGATGAAGAATCACATGAACGCAAAATCTCTGGAGCTGACCACGCAGCTTTACAACAAGGTATGTGAGGCATTTGCGGAAACCCCCGACACACGTTTCTTCAGCTTCCGCAATCTGCTCGAATCCAATCTCTATTATGTGATGTACCACCCGACCAAGCGCCTGGAGAAAGCACCGTTTGACTTCGTCAGATTCCTGATGGCGCATGCGTACAATCTCATTGAGCTGCGTCGTCCTGCTGAGGCAATTCCGGTACTGGAGGAAGCCATCCGCTTCAATCCCGTAAATCCCGATCCCCGTTTTGAGCTTGCAGAGGCATACAAGGTCATGAAGGAGCCTGAGAAGCTGCTGGCGGTGATCCGTGAAACACTCCCCATCTGCGCATCTCCCTATGCGCTGGCACGCTGCTATGCGAATCTGGGCTACTACTGCGTGGAAAAGAAGGATTACGACAGAGCGCTCTGTTTCTACTTTGAGAGTCTCGTTTATGCCGATCATCCTGCAATGCGTGCGGAGCTGCGCCATCTGGCAAAGCTCAAGGGTGAGGAACTCAAGCCCCCGACACGCAAGGAGGTGCTGCAGGCATTTGCGGATCTGGAGCTGCCCAATGGTGCTGACCCCAACGTTCTGGCAGTTGCATCGGCGCTGGCAGAGCAGGCAATGGACCGCAGCGCATGGAAGGAAGCGGCTTTCTATCTGCGTGTATTCCGTGATCTGACGCATGACGAGGAAGCAGGAAAGCTTCTGGAACAGTGCGAGGAAGAGATCAAGAAGGCGGAAGAAACGGAATAAAACACGAAAGGACGGCGTTCTGCCGTCCTTTTTCATTTATCATCGGATCAATGCTTCAGCAGCAGCCCATGATCGCAGTACTCACATGTGAGCGTCGTTCCCTCGCCTGTAAAGCGCTTGGGCAGGTACGCTTCAAAATTCGTAATGCACTTGGGATTCTGACATGTAACGCCCGGATGCTCCCTGCCGCGGAGCAGCTGCGTGCGTGCCGTGCTTTGCAGCATTGTCAGGATCAGCGCCATGCGGATGTACATGCCATACTTTGCCTGCTTGAAATACATCGCCCTCGGATCATCATCCACGGAAACCGTGATCTCATCCACACGGGGCAGCGGATGCATGACGATCATGTCCTTCTTTGCAAGCTGCATTTTCTTGGGCGTAAGGATGTAGGTGTCCTTCTGCGCCAGATACTCTTCTTCGGAGGCGAAGCGTTCCTTCTGGATGCGTGTCATGTACAGCACATCGAGCTTGTCCATCACTTCTTCCAGACTCTCCGTTTCTTCAAAGGTTCCGCCGCCTGCACGGATGGCATCCTTAATGTAGGAGGGCATACGCAGTTCCTTGGTGGAAATCATGATGAAGTGGTTGTCCGGATAGCAGCTCATCGCCTTGCACAGGGAATGCACCGTTCTGCCGTTGTACAGATCGCCGCAAAGTCCGATCGTCAGTCCAGACAGTCGTTTCTTTTCCACCTTCAGCGTCAGAAGATCCGTCAGCGTCTGCGTGGGATGGAGATGTCCCCCATCGCCTGCGTTGATCACAGGGCAGTCGGCTGTCAGTGCCGCTGCCTTTGCCGCACCTGCGATGGGATGGCGCATAACAATCACATCGGCATAGCCGCTGACGATTTTCGTCGTATCCTTGAGGTTTTCTCCCTTTGCAACGGATGAGGTCGCAGGATTGTCAAAGCCGATGACCGTACCGCCAAGGCGGAGCATCGCTGTCTGGAAGGACATCTGCGTGCGTGTAGAGGGTTCGTAGAACAGCGTTCCCATGAGCTTTCCCTTACAGCTGTTGGCATAGAGGGCGGGGTTGCGAAGAATATTCTCTCCAAGCTCCAGAAGTCCGTTCCACCAGGAGACGGGATGGTCGTTGAGGTCGATCAGATGCGGAAATTCAGAAAACATGGGCATTCCTCCTACTACAGCACAGCCGTGCCGTTGATGATCAGTTCAAATTTCAGCCCGAGAAAGTGGGCTGCCTTCTTGCAAAGCAGCATGCGCTGCAGGAAAATTTCAAAATATTCTGCCACGGGAGAAATTGCAGCGTCAATCGTCAGCTCCAGAATCACCGAAGTCCTGCTCTCGTTGAGATGCACCTCGGAATGCTCCACGGCATAATTGACACGGTCGTGAATATCGAACGTCAGCAGGTCGCTGTTGCGCACTCGGCTGCGGCGGACATCGGTCTTGTCCGCAATGATCAGTGCTGCGGAAATGGGGTTGAGCGGCTGTCCCGTGCTTTCGTCGTGATTGCCGATGGCGGAAATGATCTGGCTGATCTCCGATGCCGGCATGTTCATATTGTCCAGCAGACGGAATGCCATGACTGCGCCGCTTTGTGCGTGGTCGATGCGGTTGATGACATTGCCGATGTCGTGCATCATGCCTGCAATTTTCGCAAGCTCCACGGTTCTCTCATCATAACCCAGATCCGCAAGCAGCGTGCCTGCGGTATGCGCCACACGCTCCACATGCGCAAAGGAATGCTCAGTGTAACCCAGCACCTTCAGTTCGTCGTCCGCACGGCGGATATATTCCCTGATATCGGCATTTTCCTTGATGTATTTATAAGTCACCACGCTTGGCATGGAACATCACTCCTCTCGTGATCGTATATGAATCAGACTGCCTGTTCCTCGAAATAAACACCGTACCAGACAAGGAACATGAATACCGTCCAGATTCTGCGGCTGTTGTCCGCTTTACCTGCACGATGCGCATCCAGCAGTGCTACAAGCTTTTCCGTATGGAAAAACTGCTTTGCCGCATCGCTCTCAAAATGCGTGCGGACAATCTCGTAGTATTTGTCCTCTTTCAGCCAAACACGGATCGGCACGGGGAAACCAAGCTTCTTCTTGGCAGCAGTCTTTGCTGTTTCCTGCGGCGTATCCTGTTTTGCGGCAAGCCGCATGGCGTATTTTGTGATATAGGGGGTGTTCTCGTCCGTGACTTCCTTCCTCGTCACACGGTATTTTGTCGGAATACGCTGTGCAAGTGCCATAACCTCTTTGTCAAGGAACGGCACACGAAGTTCCAGTGAATGCGCCATGCTCATTTTGTCGGCTTTCAGGAGAATATCTCCTGCCATCCACATGTGCAAATCAAGATACTGCATTTTTGTCACGTCATCCTGCTCCTTCACCATCTTGTAATACGGTGCCGTCAGCTCCTGCGGTGAGGGCGCATCCGTTTCAATTTTCAGAAGTGCCTTGCGCTCGGCAGGCGTAAACATGTAGGCATTGCCGATGAAGCGTTCCTCCACATCCTTGCCCTTGCGGACAAGGAAATTCAGTCCCCGCTTTGCGGGAAGCTTTTCTGCCGCTTTTCCGACAGCACGCCTCAAACCTCTGGGCAGCCTGTCATAGGCTGTTGCATTTGGCTCGCTGTAGACATTGTAGCCGCCGAAAATCTCATCCGCCCCCTCGCCCGAAAGCACCACCTTCAGCTGCTGTGACGCAAGTCCGCACACGAAATAGAGTGCAACTGCCGAAGGATCGGCAAGGGGTTCGTCCATATGGTACTGGATGTGACGCAAGGACGCCCAGTATTCCTCGGGGGTGATGACCTTGGTAAAATGCTGTTTGCCGATCGCCTTGGAGAAATCCTTTGCCCAGCCGATCTCGTTATATCGCTCATCCTCGCCAAAGCCCACGGTGAAGGTCTTGTCAACATCCGCAACAGCGGCAACATAGCTTGAATCCACGCCGCTGGAGAGGAAGGAACCTACCTCCACATCGGCGATTTTGTGCGCTTCCACAGAATCACGGAACACGCCCGAAATCTGCTGCACCCAGTCATCGAGCGAAGGATTGCCGTCCGCATCGAACTGCACATCCCAATAGCGGTGAATGTCCAGTTTTCCGTCCTTCCAGAGGAAATAATGTGCAGGCTGCAGGCGGAACACGTTTTTGAAAAAGGTTTCCTCCATTGCCGAATACTGGAAGGTCAGGTATTCCTCCAGCGCAGCAGTGTTAAGTTCCTTTTGGAAATGCGGATGCTTCAAAAACGCCTTGATCTCGGAACCGAACAGCAGGGTATCCCCCATTTTTGCATAATACAGGGGCTTGATGCCAAAGAAATCCCTCGCACCGAACAGCGTCTTTTTGCGTTTGTCCCAGATGACAAAGGAAAACATCCCACGCAGCTTTTCCAGCAGCTTTGTCCCGTAGGCAGCATACCCGTAGATCAGCACCTCGGAATCGGTCTGCGTGCGGAACCGGTAGCCGAGCTTCTGCAGCTCTTTGCGGATCTCACGGTAATTGTAGATCTCCCCATTGAACACCAGCACCAGATTGCCGTCCTCGCTGTACAGCGGCTGGTTGCCCTGCTCGGAAATATCAATAATACTCAGACGGCGATGCCCAAGGGCAATGTCGTCATCCACATATCTGCCGGATGCGTCGGGTCCCCTGTGACGGATGGCATCCATCATTGATTCAATGACACGCTCAGCGTCACCGACACTTCCTGTAAAACCTACAAATCCGCACATAAAGCTGCCTCCGTTCCCGAATATGCCGCACTGCCGTTTCTCTCTTTTGGGCAGAGCATAAACTTCTTTTCTTATTATACTACAGAACTTTGGAATTTGCAACAAAAATTACAGATTTTCTAAAAAACCTCGGGAAAAGCCTTGCAAAAAAATGCAGTTTCGGTTATAATGATAGCAGGAGAATTTTGCCCGAAGGGCATGGATACAGGATGGAGGCAAGCATCATGGCACAAAAAAAGAGAAAGCACGGCAAGGTAGAAGCACGCAAATCCAAGCCGATCATTCGTTTTAAACTCGGCGTTCTGCTGCTGCTGGTTCTTATCGCATTCGGCGGCTGCTTTGCGCTGTATCTGATTTCCGCAACCTCCCAGCCCGATTATTGGGAAAAGGAAATTATGGCAGGCGTGCAGGACGAAAAGGATGCAGAATCCGACGAAAATGCGATTCCCGTTGCGACGGACGCATCCCCCTCTGCAGCGGTCAATCCCGTTCCGCAGTCCGAGCGTGCAGAGGATGTGCGCATGCAGCTTTGCGCATGGGTCGGGGACGTGACTGCACTGACTACATATTATCAGACGGCATCCGAAATGGTCTTTCCGGATGCCGTTTCCGGTATGTCCGAATCGGAGATGCGAAGCCTTGCAAAAAAAATCGCAGGCAAAAGTCCGATGGCGGTCTATCTGATGCCCACGATTTCCGAGGATATGGAGAAATACACGGCGTTTACCAATATTCTGTGTGAACGTCTTAACGGAACACCGATTTACATTCTTTCGCTGCTGCCGCCAACGGACAGCGCACAGCGGCAGGCAGTCAACAGCTGCAACAAGGCGCTTTTTTCGCTTGCCGACAGCAAGGGGCTGCATTATGTGGATGTCAGCACTGCCCTCAAGGGCAATGACGGCTGCCTTGCTGCGGAATACGAGAAGGCAGATGCACGCCTTTCCGCTGTGGGAGAAGCGATTCTGACGCATGTGGCGGATTGAAAACGAATAAAACGCTCTGCTTTTTTTGCAGGGCGTTTTTTGTTGAAACTTCTGTTTTCTTGGTGGAAACCACCTTGAAACTCCCCCACCCCAACCCCTCCCCAACGGGGAGGGGCTATAGTTCGGGGACTTCGTCCCGAACCCCTTTCGTGGGGCTAACGCCCCACACCCCATTTCAGGTTCTTCGACAGACTGCAATGCTCTGCTTTCGGCAGGCGTTTTTCATTAACTCCCCTCTTGCAAAAAGCTTATATTGAAATGGATTTACACCCGAATTTTGGCTATTTTTCTGAAACTTCCATGCTTTTCTTGCATTCGTCAAAAGATTATGGTATAATAGGTGAGAATCCGAATGACACCACACCTATGCAGGAGGAATGTATGGACACAGAACAGACACTCTGGTATACGAAAGCCGCACAGGATTTCAATCACGCCCTTCCCGTCGGAAACGGCAGAATCGGCGCAATGGTCTACGGCGACACCGCTGCAGAAACCATCTCGCTCAACGAAGATTCCATCTATTCCGGAGGACTGCGTGAACGCATCAATCCCGATGCCTACGAGGGCTTTACGGAAATCCGCAGACTGCTTCTGGAGGAGAAGATTACGCAAGCACAGAAGCTTGCATTTGAAACCATGCAGGGAATTCCACTGGATTCCCGTCATTATATGCCGCTTGGCACGTTGAAGCTCACGCAGAAATTCACAGGGAAAGCCCGTGAATACATGCGTTCGCTCGACCTGAGCCGGGCTGTGGCAGAGGTTCGCTTCCGTGATGACGCAGGCGTGCAGTTTCATCGGGAAATTTTCGTTTCCCATCCTGCACAGCTGCTTGTCGTTCACCTGACAAGCGACACCGAGGGGACACTGCATTTCAGCGCATGCATTGACGGACAGGAAGATATTTATGACAACAACCGCCCCGTCGAAAAGAATATCGTTCTCTACACGGGCGGCACGGGCAGCCGTGACGGCATTTTCTTTGCCGCAGGCATGACCGTCATTGCCGCAGGCGGCACGGTGCGGACTATCGGCAACACGCTGAAGGTGGAAGGCGCATCCGAGGCTCTGCTGCTGCTTTCCGCAGAGAGCAGCTTTTATCGGGGCGATGATTACTGCAAGCAGGCAATCGCAAGGCTGCATGCGGTCACGGATTCCGCACAGAATGTTTCTAAAACAGCGCAGGAGCTGCTTTCTGCACATATTCGGGATTACAGGGAGCTGTATGACCGTGTGAAATTCACACTCCCCGACAACAGCGGGGGCGAAGCGGAAAAGCTGCCCACGGATGAAAGAATCCGCCGCCTGCGTGGAAGCGACGTGGACAACAAGGAATGCACAGGACACATCCATGACAACAAGCTCATGGTGCTGTATTACCATTACAGCCGCTACCTGATGATCAGCGCAAGCCGTCAGGGAACTCAGCCGATGAATCTGCAGGGCATCTGGAACGAAGATCTGCACCCTGCATGGGGCTGCCGCTTCACCATCAATATCAACACCGAGATGAACTACTGGGGCGCAGAAAGCGGCAATCTACCCGAATGCCATCTTCCCCTGTTTGATCTGATCGAGCGCATGCGTCCGCAGGGACGGAAGGCTGCACAGGAAATGTACCACGCAAAGGGCTTTTGCTGTCACCACAATACGGACATCTGGGGTGACTGCGCACCGCAGGATCTGTGGATGCCGGCGACCATCTGGCCGATGGGGGCTGCGTGGCTGTGCCTGCATATTTTCGAGCATTACCGTTTCACACAGGACACAGAATTTCTGGAATCGCATTTTGACGCACTGTGCGAAGCGGCAGAATTCTTCACGGATTATCTTTTTGAAAACCGACACGGGCAGCTCGTTACGGGACCGTCCGTTTCCCCCGAAAACACCTACCTGACCGCAGGCGGTGAAAAGGGCAGCCTGTGCATCGGTCCGTCCATGGATACACAGCTGATCACGGTGCTGTTTCAGGATGTGATCGAAGCTGCCGGAATTCTTGGCAGGCGGCAGGATTTTGCCGAAACGCTTGCGGAAATGCTCCCGAAGCTTCCCCCTGTGAGCATCGGCAAATACGGACAGATCATGGAATGGGCAGAGGATTACGACGAGGTGGAGATCGGACACCGCCACATTTCCCAGCTTTTTGCACTGCATCCTGCGGATCTCATCACACCGCAGAAAACGCCGAAACTGGCTGCTGCCGCAAGGGCAACCCTCATCCGCAGGCTTATTCACGGCGGCGGTCATACGGGCTGGAGCCGTGCGTGGATCATGAACCTCTGGGCAAGGCTGCACGATGCGCAGATGGTGTATGAGAATCTCCACAAGCTGCTGGCACATTCGACCAACCCCAATCTCCTTGATTCCCATCCGCCGTTTCAGATTGACGGAAATTTCGGCGGCGGCGCAGGCATTGCCGAGGCACTGCTGCAAAGCCATGACGGTCAGCTGCATCTTCTGCCTGCACTTCCTGAAGAGTGGGCAAGCGGCAGCATCCGTGGACTGCGTGCAAGGGGCGGCTTTGAGGTGGATATAGTCTGGGAAAACGGCGCACTTTGTTCCGCACAGATCCGTGCGCTTGCGAACGGTATCTGCCGTCTGCGCACAAAGGGCGTTGTCAGCATCCGCTGCACGGACGGGACGGACGTGGATACCAGACTCAAGGACGGCATGATACAGTTTACAGCGCACCGTGGTGCGGTGTATGACATCAAAGCATAGGAGCGTATCGCATGAAAAAACATAAATGGCTGCTGATTGCAGCAATCGCAGTGGTCGTTCTGACGATCGGAGGACTGGTCGTTTTCCGCATCCTCTCCGATTCCGGACGCAGGCTTGGAGGCTCCACTGTCAAAATTGAATCCACAGAACCCGATGACGAAACACAGCCGTCGGATACTCCGACGGAAGCTCTGACCGGTCCGAGCTTTCCGGTGGTGGAGCTGGATGTTCCGCCCATCGAAATCCAGAGTGCCAACATGCGCATGGAGGCGGAGGATGCAGTTTTTACAGGACTTCTCATTGAAGAAAATATCCGCACAGGATTCAGCGGCAGAGGCTATCTGACAGGCTTTGCGGCAAATCCGGGGGATCTTGTGCAGGCGGTGTGCAATATTGAAGCTGCACAGCACTATGACATCACCATCAGCGTATGTGCCGATACGGAGGTGACCAATGCGCTGATCGTAAACGATGAGCGAATCGGAGAATTTACCATTTCGGAAAGCGGTCATTTCGTGCGTGTGACATTCTCGGGTGTGTACCTGCCAAAGGGGGAAACCACACTTTCGATTGAGGAGATCGACGGCGGTTTCTCGCTGGACTATTTTGAAATTTCCGATTATAAGGAAATGTATGAAATGGAATATCGTGAATCCTACGAGCTTTGCAACAAAAATGCATCCGAAAATGCAAAAAAGCTCATGGAATACATGAGCAAAAATTACGGCGCAAAGATGCTGACGGGGCAATATGCGGCAAGCGACCTGAACACGGAAAGCGACCTGATCTTCCGTCTGACGGGAAAGTATCCTGCCATCCGCTTTGCGGATCTGACGGGCTTTACTCAGAATTCCACGGCAGCCAAAAGTGATGTCATGGGCGCAAGCCGTGCATGGGCGCAGCGTGGCGGCATTGTCGGTCTGATGTGGTACTGGGACGCACCGATGGGCGTCAGCACGGTTTATTCCAAGGATTCTGATTTCTCCCTGATGGATGCGCTGACGGACAAGGAGCTTGCACTGCTCGACTGGGATGAGATTGAGGAGCTGCACGACGAGGGCGGCATCACGGATGAATGCTACACCATCCTGCGTGACATTGACAGCGTTTCCGAGGAACTGAAAGTACTGGCGCAGGAGGATATCCCCGTTCTCTGGCGTCCGCTGCATGAAGCGGGCGGTGACTGGTTCTGGTGGGGCAGCGACGGCCCGAACGCCTACCGCTGGCTGTGGGAGCTGATGTACACACGCATGACGGAATACCACAAGCTTAACAATCTCATCTGGATCTGGAATGGGCAGAGTGCGGAATATCTGGTGGATGAAACCATGTACGACATTGCCTCCATGGATATTTATCTTCCGAAGGAAACGCCCTACAGCAGCCGTTATGAGCAGTTTGTGCTGCTGTCGAGAATGACGGGCGGCGAGAAAATGCTGGCGCTGAGCGAAACAAGCAGCGTTCCGAGCATGAACGATATGTTCCGTGACAACTGCATCTGGAGCTTTTTCGGACTCTGGTATGGCGAATATCTGACGGACTCACAGGGAGAGTATTCCGAGAAATACACCTCTGCGGAGGATATGGTGGCTCTGTACAATTCCGAGGCGGCGCTGACACTCAGCGATACGGCAGCGTATTTCCTTGACGGGGAGGAACCCGAGGAAGTGCAGAAGCCCACGATGTTGCCGACGGAGGATCCAACAACAGAAACGGATGAAACTGCGGAAACAACGGATACGCAATCCTGATAATAACAGAAAAATCCCCCTGCATACGCAGGGGGATTCCTTTTTTTTATTTACTTCTGTCCATAATAGGCATTTGCACCATGCTTGCGCAGATAGTGCTTGTCAAGCAGATTCTGGCTCATGTTCGAAACCTTCGGATCAAGGCTCAGCGTCAGCCACGCCATTGCAGACAGCTCCTCAAGCACAACGGCATTATGAACCGCCTCGTGACCGTCCTTGCCCCAGACAAAGGGCGCATGGTTTGCTACCAGTGCTGCGGGGATATCTGCATAATCGGGACAGCATTCGACGATGACCTTGCCTGTTTCCAGCTCGTATTCGCCTGCGATTTCCTCGGGCGTCATGCTTCTGGTGCAGGGGATCTCGCCGTAGAAATAATCACCATGCGTCGTGCCAAGCGGCGGAATGCCCCGTCCTGCCTGTGCAAACGCCGTTGCATAACGGCTGTGGGTGTGGACAATGCCGCCGATACCGTCAAACCTGCGGTACAGCTCCAGATGCGTGGGTGCATCGCTGGAGGGGCGGAGCTTTCCGTCCACGATATTGCCGTCAAGATCCAGCACCACAATATCATCCGCTGTCATCGTGTCATATTCCACGCCGCTGGGCTTGATGGCAACAAGTCCTGTTTCACGGTCGAATTCGCTCACATTGCCCCAGGTAAAGGTCACAAGACCGTACTTCGGGAGCAGGAGATTTGCCCGAAGGACACGCTCCTTCAGTTCTTTTATCTCCATATTACATCACCAAGCATAAGCTCCTTTTCAAGAGCATAGATATCGGTTGCTGCATTGATGGATACAAACTCAATGCCCATGATTCTTGCGAAATCACGCAGTACATCGGTGTTGATGTCGTAGGAGAGTGTTGTGTGGTGTGCGCCGCCTGCGAGGATCCAGCATTCCATACCGGTCAGGAAATCCGGTGCGGGCTTCCACATCACTCTTGCAACGGGAAGGTTGGGCATGCTCTGGAAGGGCTTTACGCACTCTACATCCTGTGCGATCAGGCGCATTCTGCCGCCCATGTCGATCAGGGAAACTGCAATTGCCTTGCCTGCAAGACCTTCAAATACCAGACGTGCCGGCGGTTCCTTGCCGCCGATACCCAGGTGATGCACTTCGATTCTCGGCTTTGTTGCCGCAACGGTCGGGCATACCTCCAGCATATGAGAGCCGAGGATCAGCTCCTGCTGATAGTCATAGGTGTAGTCCTCCATGAAGGAAGTTGCACCATCGGGATACATTGCCTTGATGATGGCAGTCATGCCTGCGGTCTTCCAGTCGCCCTCACCGCCGTAGCCGTAGCCCTTGGACATCAGGTGCTGTGTTGCAAGACCGGGAAGCTGACGCATGCCGTGCAGATCCTGGAAGGTGTTGGAGAATGCCATTGCGCCCTCTCTTACGAGGATCTTCTCCATTGCGATCTCCTCACGAGCCTGGTAGCGGATTTCCTCCGTATCCTTCTCGTCGAAGTCGTAAACCTGTGCATATTCCTGCATCAGAGCGTCGATCTCTGCCTCTGTGACCTTGTTCATTTCCTCAACCAGATCGCCCACAGCCCAGGTGTTTACCTGCCAGCCGAGCTTGATCTGTGTTTCAACCTTATCACCCTCAGTTACCGCTACCTCACGCATGTTGTCGCCGAAACGAACGATCTTCAGGCTGCGGCTGAATGCAACGCCGACAGCGGCTCTCTGCCAGTCAGCAATCTTTGCCTGCACTCTTTCGTCCATCCAGTGACCTGCAACCACTCTGCGGGGGGTACGCATACGAGCTCCGATGAAGCCATGCTCACGGTCGCCATGTGCGGACTGGTGCAGATTCATGTAGTCCATGTCGATCTCTTCGTTCGGGATATAATCCTTGAACTGTGTGTGCAGATGCAGCCAGGGCTTCTGCAGTCTTGCAAAGCCGTTGATCCACATCTTGGACGGAGAGAAAGTATGGCAGAATGTGATAATGCCTGCGCACTCATCGTCATAGTTTGCTTCCTTGATGATGGATTCGATCTCTGCGGGGGTCTTGGCAGTCATCTTGTATTCCACCGGGAACGGAAGCTTGAGTCCTGCTACGATTACCTTGGAGTCCTCCTCCACCTGACGTAAGGTTTCCTCACCATAAAGGGACTGGGAACCTGTAATAAACCAGAATTTCATATCATAATCCTCCTTAATCTACCTTGATTGCCGCTTGTTCCACGGCAAGACCGGCTCTGTAGCTCTTCATATATGCTGCAAAGCCCTCTGCGTCTTCGACACAGGGATCCATACTGGTACCGCTCATGCCTGCAAAGACGCAGCGATTCAGATAATCCGCAAGACCTTCCATGCGGTCCTCACGAGCCTGGTATGCTGCAAGCAGGGCAATACCCCATGCACCGCCCTCGCCGGCGGATTCCATAAGCGTTACCGGAACACCCAAAGCGGACGCCAGAAAACGCTGACCTGTCACGGGGGATTTGAAAAGTCCACCGTGTGCATAAATCTTATTGAGGGTGATCTTCTCCTCATTCATCAGGATGTCCATGCCGATTTTGAGTGTTGCCATGCAGGAATACACAAGGCTGCGCATGAAATTGGAAATAGACAGCTTCGAATTGGGCGTGCGCATCACAAGCGGTCTGCCCTCCGGAAGCTCTGTTACATGCTCACCGGAATAATAATTGTAGCTGAGAATGCCGTCGCAGTCTGCCTTGCCCGACAGTGCTGCCGCATAGAGTTTGTCATAGACAACACTTTTCTTGACATTCAGATCAAATAATCCCAGTGTTTCGGAGATCATTGCAACCCATGCATCAAGATCCGTTGTGCAGTTGTTGCAGTGTACCATTGCCACAGGATGTCCGCAGGGAGTTGTGACGATGTCGATCTGCGGATAAACGGCGCTCAGATCACGCTCCAGCACTGCCATTGCGAAAATGGAAGTGCCGGCGGAAACATTGCCTGTTCTCGGTGCAATACTGTTGGTTGCCACCATTCCTGTCTGTGCATCGCCCTCGGGCGGACAGAACGGAACGCCTGCCTTGAAGGTGCCGCTTGGGTCAAGCAGTCTTGCACCGACCTCAGTCAGCGTACCTGCGCACTCACCAACGGGAACGATCTTGGGCAGGATTTCGGAAAGATCCTGCGTGAATGCAGTTCCCTGCGTGAGCTTTGCAAACTTCTCCAGCATGGTTTTATTGTATTCGCCGGTTTCGGGGTCGATCGGGAACATACCCGAGCCGTCGCCGATGCCGATCACCTTTTCCCCTGTCAGGATCCAGTGAACATAGCCTGCGAGCGTTGTCATAAAGCGGATGCGGGACACATGCTCCTCCCCGTTGAGGATCGCCTGATGCAGATGTGCGATGCTCCATCTCTGGGGGATGTTGAAGCCGAATTCCTTTGTCACCTTTTCCGCTGCCTCCGCCGTCATGGTATTGCGCCATGTGCGGAAGGGAACGAGGAGCTGGTGATCCTCGTCAAATGCGAGGTAACCGTGCATCATTGCGGAAATACCGATGGATGCGGTTGTTTCAAGCACCACATTGTACTTGTTTCTGACGTTCTCCATCAGTGCTGCAAAGCAGCCCTGCATGCCCTTGCGGACTTCATCGAGAGAATATGTCCAGACGCCGTTCTCATAGCTGTTCTGCCAGTCATAGGTACCGGCTGCCAGAGGCTCGGAGTCAAGGCCGATCAGTACTGCCTTGATTCTTGTAGAACCAAATTCGATACCGATCGCCGTTTTGCCTGTTGCAATCTGTGTAATTCTATCCATAGCACTTACCCCTTCTTTGCATCAGCCGTCGTTCCTGCGTCGGCAGAAACGCTTCCGGACTTTCTGGACATAACGATACTCTGGATCACGAGGAACAGGCAGAGCATTGCTGCGATGGTAATTCCTGTCCACCATGCCTGATCAAGACCAACGGAAGATACGATGTTCTGGATCAGTGCCAGGGACATTACGCCGAACAACGTGCCGATGATGTTGCCCACACCGCCGGTCAGCATGGTGCCGCCGATGATGGAGGATGCGATGGCATTCATTTCTGCGCCGGATGCATGGGATGCAGAACCGGAGCCAACATGCATGAAGTATACAAAGCCGCCGATGCCTGCAAGCAGTCCGCAGAGTACATAGGAAATGAATGTGGTTCTCTTGACATTGACACCCAGCATCAAAGCACTCTGTCTGTTGCCGCCGACTGCATAGAAGTTACGGCCTGTCTTTGTCCACTTGAGGACGAAGAACAGTGCTGCAACGATGAGCAGTGCCACAACCACACCGATTTCGATGTAGGCGTTGACATAATTGCCCGCCTTGTTGACATAACCCATGAAGGGGATGATGATACGGGTTTCCTTGAGTGCAACGAATTCCTCGTTGACAACGTTGAAAGGATTGGTGTTAACGATGGTCGTCATACCACGGGCAAAGAACATGCCTGCAAGTGTAACGATGAACGGCTGGATTTCCAGATAGGAAATCAGATAGCCCTGGATCAGACCGAATGCCAGACCGATGCCGACAGAAATCAGGATGGCACCGATGACGTTTCCGCCGTGATGATCCAGAAATACAGCACTGCACATGCAGCAGAGTGCTGTGACACCACCTACGGAAATATCAATTCCGCCGGTGATCATAACAAGGCTCATGCCGCAGGACAGAATGATCAGTGCTGCATTCGCATTGAGCATGTTGAAAAAGGTCTGGGGCTTTAAAAAGCCTTCGCCAAGAAACAGAATCGCACCGAGATACATGATAATGAATACCACGATCGTGATGGATGTCAGCAGATTGGTATCCGTCATGTTGCCGATTCTATTGCGTAATTTGTTTGAAAACGACATAGTTTCTCCTCCATTTCATATTGTAAGATACCGTTGGCTTACGCCTGCGATTTTGCTGCTTTACCGCCTGTGATCTTCTTCCACAGATCAGTAAGCTTTTCTCTTACAACAGGTGCGCTCAGAACTACCAGTGCAATGACTACGATTGCCTTGTATGCGGAAAGCGCAGCGGACTGTACTTCCATCTTATACAGTGTCGTCGTGAGGAACTGGATAACATAAGCACCAAGAATGGAAGCTGTCATGTTGAACTTGCCGCCGCTGAGTGCGTTACCGCCCAGAGCAACCGCAAGAATGGCATCCATTTCAATATCCTTTGCAATTACGGAATAGTTGATAGATGACAGACGGCTTACCTTGATAAAGCCTGCAACCGCAACACACAGACCGAGGATCACATAGGTCATGAACTTGATCATCTGAGGATTCAGACCGTTGAGGCGGGAGGACTTTTCATTGATACCAACGGACTGTACATAGAGTCCGAGATTGGTGAATTTGAGTGCCAGTGCAATGACTGCCATGCAGAGCAATGCAATGAAAAACGGAGTCGGAATCGGAACACCCGGAATGAAGCCGCCGAAGTATGTAAAGGTCTTATCGGAAACGATCGGCAGCTCGTTGTTGTTGATCCATGCTGCAATGGAACGTCCTGCGGTAAAGAGGATGAGCGTTGCAACCATGGGCTGAATCTTGAAATACGCAACCAGCGTTCCGTTGAATGCACCGAAGAGCATTGCAACCACACAGCTGATGAGGAATGCAACGATGATGGGAGCCTGCAGCACCTCGGGACGGGAATCCGTACCGCAAAGCACACGCAGCACCACGCTGCCGCTGATGGCAATGGCTGCGCCCACGCTGATGTCCTGTCCGCCGGAAGCGGCAGTTACGAGCGTCATGCCGATGGCAAGGATGGCAAGCTCGGAGCCGTAGTCGATGATGGTCATCAGGTTACCGGAAAGCACCGGATAACCGTCACTGGAATAGCCCAGTGTGATCTTGAAGAAGGACGGGTCAACGATCAGATTGAAAATCGCCAGCAGCAGGAGCGCTGCGATCGGAATGAAGATCTGATGCCGGAACAGGCTCTTGAAGAAGCCTGCTGCGCCCTTTTCCTTTATGTATCTGTCACTCATGCTTCTTCACCTCCTGCAATTGTTGCCATAATCATATTCTGCGTCAGCTCATCGCCCGAAAGCTCGCCGACAACCTTTCTGTCTCTCATAACCACCAGACGTGAACAGGTGCGGAGCATCTCATCCGTTTCGGAAGAAATGAAGGTCACGCTCATGCCCTCGGAAGCAAGCTTCAGCACCAGCTTCTGGATGTCGATCTTTGTGCCGACGTCGATACCTCTTGTCGGTTCGTCGAGGATCAGATACTGCGGATTTGTCAGAAGCCAGCGTGCCAGCAGCACCTTCTGCTGATTACCGCCGGACAGGGACTTGATGGGGGTATGTACGGATGCGGTCTTGATATCAAGGAGTTTGATATACTTCTCCGCAAACTCCGTAGCCTTCGCCTTGGAAAACGGCTTGAAGAAGCCTGTTTTTACCTGCAGCGCAAGGATGATGTTATCTCTGACAGACAGATCGCCTACGATTCCGTCACGCTTACGATCCTCTGCAAGATAGGCAATTCCCTGCTTCATCGCATCAATGGGCTTTGTGATCTTCACGCTCTTGCCGCCCATCTTCACCTGGCCGCCGGTTACCTTATCGGCACCGAAGATCGCACGCACGCACTCACTTCTGCCGGAACCGAGCAGTCCTGTAAAGCCGTTGACCTCGCCCTTTCTGATGTAGAAATCAAAGGGCTTGATGCCTTCTGTGCTGCAAAGTCCCTTTGCCTCAAATACGGGAGGTTCGTTTGTCTTTTCGCTTGCAGCGGAATTATCACCCTTGATGTCCGCCATATCGTCAAGCTCTTTACCCAGCATCTTGGATACCAGCTGTACTCTGGGAAGGTCGCTGATCTCATATTCGCCGACAAGCGTACCGTCACGCAGTACAGTGATCTTATCACATACCTCATATACCTGATCGAGGAAGTGTGTAACAAAGATAATTCCAACGCCCCTTGCCTTCAGATCACGCATGAGCTTGAAGAGCTTTGCAACCTCGCTCTCGTCCAGAGAGGAAGTCGGTTCGTCCAGAATCAGAACCTTACATTCCATATCCACCGCACGGGCAATGGCAACCATCTGCTGTACGGCAAGCGAGCAGCTGGCAAGCTGCTGTTCGGGCTTCACGGCAATGCCGAGGGATTTGAGAATCTTACCCGCACTCTCATTCATCTGCTTCCAGTTGAGCAGTGCGCCTTCGCCACGGCCGATGTACATATTCTCTGCAACCGAAAGATTCGGGCAAAGGGAAATTTCCTGATACACGGTGCTGATGCCGTATTTCTGCGCCTCCTGGGGAGATCTGATCAGAATGGGCTTGCCGTGTCCCTTCATATAGACGCTGCCGGAATCCTTCTGGTACACGCCCGTCAGAACCTTGATCAGCGTGGATTTTCCTGCACCATTTTCACCCATCAGTGCATGAATCTCACCTTCGCAAAGCGTAAAATCCACATTCTGTAATGCCTTTACACCCGGAAAGGTCTTGTAAATATTTCGCATTTCCAAAACTGCTTTTTCTCGCATCTGCGGTTTCACCTCCATAAAAAATACAAGAATGCTTAAAAAATGCGCAGCGTGACATACGGAATTTCCATTATGCCGCACTGCGCTTTTCTTTAGGTACTATTTACAATTGACGATAGCAATTAGATACCGTACTTGTCAACATCTTCCTGTGTAATTGTAGCAGCGTCGAAGCCCTTTTCATCCATTACTACAACCTTCTCACCGATGGACTCGCCCTTTTCGAGCTTGTCGATGATGTCCTTGATGTAGGAAGCCTGGAAAGGATTGCACTGACCGTCATAGTTCCAGTTCTTCTTGAGCAGCTCTTCCAGAGCCCACTTGTTGCAGTCAAAGCCCATTACTACTACGTCCTTGCCTACGCCGTGAGAGATGTTAGCCTTGTCGAGAGCTGCTACAGCGCCCTTAGCCATGTCATCGTTCTCTGCATAGATTACGTTGAAGGACTTGCCGGAGTCGATTACGGACTGTACGATCTGCTGTGCCTTTTCTGCGTTCCACTCAGCTGTCTGCTGTGCTACCATTGTCCAGCCCAGCTCGGAAACTGCTGCATCCAGAGCGCCGGAACGGCCCTTCTGTGCTGCGGAGCCCATAACGCCCTGCAGGTGAATTACTTCATACTTAGCGAGGTTCTGACCCTTCAGCCAGTCAACTGCTGTCTGACCTTCCTTATCCATATCGGAAACGATGGAAGCCTCATACAGGCTTGCGTCTGCGTCGATGGTACGGTCAAACAGGATAACCTTTACGCCTGCTTCCTTAGCATCCTTCAGTACGGAATCCCAACCAGCTGTGTCAGCTGCGGAGAGAAGCAGATAGTCAACTTCGTCCTGGATGAACTTCTGAGCGTGGTTGATCTGCTCGTCGTTCTTCAGGCTGTATGCAAAGGAAGCGTCAAAGCCGTTTTCCTTTGTGAAGGTGTTCTTCATATCCTTATCGTTTGCTGTACGATAACCGGATTCGTTGGGGTCGTTATTGATAATACCAACCTTGATCAGACCACCACCGGACTGTGCAGGACCACAGGATGCGAACGCAAAGCACATAGCTGCTGCTGTAGCGAGTGTAGCAAATTTCTTAAACTTAAACATAAATATCTCCTCCAGATTTTTATTGCACCGTTTTCCGGTGAACTTGTACTTACATTATAGTATACTTGTGCATACATTTATACCAAATTTTTCAAGGTTTTTGTTTAATTTTTTATGTGTTCACAAGTTGTATTGTCACATATTTAACAAACCTATGCTGTCCTGTTGCTGTTTGCACGGAATTCACGGGGCGTCTGCCCTGTATATTTCTTGAAAATCTGCCCGAAATAGCGATAGTCGCTGAATCCCACCTCATAGGAGATCTCACTGACAAGCTTGGAGGTTCTGCACAGCAGTTCCTTTGCCTTGTCAATGCGCACCTGTGCGAGATAGTCGGAAAAATTCATCTCCATTTCCTTCTTGAATAGTGCGCTCAGGTAGGTCGGACTGAGATTGACGGCTGCTGCGGCACTCTTGAGGGAAACTTCCTCAAGCATGTAGCTTTCGCCGATATATTTGAGCGTTCTCCGGATGGTTTCATTGCGGTTCTCACGGGAAAATTCCGCACGCCATCGGATGCACTGCTCCAGCATTTCCGTAAAGAAATTGACCGCACCCTCCGAATCAATGAAATTCGTTTCAATGTCGTCGATGCTTCCGAAGCGTTCGACGAATTCCTCATAGGGAACGCCCAGCTCCTTGGAATACACACGGACAAGTATATACAGGTCCATTGCCACATAGAGTCGCATGAGCATGGAATCAATCTGAAAGAAACCCGTTTCTTCAAAAAAAGCCATCACCGTTCTGCGGCACATATCCATACTGCCGCTTTTCAGAAGCTGCTCGATTCTGCCCGTATCCACACGCTGCACGTCGCTATATCGTTCTCTTTGCACGTTATGGGAATACTCGCTGACATTCATCATAAATCCCTCCACTGTTTAACAGAACGGGACCGCCGCCGGAACAAGCGGCGGCCCCTGATTGTGATCATTTTATCTTTCTTACTGAATCACGAATAACAAGCTCCGGTTTGCACAACACATCCTTGCTCTCCGCCTTCGGGTTCTGCATCAGGGAGAGCAGCTGTTCCGCCGCTTTTTCGCCCAGCAGCTGATGCGGGTGCTTGACCGTTGTCAAATGCACGTCACAGATGGTCGCAAGCTTGGAATCATCGATACCCACGATGGAAATATCGTCCGGCACGCTGATGCCTCTGGATTTGCAGAAGTTCAGAAGCTCGACTGCAAGCTTATCATTATAGCACACAACCGCCGTGGATTCCTTCAGAAGCGACAGGATACGGCTTTCCGAAAGGCTGAACAGAGAAGCACGCTCGCTCGTGGAGTACCAAAGCACATTCTGTTCGGCAGTCACGATGCCCTGCTCCTCGCAGCTTTTGATGTAGCCCTGATAACGGTTATGTCCCTGAATATCGTCAAGCGCAAAAATAGCGGAGATTTTCTTATGTCCCGAATGGAACAGATAATCCGTCACAAGCTTGCCTGCCTCGATATCGTCCATCATGACGCATGGGAAATCCGCCCACGGGTACTTTGCATTGAAGAACACCACAGGGATATTCTTTGCCTTGATCTCATCATAGAGCTTGCGGTTGGGATTGGGGAGCGCACTTTTTGACGGCTCAATGATCAGCCCCGACACGCCGTGGTTAATCATATTTCTCAAAGCCTGCGTTTCCTCAAACACCTGATTCTGGGTAATGGAAAGCTGCATGGCAGTGTTGTTGCGTTTCAGCACACTTTCGATTCCCGTCACAATACTCGGGAAGATATAATCGCTGAAATAGGTAGAAATGACGCCGACGCTGAGTCGTTCTGCGGGAGCTGCGGCGCTTGCTTCCTTCACAAACGTACCGCTGCCCCGAACACGGCAGATGACATTTTCATTTTCAAGCATTTTCAGTGCCTGACGCACGGTCTGGCGACTGACATTATGTATACTGCACAATTCATTTTCGGACAGAAAACGGTCATCGGGGCGCAGGCCCTGCTCCTCGATGTATTTTTTTGCCCATTCTACAATTGCAAGATATTTGTACTCGTCCATATTGTATCCTCGACTTCTTCATTTTCTGTCCTTGACCGATGAAACATCCGGCATTTTTGCCGCATATAAAAATAAAGGGGGATTTGCAAAGGAAAATGTTCCCCGAACCCACCCTCTCCGAACCAGTTTTCAGAGATATCCTTATAAACTACCCTGCGTTTCCCTCAGACGTTGCACGCCATCTGAGGAAAACGCATTCAAGAGAGGAATTTACATCAATTACTCTGTATTTCTTAGGATTGATTACATTATAGCACAACTGTTGTTATTTGTAAAGACAACTTGTGAAATTCGTCCGAAATTTGTACGCACAAGTCAAAAACACCACCCTGTTTTTGGTGGTTTTTCACAATAATCTGTCCACTTTTGATAAAATTCGCCCCTTGCGGTTGTATACAAAGTTGTATGTCGGGGGTGTACTGAGATGAAAAGTCTTTTTTGACGGCGAAGATGGTGCGGCGAAAAATAATATTCTTAGGGAGAGAATTGCGCAGCTGCTCCTCACCCCATCCCCTCCCCCAGAGGGGGAGGGGCAAAATTTGGAGGGTACTGCGTACCCTCCATCCACCAGATGCCCCCTTTAAATACAGCAGCAGTTCAGACAAAAGCCCTCCCAAATGGGAGGGCTTCCTATTTTATTGATATGCCGGTTCGCAGGTGAGGTTCACACCAAGACGGCGGAACACCTTTTCATCCACGGGAGAAAGAATGACGGAGGAATGCACCTCGCAGCCACGCAGCTTGTCGAGCTGCTGCATGCACAGCTCCGCCTTTTCATCGGTTGCCGCACAAATGGAAAGTGCAATCAGAATTTCATCCGTATGCAGACAGGGATTGCGGTTGCCCAGATGATCCACCTTCAGGTGCTGAATGGGTTCAATGATCGTCGGTGCGATCAGGTGGAGGTCATCCTCCAGTCCTGCGAGCTTTTTGAGTGCATTGAGCAGCAGTGCTGCGGATGCCCCCAGAAGCTCCGAGGTTCTGCCTGTGACGATCGTACCGTCCGGCAGCTGCATTGCGGCAGCAGGTGCGCCTGTCAGTGCAGCACGCTGCAGGGCAGGTGCTGTCACCTCACGGTCATTGACGCTGATGCCTGCCTGCTTCATCAGAAGCTTGAGCTTGAGCGTCACTTCATCGCTGAGCAGACCCTTGCGCTTGTCACACATTGCCGCATAATAGCGGCGCAGGATTTCCTGACGGGAAGCATTCATGGTGATTTCATCATCAATGATGCAGTTGCCTGCCATATTCACGCCCATATCCGTCGGTGACTTGTACGGACATTCGCCGAGGATGTTTTCGAGCATGGCACTGACCACGGGGAAAATCTCGACATCACGGTTATAATTGACCGTTGTTTCTCCGTACGCTTCCAGATGGAACGGGTCAATCATGTTCACATCATTCAGATCCGCCGTTGCCGCTTCATAGGCAAGGTTCACCGGATGCTTGAGAGGAAGATTCCAGATGGGGAAGGTTTCAAATTTTGCATAGCCTGCCTTGCGTCCACGGGCATTTTCATGATAGAGCTGGGACATGCAGACTGCCATTTTGCCGCTTCCGGGTCCGGGGGCAGTCACCACGACAAGCTCCCTTGTTGTGGGGATATATTCATTCTTTCCGTAGCCCTCATCGCTGACGATCTTTGCGATATCGGACGGATAGCCCTCGATATTGAAATGACGGTACACACGCACACCGAGGGATTCCAGACGCTTCTGGAATGCAACTGCGGCGGTCTGTCCGTCAAAACGTGTCATCACCACGCTGCTGACATAGAGTCCGATCTGACGGAAGCAATCGATCAGACGGATGACATCCAGATCATAGGTGATGCCAAGATCGCTTCTCAGCTTATTCTTCACAATATCGGCTGCATTGATCGCCATCACGATCTCCACACGATCCTTCAGCTGCAGCAGCATTTTCAGCTTGCTGTCCGGTTCAAAACCCGGCAGCACACGGGAGGCATGGTAATCGTCGAACAGCTTTCCGCCGAATTCCAGATAGAGCTTTCCGCCGAACTGGTCAATTCTGTTTCGGATATGCTCCGACTGCATGTGCAGGTATTTTTCGTTATCAAATCCAACTGCCTTCATATTGACACCTCTTTCCGTGCAGCTTCGCACTTATTCCTCATCCTCCGCAAGCGTTCCCCCGATGAGATAGAAATTCTTCATCAGCACCAGAGAACAGCCTGCAAGGAAGTCTGTTTTTTCACTCACGCTGCTCAGTACGATACGCTCGGCAATGTCATCGCCGGCAAATTCCTTGGTATATCTTCTGAAATGGGTAAAGCCACGCTCGGTCAGCCCGAAGTGGTGCAGCACAACTCTCTGCGCCTGAAAGCTGCACACCATGTTATGCAGCAGCACGCTCCAGTCCTGCATGATCTCCTGCACGACTTCCTCACAGCGGCGGTCACCCGCAATGACTGCCTGATACATCTGTTCAAGTGTGACATGTTCAATATAACCGTCCGTTGCACTATAGAGGAACGGCGTGCGATCCTTGCTGTACACCTGTGCGATTCTCGCCTGCATTGCAGGAACGGAGAGCTGTGCTCGCACGGAGCCTGCCGGATAGCCATCCTGCTGTCTGCCGCCCGGACGGACGATGCAGCGTTCCGTCATATAGCTGTAGGAGAGGTATTCCTGTTCGTTCTTTTCGGGACGCAGAACGGAGATATTGATCTGGTTGCCCAGATGGATATACACCTGATTGGCATTCGGGATATTGCCACGCTGGAGATCGGTATTAGCAAGGGAAAGCAGCCACACGGCATTGCCGCAGAAGACCTTCGGCATCTGCGGAACGGAAAGTCCACGGATCAGCTCGGAGAAATCCAATGTTCCGTCCTTGTAGAACACACGCATTCTGCCGATCATGATGGGCATCACGCCCACGCCCAGACCCAGCACATTGTCACGGGTCAGGCAGCTGTTGGACATCATACGCTCAGCGGCGCTGATGATGAACTGCAATATCTCCTTGCGTGACGTATGATCGGTACAGGGCATGCTTGCCTTGTCCAGAATATCCATGTGCATGGTGCACAGTCCCACGGTGATTTCCTGCTCGCTGATGACTGCGCCCAGCACAAATTTATAATTGGCATTGATATCCAGCAGAATCTTGCGTCTGCCCTTGGGGAGTTTATCCTGCTGGTTTCCCTGATACGGTGCCTCCCCGATTTCCGCCAGCAGTCCTTCGGCGATCATGGCATTGGAAATCTGTGTAATAGACGCACGGGTGATCTGGAGCTTCTGTGCAAGATCGACTCTGGAAATCGGTCCCGATTCCCAGATGGTACGAAGTACCTGCATACGATTGATTCTCTTGAGATCCAGCTTGCTGATGCCGCTTAACATGTAATCCCCTCACTCTCCGGAAATTTTCTTTTTTTCTTTACTGTATTATAGCACATTTCGGGCAGGATTGCAAACAGAAATCCTTTATTTCCGCAATTCTGTTTGAATGCACAATTTGTCAATTCATTTAACCAATGCGTTTGTACAGATTAGAAAGCCGCAGGTGGAAATGCCGTATCCGCCGATTTCCATATTTTTGAAAAGCTCATAGAGCATCATGACAAGCGGCATGGTTGCAACGGAAAGAAGCGTCGTCACGCCGAACAATTCCGAGGCGTAGGCGGCGTCTTTTTGATAATTCAGGCACTGCATCGTGCACATTGCCGCAGAGGGGGCAGCGGTTGCGGCAAGCACGGTCATTTCCATCGTGCTGTCAAGGGGAAAGAGCAGGAAAAGTGCGATGACAGCCGCAGGAATAACAAGGAGCTTTAGAAAGCTGATGTAGAACACACGGGGCTTTTTCAGCACGCCGAGAAGATCCGTCTGTGCAATGGTAGCACCTGCCACGAACATGGCAAGGGGTGTATTGAGGCTGCCGACCATGCTGAGCGTTTCGGTGAGAAGCGACGGAATTGTGACCTGCGTGAAGAACAGGAGCATGCCCAGAGCAATGGCGATGATGGCAGGAGAACGCAGCACCTTCGCAACGGATTTCAGACTTCTCTGTCCGGAGATCTGCATCACGCCGTGCGTCCATGCGAGGAGGTTAAAGAGCGTGACAAAGGCAGTCAGGTAGAATACGCCTTCATAGCCGAACATTGCCTGCACGAGGGGAATCCCCATGAATCCGCAGTTGGAATAGATGCAGGAAAAGCGTTCGATGGCGGTTTCCCTGCCCTCTTTGTTTCGGACGGCAAGGTAGGAAATCGCCATGGCAATGGCGTAGGACAGTGCCGAGAGCAGGAATGTCCACCCGAGATTTGCCACAAGCTCCATTTTCAGCTCCCGCTGATAGGCAAGGAGAATGACGATGGGATTGACGACCGTCAGGACGAGTCTTGAAATTTCGCTGACTGTTTCCTTGGAAAGCAGACGAAAACGGAAACAGCCTGCGCCGATAAGAATGAGAATGAGCATGATGAATGCCTGCTGTAAAATGACCTGTGCCATGGGTTTGACCTCCGTAAATACAATAAGGGGCGACAGCCCCGCAAAAAGTGGTTCGGTAATTTCATTCCCGAATATAACCTCTCCATTTTCAGGCGTTGTTAACAACGAAAGCAGGGTCAAGGGACGCAGCCCTTGGCGGGATGGAGGGTGACTCCCCACAGTGTGGGGAGATGTCACAAAGTGACAGAGGGGACGGCACCTGTCAGGTGCGCAGACCCCCCATCTTATTCCCCCTCCCTCCGGGAGGGGGTCAGGGGGTGGGGCAGCAATACGCTGCCTGACCCTGAAAAGGCTTTTTCCAAAAGCCATATTGCCTGAAAATGCCCGATGCTTGCATCGGGCGAATGATTTTCTATTTTTAGAAATTAGAGCCGTTCCAGCCCCAGTGGGGTGTTTCGGCGTACTTGACATAAATGCGGTTCGGGGCAATGCCAAGCTCACTGCTGAGAATTGCAGTCACCTTTCCCGTCAGGGAATCATAGGCAGCGGCAGACGCACTTCCATAGATCGTCACATCCACGATAGCGGCAGGTGCATCGCTTCCCTGGAAATACAGCATCTGTTCGGGTTCGATACCGACCATAAGCCAGTTTTCGGATTTTCCGGGAATGGCGGTGATTGCCTGACCCATTGCGGATTTGATGGATTCCGCCTTCTGTGCGGAAACGCTTGTGTTGGTTTTTACGTTGATATACGGCATACTGATGACCTCCGTTTATAGAATCTATATAAACAGTATAGCACGAACAGCGCAAAATTTCAACATCTTTTTTCGAAAAAGCACTTGCTTTTTCCAAAATTATGCGATATAATAAAGAAAGACAACACGTTGACTGAGAGAGTAGCTGTGCATGCAGTATGCAGAGAGGCGTCGGTTGCTGAAAAGACGCTATACCGCAGATCAGTGAAATTCACTCACGAGTGGCACTGCCGAAGCATTCCGTTTTTCCGGAAGTTCTGTTGTAAGCGGTGATGTGGCGTTCGCATTAAGAACGGTGGAGGTGCTGGCCTCTGGCAAATGGGTGGTGAACAAGTGCGGCTTGTCCTGTTTGGACGGCTGCTTTTTTTATTTTCCGAATATGCCGGAACAGCAGACAATTCAGGGCGATCTTTGGGAAAACAGGATCCCCTAAAAAATTACGAGGTGAGGATATGAAAGAACAACTCAGACAGATTGAGGAAACAGCTGTTGCTGCGATTTCCTCATGTACCGACCTGCGTGCGCTCGATGAGCTGCGTGTAAAATTCCTCGGCAAGAAGGGTGAGCTGACTGCCATTCTCAAGCAGATGGGCAAGCTCTCCGCTGAGGAACGTCCTGCAATGGGACAGCTGGCAAATCAGGTGCGTGCTGCACTGGAAACTGCCGTTTCCGAAAAATCCGCTGCGCTGCAGGAAGCAGCAAAGGCTGCGAAGATCGCTGCCGAATCCATCGACGTGACCATGCCCGGCAAGCGTCCGGCTGTGGGCAGACTGCATCCGCTGCAGATCGTGGAGAACGAGATCAAGGAGATCTTCCTTGGCATGGGCTTTTCCGTGGCTGACGGTCCCGAGGTGGAATATGACTACTACAACTTCGAGGCACTGAATCTGCCGCCCAACCATCCGGCAAGAGATACGCAGGATACCTTCTACATTACAGAGAACATCCTGCTGCGTACACAGACTTCCTCCGTGCAGGTGCATGTCATGGAAAACCAGAAGCCGCCGATCCGTGTGATCGCTCCCGGCCGTGTTTATCGTTCCGATGCTGTGGATGCAACGCACTCTCCCCTGTTCCATCAGATCGAGGGACTTGTGGTTGATAAGGGCATTACCATGGCTGACCTCAAGGGCACGCTGGAACTGCTGATGCAGCGTTTGTACGGCGACGACTGCAAGATCCGCCTGCGTCCGCATCACTTCCCGTTCACAGAGCCGAGTGCAGAGGTTGACGTTATGTGCTTCAACTGCCACGGCGAGGGCTGCCGTGTCTGCAAGGGCGAGGGCTACATTGAACTGCTCGGCGCAGGTATGGTACATCCCAAGGTACTGGAGGGCTGCGGCATTGACAGCGAGGTTTACTCCGGCTTTGCGTTCGGTCTTGGTCTGGAACGTATCGTTATGAGAAGATACAACATCAGCGACATGCGTCTGCTGTTTGAGAACGACATGCGTTTCTTGGAACAGTTCAGATAAGGAGAGATTATTGTGGATGATCTTGTAAAAAAATGTCGGATCTATCGCTCCATTATGCCAAACCGGAAAAACTTATGGATCCTCGCCATTATCTGGAGTGCAATTTCCCTGGCGTTTTTCATTCCCGGCATCCTGATCGTGATGTCCGGCGATATAAGGGCAGTTATTTTTATCATGATGGCAGTACTCTTCATGATTATGCTTCCCTTTATCCTTTACAGAGAAAAACAAAAGCAGAAAGCCATGGCATGGCGGTATGCACATTTTACGGACGATGATTTTCTGAATCTGGAAAACCAGCTGTACCATACAGAAGCACTGTATAACACCTTCTATCTTCTGGACAATTACCTGTTTGTACCCAGTGAGGGACTTCTGCTCTCCTATCTGGAGATCCAGTCCATTCAGACCATTGAGCATAAACAAAATCTGATAACAAACGGTGCAACAGTCGTATTTCGGTGTCCGGATGACAGCTATTCCGTTATGGTCGCAGACTGGCAGAGCTATCTGATCCAGAAGCACCGCTTCGAAAGGATGCTCTTTGATAAGCGGGACGAACGTCCCCTGCCCTCCGGGCATAAGAAAGAACATTCGATTGACATTCCTTACATTCATCTCGGATAACAAAATATTTACGGAGGTAACCTTATGAATTTATCAATGAAATGGCTTGCAGATTATGTCAAGCTGGATATTACCCCCAAGGAGTTCTGCGCAGGCATGACCATGAGCGGCTCCAAGGTGGAGGCGTTTGAGGAAGAAGCAGAAAAGGTGCAGGGCATCGTTGTCGGTAGAATCCTCTCCAAGGCACAGCACAAAAATGCAGATGCACTGTTCGTATGCAGTGTGGATCTGGGCGGTGAGGAGCCGGTACAGATCGTAACCAACGCAAAGAACGTTAAAGAAGGCGATCTCGTTCCCGTTGCAACCCCCGGTACGGTTGTTACAGAGGGCAGCGAATCCATGAAGATCAAGGTCAGCAAGGTGCGTGGCGTGGAGAGCTATGGTATGTTCTGCGGTCTGTCCACACTGGGACTGACGCAGCATGATTTCCCGTATGCGGACGCTGAGAGCGTGTTCGTCATCGAAGAAGAATGCACCCCCGGTCAGGACATCGCATCCGCTATCGGTCTGAACGATGTTTCCGTGGAATTTGAAATCACCTCTAACCGTCCCGACTGCCTGTCGGTGATCGGTCTTGCAAGAGAAGCAGCTGCAACATTTGATGTACCGCTGGTTGTCAAGGAACCCGAATACCACGGCACTGACGAAAATATTGAAGATACACTGGATGTGGAAATCCAGAACCGCACACTCTGCACACGCTATGCGGCAGGTCTGGTGCGCAACGTCAAGATCGGCCCGTCCCCCCGCTGGATGCGTGAGCGTCTGAGAGCAAGCGGCGTTCGCCCGATCAACAACCTCGTGGACATCACAAACTATGTAATGCTTGAATACGGTCAGCCGATGCATGCATTCGACCTGCGCTATGTGGCAGGCGGCAAGATCTGCGTGCGCAATGCCAAGGCAGGCGAAACCATCACCACACTTGACGGCGTAGAGCGTGCGCTTTCCGAAGAAATGCTCATCATTGCCGATGCAGAAAAGCCGATCGCTGTTGCCGGTGTTATGGGCGGCGAATACAGCGGTATCATGGAAGACACAGTAGATGTGGTATTTGAATCCGCATATTTCGAGCCGACACAGGTTCGTCTGACCGCAAAGAAGCTCGGCATGAGAACCGACGCTTCCGCACGCTACGAAAAGGGACTGGACGAAACCTCCATGCTGACCACACTCAAGCGTGCATTCTCCCTCGTTGAGGAGCTGGGCGCAGGCGAAGTGGTAGGCACGATCATCGACCGCAACTATGCAAACCCCGTACAAAACCGCATTCCGTTCGATCCCGAGTGGATCAACCGTTTCCTCGGCACGGAAATTCCGGCTGCGGATATGGAAAAATATCTGGGCAGTCTTGGCATTGCCGTTGAAAACGGCGAGGCAGTTTCCCCCACGTTCCGTATTGATCTGGAGCGCAAGGCGGATATTGCAGAAGAAGTGGCAAGAATCTACGGCTACAACAACATCCCCTCCACAGTCATCACAGGTGTTGCAAAGGCACAGCTGACCCCCGAGCAGAAATTCAACCGCACCATCGAACAGACCATGGCAGGCATGGGCTGCAACGGTATTCTGACCTATTCCTTCATTTCCCCGAAGTTCTTTGACAAGATCTGCCTGCCTGCTGACAGCGAGCTGCGCAGCACCACGACCATCATGAATCCCCTCGGTGAGGATACAAGCGTAATGCAGACAACCACCCTCCCGTCCGTTCTGGAGGTTCTGGCAACAAACTACAACAAGAGAAATGCAAGTGCATGGCTCTTTGAGATCAGCAAGGAATACCATCCCACAACCCCCGACAAGCTCCCCGAGGAACCGCAGCGTCTGACCATCGGCATGTATGGCGGCTGTGACTTCTTCGATCTCAAGGGCATGCTGGAGGCACTGATGGAAAAGCTTGGCATTTCCGATCTGCGCTTCACAAGATGCGGTGAAGACTGCCCCTATGACGAGGCATCCGCATTCCATCCGGGCAGAAGTGCAGTGGTTTACAGCGGCAGCACTTCTCTGGGTATTTTCGGTGAGCTGCATCCGACGGTACAGGAGAACTATGGAATCGGCGTAAAGGCATATGCTGCAAAGCTTGACATTCCGGAAATGTTTGCAGCTGCAAATGACGAGATCACCTATCGTCCGCTGCCGAAGTTCCCGGCAATGACCCGTGACCTGAGCCTTGTATGCGACGAGAGCATTCCTGTTGCGGATCTGGAATCCGCTATCCGTGAAGCTGTGGGTAAATTCCTCGAAAAGGTAGAGCTGTTCGACGTATACCGTGGTGAGCAGATCGCAAAGGACAAGAAGAGCGTATCCTACAAGATCGTGATGCGCAGTGCGGACGGCACCATGACCGACGAGCAGGCTGACGCTGCCATGAAGCGTGTGCTGAAGGCTCTGACAAAGCTTGGTGCGGATCTGAGAATGTAATTTTCTTCTGAATATGAGCAAAAGCCTGAGAAGGGATTCCCCTTCTCAGGCTTTATTTGTAAAAAAATACCGCCTGTGGAATGTACCACAGGCGGTATTGCCTTAGCTTATAGATTCTGTTTCAGCTCATCACGCAAATCTTCCGGCATGTACAGATTTTCCGACTTTCCATTGATGAGCAGCTGCACCAATTCAGAAACTGCCACATCATGCACTGCTTCGGTAAGGTTACAGATCTCGTCCTCGTCAATGTCAAAATCTTCTGCAATTTCTCCGGAATCGTATTCTTCCATCATTTCTTCGATGGAAAACACCTCGCCGAAAATCGTAATTTCTTCCAGATAGTGACAGCCTTCGAATGCATCTCCCGCAACATGCGTGATACCATCGGGAAATGCAATATCCTCCAAAGCGGAGCAGTCACGGAACGCCTTTTCTTCAATTGTTGTCAGGCTCTCCGGAAGCTTGACATCCGCAAGCCTTTGACAACCGAAGAACGCAAACCTGCCGATGGTTGTCACACCTTCCGGAATTTCCACACTCAGCATGGTGCGGCAGTCTTCAAACGCAGAACTGCCGATTTTCGTTACATCACCCGGAATTACAACATTCTGGTCACTGCCATGGTATTTGTTAAGCACACCATCATAGATCTCAAAATCATGGTTCATGATGAAGATACCCCCTGTTTGTTATTTTTTCACGTTTTCTTTCAAAGCCATCCCATCCGTCACCACAATTCCGGCAAGCACCCAGAAAATGGGAGCAACCGTCACGGAGCTTGTTCCGATGCCCATCGCAAGCAGGTACATCAGCACTGCACCATATATTCCGGCATGCAGCCAATTGCCCGTTTTGCAGAATTTTGCACCACGGAATACCACAATTCCCATCAGTGCCAGATACAAAAGCAGCGCAGGAATACCCATTGTTCCGGCAAGATGCAGATAGTAATTGTAGCAGCGGTCAAATACATTCGGATTGCTCACCACCTGATGATGCTGGTACATCTGCGGATAGACCAGATTATCCGGTCCGCTGCCCACCAGCGGGAAACGCCCGATAACGCCAAGCGTCGCCTTCCACAGGTAGCCGTAGCTTTCCGTAAGACTATTGATATCAAAATGACCGTTGGGATTGTCCGAACCATTTGCCACATAATAGCCGCTTACCGCAAGACGATAGGAGCTGTCATCCCACATGACACCACCGTCATAGAGCCTGAAGCCTGCGGACTGTGCAACCTCCGAGCCGCTTGCACGGCTGAAGGTGCCGTTGATCGCAGGAGAAGCGAATGCCCAGCCCATGCCGATCACAAACGCCAGCATCACAGCGGCATAGCTGCCGAAGGCTTTCTTTCCGGATCTTTTGGCAATCAGATAAATGCCTGTTCCGGCAAGCGAAAGGATGCTGCCGGCAAAGCCGATGAGCGTCTGTGTTTTCACTGCCATGAGGACAAACATGGCTGCACAGATGAGATAGAAGATGCGGGATTTCTTATCCTCCTCCTTGACTGCACCGATGATTGCAGGCACGGAGAGCGTCACGAGCAGTGTTGCAAGGAAGATGGGGCTGCCCGTCAGTCCTGAGGGCAGGAACACACGGAATAGGAGCATCGGTTCAAGCGCTGCATAATAGGACGGGAATCCAATCGGCAGAACTTGCAGCAGCGCCCATGCACACTGTGCAAGGCCATACCAGAGCATGGCGTCGAGCAGCTTTTTGTGATTCTGCTCCGTCACAAGCTGTGCACCGAGCAGGAACAAGCAGCCATAGAACACCACAGAGAACACGCCCTCATTTCTTCCGTCAGAACCGGTGAGGGAAATGCTATAGTTGTAGGAATTGATCAGACTCACCACACTCCAAGCCACAAGTCCGCCCAGCAGCCCTGCAGGCAGGATGAGGGATTTCGGAGTGATCTGCTTCATAAACCCGATAAAGGCAAAGACCATGGCAAAAACGCCGATCACGGCAAACGCCATGGCAGGCACGCTGTAGATCTTGAAAAACTCCAGCGGAATACAGAAAATCGGCATCAGGATCAGATACCCGATCAGAATTTTCATCAGAAAATTCCGGTACTCCTCCGTTTTCATATTCAGAATGAAATTCGACTTTTCGGTCGTATTGAATATCGTCTTTGGCATACGATTCCTCCTTGTCATGCTAAAAAGGACGGTACATCGCTGTACCGTCCTCTGGCTTTTTTACTTAGCGTAATCCACTGTCCGGCTTTCACGGATGAGGTTCACCTTGATCTGTCCGGGATAATCCATCTCGTCCTCGATCTGCTGTGCGATCTGTCTTGCCACCAGAACCATCTTTTCATCACTGATGATCTCAGGCTGCACCATCACACGGATCTCACGGCCTGCCTGTACGGCATAGCACTTTTCAACGCCCTTGTAGGATGTGCAGATTTCTTCGAGCTTCTCCAGACGCTTGATGTAGCTCTCGTAATTTTCGCTTCTTGCTGCAGGTCTTGCCGCAGAAATCGCATCCGCAGCCTGTACGATGCAGGCAATGGCAGTACGGGGTTCCACATCATTGTGGTGCGCTTCGATTGCATGAATAACCTCTGCATTCTCATGGCACTTGCGGCAGACATCCACGCCGATCTGAACGTGGGAGCCTTCCACCTCGGAGGTCAGTGCCTTACCGATGTCATGCAGCAGACCTGCACGCTTGGCAAGATTCACATCCACGCCCAGCTCTGCAGCCAGTACACCTGCAAGCTGCGCAACCTCGATTGAGTGCGTCAGCACGTTCTGGCGATAGCTGGTTCTGAACTTCAGACGGCCCAAGAGCTTGATCAGCTCATGGTTCATGCCATGTACATTGGTTTCCAGAACGGCACGTTCGCCCTCCTGCTTGATCTTATGCTCAACCTCACGCTTTGCCTTTTCCACCATTTCCTCAATGCGGCTCGGGTGGATTCTTCCGTCACCAATCAGTCGCTCCAGTGCGATTCTTGCTATCTCACGGCGCACCTGATCGAAGCAGGAAAGTGTGATTGCCTCGGGTGTATCGTCGATGATCAGGTCAACGCCCGTCAGTGTTTCAAGGGTACGGATGTTTCTGCCCTCACGGCCGATGATGCGTCCCTTCATTTCGTCATTGGGCAGTGCAACTACCGAAACTGCCGCTTCGGATACCTGATCCGCTGCGCATTTTGCAATGGCAAGGGAAATATAGCTGCGTGCCTTTTCTTCACAATCTTCCTTGATCTGCTGTTCAAAGGCAGTAACCTTAACTGCCTTGTCATGCACCAGATCTTCTTCCAGAGTCTGCAGGATGTATTCCTTTGCCTGCTCACGGGTCAGCTCGGAAATGCGCTCGAGAGTATCCAGCTGCACCTTCTTGAGTGCCTCTGCCTCCTCCTTCAGAGCATCCGCTGCTTTGAGCTTTTCCTGCAGGGCTTCTTCCTTACGCTCCATGCTGTCAAGCTTCTTGTCCAGATTCTCCTCCTTCTGGTGAATCCGGCGCTCCTGCTTTGACACTTCACTGCGGCGGTCACGGATCTCCTTCTCCGCATCCGAACGCAGCTTGTGGATCTCGTCCTTTGCTTCCACAAGGGCTTCCTTCTTCTTGGTTTCAGCCTTCTTGCCTGCATCCTCAAGAATACGGTTTGCCTCCGCAATCTTACGCTCAGCTGCTTCCACCTTGGCACGGGCTTCTTTTTCCGCAGAGCCGAGAACCGCTTCTGCTTCCTGCTTGCGATGTGCCACACCCTTCTGGAAAGCCTGCTCACTGACAATTTTGTATGTCACAAAAATGCCGATCAATGCTGCTGCCAGCAAAATTGCCAGCACGACAATGATAATTGTTTGCATGTGTGCATTACCTCCTTCAATAGTAAAGTTTCATTTATTGTACATAAAACTTACGCAGGCGGTAAATGCCGCTTCTTTATTCATTTTTCAAACTTATAGATGATTATGCCACACTGTGCCCCTCGCACAGCATGACAATAACGGGAAACGTCCATTCCCCCATGAACAATTTACAATTTTATGTATAGTCCACCGCAGGCTGTCTGCGGAATCAAAAAAAGTAGAATGATATAAAGTCAAGAACCTCTCACAGTTCTCAAGCTGCAATTACTGCTGCGTGATCCGGCTATGCGCCGGATGCAAACTCCGACGGCAGACGGTATCCTGCCTTCGGGCGTTTACTATCATATCATACAACATATATAATTGTAAACTTTTTTTGCACTTTTGTCAAGGGGGAACAGAAAAAAACTTTTATGTTCATCCGAAAACGCCGAAATGTACATGCACCAAATACACATGAACTTCCTTTGCGGACAATTTTCACGTCAAAATTCACATTCCAACCTGGGATTTACGGGGATTTTCCGTATAACCCTACAAAATATTCTGCGATTTTTACGGAATCTCTTGCAAAATCAGCGCCCCTGGGATATAATTAAAAAAACAAAACATGCAGACCGTAAAGGAGAAAATACGAATGGAACTGAAGACATTTGACAAGGCACAGCTTGCTGCCTTTTATGAAGAATGCAAGGCGCAGTATGCGGCATATCAGGCGCAGGATCTCAAGCTTGACATGTCCCGTGGCAAGCCCTCCCCGAAGCAGCTTGACATCAGTGGCGGACTGCTCGACTGCATTTCCGAGGCTGATCTGAACGGTCAAGCAGGTGATTACCGCAACTACGGTCTGCTCGATGGCATTCCGGAGGCAAAGGCACTGTTTGCGCCGATGCTGGGCGTAGAAACGGATGAGCTGTTCATCTTCGGCAACGCAAGCCTGCAGGCAATGTACCTGACCATCAGCTATGCCTATTCCCACGGTCTGCTGGGCAATACACCGTGGAGCAAGCTTGACAAGGTGAAGTTCCTCTGTCCTGTTCCGGGCTATGACAGACATTTCAGCATCACGCAGTTCTTCGGTGCAGAGATGATCAACATTCCTATGAACGAAGAAGGTCCCGACATGGATCTCGTCGAAAAGCTTGTATCGGAGGATGCAAGTATCAAGGGTATCTGGTGTGTACCGCAGTACGCAAACCCGACGGGCATCAGCTACAGTGACGAGGTAGTACGCCGCATGGCAGCACTCAAGCCGGCAGCAGCTGATTTCCGTGTGTTCTGGGACAATGCTTACTGCATCCACCATCTGTGTGACAATCCCAAGACCATTCTTCCGATTCTTGCAGAGGCAAAGAAGTACGGCAACGAGAACATGGTTTATCTGTTTGCATCCACCGCAAAGGTTACCTATGCAGGTGCAGGCGTGGCAGTGATGGCTGCAAGCAAGGAGAATCTCAGCGATCTGAAAAAGGCACTGAACGTGTTCACCATCAGCTTTGACAAGATCAACCAGATGCGCCATGTCAAGTTCTTCGACGGCAAGTTTGAGAACGTTCTGGCACACATGGAAAAGCACAGAGCACTCATCCAGCCGAAATTCGATGTGGTTGTCAGCACACTGGAAAAGGAGCTGGCTCCTCTGGGCATCGGCAGCTGGGTAAATCCGCAGGGCGGCTACTTCGTGTCCTTTGACGCACCGCAGGGCTGCGCAAAGCGCATCGTACAGCTTTGCAAGGAGGCAGGCGTTGTCCTGACCGGCGCAGGTGCTACCTTCCCCTACGGCAAGGATCCCGAGGATAAGAATATCCGTATTGCTCCCACCTATCCCGAAGTGGATGAGCTGCAGAAGGCAATGGATCTCTTTGTACTCTGTGCAAAGCTTGCCGCTGCGGAAAAGCTTCTGGCTGAATAAAATCATGATGTTCCCCGTCCGCAAGGACGGGGAATTCTGTTGTACCCCCCGAAAAAACAAAGCCTCCCCTGCCGAAGCAGAGGAGGTTTTGCCATGATATAGGGATTATAGGGATTTTATAATTAACGCTGGGGGACGTTAATTACCGTTATGAAATCGTTCCTTATCTTTGGAACAATTATAGTATACGCCCCGAATGTGATAGCAGGATGTAAGGCGTTTGAAAATTCCCGATACAGAATGTGAAAAAAGCAGGAACCCCTCACAAAGTGAGGGGTTCCTGCCATGATATAGGGATTATTGGGGATTTATAATAACGTTGGGGTAAGAACGTTATTACCGTAATTCAAGCCGTCTGCAATTTGCAGAATATCAGCTTTCATATTATATTGTCTATTTGTGATAACTATATGATAATTCGGTGTTGACTATGTGTTGCCGCATAATTATTTTCTGATGATGAACCAGAACACCGAACCCTCTCCGAGTCTGCTGCTCACGCCGTAGTGGAATTCGTGCATTTTGAGGATCACCTTGACAATGGATAGTCCGAGTCCCGTGCCGACCACCTCACGCTTGTGGTTTTCGCTGCGGTAGTATTTGTCGAAAATCCGCTGGATCTTATCCTCCTCGATGCCCTTGCCTGTGTCCTGCACCTCGATGCGCACGCCCTCGGGCGTATTGATCTGGCGGACATAGACATTCTTGTCCTCACCCGTGTAGTTGATGGCGTTGTTGATGAGGTTGCAGATGACACGTTCGATCTGTCCGGGATCGCACGTCACCTCTGTATTTTCATCGGGGGTGAAATGGATGTGATAGCCCATTTTATCGGAGATGCCCTTGTAACGGGCGATGATATCCTCCAGTCGCACAGTGATATCAAAGCTCTGCATTTCGGGCTTGATGCTGCCGTTTTCGAGTTTTGAGAGATCAAGGATATCATTGACCAGCAGTGCAAGCCGATCGGTTTCGTCAATGATGACCTGCAGGTGGGCATTGCGCTTGACGGGGTTTTCGCCGGAGATGTCACGGATCATTTCCGCATACGCCTTGAGCATTGTCAGGGGCGTACGAAGATCGTGGGACACATTGGCGATCAGGTCACGCTGCATGCTGTCCACACGGGAGAGCTGCTGCTCGGCATAGGTCAGCGTGCGTGCAAGCTCATCCACCTCACGGTAGCTGCCGCCCTCGAACTTCGTATTGAAATCGCCATGCGCCAGACGGTGCGCCGATTTTGTGATACGCACAATGGGCACCGCCAGCCAGTTGGAAAGGTAGAATGCGATCAGCACGCCGATCACAAGCAGCAGGACGCTGATGAACATCAGCATGCGCTTCATGATATTGATTGCAGCGCCCACGGGTTCCAGTGCCGTATTGAGAAACAGATAGCCCTCCACCTTGCCGTTATTCATCAGCTCACAGCCGAAGATGAAGGTATTCAGCCCGATCTGCTCATCAAACACATTACGGCGGATAATGCCGTCGTCATCCTCCTGCAGCTCCTGCAGCATGGCATAGAGGTTGTTATAGTTATGCGGCCCATGGAGCAGGCATTTGCGGTTCATGACATCACGCTCATACGCCACACGATTTCTGGTATCCAGAATTTCAATGCAGATCTGGTCGCTGAAGGAAACGTTCGTCAGATAATCGTCAAATCCGTCCGTGCCGTAGGCTTCAATCAGGGAAATCGCCGTTTTTTCGGTTTCCCGGATTTTTGACGCATAGTAAAAGCCCTCCAGCAGCACCACCTCAAACAGCCAGACAAGTGCCGTAACGATTACGGTAAACAGGATGAACGCAAGGCACAGTCGGGCACGCAGGCTGATGCGGTGCTCCATCTTCTTTAATTTCTTAATGCGCATCTGCTTCAAACTTGTAGCCCATGCCACGCAGAGTTACGATGAATTTGCGGTATTCGCCAAGGCTGTTGCGCAGCATTTTGATATGCGTATCCACCGTGCGGTCATCGCCGAAGAAATCATAGCCCCAGACAGCTTCCAGCAGCTTGTCCCTGGTCATGGCAAGGTTGATATTGCGCACCAGATAGAACAGCAGATCGTATTCCTTTGGCGTCATGGAAGCCTTCTGCCCGTTGACATAGACTTCACGTCCTGCAAGGTCGATCTCCAGCCCCTCGAATTTCAGGCGTTCTCTGGAGCTTGCGTTTTCGGTTCTGCCACGCTTGAGCACTGCCTTGACTCTTGCCATCAGTTCCTTGGGAGAAAAGGGCTTGACCACATAATCATCCACACCAATTTCAAAGCCAAAGAGCTTGTCATACTCCTCGCCCCTTGCCGAGAGCATGATGATCGGAATATTCTTGTGCCTGCGGATCTCCTTGCTCGCCGAATAGCCGTCAAGCTTTGGCATCATAACATCCATGATGATCATGTCATAATCATTCGCACGGCATTTTTCCACGGCTTCCATGCCGTTTTCCGCTTCATCGACCTCATATTCCTCAAATTCCGCATATTCTCTGACAACGGCACGGATGCTCACCTCGTCATCTACGATTAAAATTCTGCTCATACCGCCACATCCTTTCTGTATCATGGGTTTTGGCATCTCAATGAAATGCATTCCTTTATATTATACCAGATTTTCCTTTATCATACAAGAGTTTCGTGACGGATTTGTGAAAATTACGCCAAAGTTCCTTGTATAAATGCGGAAACCCCTCCCATACTGAAAGCAAAAGCGAAAGGAGCATTACCATGAAAATCGTAAAAGTAACCGGCAGACAGATTCTGGATTCCAGAGGCAATCCCACCGTTGAAGCGGAGGTCACACTTGCAGACGGCACCGTCGGACGAGGTGCATCCCCAAGCGGCGCTTCCACGGGCATCTACGAGGCAGTGGAGCTTCGTGACGGCGACAAAAGCCGCTACGGCGGCAAGGGTGTGTCCAAAGCCGTGCATGCGGTCAACACCGGCATTTGCAATGTCCTGTGCGGCATGGATGCGGATGATATTTACGCCGTGGATGCGGCAATGTGCCATGCAGACGGCACAAAGGACAAGTCACGCTTTGGTGCAAATGCCATCCTTGCCGTATCCATCGCCTGTGTGCGTGCGGCAGCTGCATCCCATAAAATGCCGCTGTATCGTTTTCTGGGCGGCGTGAGCGCAAGGGTGATGCCGATTCCCATGATGAACATTCTCAACGGCGGCGCACATGCGGCAAACAACGTGGACGTGCAGGAATTCATGATCATGCCCGTGGGTGCCTGCTGTTTCTCCGAGGGACTGCGCTGGTGCACGGAGGTATTCCACTGCCTTGCGTCCATCCTGAAGGAACGTGGACTTTCCACGGCTGTGGGCGATGAGGGCGGCTTTGCACCGGATCTTGAAAGCAACGAAGCGGCGATTCTCCTGCTGCTCGAAGCCATTGATCGTGCGGGCTACAAGGCGGGCAAGGATTTCCGCATTGCACTCGACGCTGCGTCCAGTGAATGGAAGAAGGACAAGCAGTCGGATGTCTACACGATGCCCAAATGCGGCAGAAGCTTTACCACGGATGAGCTGATCGCTTACTGGACGGAGCTTGCAGAGAAATACCCGATCATTTCCATTGAGGATGCCCTCGATGAGGAAGACTGGGAAGGCTGGAAGAAGCTGACAGCGGCACTGGGCAGCAGACTGCAGCTTGTGGGCGATGACCTCTTTGTCACAAACACCGATCGCCTTGAACGTGGCATCGCTTCCCACTGCGGCAACTCCATTCTGATCAAGCTCAACCAGATCGGCAGCGTTTCGGAAACGCTGGATGCCATCCGCACGGCTCGCCGTGCAGGCTTTGCAACTGTCATCTCCCATCGCTCGGGCGAAACGGAAGATACGACCATTGCCGATCTTGCCGTTGCGCTCAACGCAGGACAGATCAAGACGGGCGCTCCCTGCAGATCGGAACGTGTGGCAAAATACAACCGCCTGCTGCGCATTGAGGAAGAGGTTGGCGGTATCTGCGGTATCTCTTGACTTTTCCCCCATTCTGTGGTAAACTGAATCTATCCGACGGCTCCGTTTGCATGTCCGCAGGCGGAGCCTTTTTATTAAACGGAGGTAGATTTATGAACATGAAAAAGACACTTTCGTTCTTTCTGGCATGCATGTGCGCTGCTTCTCCCCTTTCCGTGCAGGCATCCGAACAGAAAGACGGAATTGTTTATGACGGCGATTCCGCAAGCTATTATCGGGACGGCACAGCACTGACGGGGAAAATTTACGCTCCCCCATCGCTTCTCATAGGAGATGTTGACGGAAATTCCGCAATCAGCACGGTAGATGCGGCATATCTCCTGACGGCGGCTGCCGCTTCTGCGGTTTCCGGCAAAAGTGTGAGCGTGGAACTGCAGGCACTCGGTTTCCCGTCGGATGCTGCCGATCACGGCGACTGCAATCTCGATGGCAATATCAATGCCATTGATGCCGCACAGATCCTTGTCTACGCTGCATCAACAGGTGCAGGTGAAACCCCTGCCGCACTCGGCTCCGTGCTGCATTTCGCCGATGCACAGGGCATTCTGCAAAAAGGCTGGATCCTTGACGGACTGTCCGCCTACTACGCCGGTGAGGATTATATCCTCTGCACGGGGGATGAAGTAATCGACGGAAACTCCTACCTGTTTGATGAGGAAGGCGCACTGCAGTCGGGCTGGCTGCATACGGACGCTGCATCCTACTGTTTTTCAAATGGGAAGGCACTGACGGGAATGCAGGAAATCGGTGAGCAGAAGTATTATTTCCATCCTGAAAACGGCACACTCGTCTGCGGTGAAACCCTGAACGGCATCACCACAAACGAATCAGGCATCGTCACCAAGGTGCTGCTTGACACACCCTACATCAGCCAGATCGGCTATCCCACAGGATGTGAAAGTGCAAGTGCAGTTATGCTCCTGCGTGATGCAGGCTATGACACCTCCATCGACACCTTTATTGACAAGGCGCTCGACATAGGATATCTCTATTCCAGCGGCGGTAAGCTCTACGGGCCGCATCCCGCTGAAGCCTTTATCGGCGATCCGAGATCTTCAAGCGGCTTTGGCTGCTATGCACCCGTCATCACCAAGGCACTCAACAAGCTGCTGACAAACGGCGACACTGCTGTGAATCTCACAGGCACGCCCCTCTCGCAGCTGCTGACGGATTACATCGACAAGGGACAGCCCGTTGCCATCTGGGCAACCATCAATATGGTCGAATCCACCCCCGGCAGACAGTGGTACATCACCTCCACCGGCAAGCTTTTCACATGGAAGCGCAGCGAACATTGTCTGGTGCTTGTCGGCTACGACGATGACTACTATTATATCAATGACCCCTACAAGGGCAACGGTCTGAAAGCCTATGCACGCTCCACGGTCGAAGACCGCTACGCCTATATGGAAAGTCAGGCGGTCATCATCCAAAAAGGTGCATAATTCATTACAGCTCCGCAAACCGCAGCATATTGACTGCTGCGGTCTGACTGTCGAAAAATCTTATCAGATTCAAAGGGCTTCGTCCTTTGGCGGGTGTGGGTACGCAGTACCCACACAATATTGCCCCTCCACCTTTGGGGGAGAGGTTGGGGTGGGGGGCAAGTTTAGAGAAACTTACCCCTTTTTTTGACAAGCTGACCGCAGCATATTGAATTCTGCGGTCAGACTGTCGAAAAAACTTATCAGATTCAAAGGACGAAGTCCTTTGGCGGGTGTGGGTATGCAGTACCCACACAATATTGCCCCTCCCCCAAAGGGGGAGGGGTTGGGGTGGGGGCAAGTTTAGAGAAACTTACCCCTTTTTTGACAAGCTGACCGCAGCATATTGATTGCTGCGGTTTGTTTTTTTCTTCCAATTAGAAAAAGATGCTTGACAAATGCTCCCATCTGTGATATACTATAGTTAGCAAAGGCTAACCAGAAAGGAAGAGAACAATGAGCGTAGTAGTCATCGGCGGCAATGACCGCATGGCAGCCAGATACAAGGACATCTGCAAGAGCTTCTCCTGCAAGGCGAAGGTTTTTACGCAGATGCCGTCCGACTTTGAAAACAAACTCGGCACGCCCGATCTCATGATTGTATTTACCGGTACCTGTTCCCATAAAATGCTTAACAGCGTGAACAGAAAATCGGCAAAGCATGCGATTCCCGTGGCAAGAATCCACAGTTCCAGTGCAAGTGCACTCAAAAGTGCGCTGGAACAGTACTGCAAATAATTGCAGGAATATTTCCGTCAGCTCTGCCCATCCTAATTGCAGCGGGCACATATTTTTGAACGCATAGTTAGCGCATGCTTACTGTGTAATTTTTCAAAATAGCGGTTAGCATGAGCTTACCAAAAGGAGGGATTTTCTCATGGAGATGGAATATGGTAATTTCGGGCAAAGACTTGCGGTGCATTCTGCGCCGACGCTGCTTGGCATCAAGTGCGCAAGTCTGCTTTCCCTGCGCTGCAAGGAATTCGATGTGGATGGCGATTCTGCGGCGTTCAACCGTCGTGTCGCTGCAAAAGGACTGCGAAGCCGGATTCTCTGCCGCTGTACGGAGCGTGCGCTTCTGCTGATCTATCACGAAAAGCTTCTGACAGCAAGGCTTTCCGATGTGCAGGTGTGCCGGATGCTGGAGGAATGCGGCTATCCGATAGCTGAGGGGCTGGATGCCTGTCTTGGCAAGCTTTCGGAACGCATTGCAGAATGCGAGGATTTTCCCCATGAAATCGGCATTTTCCTTGGTTATCCGATGGAGGATGTGATCGGATTCATTGAGAACAAGGGTGAAAACTACAAGTTCTGCGGCTTCTGGAAGGTCTACGGCTGCGAAGAAGCGGCGCAAAGGACATTTTCCAATTATAAAAAGTGCAGAAATTTTCTGTGCAACAAATTAAATGAGGGTGCGGATATCTACCAGGCTCTCAAGATTTCTTAACGGAGGTAGGAAGCATGAAAAAAGCAGTCATCTATTGGAGCGCCACTGGAAACACCGAAGCAATGGCAAAGGCAATTGCAGAAGCTGCAAATGCAGAGCTGTACACAGTGGCGGATTTCAGCGGCAATGTGGAGGACTACGATGCACTGGCATTCGGCTGCCCTGCAATGGGCGCAGAGGTGCTGGAGGAAGGTGAGTTTGAACCATTCTTCACCGCTGTAGAAGGCAAGCTTGCAGGCAAGAAGCTCGCACTCTTCGGCTCTTACGGCTGGGGCGACGGTGAGTGGATGCGTGAATGGGAATCCCGCTGCAGGGCGCAGGGCATCGCACTTGTGAATGATGCGGGTCTGATTGCAAATGAAATGCCGGATGACGACGCCCTTGCACAATGCAGGGAACTCGGAAAAGCACTTGCAGAATAAACAAATCATACAAATTTGCCGGACGGTTTCAGCCGTCCGGCTTTTTACTTATAATTATTTTCAAAAACCTATTGACAAGACATGGAAACTGTGCTATAATATGAATTGTAAATTACATTTACCCAAAGAAAGGAACCTATTATGACACAGCTAAAAAAACAACGTCTGATTTCACCATTCCTCAGTCTGTCACCGCTTCTGTTTTATCTGACGCTTTCCTCTGTTGCGTTGACTGTCATTATGATCCTCCTGCTCGTGCCGAAATTTGCACAGGGCGGCACATTTGATCCGATGACACTGATTGAAGATCTGACAACCAATCCTGCGGTGATGCTCACCGACCAGGCATGCATGCTGCTCGGTGCAATCATCGGCTGCTTTCTGATCCGCAAGCGCAACAGAACCTCCTTTAAAAAGGTTCTGAGCTTTCAGAATTTCGACATCACCGTACCGATCATGCTGCTGATCTTCTCATGGTCGATGGGTGAGGTCTGCGACCATTTCGGCGGACTTGTGCTTTCCAATTTCATGGAAGTAGAACCAAACCGCACGCTCCCCGAGGGCTGGGTAGGATTTGTAGTGGGCGTCATTGGCGCACCGATTGCCGAAGAGCTGATGTTCCGCTACTGCGGACTGGAATTTCCCAGAGGTGCTTACTCCGCATGGATCATCTGCCTTGCCAATGCCATCTACTTCGCTTCCATGCATCTGTACAATGTACAGGGCTTCCTGAATGTATTCATCGGGGGCTTTACCATGGCATATGTTTACTGCAAGACCAGAAATCTCTGGTACACGCTCATCGAACACGCACTGCACAATCTTCTCTGCCTGCTGCCCATTTTCGGCAATGTGTATTACGAAAAGAACGGCTTTGTGCTTGGTCAGTGGTGGTGGGTAGCTGTTAACGGCGTGCTGCTGGCGGTTTCCCTCGTCTACTATTTCCTGTATTTCCGCAAGAAATACAACACCGACTATTTCAAGGTCAACACCGAAACAGGGCTGCCCGATCCGGAGTTTGAAGCCAAAGCTCCCGTAAAGCCTGCGGCGCCTGCGCAGTATTCCGTACAGTAAACCACATAGAAAGGACAAAATCATGGGTATCGGACAAAAAATCAAAACCGCATGCCTGAGCATGCTCCCTGTAATCCTTTGCACCATATTGCTGACGATCGTCAGCATCCTGCCGCTTTGTTTTTCCCCGGGACTGTCCAGGTGGAATTTCTATTTCTATGCAGGCAGCATGCTTATCAGTGTAGTATTCGGATTTCTGCTGCTGCGCCGCAGGAAAGAAATCACACCGAAGGTGCTGAAGGACTTCCCGACATCGAATCTTCTTCCACCTGTAATGGCTGCACTCTTTCTGTATGCAGCGAACCAACTGCTTGATACAGTGATTTTCATGCTGTCGGACGGACCGAAGTTTTCAATTCCTTCCGACGGAAATTTCCTCGACTATCTTAAAGCCATCGGCGGCAGTAACATTTTCCACACAGGCTGGCAGACCACGCTCTACCTCCTGCTGCTCGTACCCGTCGTTGATGCACTGCTGACCAGATATTTCCCGATCGTCCTTTGCAAACACTTTGCATCCGTCCCGAAGCTCTGCATCGGCAGCGGCGTAGTGTTCATGCTGCTGCATCTCCCGGGACTTCGCAGCGCAATTTCCACCTTCCTTCTCTGCACCGTTCTCGCACTGGTGTATCTGAGAACAGGCAGTCTCTGGCACAGCATCCTTGCACATATCATTTTTAATGCAACAACACTGATTCCGCAGTTCAGCTACGCTTTCCACACATCCAATAGCACGGGCTATACAGGAATTGTCTGGATCGTCATCCAGCTTGTGTTCCTTGCAGTCCCCATCATCTGGTTCATCCGTCAGCTTCACACCAAGGAAAGCACGGAGAACGCACAATAACAAAAGGAGAAAATTATGTCTAAATCTAAGAAAATCGTCATTACCGTCATTGCAGTTCTGCTGGTTCTGGCAGCTGCCGCATGGTTCTTCGTTCCCCGTATTATGCTCTATGCCGGCTCAAAGGCAATTCTTAGCAATATCGGAGAGACAGCGACATATTTCACGGAATATGATGTCCGCAATGAGGACGTGCAGACCATCGACAACGGGCATATTGCCATTGATATCCCGAAAGAGCTTGTCAAAACGGAAACATCAGTGGATTCAGTGGTGATTTATCGCAACACTGATAAAAGCATATCGGTATTAATGATGTCTCCCGAGGATCTGAGTGATCTGAATCTGATGCTGGAGGATACGATGGAGGAAACGATGTCCTCCGGCAATGTCAGCATCAGCACGAAGCAGCTTCGGAAGGGCTTTGAAGCGATGGGCAACGGCATTCCCGACAGTGCCTACAACACCTACAAATGCTGTTATCTGACAAGCAAGGAGGACAACAGCTTCTGGAACTTCAATCAGGCAGCCGCTTTCCTTGTGGCAGGCACACTCAAATCAACTGCTGCGCAGTACGGCCCTGTGCAGATTTATGAAACCGATACCATCTGCGGATTTATTTCCACAGGACTTCTGGAAGTGTACTCCACGGATGATCTGAACACCGTGACCGGCATACTGGTCAAGGGCATGGATAGCAACGATGTGTACGCAATCATGAACTCCGCAAGAGCTTGTGAATAATACCGAAACAGGGCTGCCTGATCCGGAGTTTGAAGCCAAAACTCCCGTAAAGCCGGCTTCGCCTGCGCAGTATAATGTTCCACAATAGAGAAAGGAATATACTATGTCTAAAGCCAAGAAAATCGTCATTACCGTCATTGCAGTTCTGCTGGTTCTGTCACTTGCTGCAGGGTTCTTCGTTCCCCGCATTATGCTCGCTGTCGCTACAAGCACAATCATCAATGATGTTGTTGAGCCGGCGACGTATTTCACGGAATTTGATGTCCGCAATGAGGACGTGCAGACCATCGACAACGGGCATATTGCCATTGATATCCCGAAAGAGCTTATCAAAAAGGATGAAAACTTTTATAACTTGTCAATCTATAAAAACGCTGACGAAAGTGCATCGATAATACTAATGGATCCCTTGGATCTGAGCGATCTGAACATAATGCGGGAGGGTATGATTCTGGATAGTATGATTCATGAAGCCAAGACCCCTACAAAGATCAGCATCAGCTCGAAGCAGCTGCTCCGTGGCTTTGAGGCGATGGGCAACTGCATTCCCGATAGTGCCTACAACACCTACAAATGCTGTTATCTGACAAGCAAGGATGACAACAGCTTCTGGAACATCAATCAGGCATCCGCATTCCTTGTTGCAGGCTCATTGAAGTCGATTATGGCAACATACGGACCTATGCAGATTTATGAAAGCGATTCCATTTGTGGTTTCGTTTCCGTAACGTTGGAATCCGATGGCATCTCCAGGGGACTTTTAGAAGTGTACTCCACGGATGATCTGAACACCGTGACCGGCATACTGGTCAAGGGCATGGATAGCAACGATGTGTACGCAATCATGAACTCCGCAAGAGCTTGTGAATAATGTGACGCAGCCCTCCCCTTCGGAAGGGCTGTTCTTCATTCCTTGACAATCCCCTTCAATCATGCTATACTATATTTATTATATTACAGGAGGAACACCATGGGACTTTTTGATAAATGGAAAAAGAAGAAAACCACAGAACAGGAGCCTGCCTACAATCCGATTCTCGACGAAGCCGCAGAAGCTCCGAAGCCTGCGCCGCAGCAGGCAAAGCCTGAAGCCGAAATGCCGTCCGTTCACGAGCTTCTGGAGATCGTGCATGCAAAGACAAAGGATGCAGAATGGAACGGTGAGAACGGCCTGCGTTTTCCGTGCGGTCTGGAACTGACATTCAATATCAAGCAGACAAACCGTTTCCCGAACGGCTGCTGCGTGCAGCTTCTGGCGGTGATGTGGCATCCGCATTTTGATGAGGATATGGTCGAATCCATCGCAGGCATCGGCAAAACAGAAGCGGATGCAGCCCGTCAGGGTACAGAATCCTTCTGCGCAGGGGTTCTGGAATTCGTGCTTGCGGCACTAAATTGCACGGGTGAACACACAATGACGACAACGCTGCAGGGCAAGAAGCATGTCTTCCGCATTCCCTGCACGATCGGCACGCAGCACATGGGAAAGCAGGACGAAAAGGTTGCCGAGCTGTGGAACATTGTCAAGGACAGCATCCCGCAGTATCTTGGCACGAAAAAGGCATACTGGATCAAGCTTTTCTCCTCCCGCATGGGCGAAACGATCTGTGAAGCACGCATCAACGGCATGAAATTCCCCGATCTGACGGACGTGCTGTATCAGGCAATTGCAGACGGGAAATCCACTGCAGAGGGCTGTTCCGACAAATGCTTTGTACTGCTTTTGCAGGATGATGCAACCTACGAGCCTTGCCCGTTCACCAAGGCGGACGTAAGCCAGCTTGCATTCAAGGCACTGGATATGATGAAGAAAATCACGGACGAGCAATCGCATGACCGCATTTTTGGTGAGATCCGTGCGCTCACGCCCCATCCCTTCCTCGGAGGCGAGGCTTGCGCATTCCTGCCGGAAATCTACAGCCACATCGTACTCAACTACCGTGCAAGCGACAGCGTGCTTCCCGTGAACCTCAACTGCGGTGAGATCCGCAAATCCCAGATCCGTTCGTTCGGCTATCTTGAAGATGCAGTGCTGCAATACATGCGAACCAGAAAACCGGACAAGGATGACAATCTGCAGATTCTCTGTCTGAGTGCGGAATTCAAGGCAGTGCATCAGGCAGTTGTGAACGGTTCCAAGGTGGAAGATCTGCGTTTCAGTCCGCTTGGGTTTGTTACCCCTGAGGATTATGTAATCTGGTAATTCCGGAGCGTCCCCTCCTATGACGGCGCCTGCAATGCAGATACACTTATCGGATTTATCCCGAAAAACAGGCAATGTTAATTTGCATTGCTTGACCGCAGCGTAAGGCTGTGGTATCATTAAGGCAACCGGTATGAAGGAGGTTTCAAAAATGCTTGGTGAAAATATTAAAAAATACCGTAAACAAAAAGGCTACTCACAGGAAGTACTCGCACAGGAAATGAACGTGGTTCGACAGACGATCTCCAAATGGGAAAAGGGTTACTCCGTCCCTGATGCGGTTATGCTCGAAAAGCTTGCAGAGCTGTTTGAAGTGCCTGTGAGTGACCTGCTCGGCAATGCGGAAACTCATGCGGTACCGCAATCGGATCTTGCACAGATCTCGGCACAGCTGTCGATTCTCAATGAACAGATGGCAAGGGAGCTGACAAAAAGAAGACAACGCAAACACAAACTAATCGTCACCCTTGCAGTAATTTTCTGCATCTTCTCTCTCATCTTCATCGTCTCGCTCATTTACCTTCTTGCCGGTCTCGGTCTGCTTCCCGGTTCCGCACCATCAAAATACGGAGATGTCAGCATCTACCGCACACATGAGGTCGCATCGGAGCTTTTTACACAGGAAGAGATCAGCGATGCGATCATAGCAGTAGAGGATTACTTCTTCATGAACTACGAAGGTGCTACGCTGATAGAACTGTATTACGCTGGTGATGAGCGCTCGAGTCTTGATGGTCAGGGAACACTTGTCCTGATCTCTACCTTCGACACAGATGATCGTGGCGTAGACGGTTCGTTCCCCCAGAACGCTACCATTTCCGAATGGAGTTGGGCACTGATGAAAAACGCTGACGGCTACTGGGAAGTTGTAAATTACGGCTATTGTTAATAGGTCTGTAGACGACTGATTTTCGTTTCCAGACAAATCAAAGAACTGCCCCTCAAAGAGGCAGTTCTTTTTTGTATCATTCCGCAAAATCCAAAATCCATTCAAGCAGTCCATCCATGCCGCATTCACTGATCTCACCGTGATCTTCTACGCAGATCTCACCATCCGCCTTGCGGAAACACAGCGTCGTGCCGTCACCGATGGCATCACCGATGGATATATACCCTTCCTCCATGCAATCGTCATAAAGCCCGAATCTGTCGAGAGAGAAGATGTTCGCCGAACAGCAGGGAAGCTCTGCGCCGTTTGCAAAGCGCAGGAAATCCTTGAGATCTTCCGGCAGCTTGCAGCCTTGCGATTCCTCCCACTGCGCAAACTCCTCCTCCGTGGCAGGGTCACCAAAGGTGGTGTTATGGATGCCATACTCGGGGGCATGTTCCTCACACACAGCAATCAGTGCTTCAATTGCCTCCGCAAGGGGATTGCCCGTGAGCCGTTCTTTGAGATATCCAAAGCACGAGGGAATGCGCTCCATCAGACGTTTGCGGTCATCGTGTATGGCGTTGGCGAGGCGGAATCCGGGGCGTTCCTGTTCCAATGCCTTTTCAAAGGCATTCTTCGCAGGGCGATTGCGGTAGCATGTCACCGCATCCGAAATCGCATCCGCATAGAGCAGCAGTTCTTCGGGACAGCTGAATACACGGAATCTGCCGTCTGCAATATCACGCTTGCATTCAACACGGTACACGCTTTCGGTGCCGTGCAGGACGATCATGAAATGGTAATGATCCCAGCTCTGGTGGTAATAGCTGTCAACGGGCTGGGAATCGGAGGTGAGCAGCAGCGTGTCATCCTCCACACCGTAGGTGCAGTTGAGGTCACACAGGGATTCCCGAAGTCCCGCAGGATCGCCGTCATGCTGCTTGTTATAATGCTCGAAGATGGTATCAAGCACCTTTTCGGGCATTGCGGTAAAACGGAATCCGCCGCATTCTGTTTCCCTGTTCTCAAGCCTTCTGCCACGCAGCTCCGTGACTTCTTCTTTGAATTCATACAGAAAATCACCATATCTTGCCTTCTCATAATCATCGGGGAAATTCTCCTGCAAATAGGAAAGCGCACGCTCCATCCAGAGGAAAATGGAATCATCCTCGGGATCTGCCTTTTTCAGGTAGAGCTTCATCTGTGAAACAAGCCACGCAGTCGGTTTTTCCTTTTTCCAGAGTATCTCCCACGCCTGCAGCAGCAGGTCACGGTCAATGATGTACATGCCCCAGTATTCTGCATTGGAAAGGAGCAGCTTGAGAATTTCGTGGTAGTTTTCCGTATCACCGCCTGCAATTGTTTTCAGCTGTTCTTCGCATTTCTCCGCAGTCCAATGCCGCATCAGATCGGAATTTGCATGTGCCTTGAATGCAGCGACGGTTTCAGCGTCGAAGTTTCGTTCGATGGTGATGTCGTTTGCGTAGTCAAGCGAGAGAAAGAGTGCCTTGGCATCCTCGGCACTTCGGATCTCAACATGCTGCTTTTCATTCTTCTTCGGTGCTTGCGGAATTTTTGGGGATGGAGTCGGATTTTCCGCTGCTGCCTTCGGGGACTGTCCGAACAGACCTTTTAAGAAATCTGTGAAATTCGCCATCGTGATCATCCTTTCGTCAGTATAACGCAAAACCGACCGTTCCCCTGCGGAAACGGTCAGTCTGTTCATTAATAATTTCCTGAAGTATCCACTTCGATTCGGAATTCGATATCAAAATAGGTAATGCTTCCGTCATCTTCCACCCTTGCACAGGATGCTTCGACCAGATCACCGCCCTTGTAGCCGTCAAGTACAGCAATGACATCGTCATAATTGCTCACGGGATTTCCGTTGACAGCGATAATGAAATCATTCGCCTGCAGCTGCGTGTTGTAAATGTCGCAGTCCTCGTCGATGCTGATGATCCACAGACCATGCAGTTCCTCGGGCAGCTCCTCGCCTGTTTCTTCGAGATAAATCTCCTTGGTGTATTCATTGTCCGTTTCATAGAAGGAAATGCCGATGCGGAATCTTCCCGAAACATAGCCCTGCGAGATCAGTTCCTCAACGATCGGCAGTGCCTCGTTGATGGTAATGGCAAAGCCCAGACCCTCGTAGGCATTCCCCTGAATATAGCTGCTTGCATACTTGGAGGAAGTAATGCCGATGACCTGCCCGTACATGTTGACGAGCGCTCCGCCGGAATTTCCGGGGCTGATGGCAGCATCCGTCTGGATGCAGTCCATGTCGAAGGCGTTGGAGTCGGCACGCACCTGACGGTTGATGGCGGATACAATGCCCATAGTAACGGTATTGGTCAGACCTGCGGGATTTCCGATTGCTACCACGTTGTCGCCGACATGAACCATGTCAGAATCGCCCAGCGTAGCAGGCGTCAGATGCTCTGCCTCGATTTTCAGTACCGCAAGATCGGTTTTGTTATCGCTTCCGATCAGCTCTGCTTCAAGCTCTTCGCCGCTGTCGAGCAGCACACTGAATGCCACGCCCTGTACCACATGGGCGTTGGTGATAATAAAGCCCTCTTTGGAAACGATGATGCCGGAACCTGTTCCCACCAGATCGTGATCGCCACGAGCTTCGTCATCAAAGGAGTAAACCTTGACGATGGAGGGCTTGCAAAGTTCCGCAACACCTCTAACGGTGTAGGTGCCGTCTGCTGCAACGTTGGCATCCTCCGGATCCAGCTCCGGCGGCGGCTGTACGTTGATGACGACCTCATAGCCCGTTTCGGTAGTTCCCAGAGCACCCTTCAGCAGATCGGCTCCGATGCAGAACAGACAGAGCAGGAAAATCAGTGCGGCAATCACCGCTGCCATTGTATAGATCCTGCGGTTCATCGGCTCTGCGGGCTGTTTGGGTACTTCAGCGCCGCTGTAAAGCTGCTCATAATAGGGATTTGCCGTATATGCCGCCGACTGTGTATAGGCGGCTGTATTCTGCTGCGGTGCAGCAGGATTCGAATTTGTATTTGCAGTTGCAGCTGCGTTTGCAGCTGCATTTGGATTAGGATTTGCGCTGACATTGCCGTAGGGGTAATAATACCTTGCAGGGGGTGGAATATTGTTCGTTTGCGGGGGATTCTCAAAGCCCGCTGTCGGCTGAATCACGCCCTGAGCGACTGTGTCCCCGTGGGGACGTTCCGGCACTGCAGGGGCTTTTGGCGGAATACTTTCCGCTGAAATTTCGCCCTGCATCTGCAGCGGCACCTCCTCCGGAATGGAGGGCATTTCCGGAAATCTGTTAACAGTGGGATCCGGGAATGCCGATTCCTGCGGCGGTTGGTTGGTATAGGACGGATCAAACAGATCCTTGCGATCTTCCATAAATGTATTCCTGCTTTATGCAGGCTCCTTTCCGCTATCCGTTTGTCACGGGAAGCTGGATCTCAAATGCGGTGTATTCTCCCTTGACGCTCTTGACAACGATGTGACCGCCATGCAGATGCACGATCTTCTTTGCAATGGACAGACCAAGTCCCAGACCGGTCTTATCCTTGCTGCGGGATTCATCCGTTTTGTAGAAACGGTCAAAGACCTTCGGCAGTTCGTCATCGGTCAGCCCCTCACCGCTGTTCTTTACGGTGATATAGGCAGTCTGTTCGTCCTTGGTAAGGGAGAAGCTGATCACGCCGCCATCATTGACGAATTTCACGGCATTTTCGATCAGGTTATAAAGCACCTGGAACAGCAGATCCTCATCGGCAATCAGCTGCAGGGAAGCATCCTCAAGCCCCTCTACATCCACATGCTTGTCATTGATTCTCTTTTCGAACATCAGCACAGTTCTGATCAGCAGTTCTGCCACATCCACATCCTTGGTACGCAGCTGCATTTCGCCGGCCTCAAACTTAGAGAGATTCAGCATGGAATTGACCAGTGTGCGCAGACGATGAATCTCATCGGCGATGATGCGTGTGTATCTTTCGTGCTGCTCAGGCGGAATCGTTCCATCCAGAATGCCATCAGCAAAGCCGCCGATGGTTGTCATCGGTGTGCGCAGTTCGTGAGAAACATTGGCGATGAAATTCTTTCTGGTCGTTTCGTTCTGCTCAATAAATTCTGCCATGCGGTTGAGCGTGGAAGAAAACTCATGCAGCTCATTATGTTCGGGAACATCCGCACGGGCGGAGAAATCGCCCTCGGCGTATTGCTGTACGACCTGATTGAGCCGGTCAAACTGGTTATCAAGACGGCTTGCGATGATTCGGAACAGCAGCATGAACAGCAGCATGCAGACGATCAGACAGATAATCAGGTAAAAGGACAGCAGATAGGCATAATCGATCAGATTACCGGCATTGCTGACGGCGGCGATGTAGAACAGATCGTCCGTGCCGGATTCGGAACGCAGTGTAAAGCGGATGGCACAGCAAAGCTGCGGCTCCTTTGCACCCTCCGTGAAATAGCCGAATTCCATGAAGGTGTTGCTGCGCAAATAAGGCTTTACGGAAGCTGCCAGCGGTGTACCCTTACCAAGCTCATGGGGATAAATCTCCTCGCCCGTTTCATTGTACAGGTACACCTGATAGCCGTATTCACTTTCCGAGGTTGACAAAATCTGCACCATATTGGGATTGGGCATCCAGTATTTGTTGGCGTAGTTCTCTGAAATATTGGCAATCATTGCGTCGCAGTACTGCCGCAGAGCGTTCTTGGCCAGCTTGGTATGCGTATTGACCGCACTGCAGACCATGAACACGCCCGTGAGCAGGATGCCGCAGAACAGCAGAACCTGCGAAAGCCGCAGATAGCCGCTTGAAAGCTTACTGACATTCTTTTTGGGTAATTTATTCTTCTTGGGTTTCACATTACACACCTGCCCGGATGAGAAGCATTATTCTTCATCGGATTCGAACTTGTAGCCCACACCCCAGACAGTCTTGAGTGCCCAGTGGGGGGATACGTCCTGCAGCTTCTCACGCAGACGCTTGATATGCACGTCGATGGTTCTGGAGTCACCATAGTACTCAAAGCCCCATACTTCATCAAGCAGCTGGTCACGGGTGTAGACATGGTTGGGGTTGGAAGCCAGATAGAACAGAAGCTCCAGCTCCTTCGGGGGCGTATCCAGCACCTTGTCATTGACACGCAGCTCATATCTTGTCATGTTGACAACCAGATTGTCGTAGCGCACTTCCTTGGTTTCCTGCTCGGATGTGCCGGAACCCATGCGGCGTGCAATCGCCTTGATTCTGGCGATGACTTCCTTTGCGTCAAAGGGCTTGGAAATATAATCATCCGCACCAAGCTCAAGACCCAGCACCTTGTCAAAGGTTTCGTTCTTTGCAGAGATCATAATGATCGGAACATTGGAATTTTTGCGGATCTCACGGCATACCTGTCTGCCGTCCATGGAGGGCAGCATGATGTCGAGCAGTACGATATCGGGATTGAGCGCATTGAACTTTACCACTGCCTCCTTGCCATCGTTGGAAATGATGACGCTGTAGCCTTCCTTTTCCAGATACATTCTCAAAAGGTCGCAGATGTTCTGGTCGTCATCTACGACGAGTACTTTTTCAAGTGCCATAGTATTTTGCTCCTCTCGTGAAAGTTTTGTTTTTGGTACTTCTATAGATGGATTGAATGCCTGCAAATGTCACAGACTTTCGTCTTTTGTTTACAAATAATTAAAAAGTCCCATAATAATTATACATGATTTGTGCGTTTATAAGATGAATTTTCTGTGAACAAACGTTGCAAAATGTGTAAAATCGAAAGTGCGGGATCCCAAAACAAGGTGCGGCAAAGTGTATGAATGCAATGGGGGAAGTTTGACAAAATTGTGCAATGCTACAAAAATTTAGGAAACTTCCAAAATATGCTTGATTTTTCCGTCAAAACTGGTAAAATAGAATTGTTAGCACTCAAACAGTTAGAGTGCTAAACGCTGAAAAAGCGATTGAATCAGAACAAATGCATTAAGGAGGAATATAATATGACAATCAAACCGTTGTTCGATCAGGTACTTATCAAGATGACGGAGGCTGAGGAAACCACAAAGAGCGGCATCATTCTGGCAGGCACTGCTAAGGAGAAGCCGCAGGTGGCAGTGGTCATTGCAGTTGGCGAGGGAAAGCACGATGATAACGGCAAGCTCATCCCCATGGTCGTGAAAGAAGGCGACAAGGTGCTGACAAGAAAGTACGGCGGCACTGAGGTTAAGCTCGACGGCGAAGAATACACCCTGATCGGTCAGAATGACATTCTGGCAGTTGTGACGGACTGAAATATCTTAGTAAAGGAGTAAATGATTATGGCAAAGGATATCAAGTACGGAGAAGAAGCCAGAAAGGCACTGCAGGCAGGTATTGACAAGCTTGCAGATACAGTAAAGATCACGCTCGGCCCGAAGGGCAGAAACGTAGTTCTGGATAAGAAATTCGGCGCACCGCTGATCACCAACGACGGTGTGACGATTGCAAAGGACATTGAGCTTGAGGATGCATTTGAGAACATGGGCGCACAGCTTGTGAAGGAAGTTGCAACCAAGACCAATGATGCAGCAGGTGACGGTACTACGACAGCAACACTGCTTGCACAGGCAATCATCCGTGAGGGCATGAAGAACATTGCTGCCGGTGCAAACCCGATGATCCTGAAGAAGGGTATCGCAAAGGCAGTTGACACAGCTGTAGAAACCATCGTTGCAAATTCCAAGGCAGTGGAAGGCTCTGCGGATATCGCAAGAGTCGGCACAGTATCTTCTGCGGATGAAACCGTGGGCAACCTGATTGCAGAAGCAATGGAGAAGGTGACTGCTGACGGCGTTATCACCATTGAGGAGAGCAAGACTGCTGAAACCTACAGCGAGGTTGTAGAGGGCATGCAGTTTGACAGAGGCTACATTTCTCCCTACATGGTGACCGATACAGAGAAGATGGAAGCTGTTTACGACGACGCTTTCATCCTGATCACTGACAAGAAGATCGCAAGCATTCAGGAGATCCTGCCGCTGCTCGAGCAGATCGTACAGTCCGGCAAGAAGCTGGTGATCATCGCTGAGGACATCGAGGGCGAGGCTCTGACCACCCTGATTCTGAACAACCTGCGTGGCACATTCAAGTGCGCAGCTGTCAAGGCTCCGGGCTTTGGCGACAGACGCAAGGAAATGCTCAAGGATATCGCCATTCTGACAGGCGGCGAGGTAATTACTGAGGAACTCGGCCTTGACCTGAAGGAAGTTACCATGATGCAGCTCGGTCGTGCAAGACAGGTTGTGATCCAGAAGGAGAACACCATCATCGTTGACGGCGCAGGCAATTCCGAGGCAATCAAGGCAAGAGTGGCACAGATCCGTTCTCAGATCGAAACCTCCACATCCGAGTTTGACAAGGAAAAGCTGCAGGAGCGTCTTGCAAAGCTCTCCGGCGGTGTGGCTGTTATCAAGGTTGGTGCGGCTACCGAAATTGAGATGAAGGAGAAGAAGCTGCGTATTGAGGATGCTCTGGCAGCAACCAAGGCAGCTGTTGAGGAAGGCATCGTTGCAGGCGGCGGTACTGCCCTGATCAATGCAATTCCGGCAGTTAAGGCACTGATTGCAACACTGTCCGGCGATGAAAAGACAGGCGCAGACATCATCTGCAAGGCACTGGAAGCTCCGCTGCGCCAGATTGCACTGAACGCAGGTCTTGAGGGCAGCGTGATCATCGACAAGATCATGGGCGCAGACAAGGTTGGCTACGGCTTTGACGCATACAATGAGGAATATGTGGATATGATTCCGGCAGGTATCGTAGACCCGACAAAGGTAACCAGAAGCGCACTCCAGAATGCAGCATCCGTTGCAGCAATGGTACTGACCACAGAGAGTCTGGTTGCAGACATCAAGGAGCCTGAGGCTGCTCCCGCAATGCCTGCAGGCGGCATGGGCGGTATGTACTAATCGTGCAAAACACCAACTGATACTAATCCCTTTAACTCTGATAGACAAAATCTGCCAAAGTTTAGCCGACGGAGTCGGCGTTAGGGATTGCATGAGACGGGATTTGAACGCTTTGCGTTCAAATCGGCGGATGACGCAGTCAGCCGCCCTCAAACCCCCAATTATCTATTGGGGGTTTGAAAATTAGCATGAACCTTAAAAAAGCACCCATTCGGGTGCTTTTTTGTGAATTTCTATAGTATGGCCAAATGATTTTCAAATAAGAATCATTATACTGCGATTCGACATAGAAGTCAGCCTCACCGGGTATTGCTTCCGGTGAGGCTGGTGTTTTTTGAGAGAATGTGGGCAGTGACGAGCACTTTCATATCCAATTAATCCCTGCGGAAAACGTCTCTGGTATATACCTTGTCCATCACATCATCCAGGCAAGCATCATAGCGATTGGCAATAATTGCATCACTCTGCTGCTTGAATGCCTCCAGATCATTGACAACCTGACTGCCGAAGAATGTTGTTCCGTTTTCAAGCGTCGGCTCATAGATGATCACAGAAGCGCCCTTCGCCTTTACACGCTTCATGACACCCTGAATGGAGCTCTGACGGAAATTGTCCGAATTGGATTTCATCGTCAGTCGATACACGCCAATGGTAACGGGACGTTCCTTTGAAGCATCCCAGCAATTATTGTCACTGTAGGCATAATATCCCGCTTTCTCAAGTACTCTGTCAGCAATGAAGTCCTTTCGTGTGCGGTTGGATTCCACAATAGCAGTCATCATTTGCTGCGGCACATCTTCATAATTTGCAAGCAGCTGCTTGGTATCCTTGGGGAGACAGTAACCGCCATAACCAAAGGATGGATTATTATAATGGGAACCAATTCGGGGATCAAGGCACACACCATTGATGATCTGCTGGGTATCCAGTCCCTTCAATTCGGCGTAAGTATCCAGTTCATTGAAATAGCTTACACGCAGCGCAAGATAGGTGTTTGCAAACAGCTTAACTGCTTCCGCTTCTGTAAAGCCCATGAATAGTGTGTCAATCTCCTCTTTGATCGCACCATCCTTCAGCAACTGCGCAAATGTCTTTGCTGCCGCAACCAGTCGTTCATCGGACATATCCGTACCGACAATTATGCGGCTCGGATACAGATTATCATACAATGCCTTGCTTTCACGCAGAAATTCCGGGCTGAAAATGATGTTTTTGCTTCCGGTTTTCTCACGGATAGAGGCAGTGTATCCCACGGGAATGGTGGATTTGATTACCATAATCGCATCGGGATTATACTGCATTACAAGATTAATCACCGATTCCACTGCGGAGGTATCAAAAAAATTTTTCTGACTGTCATAATTGGTCGGTGCTGCGATCACGACAAAATCCGCATCCTGATATGCACTCGCTGCATCCAGCGTAGCTGTCAGATCAAGCTCCTTTTCTGCAAGGTATTTCTCAATATAGTCATCCTGAATCGGGGACTTGCGATTGTTGATCATCTCCACCTTTTCCGGAACAATATCCACAGCAACCACTGTGTTATTCTGCGCCAGCAGCGTGGCAATCGAAAGACCAACATACCCTGTGCCTGCAACTGCAATTTTCATAGCGTTACTCCTTTCCGACCTCTCCGGTTTCTTCATCCAGTTTTTCCAGCAGCATTTTCCACTGATCTCTGCTGTATTCCTTACGAAACGCAAATAAATTGCGTTTATTTTCTTCGGTGTTCAAAAGCGGTGCAGAAAACTCTGCAAAGGTCTGCCCGGCAATCTCATCACAGCAGCCATGCAGAAGTCCTGAAGCATCAAAGGCAGCTTTGATATCTCCTGCACGATTCAGATAGATTTTCTTATTAAAATACACAAGCGGTGCCAGATTGCCAAGTGCAGCGGAATTGACCATGTCAAACAGTACCACATCCGTCGTCAGCAGGTATTCCAGATACTCCTCATACGGCATTTTCTCGGAGATCCACTCGACCTTCGGATGATCCTCGCCAAAATGCTCTGTTACATATGCTCTGACCTTTTCAATATAGTCAGCGTTGCCATATGACATGATCATCGAAATGACAATATCCTCGTCCCAGAATGCCTTTAACTGTTCCAGCAACTCAATATGGTGGTCATCGGAATATCCGCTATGCCCCACCATCACACGCAGCCGTGTGTCCGTTCTGGGTTTATTGTTATATTTCTCATACAAAGCATTGCTTTTTTCTGTATCGGTATACGGGATCTGCCATAGTTTCAGACCTTTGCCGAACAGCGTTTCAAGTTTGATTTCATCTACGAGGTTTGCGACACCAACCATTCGGAAACGACGTACTCTTTTGACAAACAACTTGAAGCATAACGTAAGATACATGCGGTTCAGCGCATTGACCCGGTAATAATCAGGAGTTTTTAAATCAGCGCCCCATGTTCTCCAGATGATTTTTGACAAGTGTTTTGAACGGATCTGCAAAATACGCCGCCAGGAAACAAAAAAGCCATGAACAAAAACATATTCCGCACGATCAGCAAAGCAGTTGATCATATCCACTTCTTCCATGTCAAAATAAAAAACCTTACATTCCTGTGCATGATTCTCAAAAAATGTGCGGTCAGCTGTGACAAAAACATGCTCAGAGATCCGATGCTCCAACGGATACTTGGCAAATATTTTTGTCAGGTTGGTCAAGAAATTTCCGCCGCCATTTTTAGGGACAATATGCAGATATCTGCATTGGGGGATTTCTACCTTGGTCTGTTGCATATGCATTGAATCAAACTCCCGTCATATTATTCATCGACAAACAAATCCTTTTGAAACACGTCCAATTCCCGCAGTGTTTCAAGATCCTTTGCGGATACGGATACTGTCAATGTACCCGTCTTTCCATACAGCAGCATCTTTTTATGCTGCTGCAGCATTGTCACCATCAAAGCAAGCATGGCACCGAACGCCTGTTCATACCAGAAAGACGTTGAGAACATCAGGTGACAGAGCGCATAGGAGGCCAGTGCAACCAGCATGCCAAACGCATAATGATGACGATAAAGCACACATGCTTTAATCAGATAATAAACCATCAGAATGATCAATATTCCACCCAGCACAACGCCAAAAGTAATCATTACCTCATAAATCAGATTGTGACTGTAAAATTTGGCATTGGTGATATAACGATCTCCATAAGCGCCATAGGGAACGAATGGATTTTGCTTGAGCAAAGCCTGATGAATGGTTTCGTATATTTTGTCTCTGCCGCTGCTGTCCGATATTTCATCAATCACAATCTTTTCCAAAGTACGTGATTCCAGACCATGGTTCTTCAAAAACAGATAGATATTCATCATGGCGGTATCTGATTGATAAAGCAAGGCAGCACAGCATCCTGCTGTAATGATCAGTACCTTTGATTTTGTGAGCTTACGCTGTACAAAAATCAGATATAGCGCAGCAAAACATACATATCCAAGAATCGGTCCACGGGAACCCTTCAATAGGGCAATCAGCATTCCGATGGCACTGTACACCAGATAACAAACCTTATTGGGGTATTTAAAATAATAGTACAGGAATATGATCGCTGAGAAACTGATCGTATATCCCAAGGTCATATTGTATTCTTCATTGCTCCCCGTTACCTGAAGCAAACGTACGCTGCATCCGAACAAGCGGAAATACGCTATGATAAGCAGATCATACTCCAAATTCTTAAAATTCTTTTGCAGGCGAAAGAAATAATAAATAAACGGCATGGAGCAAAGATTAAATACAGTACTCCAGATATTCCAATCATCATTGTCAAACATAACGGATTGATATTCCGGGTGAAAGTGCCAGGTCAATCCAAAAGTAATTGCCGTTGCCGCAAGAACGAAAACACCATCCCAACAGATCTTGGTATTTTCACGCAGCATAGAATATAACAAAAGACAATAAGCAAGCCCCAATGATCCTAATGCGACAAGCGATTTGTTAATCGGCAGCACAGAGCAAAAGTCAACCAATGATATCTTTGTAAATACCAAAATGATCGCCCAATCCAACACCATCAATCGTGGACGCTTATCATCCAGCGTAAAAGTTTTCAGCAGATCATTCATGTTTTTTCTCCATTGTGACCTTTCTATAGATATCCAAAATCGCCTTTGCATTCTGTTCTGCGGTATATCGGGATAAAGAATGCTCGCATGCACGTTTTGCAATTTCCCGCATTTGTTCAGGATGTTCAATTGCATGGGCAATCTGCTCCGCCAAGGACTCGGCACTTCCCTGCTGATACAGCAATCCATACTCAGAACCAACAAGTTCCTTCGTACCGGCAGTATCCGCACCGATCACCAATGCACCCGCCATCATTGCTTCTGCTGTCACACGCCCAAAAGCTTCAAATTTAGAGGAAACAACAGCAATATCAGCAGTATTCCATGTCTCCGCCATCCGATCAGTGTTGCCGCAGAATCGAACTGCATCCTCTAATCCTTCAGATCGGATATAGTCACGCAGAGATCTTACATATTCTGTTTCGCTATAACCGCCGACCAGATCCAATTTCAACTGCGTATAGCCACGTCTGCGCAGCTGCGAAACCGCCTCGATGACTTCCCGCTGTCCCTTTTCAGGAACGATTCTGCCTGCTACCATCAGCTTGATGTCAGATCCCGAGAAAATCTCTCTGGATTCCAGATCCAGATACGGCTTCGGATCAATGCCATTATACACCGTAACAATCTGAGCAGACGGTGACCCCTTCATAAAGCGCTCACGAACGCTCTCTGAAATCGCAATCGCACAATCGGCATTTGCAAGCCGCTGCATTGCTGTTTCTTCCTGCCAGAACTGCTTTCCGAGATCATCTGTTACAAACTCTCGAATATGCCATACAAGCGGTGTATCAGTACGCCCGGCAGCCAGACTGCCCACGCCTGCTGTAAACGCATTGATATGAACCACATCAAATTTTTCACGGCGGATCAATTTTTCAATTTTCCGTTCGGCAATCTTGTTATAACACTGCTTGATCATCCAGAAGCATTTCTTCTTAAAACGGCGCATATTCTGCGGCGTTTCGACCCAAGGATATGAACGGATCACTTCATAAGAGATATTGCGCTGCTTCAGATGCTCCTCCAACGGACCATGAGCCGGCAAAACAACCTTTACATTTTGCCCTGACATTGTCAGCTGATTGACAACGCCTAAGAGCGAAAAACTGGCACCGGTCAATCCTGCATAGGTTGCAATGAGTAGAATCTTCATTGTATTTTCTCCTTTTCAGACATTCTTCTCAGCAATTCCTTTGCAACAGAAGCCTGACTGAATTTCGCTTCGGCCTCGGATGCGATCGCCGAACAAGAGAAACGGTCATACTGTGCAGCCATCTGTTCCATGGCATGTGCCAGAGCATCCGCATCATCGGGTGGAACAAGCATCCCGTTTGCCTCATGGAGATACGCTTCAATAGCGCTTGGCTTAACGGCTATAACCGGCTTTCCGCTGCTCCATGCCTCAATAAACGGCACACCAAAAGTCTCCAGAACACTTGCAGATACAAAACAGTCAGCCTGCCGCATAAGTTCTGCAACCTTTTCACGTTCAACGGCACCTGTCATTGTAACCTGTTTTTCGATTCCAAGATTCTGAACTTGATTTTTTAGTGTGTCAGCCAACTCACCGCCGCCTGCAACAATAAGCTGCACATTTTCATGATCCTTGAATGCTTTGGCAAAGGCATCAATCACGATGTTGAAACGCTTCATAGGCACAAGCCTGCCCACAGTAATGAAACGGAATATATCATCTGTTTTCTGCTCATTTGCAGGATGGAACAGCGGCGACACCATGTTCGGAATGACAGGAAGTTCACGGCTTGTTCCTGTCAGTTCCTTTACACTATCACGCAGAGGATAACCAACACAGACAAATTCTGCGGCTTCCTCAACGATTTTTTTTAACAAACTCACACGGAATGGTTCCAGTTTTTTTGTCTGGACTTTCGACCAATGCTCAGTAACAAAGATCGGCACACCGTAGCTCTTCAGCTTATCCCAGATTTTATCAGTCATCGTCAGAAGCGGAAAATGCACATGGATTGCATCGGGCTTTCCGCTTTCCTCACACTTTTTCATTGCACTGCAAAGCTTACTGCTTTTCAGCGGCTGAAACAGAAACTGAGGCAATCCGCCGACAGGCAAATAGCTTCCATACAGGGACACATCCTCTTTTTTGCGGTAATCTTTTCCGCATGTTCTCAGCGCCTTTATTGAACGATTATCAGAAAACAGATAACTGACCTGCACGTCGTCTCCGAAATGCTGCAGTGCCTGCGCCTGTTCAAATTCAAAAATTCCAATCATTCCGGTTTTTCCTTCCGGAACGGTGCGTCCGATTACCCAGATTCGCATAGATAACTCCTTTTACTGTTCCTGTGCTGACAGCAGCACTTCAACCAGCTCCTGCACAAATTTCTCCATAGAGATCTGCGGCTGCCACGAAAAATTCGCCATAAACTTCGTGCTGTCCAATGCAGAACAGAGCCGATCCTCCGAAGGATTGACCTCAAAGGCTGCAAGCGCTTTTCCGGTGCGCTCCTCCACGGTGTTTTTTGCAAGCTCTGCAAGTTCAAGAATCTGCCATTCTCGCTCAGCACCGATATTGTATACCGAGTCCCATTTTTCGCAGTCCTCCTGTGCCAGGCACAGCAGTGCAGCGGCAGCATCCCGGACATCCAGAAATCCAAAGCTCTGGTGACCGGCATTAACAGTGATCGCCGCTTGTTCCAGTGCACTTTTTACAAAACGGTTGATGATCCGCACGTGGAAATCCAATCCAATCAGGCTTGCCATACGCAGATGCGTGAAGACAACGCCACGATCCCGGCAATAAGCCTCCAAAAGCTGTTCACTCATGTATTTTGCAACAGCATATCTGGTTTCCGGTGAAACCTGTGTTTCCTCTGTTGCAGGCTCTGTACGCTTGCTGTCATACACGCTCTGTGAGGAGATATTGGCGATTGCACGAACACCGCCGTCTACAGCAAGCTCGAAAACCTGTTTCTGGAATGCAAGTCCCTTTGCAAGACCGACGCTGTCATTATTGCGTGGAAACGCACAATGCAGCAGAACATCCACGCCCGTGAAATCATATCCGTTTTGCAGAAAATCCTCGATCTGCACATATTCGTAACGGTTGCCGAACTCCTGTGCCAGTGCCGGACTCTGCGAAGAAAGCGCAATTACATGTAAATCGGAATCCGCTGCAAGACGTAAAAATGCTCTGCCAAGCATTCCGCCGGCACCGGTCAAAAAAACTGTTTTCTTCATACTAATTCCTTAATTGAGCATACCATCCAGATCGGATTCTTCAAGACCGGGAAGGAGGAGATTTTCTCCTTCGGGGCTTGTCACGCTCAGACAGTGATAAATTGTTTCAAACTGCTGCCAGAGTGCCTCCTTTGTGGGCGCTTCTCCAAGTACACGCAGCATGATCTGACGCAGCTGTCCCTTGCCCTCGGACGGCAGAGTTTCACCTTCCATGCGGGCAAGCACTGCATCAATCACACCCTCTGTTGCGAGGATATCCTCCAAACCTGTGATCTTGCCGATCGTTCCGGGCTTCATCAGGAAGGAAACATTGCTGCCGTAGGTTTTCCAGTTCGGGTCAATAACACTGCGCAGATCCTCGTTCGCCATTTTTCCGGTGAATGCAAAACGGATCAGCATTTCCAACGGATCATAACCGCCGATGCGCTTCATATTCAGATATTCCAGAGAACCTGTCAGACGATAGCCGATGTCATATACCAGGCACTCCCCATCTTCGATCATACACTGCATAAACATCATGCCGTTTTTGATGCCCACGGAAGAAAGCATCTTTTCCACCTTGGGGAAAACACGTTTCTGATAATCCGGCAGCAGTGCCGCAGGATAGGAATATGCCACAGGAAGTGCAATGGCATCCTCCTGATTCTTCTTCACATGACGGTTTGCCATACCGCTGAGCATGATATTTCCGTCCTGGAACACATAGAACACGGTTGCTTCCTTGCCGGTATCCACAAAACGCTCCACCAGCACTTTACCCGTTTCGGAAACCTTCTCAGCCTCCTCGCAGGCAGCGAGCATCTGTGCCTCGTTCTCGCAGATGGCAACACCTCTTGCGCCGCTGCTGTCAGCAGGCTTTACGAGTACAGGATAGCGGATTGCATCCCATTCCTCTGTGCGCTGATGATAATCAATGTCATACGAATCAATTGTCGGCACGCCAAACTCCCGACACAACGCCTTATACTGCGTTTTATCCGTCATTTTTTCAAACTGTTCCCTCGTGCCGTAGCAGGGCAGTCCGACTCTTTCACAAATATCGGCATAATACGGCAGTACCGAATCCGTAAAGCCCGTAATAATGCCATCCACTTTCTTTTCACGCACAAGCTGCTCCATTGCATCCAGATCGGCAGTGCTGACAAAGCAAGCCTCATCTGCAATCTGCTTTGCGGGAGATTTTTCAAGTGCATACCAGTCGGTAACGAGGACATACGCTCCCATTTCCTGTGCTTTTTTTACAACCTGACAACTAATGCGTGAACCGCCCAGAATCAGCAGGCGTTTTCCTTCAAATTCTCTGCACATCTTCATGCTGCTCCTTCCAGTTAGTTTGCACGATACTGCGGAAAATATCCGACAGCTGCACGATCAATCTGCTTCTTTTCACACAGTTCGGCATAGATCTTTTCATTCCAGATCTTCTTGCCTACATAAAAATCAAATTCGGTTTCTTTGGTGAACTTCTTTTTGAACACATACAGCGGATCATCATCGGCATCGCTTGTGCCGCCGCCGTAATGAATCACGGAAACACCATGTTCCTTTGCCCACTCTGCTGTGGTATATTTCAGCACATAAGCCGGCGAGAGATGCAGGCAGTTCTCGCGGGTGCCCGAAAGATGCGCCTGCAGGATGCCGCCATACACAAAATAGAAACCGGCAGCGATGACCTGATCTTCAAACAGCGCCTCAGCCAACAGAATATGATCACGGTAGTACTGCAGACAGGTCTCAAAGTAGGATTCGGGGAAATAGTAGTATTCCGAAGCCTGATCGCGCCGCATGGTATCGTAATAGATGGGGATAAAGGATTTCAGATCCGCAGGAGCCTGGGTGATCCGGCAGGTCACACCCTTGCGCATGGCCTGACGAATGGTCTTGCGGCAGGATTTGGAAAACTCCTCCTGCACAGGATCCTCGTGGTTGGCAATATCGGTGCCCACGGTATGGTGCAGATAGATGGTCTCATAGATATTGCGGAAATCCGCCTGATTGTCCACAATGGGATGAAAGCGCACGAACTCGCTGACGATCTTCTGCTCCGTGCAGTAATCGCCGAACGCCTTGCCGAATGCCTCGGCAAGTGCGGCTCTGTCGCCGCTGCATTCCGTAATCAACGGTCCGCCGTATCCATACGGGGTCACAATGTCATAATACCCTTCCGCATCAGGAATTTCCCTGAGCATAAACTGGTGGATCACCGTACCCAGTTCACTTTTGAACACAAAGCGTTCCGCCTTTGCGTGTTCTACTTCTTCGTACAGTTTTCCAAAATTTTCATTAAAATAAATATCCGGAAGCAAGATTCATTCCATCCTTTTCATATAGTCAGACCGCAGCGGGCTGTTTGTCCTTTGCATAGAATGCGGCAACACAGTCCATCATACGTTCCATATCAGAGGTGTCGTAACGCTGGTCACAAATGAGAGAAAGCTCATTTGCACGCAAGCCCACGGATGCGCCCATCACCTCGGGCCAATGCACAGGGCAGTAGATGCCGTTTTCGATCAGATATGTACGAAGCGCATCACGCTCGGCAGTCGGAAGCAGCACAGGCACAAACAGCGGACAATGCGTCTCCCAATCCGGCTGAGCAACAAGCGGCTCCGGTGAAAGCATCTGCAGACGATCATAGATCACCTTTGCATTTTCAATGCGGCATCTGCGCACGGTTTCCACATCCGTTTCCTGCAGAAGTGCAGCGGATACGGCGTCGATTTTCAGATTGCCACGCACCTTGGAAAGCACACGATCACCACGATAGAATTTTTCCAGAAAAGCTTCCTTGGAAACTTCCATCCCCTTGAGATAATCACGCTTTTCACACATCGCCTCAATTTTCTGCTGCATTGCATCGGCAGAATCCTCCGTGGTTCTTACCGTCAGCTTTTCATGCAGTCCGATCAGGCAGCCGCCTGCAGGAACTGCAAACCATTTTCTGAGGCTCATAACCGCATAATCCGCTTCACTGCTCATCGGCTGTGCGGACAGAATACGATGTGTCACGTCTTCGATCACCGCAGCGCCCTTCTTGCGGAATGCTGCAAGCACCTGATCGGAAATTGTTGCGGACACACCAAAATAAGACATCGAAAAGAACACGTCGCAGGATTTTTCGGTGTCTATTTCATAGGCAATATTGCCGTCTTTATTTGTTACTTCATAAAATTCCAGCGCAACCCCTGCATCAAAGAAGGGCTGAAGCATGGACAAACAGCAGTATGCGGGGACATAGGCAGTTTTCACATTCTTCTTTGCCATGATATTTGCCAGTGCAAGTCCGATTGCTGCACGTCCGGAAAGCGTCATGCAGTAATCCTCGCCCTTGGGCAGCCAGCTCAGAGAAAGCTTGTCAGGATCCATTCCTTCGGGGATGTTATCCGATTCCATCGGAAAATGACTTCCGATTTCTTTTTGCGGCATCATATATTCACGCTCCTCACAAATCATACGGTGCAGAGTATAATCCTTTGTCGTGCGCAGAGAAACATCGGCACGGCGCACAACCTTCAGTGCCGTCTGCAAAATGATTTTACAGTCCATCAAAAACGAATGACGTTCCACATACTCTACATCCAAATGAAAACGTTCATCCCAGATAAGATTGTTTCTGCCATTCACCTGAGCATAGCCCGTCAGACCGGGACGAACCTCATGGCGGCGGCGGCTGTCAGACGTAAAATCCGGCAGATACAGTATGGAAAGCGGACGTGGTCCGACAATGCTCATATCACCCTTGAAGATATTGATTAGTTCGGGCAGTTCGTCGAGACTTGTCACACGCAGCAGCTTGCCGAATTTTGTCAAGCGCTCCTTATCGGGCAGCAGATTGCCGTAGGCATCTCTCGCATCGGTCATTGTGCGGAATTTATACATTTTAAAGATCCGTTCATCCTTGCCCGGCCGCAGCTGTGTAAAGAAAATGGGACTTCCCAGCTTACATCTTACCAGAATGGCAAGGATCAGCAGTGGAAGAGACAGGAATAGCAGTGCTATGCCTGAAAGCAGGATGTCCAAAAATCGCTTGATGTACTTTTGATACACTTTAAAAACCTCACTTTTCTCATTAAAATATATTCTTTTTTCATTATAACATATTACAGAGAATTTGTAAAGTCATACAGCGGTAAGGGGGCACTTACACTTCCCCCCATTTATCACCATACATCTTTTCGTAATAATTCCGGTACTCTCCGGAAATGATGGTTTCCCACCATTCCTTATTGTCAAGATACCACTGGATGGTCTTCTTGATGCCGTCAACAAACTTGGTTTCCGGCAGCCAGCCAAGCTCACTGTGGATCTTGGTCGGATCAATTGCATAGCGCATATCATGGCCCTTGCGGTCTGCCACATAGGTGATCAGGCTTTCGGGCTTGCCAAGTTCCTTACAAATGATCTTGACGATATCAATATTTGCCATCTCGTTATGGCCGCCGATATTGTAAACCTCACCAACTCTTCCCTTGTGGATGATCAGGTCGATTGCCTTGCAGTGATCCTCCACATACAACCAGTCACGGACATTTTCGCCGGTGCCGTAAACGGGCAGGGGCTTGTCATTGAGGGCATTTGCAATCATCAGCGGGATCAGCTTTTCCGGGAAATGGTAGGGTCCATAGTTGTTCGAGCATCGGCTGATGGTCACGGGCAGTCCGAAGGTGCGGTGATATGCCAGCACGAGAAGGTCTGCACCTGCCTTGGAACTGCTGTAGGGACTGCTGGTATGAATGGGTGTTTCTTCCGTAAAGAACAGATCCGGTCTGTCCAGCGGAAGGTCACCATACACTTCATCGGTGGAAACCTGATGGTATCTCTGAATGCCGTACTTGCGGCAGGCATCCATCAGTGTCTGTGTGCCGAGGATATTGGTCTTCAGGAACACACCGGGATCCTCAATGGAACGATCCACATGGCTCTCTGCCGCAAAGTTCACAACGATGTCGGGGTGTTCTTCCTCAAAGAGAGCAAACACGGCATCACGATCGCAGATATCTGCTCTGACAAAACGGAAATTCGGGTTTTCCATCACAGATTTCAGTGTGGAAAGATTTCCTGCATAGGTCAGCTTATCCAGACAGATAATGCGATAATCCGGATATGTGTTCAGCATATGGAACACAAAGTTGCTGCCGATAAAACCGGCACCGCCTGTTACGATAATGGTCATATGTATTCTCCTCAGATTACAAATTTATCTTCTGCTACCAGCCGCAGGTGCTCGCCGTAGGGCGATTTTCCGTAAGCTGCCGCAGTTTCCAGCAGCTGTTCCTTGGTGATCCACCTTTCATAATAGGCGATCTCCTCCGGTGCTGAAATCACAACATCCTGACGGTTCTGCACTGTCTGTACAAAAACGGCTGCTTCCATCAGGCTTTCCATCGTACCGGTATCCAGCCATGCAAAACCTCTGCCGAGGATCTGCACCTTCAGGTCATCCTGCTCCAGATACAGACGATTGAGATCGGTGATCTCAAGCTCTCCACGAGCAGAAGGCTTAACCTGCTTTGCCATGGCACTCACGCCTGCCGGATAGAAATACAGACCCGTAATGGCATAACTGGACTTGGGGTTCTGCGGTTTTTCTTCAACGGAAAGCACATTTTTCTCATGGTCAAACTCCACAATTCCGAAACGTTCGGGATCACGGACATAATAACCGAAAATGGTTGCCTTGCCGCTTTCAGCGTTACGCACTGCTTCCTTGAGGTTTTTGCGGAACCAGCCGCCGTAGAAAATGTTATCGCCAAGGATCATCGCACACGGCTCATCGCCGATGAATTCCTCACCAATCAGAAATGCCTGTGCAAGTCCGTCGGGGCTGGGCTGTACAGCGTAAGATAGTCGGATTCCCATGCTGCTGCCGTCTCCGAGCAGTTCTTCAAAACGGGGTGTATCCGTGGGTGTAGAAATGATCAGAATATCACGGATTCCTGCCAGCATCAGCGTGGACAGCGGATAGAAGATCATGGGTTTGTCATACACCGGCAAAAGCTGTTTGGAAGTGACCTTTGTCAGCGGATACAATCTGGTGCCGGAGCCTCCGGCAAGGATAATTCCTTTCATTTCATTACCTCCCTATCAGTTCTTTTCTCTGAGAATTACGTCGCAGATCCGATCAACATCCTCAACGGAAAGATCAGCATACAGCGGCAGAGTCAGCACACGATCGGCAAGATATGCCGCAACCGGTGTTTTCTCCGTGCCTGCCGTCGGATACTGTGCATAGCACTCGAAGCTGTTAGTCAGAGGGAAGAAGTATTTGCGGGCGATGATCTCCTGCTCATGAAGCATTGCGAATACCTCATCCCTTGTATATCGATAGCCGTCAAATACAACGGGGAAATAGGCATAATTGGAAGTTACGCCCTCCTGTTCGGGGCAGAGCTTAATCCCGTCCACACCGGACAGCCTTTTGCGGTACTGCTCCACAGCAGTCTTACGCTTGGCAATTTCCGCCTCCAGATGGCGGAGATTGCAGATTCCCATTGCCGCCTGAAATTCATTCATCTTGGCGTTGCCGCCCACATAGGGAACGGATTCGGGACCACTCATGCCGAAGTTTCTCAAGTCATTGAGCAACTGTACGAGGGAATCGTCAGAAAATGTCACCGCACCGCCCTCGATGGTGTTGTATACCTTTGTTGCATGGAAACTGAACATGGAAGCATCGCCGAAATTGGCTGCACTCACACCGTTTCTTACAACGCCGAATGCATGTGCAGCGTCATAAATCACCTTCAGTCCATGCTTTGCAGCGATCTGTGCAATTGCATCGACATCGCAAAGGTTTCCGTATACATGCACAGGGACGATCGCAACCGTCTTTTCTGTGATCAGTGCCTCAAGCTTTGACACATCCATTGTATAATCGACATCATTGACATCGCAGAACACCGGCACAAGTCCGCTGCGCACAATGGCATGCGTGGTGGACGCAAAGGTAAAGGGCGTAGTAATGACCTCGCCGCCCTTCGGCAGCTGCATTGCTGCAAGAATATTCTCCAGCGCCAGATGACCGTTTGTATACAGCGAAACATGGGGAACATTGAGATATTTTTCAAGGTCAGCCTGTAACTGACGGTGCTTCGCACCCATATTGGTCAGCCAGCGGCTGTCCCATAATTCCTTGATCTCCTCACAATACTCCTCAAACGAGGGCATGGAGGAACGGGTTACGTTGATGGTGTTATTCATAATACATACTCCATTGCAAATCAATTTCGGTTCATTATGATACAGTCAGAGGGAAAAACAGCGGCACAAATACGAGAATTGACAGGATCACCAGAATATCCAGCAGCCATGTGTACTTGATATAATCGGAGAATTTGTATCCTGCAACAAGTGTCATTGCAGTTTGTGCATTCGCCAACGGTGTGCTGAAAGTAAGATTTGCTGCAAATACAATGCCGAGTGTAAACGCAATCGGATTCAGCTGATTTGCCATACAAAGCGAAAGGGCAACAGGGAGAATAATTACCACTGCTGTCGAGTTTGTAATGAAATTGCTGACAAGCATTGTCGCAATTACAAATATAGCAAAAAGTACAACTACAGGTATGCCTGATTCCACAACACCTGACAGTGCTTGACCGATCATATCGCCCAAGCCACCCTTTGTAATGCCGGAAGCAAGGCCGAGACAGCCTGCAAGTACAAATACTACGGACCAATCCATATTCTTGATCACACTTTTCTGTGTTGTACATCCTGTGATGATACAGAGCAGTGCAGCAATTACGGCTGTAGTCTGTGTGGGGATCCACGCACCAATGAATGAGATAATCGTCAGAATGAAGATCACAAGCATGATGATCATTTTCTTTTTGTTTATCTTTACTTCTTCAACAACTGTTTCAGATTCCTTGATCTCAACAGCTTCACGGTTTCCCCATACCTTATTACCGATCTTGTGACCAATCGTAAGAACAAACAGTATATAAACAGCAGTTATGCATACACCCGGAAGCGTATAATCAAACATTTTGATTTCTGTTCCACTCATTTCTGAGAGGATACCGTTTGCCGTAAGCTGCGGAGTAGAGCCAACAAGCGTACAAACACCGCCGAACATCGCACCCAATGTAACTGGAAGCGTGATGTTCATACGGTTCATATTCTTATCACTGTTGGCAATACTTGCGATAATCGGAAGGAATATCGCAATTACAGCGGTATTCGAAAGAAATGTTGACAGTACAGCTGATGTAAGACCTGCAAGCAGTATGAACAGCTTTTCCTTGTGTCCTGAAAGCTTTGCTACTTTTTGACCCACAAGATTTGCCGCACCTGTATCCATCATGGCAATTCCTACGACCATCATACCAAACATCAATATTACTGTTGAGTTTGAAAAACCTGAGAAAGCGGCACTGAAATCACATACACCTGTTAATGCGAAAAGAAGGCATCCAAGACAAGCTGTGGCAGCGTTGGGAATGGGTCTTGCGATAAATAAAACAATACATACAACCAATATGATCAAACTAATGATTGCAGGTGACATTTTTACACCTCCTCTGCTTGTCTGAGACAATCCGTGTTCAATTTTGAAATTACCATGGATTCTCCCTGGGCATCTTCAATTTTCAATGTAGCATATATCCAGTCGATCACATTCGCCATTTCCTTTTTGCTTTCACAAAGCAGATCAATCTCGCAGAAACGCTGATTTACATTATAGTAAGCGCCGATCTCATCACCCACATGATATTTCTGAAAATATGCTGTTACAGCAGGATGACTGCTTATTTCCTCAACTCCGCTTATAGAAACAATTTTTCCCGGACGAATGGGGATAAACAAAGCAATTGCTGCCTTGCCGTCAAGGCGCACACTGTCAGATAACCATGAGTAATCATCAGTTATCTCTCCTGTCAATGCATATTCAATATACGCATTGATGGGGTTCTTGCCATAAACGCCTACAACATTGCGCTCATAGTCGATGCCGGGGAAACGCAGACCGGGATCGTAGAAACGGACAGTATCTCCGTCCACAAAGCCCTGCATAAATACAGGTGCATTTTTCAAACCAATTGCCTCAATCAGCTTTACTACCTTCTGATGTACCTTTTCCTCATACAAAGCAGTATAAACTGAAGGGTTAATTGATGCAATGGCAGATTTATCCATATGATCCTCGACAGCTCCAAGAACTCTGTCACAAGTGCGTTCCAGATAAATCGCACCATTGATCACGAGTGCCGTAATCGAAAAATCGTTATTATTTCCCATATAGCGCTCAATCACAACTTCACCGGTTCCGCTTTCCGAACGTGCAAAGCGGATTGCCTCCTGCACCTCGTCATAGGAATAGCATATGGTCTGCCCTCTTGAGCCACGACTCATGCCCGGTTTGATCAAAATCGGAAATGCCACCCGCTCAGCACAGATTTCTTCGCTTTCAAAATCCGCAGGTGTATAGGAAGGGATCACATCCACATCATTTTCGATGCATATCTTCTTGAAGTACTTCTTGTCAGTCAAATATCGAAACTGTTCAGCGCTGCCAAAGCAAGGAAGTCCCAAGCGTTCACAGACCTGCTGATACGGAAGCTGACAGGCATCAAGATGTGTAGCCAGAACACCGTCAATTTTTTCCTCCCGACACATTTCTACAATTTCATCAATATCCGTGATATTGTGCATATAATACTTGTCGGCAATCTCCTTTGCAGGTGCCTTTTCCACAGGAAGATAGTCTGTTACATAAACTGTAACTCCCAGTGCTTTGGCAGCCTCCACAACCTTGCGGTGCTGAAAAGCGCCGCCTATAAGCAATAATTTCTTGCCAGCAAGATTTTTCATATAATACTCCTCCAAATAAAACTCATAGGATCAATAAATTATTCCCACCAGAATTTCTGTTCAGGCTTCCAGCCAAGAATATTTTCCAGTTCCTCACGGAAACCTCTTTCAATAATTATCTGTGCCACGAATTCGCCATTGTCATTTCCTTCCATAACAACCCAGCCATTATCAGTATGAACCATATCCCAACC
>JAFXCV010000019.1 GCA_017521325.1 Oscillospiraceae bacterium | reverse complement strand
GTTTGGCGTCCGATTCCGTCATATCGCATGGTGTGTAGTCATCACAGACCAGTCGGTATTCTGCGGCAGGAGGCTGTTCATAGCCGGCTTTGCGCAGAGCATCGATGCCGTCAAAGGCGAATTTCTTCGTCTGATGATCATCATCGAAATCCAACTGATAGATGCGGAAATACTGATGTGTCCGTCTGGTCAGCAAGTGCTTCTGCAGAACAGAATCGCTGTCTGCACACATTGCGTATTCCTCATCGGACAGACCAAGGTATTCCGGTAATGTTTTTGCATGTTCGGACGATTCATGCCAGGTGGTGATTTCATCGTCAAGTTCTTCGAAGTCACACAGTCCGTGCATAAACCGATCCCTGAAAGTCATTTGTTCACGCTCCTTTTTCTGAGACTTGCGCCTGAGTGCAAGCTGCCAATCGTCAATTCCTTTATAGTTGGGGTTCCATGTAAGGCGTCTGCAGTCCATCCCATACTTGTTTGCAAGCTGCCGGATTGCCGATGCGCCTTTGTCAACCATTTCGTTTTTGTACTTGTCCATATCGTGCGCTTCCACAATGAGCTGTGTGCCGGTACGGGAAATGACTTTGAACAGATCTTCAAGAGAGGTCAGATTGTTGGCACCTGCGATTGCCGCAAAGGTGCGCCCTGTCAGACAGTGGGCAATATCCGCTTTCAGTACACCCTCGGTAACATATATAGTCTTTGCATTCCGTTCCCCTATGAGATGAACAGGACTTCCCGACGAGCAGCCGTTTTGCTTGCCCGAGGAAGAGAGCCATATATATTTGGCACCGGGTTTGTCCGATGTTTCATCGGGATTCTTCAGCGGTGTATCCAGTCGTATCTGAAAGCCGGATATCCGTCCTTCCACGTCCCTTGCAGGAAGAAGAATGCCTGCTGTGTAAGAGCAGAAATTCAGTGTCCATTTTCCATCCTTCTGATAGAAGCCAGGCACACCCTGAACGGTATGCCCAAGCCCAATCAGACGCTCGGTAATCGAACGGCACATATAGAAGGGAGGGGTACTCCTGAACCCAAGGCGGTCGATCTCTGCATCGGAAAGTCCGCGCACAGAACGCAAATGTTCCAGGTGCTCCTTTTTCAGCAGCAGTTGTTCAAGCATTGCGGTGTAGGTCTTATGGATCACACCTGCATCCGCTTTTTTGGACTCGCTGATCTGTCTTGGAGCAGAAGTGCTTGGCAGGGACAATGTTTGCGAGGAAATGATGATGCCGTTTTGAATGGCTTCACATATTTCACGAAATGCGACAGAAGTACTGGTATTCTTGATACCCGCGTACAACTGTAGCATGCCGCACCTGTTTGACAGTAATTGCATTTCCAAACGTTTTTCTCGTAGTTGACCTTCAGTTTTCCGCGATTATCGCCGCAGAACGGACAGTCGGTGTAAACGCCATCTCCGCACGGCCTGCGGATACGTAATCCAACCAACTGGACCACATCTTCGATGCAGAACGGAAAATCCGCACTTTGGTCCATGGAGATACCCTCCTTTCTTCTTTATTTTACCGCTGCTCAACTTGCTTTCGCCATTCTTTCCAGATCTTTCAGCACGATAGCAGCACTTGCACGAAGGATATTATCCTCCCCTTTGTAGCCGGGAGTCGTATAGAAACGAACACTGGCAGGACGTTTCGCAATCGCCTGTGCCATCGTCCAGCCCTTACAGGAGCCGGTTGTAATGACGTAATTCAGTGCATCCTCCACACTCATGAGCCTGATAATTTCCTCTACCGGCGTATTGGTGGTATAGGAAACCGTACCCTCGGCAGTCTGTTCCGCAGATGCTTCTGCTGACGGAATTGCTTCCAGTACAGGGGCACTGACGGGTTCGGAAACCGGTGCGGTTTCACTGACAGGGGTGGAAATTGCATCAGCTTTCGGCTCTTCCTTGACGGCAGATGTCGGAATGACTTCTTCATCGACTTTGATGCTTTCTGCTTTCATAACAGGAGCATCTTCCACCGGTGCAGTGACCGTTTCGGGAATCTGCTTTTCTTCGACAGGCTGAGGTGCCATTTGCTGCTGAACGACAGGCTGTTCAATCACGGTCTGCTGGGGTGCAGTCTGTGCTTTCATATCAGGCTGAGGTTCAACTTTAGGCTGTACTGGAGGCTGACTGACAACGGGTGTTTCCTTTGCCGGAGCAGCTGTCTGCTGTACAATAGGAGTCTGAACTATCTTCTGCGGATTTGCCATCGTCGGTGTCTGTACCTGTGCGGTCGCGGGTGCACCATTAAAACGAATCGTAAAGCCGGCTTCATCCAGAACCTGCTCAACAGCGGCATTCTGTGCTGCCTGTACGAACAACCCACCGGGTACTTCATTCAGCATACGCTGAACCTGCGAAGTGTACTGCGGTGCACTGTCCGATTTGTGCAGAAATACTCTTGCTTCGATCAGTGCAAGCTGTTCGGTAAGATTCAGTGCGCGGAGAATGATTCGTCCTTCGGGATACTTCATGCGGAACCAGGTCTGCTTGATCTTCAGCGCCAGTTTGGGACCGTTGGCGGTCATTTCAAGAAAGCGGAGAGGATCAAAACCGCGAACACGGTTTTCCTCGGCGATGGTGATGTTGCCCCTGTACATTGCGGCAGAGTCATTGTTTTTCATTTTGTTTATTCCTTTCTGTTATATAAACATTGTAATTGGAGTTGAATCTCCACAAATTCTTTTGTTTTCAGCTCGCTTTTTTCAAGTTTGCTTCTTTTGTCGTGAATGCTTTGACATAGTTGGAGATACGTTCTCCAAGCAGTGTGTTGCGTTTGCTTGCCTCATCACGTCCGATTGCCATATACAGCATCGGGAACTGACCGATCAGAATGACCTTCTGCTTGGCACGGGTGATGGCGGTATAGATCAGATTTCGTTTCAGCATAATCGCGTGCGCACGAATCACGGGGATAATAACAACGCCGTATTCAGAGCCCTGCGATTTATGTATTGTGGTGGCGTAAGCGTGTTCGATGTGTCCCATATCCTCAAAACCGTAATCCACGGAACGGGACTCGGAAAATTCAATGGTCACTTGCAGCTCATTATTTGTGTTCCTGCC
>JAFXCV010000018.1 GCA_017521325.1 Oscillospiraceae bacterium | reverse complement strand
TCTGCCGAAGGCTTCTGCGGTGATGCCGCTGAGATTTTCGTCAGATTCCAGAATATAGCCGTTTTCCACCGCTGTCAGTGCTGCTTTCTTTGCAGAAGCACCGCTGACATGCAGGGTGAACCACGTCATGGGACAATTGTCGCCCAGCGTCATGCGCAGTGTGTAAGGTGCAGCTTCGTTAGCTGTAACGGATACAACACGGTCATTTTTATTGAATCTTACCGTTGCATGATCCTTTGTGGATGCACGAAGCAGCCAGTCGGAATAGCGGATCATGACATCAAGCTCACCTTCACCTGTCTGGAATATTTCGCCATCCGGATTTGCATTCGGAGCAAAGAAACAAGGAACGTTGTTCATTGTTTTCTTTTCGCCGTCGAGCTCAATATCGTTATTCTGGTTGTTGAGCTTTTCGCATTCAATAAATGCATAATTTCCTTCAGCCGCCGTTTGACTTCCCGCAAGACAGCCGCCATCATTCAATAGTCCTGGATCGCCGTCAATAAAGCAGACGCTTACCTTATCAACCGAACATCCGCCCTGCTCGGTAAAGTAAATGTAGTCCACATCAGATTTGGTGGGATCACAAACGGAAAGCTTGATATCGTAGTTCTTTCCACCGCTGGTATAACCGCCCTTGGTTGCCATCGTATACACAAGCACAGTATGCGGCGCACCGCTGTTTGTGGTATAGGACAAGAGGATCATGCCGTATTTCCCCATCAATTCCTTGATTTTCTGCACATTATCCTTGTTTTTACGATTGTTCGTATCCACAAGATTCTGCATGTAGTTGTCCTTGTAGCGCAGAGCATCATAGTAAGTGATCAGCGACTGAACTTCCTCGCTGTTTTCCAGAGTATAAAGGGTTTCAGCGCCGTCCTTATATTCACCGAACGGCAGCATACCATACTTTGCAAGCAGCATCACTGCACTCATGCCGTAGGAACGGTCACTTGCCGGCTTGCTGAAATAACCATCCTTGCCAAACAGGCTCTCGTACTCAATATTGGTCAGGTCTTCCTTGAGCTTTGCAAGATATTCTTCACCGATCAGCTCGCCGTTTGTCTTCGTGCTCGTTGTATCTGTAAAACTCCAGTTGTCCTTGCTCCACTTGAATGCCGACAGTGTTGTTGTGGTGGTTGTAGACTCGGTTGTTGTGGACTCGGTCGTTGTGGACTCGGTTGTTGTGGACTCGGTCGTTGTGGACTCGGTTGTTGTGGACTCGGTCGTTGTCGTGGATTCGGTGGTTGTCGTCGTGGTTGTAGCTTCGGTCGTGGTTGTTGCAGGTTCGGTAGTGATTGGCTGCTCTCCGCCTCCCACAGTTACATACACCTTATAAACATCACCATTGGTGAGCTTGACTGTGATCTCGGTATAACCCTTCTGTACACCTGTAACAGAAAGGTACATTTTATCTTCGGATACCACAACATTTGCAATCGTATTGTCTGAATTATCGATGCTTTCGATTTCGGCTACCGTTTCATATGCCTTACTGCCAAGTACATTCAGATTCAAATAGAATTCGTCAGTGATAACAGGCTCTTCCTCCAGTGCTACGAAAGTGCGATCGTACTTTTCAGCGTAGGCTTGGGCAGTGGAGCCTGCGTAGCCGTGGATGGTGGCGGAGGGGATGGTGTCTTCGCTGTCATAAATTTCACATGCGGGGTTTTGGATAGTGATGGAGGTTAGAGTTTCACAGCCGACCCATACACATTCACCAATACTCATAACACTATCCGGGATGGTTATAGAGGTCAACCCCATGCAATTTTCAAATGCACCAGCTCCAATGCTTATAACGCTATCCGGAATGGTGATGGCAGTCAGACTGGAACAGCAACAAAATGCACCTCTACCAACACTCGTTACACTATTCGGAATGGTGATGGTGATCATATTTCCACAGTCAATAAATGCACAATGACCAATATTTGTAACACCATCTTCAATTACAACATCTGTGATATCTTCCGTGTGTTTATACCACGGAACATCGAAAGAAGATTCCCAATCCGTCATCTCCCCCTCCCCCGAAATGGTGAGAAGCCCTTCGTTGTCAAGCATCCATGTGACATTGTCGCCCTCTGCCCCACATTTGCCGGAGGCGATTATAAACCCAAATTCGGTAATCATCTCAAAGGTGCGCTCGTATATCTCGGCATATGCTTGTGCGGTGGAATCTTTATAACCACGGATAGTAGCTGTGTCAGGAAAGGTATCTTCATGTTGACCTATCTCGCAAACCGGGTTTTCGATGGTAACAGTATTTATTCCTGACCAAGCAGATGCAGCCCATCCAATACTTATGACACTCTCGGGAATGACAAGGGTGGTTAGTGCAGAACAGAAAACAAAGGCAAAAGATCCAATTTTCGTAACACTCTCCGAAAAATCGATATTACTCAGAGCATAACAGTGAGAAAATGCATTTTCGCCAATACTTGAAACCCCATCCTCAATTACAACATTTTTGATCTTTTCGCTTTGTTCATACCACGGAACATCGGCAGAAGATTCCCAATCATACATCTCCCCCTCCCCCGAAATCGTCAGCGTTCCTTCCTCATCCAGCACCCACGTCAGATTCTCGCCGCAGGTACCCGAAGCGGCTTCCGCCGCCGAAGCCGAAAGCGGCTGCAGGGGAAGGATCCCCATGCTGTCGGGCGTCATCGGCACACCCATGGAGGCGATGCCAAGCGCAAGGCACGCCGATACAATACGTTTCATTATTTTCATAAAACAACACCTGCCTTTGTGAAATTGTCAGTATTCATCTCCGCAGAACGTGCATTCCGCAGAATCTGTCGGGAAATTTTGAGCGTTACCCTCATTATAACTTAAAATAGAATGCATGTCAATTATTATCGAGAAATTTCGACGGATTATACAGCAGAAACATATCGGATTTGTGCATAGAACCCCTTGCCCTCATCCGCAGCCGTATATCATCGGTACTACAGAACATTGTGAGCATAGCTCTGAATTTTTCGCCTTAGCTCTTGATTTTTTGTGAAAAATGTGCTATGCTTATAATGAGGGGGTTTTGTATGGAACGTTGGTATGCCCTACAGAAACAAAACCGCAAAAGCGGAAAGGTGCATGCCGGAGTACAAAACTGTTAGGAGGAATGGTTATGAGCAAAAAACGACTCTGGGCGGCGATTTCGGCAGGTACGCTTCTGCTGACAAGCCTCCCCGTTCTGGCAGCGGAATCCGATGTCAGAATGTGTGAGATCACCTGTCTTGGCGATGCGGACGCTAACGGAAGCGTCAGCGTTGCGGACGTTGTGAAACTCACAAAATTCCTGCAGACGCAGGATAAAGCGGTTTCCATCAATGCGGATCTCTCCGCAAGCGGAACAATTGACGCCTTTGATCTGGCACTGCTCAAGAAAATGGTCGTCGGCAAGTACAAGCCCGAGGATTTTTCGGGACTGATGATCAACGAGGTCTGCGCTTCCAATCAGGAATGCTGGTCGGATGCCGACGGCAGAGAGCCTGACTGGGTGGAGATTTACAATGCAGGCAAAAATTCCGTGAACCTCAGCGGCTATGGTTTTGCTGATGGCAAGAAAAATCTGTTCAAATACGTTTTTCCCGAGGGAACAAAAATCGAAGCAGGCGGTTATCTGATGGTCTGCTGCGATGACGGACTGACAAGCACGGATCCGAAGGAGCATCATGCGCCCTTCAAGCTCAGCTCCACGGGCGAAACACTGTACCTCACACACCCCGGCTATGGTACACTTGATGTGGTGGAAGTCCCTGCAGCGGTGACGGATGTCACCTACGGCAGATACAAGAACGGCGAAGAAACATTTGAAATGCTCACTCCCACCCCCGGCGCAAGCAACAGCACGGCGCAGAAGGTGGACGTGGAGATCGTGGAACCTCCGGCCGGCGTTTCCGCACCGGAATTCTCCAAGGAAAGCGGCTTCTATGCAAGCGGATTTGACCTGACGATCACGGGAGCATCCGGCTCGACGATCCTGTACACGCTCGACGGTACGGATCCGAGAACCTCAAGCACTGCACAGACCTACAAGAGTGCGATTGCTGTGAAGGATAACACCAATGATCCGAATGTCCTCAGTGCCATTACGGACATCACCATAAACAATACATCCGCACCGAGTCAACCCGTTGACAAGGGCATGGTATTCCGTGCGGTCTGCAAGGATGCACAGGGCAATTTCAGCGACGTTGTCACGGAAAGCTACTTTATTAACAAGAATGCAGCATATTATCAGGATATGCGTGTCATTTCCCTCGTAACGGAGCCGGACAACATGTTCAGCACCGACAAGGGTATCTACATGGTGGGCGATGCGTATTATGAGTGGAGGAACAGCCCCGAGTTTGATCCCACCCTCAGAGAATGGGATACCAGACTGCCTACCAATTACAACCAGTCCGGCGTTGAGTGGGAGCGTCCCGCCAATATTCAGATCTTTGAAAAGGGCACACTTGCTTACGAAACAGGCGTGGGCATCCGCATTGCAGGCAATGCAACACGAAGCAGTGCGCAGAAGAGCATCCGACTTTATGCACGCAGCGATTACGGCGATTCAAAGATGAAGTACACCTTCTTTGAGGAACTGACCGATGTGTTCGGCAACCCCATTACAAAGTATGACAAGGTCACACTCCGCAACGGCGGCAACGACGTGGATGGCGTCAAGTTCCGTGATGACCTTGCACAGGCACTTGCAAAGAATCTCGATGTTTCCCTGCAGGCAAATGACTACTGCATCCTCTTCATTGACGGCGAATTCTGGGGTATGTACTCCATCAAGGAGCGTCTGGAGGATGACTATGTACAGTCCCACTATGGTATTGACAAGACCAATGTAACCACCATCAAAAATGGAGAGATCGAAGGCAACGAGGCAGTCGGTCAGGAGTACGTTGATTTCTACAACTGGGCGATTGCTGCGGATATGAAGGATGACGCAAACTACAAGAAGGTCTGCGATACCATCGACATGCAAAGCTTTATGGACTATATCACGCTGGAAACGTATATCTGCAATGCGGACTGGTGCAGTTCCAACGGCACCAACAACTGGCAGATCTGGCGTGTCAACGAAGCAGTTGACGGCAACGAATACGGTGATGGCAAATGGCGTTACATGGTATTTGACACGGAGTATTCCAGCGCACTCTACAACGAAAATCGTACCAGCTACAATTATGACGCACTTTCCAATATGAGTACGGAGAAGGAATGGAAGAACATCGGCGCATTGTTCTACAAGCTTCTGGAGAACGAAACCTTCAAGACGGAATTTGCGGCGAACTATAAGAAAATCGTTGAAAACGAATTCAACTACCAGAGCGATGTGGCACCTCTGATTGATGCCTATGTTCAGGAGCTTCAGGAAGCAACCAAAGCGAGCTGGAGAAGATTCGGCGGCTACAATGCCGACAAACAGATCAGCGGCTACAACAGCAGTGTTGAGGGCGTCCGCAGATTCTATCAGGAACGTGCAAAATATGCACTGGATTATCTGGACAAGGTCATCGAAAAGGGCGGCCCCGTCTCCGGCGGCAATAACGGACAGTTCCCCGGCTTCCCCGGATTCTGGTGGTAACTAATGACAATTGAACGGGAGGGCAGTGCTTCATAACACCTCCCCTGCTCTTGCAGATCAATTGCTGCAGGTTCAAAGAACCTGCAGCAATTTTTTCGCCTTGCTCCGTCGCTTAAACGTTTTCGATAATTTTTTTAATATTTTTTCAAAAAAACTATTGACATTTCACAAAAGATGTGCTATAATAGAATCAAGATAAAGGAACTGCAGAACTTTATTAAAAGAGGAAGGTCGATGATAAGCATTGCTGGACTTGGCATCGACAGCAAAGGTCAGAAAAGGAGGCGAACCCCATGGAAATGATCGAATCACAGCAGCAGGCGGTTTCGCCGGTCGCAGGTAAGTGAACGGGTGTATTTGCACAGCGAGGGCTGTTTGGCAACCCCAATGAGTGATGATCAATTCTGCGAGATATGGTGAGAACGTCTGGTTCTGATACACGTTCAAGTTTCGAAAGCCGGTGTATCAGAGCAGAATGCAAAGGATTGAGAACGGGCACAGAAACTTTATATAGCAGGCTAACAGTTTTTAAACGGAGGTACACTCCCATGGAAAGGTTTACATCTTCCATCTAAATTCAGAAAGTTGTGATGCAATATGAAAGCTTCTGCAAAGAAAGTCGTTATGAAAAATCCTTAGTGAAAGGCGTGTATGACCGATGCACAAAGTAAAGAGTACGGTTTAACCGGATACACACAATTGAATAAAAAACAGCTCCCGACATGCAGCATTGCGAAGGTCGGGAGTATTTGTTTGTGTGGGGACTATCAGCTTGTAGAAAAAATTCTTTTTCTTAGAGATGGGCATCCTGTAATTCCCCCACCCCAGCCCCTCCCCTCGGGGAGGGGCTATATTTCGGGGACTTCGTCCCCGTACCCCCATTTTAACAGCTTTTCGACAAACTGAAATCCCCTCTGTTTTTTCAGAGGGGATTTGTTTACATTTCCTTAATCTTCTTCCGATACACCGCCGCCGCCTGCTCCTGCTTGTTGTCGCCGAATTCATAATACACATGATCGGCAATGTTGTCGGGCAGGTACTGCTGCTTGACATAGTGATTCGGGAATGCATGCGGATACTGATAGCCGATGGCATTACCGAGCTTCTGCGCTCCGCCGTAGTGACCGTCCTTGAGATAGGACGGAATTTCGCCGTAATCCCCCGATCTTACCACATCAAGCGCCGCATCAATGGCATTGATGGCGGAATTCGATTTCGGTGAAGTACACAGCAAAATCACTGCCTGTGCAAGGGGGATCCTCGCTTCGGGAAGTCCGAGCTGCAAAGCGCTGTCCACGCAGGACTTGACAATGCTCACCGCCTGCGGATAGGCAAGCCCGATATCCTCGGAGGCAATCACCAGAAGCCGCCTTGTCAGAGAAATCAGATCCCCGGCCTCCAGCAGTCTGGCAGTATAATGCAGCGCTGCATTTTCGTCACTGCCACGGATGGATTTCTGGAGTGCCGAGAGAATATCATAATGTGCATCGCCGTCCCTGTCATAGCGCATATTGCTGCGCTGCGTCAGGGATTTAGCAATATCAAGCGTCACACGCATTCCCTGTTCCGTGATATCTGCGGCAAGAACACACAGTTCCGCCGCATTCATCGCCTTGCGGACATCGCCGCCGCTGCCCTGTGCGATATGTGCGGCAACGCCGTCCTCGATTTCAAGAGCTGTCCCCTGCTCCTCCTGCAGGATGCGGAAGGCTCTGTTCACGGCTTTTTCCATCTCCGATGCATCCACGGGTTTGAATTCAAAGACAGTGCTGCGGCTGATCACGGCATTGTACACGGCGAAATAGGGATTTTCGGTCGTGGACGCAATCAGCGTAATATCGCCGTTTTCGATATAGGAAAGCAGGCTCTGCTGCTGTTTTTTGTTAAGGTACTGAATCTCATCGAGATACAGAAGTATCCCGTTCATCGAGGCAAATGTTCCCACATCCGCAATGACGGACTTGATATCGGACACACCTGCCTGTGTGCCGTTGAGGATGTGCAGCGTCATATTGGTGCGGCTTGCGATGATGCTGGCAAGGGTGGTTTTTCCGATGCCCGATGGGCCGTAAAAGATCATATTGGGGATCCTGCCGCTTTCGATGATGCGGCGCAGGGGTTTCCCTTCTCCGAGCAGATGCTGCTGCCCGACAACGTCGTCGAGGGTTTTCGGGCGGATGGAATCGGCAAGTGGCATGGTATCAGCTCCTTATATAACTTTATTGTAGGGGACTGCGTCACCCGATGCGGATCGTTGGGATCTCTGCAGTGTATTTTGCTGCAATTTCCGGATCACTATACACATCCAGATATTCTGCCAGCAGATTGGCATTTTCCCAAGCACCGCTGCGTTTTTCGTAATAGTCCGGAACTCTGCGTTCCCACCTTGCATTGGTTATGCCGAGAGGAATGACAATCTTCCGTCTGCCAATCTCCAGCAGAAGCTTTTCGATATGATGATCATCGCTTCTGCTGTATGTGGACATTCTTGTAATATCCGACCGATGAAAGTGGAAGGGCTTGTGCAGAAAGCGGTAATAGGTCATCTCACCTGTTTCGGGATCAAAATCGAGTCTGTTGATTTTCCTCTCCTGATTATTGCATACAATTGCCCACAGGATGACAATGCTGAAAGCGGGAAAAGCAAACGCCATCAACTGTTTCGTCTGCGAATCTTCTGCGATCAAAAGGAGGAAAACCCATCCCATCAGCATAATGAGATACATAATTAAGCCAAAAACAGCTACGATAACCGTCCCCTGCCAATGGGCTGGTTCTTCTCTTACAACGATTCGTTCCATAATGCTCCTTCCCATAATTGCTGATTTAAAACAGAAATTCGTTCGAATTCATAAGATTCATATCATGACTTTGGTGCGGATGAAAACGACAAACGTTACGCCTCTCTCATCCACGCATTGCATGATATTCCTTGATCGTGCGTGCAAGATCCTTTGCATTTGTCATTCCCATTGAAATGCAAAGTCTGCGGTTTCTATAGTAAATCATAAGATTCTGCCTGCCGATCGTCATCATGTTGGCACTGCGTGTATCGGCAGTGATGCTTGCTGAGATCACCTCGTCGAAGGAAACTGTCGTTTCCTTCTGAAAGAGGGAACGAGTGACGAAATGGTGATCGTCATACGCAAGCTTCCACGCAAGCAGATCGACTGCAGAGTACAGTGATTCAAGCAAAAATGCAAGAAGAATGAGTTTTACAAGCAGGTTTGCATTTCCTGTAAAGGAAAGCACCAAGAAAAAGACTGCGACAAGCAGAATGCCGAAGGTGATCAGATAGTCTTTTATGGTATAGCTTACTTTTTTCATCATTTCCTCCTTTTTTTCTTTATTTGTGCATTCAAAAAACAGGGCGGACACACCGTCCGCCCTTTGAAAATATACTGTATCTTATTCGTAAAGCGGATACTTCTCGCAGATAGCAGTCACGCCTGCACGGATTTCATCTGCCTTGTTCTCGAAGTCCGTTGCGCACAGATAGATGTACTCAGCGATCATTTCCATTTCCTCAACGCCCAGACCACGGGTAGTAACAGCCGGTGTACCAATTCTGATACCGCTTGTTACGAAGGGCTTTTCGGGATCGTTGTGGATCGCATTCTTGTTGACTGTGATATATACCTCGTCCAGTCTGTGTTCCAGCTCCTTGCCGGTGATGTTGAACGGACGCAGGTCAACGAGCATCAGGTGGTTGTCCGTACCGCCGGAAACCAGATTGAAGCCACGCTTCACAAGACCCTCAGCGAGTGCATTTGCATTCTCGATGATGCGCTTCTGGTATTCCTTGAACTCGGGCTTGAGTGCTTCGCCGAAGCAAACTGCCTTTGCAGCGATGGTGTGCATCAGAGGGCCGCCCTGTGTGCCGGGGAAGATTGCAGAATTGATCTTCTTAGCCAGGTACTCATTGTTTGTCAGGATCAGACCGCCTCTCGGGCCTCTCAGTGTCTTATGTGTGGTTGTGGTTACGATGTCCGCATACGGAACCGGAGACTCGTGCAGACCTGCAGCTACCAGACCTGCGATATGTGCCATATCCACCATGAACAGTGCGCCGACTGCTCTTGCGATCTCGGACAGACGCTTGAAGTCGATTGCTCTCGGATATGCAGAAGCACCAGCTACGATCAGGCGAGGCTTATGCTTCACAGCCAGCTTGTAAACGGTTTCATAGTTGATGGTTTCTGTTTCATCATCCAGACCGTAGGAAACGAAATTGAAGTACTTACCGGACAGGTTCACAGGAGAACCATGTGTCAGGTGACCGCCGTCAGCAAGGCTCATGCCCAGAACGGTATCGCCAGGCTGCAGTACTGCGAAATAGGCTGCGGTATTTGCCTGTGCGCCGGAGTGGGGCTGTACATTGGCATACTTTGCACCGAACAGCTCGCATGCTCTCTCAATTGCAATCTTTTCTACGATGTCAACGCACTCGCAGCCGCCGTAGTAACGCTTTGCCGGATAGCCCTCTGCATACTTATTTGTCAGCACGCTGCCCATTGCTGCCATAACTGCAGGGGAAACGATATTTTCACTTGCAATCAGCTCCAGATTTCTTCTCTGACGTGCAAGCTCCTTCTGCATTCCTGCGCCGACCTCGGGGTCAACACTTTCCACATAACCGATGGTGTCGATGAGATTGTTAAACATAGGTGGATTCTCCTTTATTTACATAAATTTCAGGCTGCAAAGCAGCAACATACTTCTATTATACACGAAGATCGTCACAATTGCAAGGGGTTTGCAGAAATTTCTGTGATATTCTCCCAAACCCGTAATTACTGCGCAAACTGGCTCTGATAAAGGTTTGCGTAGAATCCGCCCTGCTGCATGAGCTTTTCGTGATTGCCCTGCTCAATGATGTTTCCGTCACGCATGACGAGAATATGATCGGCACTGCGGATGGTGGAAAGTCTGTGGGCGATGATGAAGCTGGTCTTGCCTTTCATGAGTGCTTCAAATGCACGCTGAATTCTCTGCTCGGTGCGGATGTCGATGCTGCTGGTCGCCTCATCCAGAATGAGCATGGGCGGATCTGTCAGCATGATTCTTGCGATACACAGAAGCTGCTTCTGCCCCTGTGAAAGTCCGCTTGTATCGGAAATCACCGTATCATAGCCATTCGGCAGACGTTTGATAAAGCCGTGCGCATATGCTGCCTTTGCTGCCCGTTCAATCTCCTCACGGGTGGCGTCGGGCTTGCCATAGGCAATATTTTCCGCAACAGTTCCGGTAAATATCCATGTTTCCTGCAGCACCATGCCGAATCGGCTGCGCAGGCTGTCACGAGTCAGAGAGGTCGTTGGCTTGCCGTCAAGCGTGATGCAGCCGCTGTCCACCTCATAAAAGCGCAGAAGGAGATTGATGATGGTGGATTTTCCGCATCCCGTCGGCCCTACAATGGCGATGCGCTGTCCGTCCTGCGCACGCATGCTGAAATTGTGGATGAGGGGTTTTTCCGGCACATAGGAGAAATGTACGTCACGGAATTCCAGTGTTCCGTTACAGTCCGTCAGGGTTTCCAGATGGCTGTCATCGGGTTCGGATGGAGTATCCAGCACCTCAAACACACGCTGTGCGCAGGAAACGGCATTCTGAAGCTCCGCAATCACGCCCGAAATTTCGTTAAAGGGCTTGGTATACTGGTTCGAATAGGAAAGGAAGCTTGCAAGTCTGCCAACACTCATCACGCCCACCCACGGCAGCACGCCGATTGCGCCCAGTGCGCCGACTGTGCCGACGGCTGCATAAATCAGACCGTTGACAAATCTTGTGGAGGGATTGCTCATGGAGGAGAAAAAGGTTGCTTTCAAGCTCGCATCCCCAAGCTCTCGGTTGAGTGTTTCAAAGCGTTCCACGGCTCTGTCCTCGTAGGCAAACGCCTTGACGATCTTCTGACCGCCGATCATTTCCTCGGTCAGTCCTCCCATTTCACCACGCAAAGCGGACTGACGCTGAAAAGAATTATGGGACAGCGTGGTGATCTTAGAAGCCACAAAGAAAGAAATGGGCGTCATCAGCACCACAATTGCGGTGATCTTCACATTGATCGTCAGCATGAACAGGAGCGTTCCGACAATGGTCACAACGCCCGTAAAGAGCTGTGCAAAGCCCTGCAGCAAGCCGTCGGAGATGATCTCGATGTCAGAAATCACACGGGCGATCATATCGCCTCTGGCGTTCCCGTCAATGTAGCGAAGCGGTACTTCCTCAAGCTTTGCCGTCAGTTCTGTTCGCAGATCCTTGACTGTGCCGAACGCAAGGCGGTTGATAAACAGCCCCGAAATCCACTGGAACACGCCGCTGACAAGCACTGCGGCGGCAAGGATGAGAGCAATTCTTGCAAGGCCATCAAAATTCACATTCCCCTGCCCTACGGCGCAGTCCACGGCTTCGCCGATGAGGATGGGAACAAGCAGCGAGAGGGATACGCCGATCAGCGTACAAAGCATCGTCATGATCAGGCAGCCACGGTAGGGCTTGCAGTATTTCAGGATCCGAAAAACCGTTTTTTTCATACTTCCGCCCTCCTTACTGCATCTGGGAATCATAGATTTCCCGATATTCTTCACAGGTTTCCAAAAGCTGCGCATGGGTTCCCTGTCCCACGCACCGACCATCATCCATCACAAGAATCAGATCCGCCCCCATCAGAGAGGTTGCTCTCTGGGAGATCATGATCGTGGTCATGGAGCTGCATTTTTCACGCAGTGCCGTGCGCAGTGCCAGATCAGTCGCATAGTCCAGCGCACTCATGCTGTCGTCGAGAATCAGAATTTCGGGGTTTCCCGCAAGCGCCCTTGCAATCGTCAGACGCTGCTTCTGACCGCCCGAAAGATTACGTCCGCCCTGCACCAGATGCGTCTGCATACCGTACTGCGTCTTTCCGACAAAATCCGCTGCCTGTGCAATTTCCATTGCCCTTTGCAGCTGCGCATCGCTTGCGTTTTCGTCCGCCCAGCGGAGATTTTCTGCAATCGTACCCGTAAACAGCACTGCCTTCTGCGGCACCACGCCGATCATACGGCGAAGCGAGTGCATGTCATAATCCTGCACGGGCTTTCCGAACACTCGGATCTCGCCCTTTGTGGCGTCATAAAAACGGGGAATGAGATTTGCAAGCGTGGATTTACCGCTGCCCGTGCCGCCGATAATGCCAAGGGTCTGCCCCTTTTTCAGTGTAAAGGTAATATCGTCAAGCGAATTGTCGCCTGCGCCCGCATAGGCAAAATCCACATGGGAGAAGGAGATTGCCTCCTCCTGCTGTGCATCGGGCTGTGCCTGTCCGTTTTCCATAGAGGTGGGGGTATTCAGTACCTCATGCACACGCAGGGCACTTGCCTGCCCCTTGGTGAGAATGACAATGAGATTCGCCATGACGACCATAGCAAGGAGGATCTGCGTCATGTAATTTGCAAACGCCGTCAGGTCGCCCTGAGAAAGGCTGCCGCTGTCAATCTGTATTCCGCCGAACCAGATCACTGCAACGATTCCCAAATTCATGATCATAAACGTCAGAGGGTTCAGCACTGCGGAAATTTTTCCAACAGCGAGCATGCTGCGTTCGAGATCCTCGCATTCCTGTGCAAACTCTGCCTTTTCCTGCTTCTGTCGGCTGAACGCACGAATCACACGCATACCGTCGAGATTTTCGCCCGTGCGTCTTGCGATGCTGTCAAGCTTCTTCTGGTTCGCACCGTACATGGGAATGGTGCGGTTCATGACAAAATAGAGCAGCAGTCCGACAATGGGCGCAATGATGAGGAAGATCAGGGAGAGCTTTACGTCAATCAGCAGTGCCATAACAATGGAGCCGATGATGAGAAAGGGCGCACGCACGGCAAGACGGATGAACATGTTCACCGCTGTCTGCGCACCGGATGCATCGGCTGTGATGCGGTTGATGAGGGTGGAAGTACCGAAACGGTCGATCTCCGTGTGGGAGAGCGTATTGATGTGGCGGTAGATCGCCGAACGCAGGTCGGTGCCAAAGCCGAACGCACATTTTGCGGCGAAATACTGACATGTCAGCGCAAAGCCCAGACCGCACACACCGAGCAGGACGATAAGTCCGCACATTTTTCCGATATAGGCACCGTCGCCGTTTGCAATGCCGTTGTCGATGATCTTTGCCATCACAACGGGAACGATCAGCTCAAAAATGGCTTCGAGAAGCTTAAAAAAAGGCCCCAGAATCAGTTCCTTACGGTAGGGCTTGAGAAAACGCAATAAATGCTGCATGGAATCTTCCTTTCCAGATTATGTAATACGCTCTTATTATAACCGATTTTCCTGCATTTGACAAGTGGCAAAGAGTGATTTACCGGATAATTCTGCAATATTCACAAATAAAAAAGGGGCTTTTGAAGCCCCTTTTCTCAATTCCCCTTGATAAAGCCCTCGGGATCCACAAAACGGTCGCCCTGCAGCACTTCAAAATGCAGATGCGCCGGAATGCCGCTTTCCGCATCCGCTGTTTTTCCGACTGTACCGATGATGCTGCCGCACTCGACCTTGTCACCCGTGTTGACTTCAAGATCCGCATTCAGATTGCAGTAGCGGCTCTTGCAGCCATCCCCGTGATCTATGGTCACACACACGCCCCAGAGGGGATCCTCCGTGACGGCTGCAATTTCACCTGCCGCCATTGCACACACCTGCGCCCCCTCCTGTGCGGCAATGTCAATTCCGTTATGTGTCTGCCACACACCCGTAGTTGCGGATTTCACAAGCTCACCGTTGCTGTAGGCGCCGATCACCTCACCAACAATCGGATAAACGGGCTTTTCCTTGGACGATGCAGGAACAGTGGTTGTGGATGTTTCTGCTGTAGTTGCAGCTGCTGCGGATGCAGCAGTCGTCTGCATGGATACCATGGGCTGCGTGCTTCGTGTTTCCGCCCTTTCCGTGCTTTTCGGAACATTGGTTTCCGGCTTTGCCGCTGCAAGATCCCCTACCGATTCCAATGCGGAATCCAGCTGCAGACTCAGGTTGTCCGCTGTCTGTGTATAGGCAAACCAGCAGGATACGCCGATCATGGCGGTACACAGTGCCAGCACCAGATAGAATCCGAGATTTCCATATTTGCTTCTGTTTTCGTTTGTGTTCTGTTTGCTCATATCAACACCTCCATCGTTAGTTTGAACGGAAAATCTTGTTTTATGCGTATATTTTTTACAAGTTTTCAGAAGACGACGGCTTGAATGAAGTACGCTCGGTAAAGTGCATTGACAAACGGTAAATAACATGGTATAATAATCCTATAATGGAGTTGTTATGAAAGGAGTCGGCATATGAATTCTCAGAATCAGGATACAAATTTGCAGCAAATCTCCCCTGCTTCTGCAGCGTATGCAGAAATGTACGCACCCGAGGCAGAGGATACTGCGAATGCTTCATCCAAAAGAAAACGCAAAGGAAAGAAGAAAAAACGCAGAGGGTTATGGATCTTTTTGTCGCTGCTTCTGCTGACGGCTGCGGGCATCGGTGTTTACAAATGGCGCAGCAATGCGGCGAGTGAACTTCTGCGGGAAAAACTGACCGAGCAGCCCTTTACCTTCAGCGGTATCGACTATATTGATTATGTCACACAGGATATCGGCATTCCCACGGAGATTTCGCTTGATAACGGGAAAACCCTCAAGGTGGCATGGCATTCCAATCAGGAGGAGGTACTCAGCACCGAGGGTATCGTCAATCGCCCTGAAAAGCAGAATGCCGCTGTCACACTGACTGCCGAAATCAAGTATGGCTTGGGTAAGGGAAAAGTGGACTATCCGTTCACCGTTGTAAAGACGGACACAGCGGCAGCGGATTCTGTCTATGTACTGACAGCGGAAGAAATCGAAAGCGGCATCGGCGAAAACAATCTGTACATTACCTACGATGACAAAAACCAGATTCAAAGCATTTACGGCAGCTTTGGCAGCACAAAGGTCACTTCTCTGGACGATGCAATGCAGGTCGTTGCATTATACCGTCCGCTGATGGAACTGGACGCATCGGTGATGTTCACGGCATCCAATGTTCAGCCGGGCGCAGCAGGAAAGACCTTCCGTCTGGAAAGAAGCATTGACGGCGTTTCTGTTTACGGAGAAGCGGCGGTGTTGACAACGGATGAGCAGGGATTCCTGAAATCCATCACACTGCACATTACCAGAAATACAGAAATCGTCCGTGAATTTACTGTCAGCGAAGCAGAGCTGACCCCCATTGCAGAAAAGCATTTCGGAACCACTGTCGTACTCGATCAGATTGAAACGTACTATTCTGCTGTAAACGGCACGATCCATCCCGTCTACAGAGCAGTTGCAATGTTCAGTAAGAATCAGAAATCCTGCTGCTACAGCCTGACCGTGGACGGTACAACGGGTGAGGTGTTGTCGGAAAGCGATCTGTTTTCAAATTTCAGAGGGCTCGGTGATACGTTGGTTGACAGTGAGGGTCTCGATGCTTTTGGAGTGAATCAAACATTTCAGACAAGTTACAAAAATTTACAATATTCTCCAGGATATGTCATGCACAACACGGTATCCAATCTCCGCATTATTGAGGGTGCAACCGATACATGGTCTCAAGCAGAATGGGATTTGTGTGAATTTACAGGCCATGCTATCTCTGTTTATCTCAACCGAAGTTATAGTCATCCAATCGCAAATCTCACTAAAACCTGGGACAATCCGCAGGCAGTATCCTCCTATATCAATCTGCAGCATGCATACAGATGGTACAATATGAATCTCGGGCTTAAATCCTTTGACGGAAAAGGGCAGGAGATCCGCTGTGTTGTCAATGTTGAAATTTTACCTGACAACGCTGCATTCTGTCCGGTAGGCGAGTTTTTCCTCTGCGGTCCTGCAGGCACATTGCTTGATTATCCGCCCTGTGCTGCTTTGGACACAATGGCGCACGAATACACACACGCTATATTTATGCATATGAACGGCAACAAGAGACTTGAAAGTATTATGGGCGAATCCATTGACGAAGCCTATGCGGATATTTTTGCCTGTCTGATCGAAGGCAACTGGGTCATTGGCGAATCCCTGTCGCAATATCCCATGCGTGATCCCTCCAATCAACACAAGGAATTGTTATGCGGAATACAATATCCCACCACCTACTTCGGTGAAAACTGGAGCAGGAGCGACTGCCACATCAACGGTATTCTCCTCAGCCGCACCGCTTACCGTATGTCGCTTGAAGGCTTTTCCAGCGAAGACATTGCAAAAATCTGGTTCCAGTCCATGCAGTATGGTTATTCAGAAACCTCATCCTTCACGCATGTCAGAGGCAATGTGGTAGCCGCCGCAAGAGAGCTTGGTTATTCCGAAGAGCAGATCAGCATCATCGAAGGATTATTTACCGATGTTGGCATTGCGGATGTGCAGACAAGAAGAATCAGAAATCAGGCAATAGCGGGCGATACCTTCAGAGATGATACCCAGCATAAACAATATCTCATGATTTATTTCCCGTTATCGACGCTGTTCGGCTCGCCCGTCTACATTCTTGAAGAAGACATAGGGGATGAGCCTGTACTGACAGATAAACAGGTATCGGCGCTCATGGAAGCCTACTATTCTTACGCTTTGACCACGGGTGATACATCGCATTATGAAGAGGAACGTGAAATAGAGCAGGAGATCATCGTCGAATACCACAGGGTTTCTTATGAAGAGCTCAAGTTTATGCGTAATATTGTCGGCAAATTTACAATGTTTTCCAACGAAACCATATCCAATTCCACGGGGATGGAGCTTTCAGATGCAGATGATTTTACAAAGTCGTTTTTTGTATATCGCACCTGCCTCACAACTCCCTACCAATTCTGGAAGGATTATGCCGATGTGGATTACGGACTTCTCGAACAAATCAAGGAATCCAAACAAAATGACGAGTAATCTTAAAAACCGTTGCTTTTTAAAGCAACGGTTTTTAATTTGCCTAAAAGGTGGATGATTTTAAGCAATATTTTATTAAAATCTATACCTTATTCATGAAATAACACATATTTACACAGAATAATAATATTTCGTTCACAATCTGTTATTGAATGTGGATAAATTTAGGTGTATAATCATATTATGGGAGAATATGGTGTTTCTCTCTTGCGATTTTTCCATCCGCCGGATCTGCACGAAATTATTCCGTCGGATGACTACCCAAATCATTTCAAGGAGGTTTTTATCATGTCAAAGAAAAGACTGCACCGCATTCTGGGCGGTGCAATTGCTGCCGCATGTGCAGCATCTGCAATTCCCGTGCAGCTGATGACCGCACATGCTGCAGACGAAGGCGAAATCATCTATGCAACGGACTTTGAGGATGGCGTTGTTGAGGGCTTTACCGGACGTGGCGGTGCTGAGGTACTGGAAGTAACGGACGAACAGTCCGTCAGCGGCGACAAGGCACTGACTGTCAGCGGCAGAGAAGAAAGTTGGAACGGCCCGCAGTTCAGACTCGATGAAGTCTGCAAGCCGAACACGGAGTATCTCATCAGTGCAAATGTCAAGTCCGAGTGGTACAGCCAGGTCAATTTCAGCATGGAGTACACGGACACCGAGGGTGAGCGTCATTACAGCAACCTCAAATCCCAGGGTACTGACCAATGGGTCAGCTTTGAGGATGTCAAGATCAGCTTCACGCCCGACATGACCAATGTTTATGTATACTTTGAGTGCGGCGACACCTGCAAGCTCTATGTGGATGACTTTGAGCTGAAGGCAGCACCCATCATTCCGATTCAGGACGATCTCCCGTCCCTGAGTGCCCTGTACAGCAAGTATTTCAAATTCGGCACCGCCATCATGGCTTCCAATCTCTCCTCCCCCTCCTTCATGGATCTGGTGGACAAGCATTTCAGCGCAAGCATGACCTTCGGCAATGAGCTGAAACCCGACTTTGTGCTGAATCAGGCAGCATCGCTTGCTTATGTGGAAGAAACGGGCGAGGACGACAATCCTCAGATCTCCCTTGCAGCAGCAAAGAGCATGCTCGATTACTGTGCAGCAAACGGAATTCCCGTAAGAGGTCACACCTTGGTATGGCACAGCCAGACACCGGACTGGTTCTTTAAGGAGGGCTTCTCCAATGACGGCGACTGGGTTTCCAAGGAAAAGATGATCACCAGAATGGACAACTACATCAAGAATGTGATGGAAACACTTGCAAAGGATTATCCGGATGTGGAATTCTACGCATGGGACGTTGTAAACGAAGCATGGACGGATTCCGGCAGCCCCCGTACAGCAGGTTCGAGCAAATCCAATCCTGAAGAATCTGCATGGGTAAAGGTATTCGGTGACAACTCCTTCATCCGCTATGCGTTTGAGAGTGCAAGAAAGTATGCGCCCAAGGACTGCAAGCTGTATTACAACGACTTCAACGAATACATTGACGGCAAAATGAATGCCATCTACGATATGGCAATGGAACTGAAGGCGGACGGTCTGATCGACGGTATCGGCATGCAGGCGCATCTGGATGTCGGCTTCCCGACGGCTGCACAGTTTGAAAGAGCCATTGAAAAATACGCATCCACAGGTCTGGATGTACAGGTAACGGAGCTGGATATTACCACTCCTGACACCTCCGAGAACGGTCTGAAAACGCAGGCTCAGATGTACAGCGATATTCTGGATGCATGCGTAAAGCACGCAGACAGCATTTCCGCAGTCATCATCTGGGGTGTTACGGATGATCAGAGCTGGCGTGCAGAAAAGGTTCCGCTGCTGTTTGACGGCGAATTTCAGGCTAAGCCTGCGTTCTACTCGATTACAGACGGCATGGAAGTTCCGGTTTATGCAACAGGCGATCTGAACACGGACGGCAAGGTTTCCGTCAATGACATCGTACTGCTGCAAAAATATCTGCTGACACTCAAGAAATTCTCCGCACAGCAGATGAAGCTTGCGGATATGACCCGTGACGGCAAGGTTAACGCATTCGATCTGACGATGATGAAGAAGAGAGTTCTTGCATCGCAGAGCTGAAACGATAATTGATGAAAAACAGCCCCTCTTTGAGGGGCTGTTTAGACTGTCGAAAAACCTTGTTTGGTTCAAAGGACGAAGTCCTTTGGCGGGTTTGAGGGTACGCAGTACCCTCGCAATATAGCCCCTCCCCCTTTGGGGGAGGGGTTGGGGTGGGGGTAAGTTTAAAGAAACTTACCCCTTTTTCTCAAGCTAAACAATCAAGACTTCCGTTTGACTCCGACAACGGCATGATACAGCATGACAAGTCCTGCACTGAGCAATGCACCGCCGATAATATCGGTGATCCAATGCACACCGGAGATCAGTCTGCCAACCACCATAAACGCTGTAAAGGCGTGGATTCCATGGCAGACTGCCTTTCGGAATGTGCTGTTTTGGATCCGTTCACTGAGCTGCATGCTCGCAGTGGTCATCACGCACAGCACAAGCATGGTCGTTGATGACGGATAGGATGCTTCCAGAATTCCGCTGATCAGCACCGGTCTGTAATTGACAGCCAATTCTTCAAACAGAAGATATGCCGCAAGTACAAGGATATAAAATCCGCCAAGGACAAGGATGCTGTAATCCACCTTCAGTATGTGCTTTCTCCTGATCCACTGCACAAGTCCGAGCAGTGCAAATCCAAATACAAATCCGACCGGAATCAGGCTCAGCCAGTCCGTGAGCGTGTACAGGCGCATATGTACACCGGTAAGATCATGGAATGCCCCGTTGAATGCTGCAAATCCCACAGAAGATCCTTGCGGACCTATGGGAGCAACATCCAGCAGTCGGATTGCCAGTGTCCACAGCATAAACGCCAGAAGGCAGACTGCGGCAATGCAGAAGTTTCTTTTGGTTTTCAGTTTCATTTTCAAATCCTCCTTTTTGGTATCGGCATCTGCCTGATTCCATCTTACAGGAAGATCGGAAAATATGCAAGAATCCGTGCGTCACAGGGATGATACGTTTCGTGTCACCGCCGTTTTATCAGCATCAGCCCCTTGATCAGGAGGTAAACGAACAGAAATCCTGCCGCATAGGGCTGCCTGCTGAGAATAAAGAGAAGCGTTGCACACGCATTCAGAAGCAGCGAAAGCATCCTTTTGCTGCGCTCCCAGAACATCCACCGGCAGCTTTGCAGCGCAAGCGTCAGAAGTCCCAAAAGCACCATCCCGATCACGGCAGCAAAATAGATTGCCTTCAGGTAAGGGGCAGCTGCCGTCAGAGACAACAGCGACACTTCATACAGCACGCCATCCACGTTCTGCCCGAAGAACGGCAGAAACAGAAACATGGCAATACTGCAGTCAAGCGATCCGAAAACCAGATCGCACATGTGGCTTTCCTTCTGTCTGCTGTCCTCCTCTGCAATCGACAGCACTTCATCTCCTGACAAAAGCTCATCTATTGTCACAGAATAAAATTTGGCAATTGCCTTGAGCGAGTCGATATTCGGGTATCCTCTTCCCGACTCCCATTTTGAAACTGCAGTTCTTGACACATAGAGTGCCTGTGCAAGCTCCTCCTGCGTCATGCCTTTGCGTTTTCTCAGTTCTTGTAATTTTTCATGAAATTCCATCATTACGCTCTTTTCTGATACGAATTATCAATCAAAAAGCCTCCTTCTGATCTGAAAATCAGAGGAGGCTTTGTCCTTTTGTATTTGCCGTCCCATGATGCAAGGGATGTTACCGTATCACGGTATCTGCTTCCTCATCCGTCATCATGCGGATGATGCTGTTTTTGGGGAATTCCTTCTCACACGGGAAGGAGAAATCCATCATGGCATGGTTTACTGTTGTGATGCGTTCGCCGTCACCGTTATAGATCTCATCAAGCTTCATCGTCACAGGAAGCTGATTCGGGGCGAGGATCTCCACTGTATCCCCGGCAAAAAAGCGGTTTCTCTGGGTTGCATATACCCTGCCGTTTTCGCAGCGGTCGATAATTCCCACCACGTCGCAGGTGCGGATGTAACCGCCCGACTCGTAGTACTGGCAGGCATTGGGATGCCCGAAGAAGAAGCCCGTGCAGTACTTGCGGTGGCTGACCTTGAACACCTCGTCACGAATTCCCTGCGGCAGGCTGTAATCCTGCGGATGTGCCATATAGTAATCCACCGCCATTCTGTAGGCATTGGTGATCACAGACACATAGTAAGCGGATTTCGCTCTGCCCTCGATCTTGAACGAGGTCACGCCTGCCTGTGCGAGCTTGTCAAGATGGTCGATCATGCACATATCCCGTGCATTGAGGATGTACGTTCCCTCCGGTGCCTCCACGATGGGCATGGGCTGGTCGGGACGTTTTTCCTCCACCAGACTGTACTTCCAGCGGCAGGGCTGTGCGCATGCGCCACGGTTTGCGTCCCTGTCCGTAAAATAGGCGGACAGCAGGCATCTTCCCGAAAAGCTCACGCACATTGCGCCGTGGACGAATACTTCAATTTCCAGATCCTCCGGAATATTGCGGCGGATCTCATAAATCTCCTCAAGGGAAAGCTCACGGGCAAGCACCACTCGTCTTGCGCCGAGTTTGTAGAGCATGTTGGCAGAAGCATAATTGACAACGCCTGCCTGTGTGGAAACATGCAGCGGCATCTGCGGTGCAAGCTCACGGATCATCGTCATCAGTCCGATATCCGCAACGATCATGGCATCCACGCCTGCAGCCACTGCATCCTTTACAAAATCGGGGAAGAACTGCAGTTCATTGCTTCGGGGAAGTGTGTTGCAGGTCAGATACACCTTCACGCCCCTTGCGTGTGCCATGGCAACTGCTTCACGCAGTCCCTGAGCGTCAAAATTTGCAGGATTTGCACGCATGCCGAACATCGTGCCGCCGAGATAAACGGCATCCGCACCGAAATCCAGTGCAGCCTGCAGGCGTTCCGCATCTCCGGCAGGCGCAAGCACCTCGGGGCGCATCATTGTGCAGCCTCCGCTTGCTTTCTTGCTTCTGCTGCCTGCTTTTGCTGTTCCTTGACCATCGCTTCGTTCTGGTAATGTTCCTCAAGAGTGGTTGCAAAATAAGTAACGCCGGTTTCCACATTCGCATAGAAGTAGTAATAATTCGTATCACTCGGATAGAGAACCGCCTCAATTGCGTCAATTCCGGGATTGCCGATTGCACCTGCGGGAAGTCCGGTGCATACATATGTATCGTATGCGTCATAGATCGTCTGGTCGGCAAGATCAATATTGGGCTTGATGGTCTGCTCAACGTATTTTTTTGTCGGGTCGGACTGGAGCTTATTGGCAAACTCCGCCGGATTATTCAGACGATTCCAGAATACGGAGGCAACATCCTTCATATCCTTCTTGTTTGCCGCCTCTGCCTGTACGATGGACGCCAGCGTAATCATCTCATCAAGCGTGATATCTAGCTCCTGCATGCGTGCATAATAGGTATCCGTCATCTTGACATTGAAATTCTTGTAGATCTTCAGGCATACCTCGTACGGATCCATTTCCTCATAGAAGGTATAGGTATCGGGGAACAGGTATCCCTCCATCTTACAGAATTTGAGCTTGCTCACGGTTGTCGGGAGATACTGCTCAAATTGATAACCATAATTTGCCTGATTGAAATAGTACACGAATTTCTGCGCATCGCAGACATTTGCTTCCTCAAGCTTCTTTGCAGCGGCATAAACGGTCGTGCCCTCGGGGAACATGACATCCACCGTCACACGGTCCTTGACCTCGACGCCTGTCAGCTCATCGATAAGCGCTTCATATGCCATGACACTGCTGACCTCATGCTCACCTGCCACATAGCTTGCATCCGCCTTGCTCAGTCTGGAGAACAGCACAAATGCCTTGGGGTATTCGATAATGCCTGCCTCATGCAGATCCTCTGCAATTTCGGCAGTTGTTGCACCTTCGGGAATCGTAAAGGGCACCAGCGTTTTGGTTCCCTCAACGCCGATCATATCCTTGCCCACGCTGATGATCGTAACAGAAAGAAAAACGGAAATCACAATGATCAGCGTCAGCATGATCAGCACGCTGTAGATTCTGCCGGCACTCTTGTTTCTTCTGCGGCGTCTTTTCCGCTTTGCCTCCGCTTCACGCTGCGCTTTCGTCTTCTGCGGACGTGGACGAACCTGCGGACGCTCTTCCCCTGCTACAGGAACATCCATGGAATCCGCCGTTCTCGGACGCTGCATTTCGGGTGTCTGACGAATGGTGGTTTTTTCCATCTCGCTCGGCTCAGAAACACTGCGCTCCGGTGCCGCATACTTCGGCTCATAGGGCTTTGCTGCATATTTCGGCTCGTAGGGCTGCTGTGCAGGCTTCTGTGTGCCTGCAGCACGCTCCTGCGGCTTAGGCTCTGTCTGATTTTTCTTTTCCGTCTGCTTGAGGATTTCGTCAAGCAGACGATCATTTTCGTGATTGGATGCCATTCCTTACCTCCGTAAATTCGTTCTATCCACAATTTCCACAGTCCTGCGGTCTGTGGATCATTTCCTCCGTAATTACCGCATCCACGCATTTGTCATGCGCTTCGGCGGGAAGTGTGTCAAGCAGCATATCGCTGTAGCAGATTCCGACCGTACGCAAGGTCGGATGCTTTTCCAGAAAGCGGTCGTAATATCCGCCTCCCTGTCCAAGACGTTCGCCCCTTGCGGTAAATGCAACACCCGGCACAAAACACACAGTGTCCTTCGTAATCTGCGGGATCTGTGTACCTGTCGGCTCTAAGATGCCATACGCACCGGGGGAAAGCTCCTCCATACTCTGTATCAGGAAAAACTGCATTTCACCGTTTTCGAAGCATTTTGGAACTGCAATTTTCTTTTGCAGCCGCATCGCTTCAGAAAGAATCCGCATCGTATCCGCTTCGCCCTTGCAGGAAACATAGAGAAGCAGCGTATCCGCATTGCAGAATTCCTCGGATGCGGTGACGTTTCGGAAGATTCCCTCATCGAGTTTCCCACGCAGATCCTCGGGAATTTCCCTGCGTTTCTTTCGCAGCAGCGTGCGAAGCTGTTTCTTTTCTGTCAGGATGTCCATATTACGGACAGCAGATCGCATTGCGCTGACGCTTTGCCTCAGCTGCACCTGCAGCGACTTCCACAAGCTTCAGACCAAAGTCCACTGCCACGCCTGCACCCTTTGCGGTGATGATATTGCCGCTCTGACAAACAGAATCCTTGCTGATGACTGCACCCGGCATCTGGGTTTCAAATCCGGGGTAAGCAATCGCTTCCCTGCCCTCAAGCAGGCCCTTATGTCCGAGAATGGACGGTGCTGCGCAGATTGCGCCGATGTAGATTTCTCTGTCCATGCAGAAATCCACCGCTGTCTGCACCTCCATGGATTTTTCCAGATTGAGTGTACCGGGCATGCCGCCGGGCAGGACGATCATTTCCAGATCTCCGCCAAGTACCATCTCGGCTGTGGTGATATCCGCTGTCACGGGAATCCCGTGTGCGCCTGTAATCACCTTGCCGCCGACACCGACGGTCACGACCTGTTTTTCTGCACGGCGCAGCAGGTCGATGGGTGCAAGCGCCTCCATTTCTTCAAATCCGTTTGCCAGGAATACGTAGATCATAATGCTTCTCCTTTACTTGAAAGTTACACCGTATTTTTCCTGCATAAAGGCAGGATGATAGGATTTTTTCGCCTTGCGCAGTCCCTCGATTCCCAGATCCTCCTCACGGTTGATATAGGCAAATCGCTGTGCCGCATGTGCTGCAAAGCCCTGATTGATGGCGGCGTACACGCCCTGATATGTCGTATCCGCCTTTTCGATATGCACGCAGAAGGTGTCGCTCGATAGCGGCTCACCCACACAGAAGGCAATGAGTCTGCCGTCCGCACGAAGTACCGCACCTTCCAGCTTCAGCTCTGAAAAATAACGAAAATAGGTATCAATTGCAAACTGCTCGGAAATCGCAGAGCTGTCGCCCTCCAGCTTTTCGTTATAACGCACCGCCGCAAAGGCAATGCAGTCGTCAAAATCCTGCTCCGTCATCAGGGAAAACTGCGTATCATACTGCGCAAAGCGATGCAAAAAATTGCGCTTCTGGTGATATTTACGCCCCGCAAGCTCGCTCAGATCACGGCTGTTGTAGATATAATCCCAGCTGTCACGGTTGTCCTCCACGGTGAAAGCGTCCTCTCCGAATTGCTCACGCAGCCACGAAAGGCGTTCGGGGGATACGTTCCAGATATGCAGGGGCTTGCCCATTCCTTCGGCATATCGGCGCATTCTTTCAAGCACTTCCCTATGGTCACCCTCGCCAGCAGGATACATGAAGGCAGGCACGCCGTCGTGCGTATCAAGCGACACGGACAGGTAAAAATCACCCAGTCTTGCGATTTTTGAATTGTGAAGTCTGCGCCACGCAAGGTTATTGGCAAAGCTGTATTCGCAGCCACGCATATCCGAGCTGCGCAGACAGTCGGTGATCCATCCTCGGTCATCAAGCGTAATATCTCGAAATTCTAACATACTCTACATCCTTATGGAAGTTTTACTTTAGTATTCCCTCTTTGATTTCCGCATATTCACGGCGCACTTCCTCGCATTTGCCGCAGGTCATCTTTCCTTCGGGACACGGGCCTGCGCAGCAGGAAGGACCTGCCTTTGCAAAAATCGTGGGGGCCTGCTCGTAGCACAGACGGAACATCTCTCTTGCAAGCGCACGGATCTCCCACTGTGCACGATTGCAGCAGCGCATGCGGAAGAAATTGAGCAGACTTCTGGCATTCATCGTCATGACCATCTTGGTTTCGCAGGCATTGGGAAGTACAAAGCGTGCGTCCTCGATCGCCTTCTTTTCTGCTCTGGAGCGTGCCGTTTTTTCCGGAACGCCCTCTTTCAGGAATTCCTGATAATGCCTCTCCTCCAGCATATCCGCAAGGCGGTTGTAGGCATCGACCGAATACTGCATGGCATCGGCATAAACCTTGGCGGTTTCTGCGTCCGCTGCAATTTCGGGCGGTGTGATGTATTCAAAATGCTCCTGCTTGACATATCTCTGGCTCTGCACCGAAAAGCTTGCGATGCGGTGTCTTGTGATCTGCGCCAGAAGCGCACGGGAAACGCCCTCAATTCCGAATGTAAAGCTGACATGCTCAATGGGGCTTTCATGCCCGTAGGATGCCAGCATTTTCACAAAATTTCCTGCATCCTCATCACTCATGCCATCCATCAGATGCATGGCATCCGTATCGGAATAACAGAGCTTCGCAGCCGCTGCCACGGTTTTTTCAGGATTCGGTGTACAGGTGATCAAAGTAACGTGCATGTTCTTCTCCCCATTCTATTTAGTGTATACTTATTTATTATAGCATATTTCGCTTTGCAGGTCAATTGTTTTTGAAAAAATTAAAGGATTTTCCAGCAGAAAGGGCAGGTTCGGGGACATTATACAAACGCCTTCCCCAAAATCAAAAAACAGGACGATGCACATGCATCGTCCTGCTCCGCATTATTTGCTGTTTGCACGCTCAAGCCATGCCACTGCAACATCCAGTGCGTCATAGAGTGTATCACGCTCGGAAGTCTTTGTGATCGCTTCAATGGGGCTGAGCTTCTCATCCGTTGACATCTGATAAAGACGGATCTTCTGGGAAACGTCAATATCACCCTCTGTCTGCTTCTTGTCGATCTGCATCCAGACAACATACGGATCGCTCATATAGCCAAAATAGATCTCACTGCCCTTGCGAACCAGCGGATAACCCTTATAAGTCATGAATTTGGATTCCATAACGGCTCCTTTCTTACAGCGGATCGTTACCGCCATATGGTAATAAATTCTTCGTTCGTATCAAAAATCTCAATATTCTTCTCGATAGCCTCCATACTCGAAGCTCTTGTTTTGTAGGTCGGCTGTCCGTTAATGACAACCAGTGCATTCAGATTGTCAAGCTTATAGAATTCCACCAGAATATCCTCGCTGCCGTCCTGTGTCACCACATGAATGGACGTATCCGGCGCAGCATCCGGAATTTCACCATCCAGATACAACTCCTCGCCGTAGACATACAGCAGGAAACGGTAGAACAGACGGAAACGCTCCTTATCGCAAGCCACGCCGTCCTTCTTTACTTCGTACGAATCCTTGTCGCCCTCGCCCTCAAAACGGATCTTCTTGCCGTTTGCGGAAACATCCAGTGTGGCAATATCCCACACATAGGTGTTGAGAATGTTCTCGGAGGTGATATCTCCCGGCTTCATCGTTGCCCATACTGCATTATCTGCGGAAACACCGTACAGTACATCCACACCATCAAGGTAGGCATAATAGCACTTCTGATCGCCGCTTTCCGTTTGATAAGTGTCGCCCAGATACAGGGAATAGGTCTTGCCGTTGTCACACTTCATGGTGACAGTGCAGAAGGGTTCAAGAATCCCGGCATCCTCCAGCTCGTCATCCGTCGGATGCGCTGCCACGACCTGTGCCGCATACAGTCCGAACATGCCGTTTGTCACATCCGTGGACTTGTCGGGGGTGAGATATGCAAATACAGGTTCACGCATCACATGGGATGCAACTGCACCGCCCTGGGAAGCGTCCTCATCTTCTTCCACATATTCCAGATAGATATCATACTCCAGATCCTCACGCTCAATGCGTACGGATTCAACGATCGGATAATCGCTCTGTTCAGGTTCCTCCAGAATGGTCGTGGACAGGAAGAATGTGGTTTCCTTGCGGTAGTTTTCCATCGGAGAGGACTTCACCAGATATACATCATCCCCCACCTGTGCGTAGGTGTAGACATTATCCAGCGGTGATTCCATACCGATGGACATGCTGAACTTTGTGCCGTCCTCATAGTGCATGGTAATCTGTGCGTCGGGCTTTGCAAGTCCGTATTTGTCCAGATTTTCCGCATTTTCTTCTACAAGATCATAAGCATACAGCTCACATGCATTGTTGGCAAGTGTTGAGAGCAGATTGTTGCTCAGGGGAAGATCCTCCATGCCCTTGATGCTGTAAACGGCACTTTCCTCCTCCGTCTTTTCGGAAACACGGAACATCGTGAAGGTATCCTTACCCTTGATTTCCACCTGCGTCAGATCCTCTGCAAGATTTTCGTTGAGGGGAATCAGTTCTTGTTCCTCCGTCGGCTGTGTATTGCCGGAGCTGCTGTTGTTTCCGGAAGATTCGCCGTCCTGATCACGCAGCAGCATCGCTGCGGTCAGGCCGCCGCCCAGAAGCACCAGCACAGAGACACCTGCGATCAGACCCTTGGTGGTTTTGGACATGCCGCCGGTCTTTTTCTGCTGTTCCTGTTTCGGTGAAGGCTCTGCAAAGAATGTGTCCATTCCCGCCTGCAGCTCGTCATCCTGTTCCTGCATGCTCTGCTTTTCTTCCTTGCTCATCGGTTCTTTCTCCTTATAAATACCACAACACCGATCACTACCACGATGAAGGGAATTGCATACAATGCAATATTCACTGCATGGAGCTGTGCCTGTTCAATGGCGATGGTGGACTTGGTCAGATCCTTCTGTGCGATGATCAGTCCGCCGCCCTTGCCGGTCATGGTGTTGATTGCGCTCATGAGGTATTCTGCATTGTTGTAGGCAGTATCCTGCATGATATAGATATCGGACATCATCATGGAGCCGATTGCCATGATATTGCTCTTGATCATCTCGCCGTCAGCGTTTCTTTCCCTTCTCTGGGAAACTGCCATGATTGTCTGTGCACCGTCGGGATCGGTATCCTTTGCCTCTTCCACACCGAGCTCACGCAGATATACGGTCGGGGAGGTCTGGAGCAGTGCGGAGGTAATGCCGCTTGTCTTGCTCTCCCACAGCAGGGTGATCGGACGGCAGAACGGTGCCGGAATCGGCAGGCTCTTATTAGCGAGATTTGCGCTGTACTCCTGATCTACAATCGCTGCCAGCGGCACACCTGCCTGAACCTTCTGTCCGTTCATGGCAAGACCTACCACCTGTGCAGCCTTCTCATCGCTCTCGACTGCAACGGTCTTTTCCACCTGCAGTCCCCAGGATGCGAGGAAGGCGTCAAGATTCGGAGTATTGGACTGAGAAATGTCTGCAAAATAAATCAGATTATGACCGTAGTTTCCGTCATTGAAGAGGAAATTGGAGAGCTTTTCAATAGAATCCTCCGTCAGGTCGTTGACCGGTGCCGGAAGCACGAGCATATCATAGACCTCGGGATCAAGCGCATCGCCGTAGAGGTCGATTTCTGTGATGTCGTAGCCGTTCTTCTTCAGCGTTTGCTCGAACATTGCAAGAGAATATGCATGGTTATTTGCATTGAAGATCGGCTGTCCGTTTGCAAGTGCAATTACACCCACGTTAACGGGATCAGCGTCCGTTACATACATCAGCGCAGCGGTCAGATCCTGCTCGCCTGTGAATGCTGTGATGCAGTCCTCCAGCGTGTAATAGCCATAATAGGAATAGTAATAGTACTTCTCCTGATCGTAGGTAAACATGTTGTCCACGTTTACTACACGCATTTTTGTTGCGTCCGCTGCGTTGGAAATGACAACGTCACCCTGTACGAGCGTACCGCTGTAGTTTGCCTGGAAGGCGTTGACAACATCGGGATTCTTGGTGGGATCGACATAGGTCAGCTCGATCTTATCGGAATACTGTGTGTACTTTTCCAGAATCTCCTGCACCATCTTCAGATAGGTGCCGTTTGTCATAAAGCTGCTCTCATCCATGAGAACCGTGAACTTGACATCCTGCTCCAGGGACTTGACATAGTCGATGGTATCCTCGGAGATCTCATACATTGCGCTCTCCGTCAGGTCAAGCTTGATGGGATATTTCTTGACCAGCGTGCTTACCAGAACGTTGAGTACCACAACGATTGCAACCACCACTGCGGTGATCGCCGTGGCAAGTCCACCGTACTTGAATTTCTTGATTGCAGCCGCACTCATCTTCTTACGGGGCTTCTTTTCCTGATTGGAAGCATTCTCCTTTGCCTCGGGAGCAGCGGCTTCCTGTATAGTTTCCTTTTCGATATCAGCCATCTTACTGCCTCCTTAGCTCCAGCGTCTTTTTTCAAATACTCTCACTGTAAAGAAATTGAACAGCACAGCGCAGCTGACATAGAACAGCACGCTTGAGAGGTTGAAAATTCCGCAGGTAAATTCGTAATAACGGGAATAGAAGGACATGGTATACAGGAAATTCTGAAGCCATGTCACGCCGACGGAAGATGCGATGACATCAATCATGTACAGCAGCATCAGGCTCACAAAGCCGCCGACTGCTGCAACCACCTGATTTTCCGTCAGAGAAGAAATGAACACGCCCACTGCACAGAATGCGCCGCCAAGCAGCAGCAGTGCAAGGAAATTGGACAAAAGCGTCAGCCATGCCACGGTACCGAACAGGCTCAGGATCAGTCCGTAAATGAACACAACACTGATGCCGATGGTATAAAGTGTGAGTGCTGCGAAATACTTGCCCAGCACAATTGCCGACAATGAAACGGGAGCTGTGAGCAGTCCCTGTTCGGTTTTCTGCTTCTTTTCCTCACTGAACAGACGCATGGTCAGAATCGGAATGAGGAAAATAATGACCAGAAAGAGGTTTGCAAACATACCTGCCATATTGGTGGAACCCACTGCAAGCGTGTTGATAGAGAAGAAATATGCGGAGAAAATATAGAATACCGCAAGGAATACATAGGCGATGCCGGATGTAAAGAATGCGCCTATTTCACGTCTGTAAATTGCACCCATTATGCCTTTGCCTCCTTTTCATCGTTTGTAATGCTCTCGCCCATGGTGATCTTGAGGAAGATATCCTCCAGTGTCATTTCCATGGTACGCAGCATGAGGATATTCCAGCCGTTCTCACGCACCACACGATTGATTTCACGGCGTACGTCCACGCCCGGCTCTGCCTCAAGCTCATATTCAAAAATACCTGCCTCACGCTCCATATCCGCACGGACATACTTGATGTTCTCGATGCTGCGGATCGCCTGCAGCACCTCTGCCTTCGGGCCGTCGATACGGACAACAACACGATGATCCGTGGTAACCTTGTTCGAAAGGTTCGTTGCGGTATCATCCGCTGCCACAACGCCCTTGTTGATGATGATCACACGGTCGCAGACAGCCTGGATTTCGGACAAAATATGAGAGGACAGAATCACGGTATGGTTCTTGCCCAGACGCTTGATGAGCGTACGGATGTCGATAATCTGCTTCGGGTCAAGACCTACGGTCGGCTCGTCCAGAATCAGTACGGGGGGATTGCCGATGAGTGCCTGTGCCAGACCCACACGCTGCTTGTAACCCTTGGAGAGGTTCTTGATCAGGCGGTTTTCCACGTCCTTGATCTTGCAGAGCGTGCAGACATCCTTCAGATGGGATTTTCTGGGCAGCTTGCACTTCTTTAGGTCAAACACGAAATTCAGATACGCCTTGACCGTCATATCCAGATAGAGCGGTGGAATCTCCGGCAGGTAGCCGATGTAGGACTTTGCCTTGATGGGATCCTCCAGAATATCCACACCATTGATCAGTGCCTGTCCGGATGTGGATGAGATATAGCCCGTGAGCATGTTCATGGTCGTGGATTTGCCCGCACCGTTCGGCCCGAGAAATCCCAGAATCTGGCCATCTTCAACCGTAAAGCTGATATCGTTCACGGCCTTTTTGTCGCCATAATGCTTCGTCAGATTTCTGACTTCAATCATGCGAAACAGCCTCCTTTTATGATAAACTTAAATGATTTCGTAACCTTTCGTCCAATTCAAAAATTACTGAAACGTTTACGCATTGTTACTATAACAAAGCTTTGTGTCAGCTAAGTGACAGCAAAGCGAAAATTATTCCGACTGCACCCCGTATGCCCGTGCGATTTCCAGATCTTTGTGCAGCTGTGCTGTCAGTGCCTCCAGAGAATCGAATTTCTGCTCGGGGCGGATGAAATCCAGAAGTTCCACGGGAATGGTTCTTCCGTAAAAATCGCCCTTTGCACCGATGACATAGGTTTCCGCAAGGGGTCTGCCGTCATACTGCACCGTGGGCTTTCTGCCGACATTGGTGACGGACGGATAGGAAACGCCGTCAATGACGGTGCGTGACGCATATACCCCGAATCTCGGAACGAGCTGTCCGTCTGCAAAGACCTGATTCATCGTAGGGAAGCCGATGGTACGTCCGAGCTGTGCGCCGTGGACGACCTCGAGTTCTATGGAATAGGGTGCGCCAAGCAGTCTTTCTGCATCGGAAACCTCTCCGCATTGCAGAAGCGAACGGATACGGCTCGAAGACACGATTTCGCCGTCCACGCAAACGGGCTTTGCCGTCTGCACGGAAAAACCGTACTGCGCACCGAAACGCCGCAGATCCTGCGTATCCCATGCCGCATGCCTGCCGAAGCGGAAGTCCTCACCGCAGCAGACAAAGCCTGCCGCAAAACGCTGCACGAGTATTTCCCGTACGAATTCCTCCCCCTCCATATCGCAGATTTCTGCGAACGGGTGATGGGAGATATGCTCCATACCGCATTCACGCAGCATGGCGCATTTCTGCTCTGTCGGATAGAGATAATCAAGTGCGGCATCGTGCTTTACGCCGACCGATTCCGTCGCAAAAGTAAAAACCGACGGACGCATTCCGTTGCTTTTCTGTGCAAGCACAAGTTCGAGCACACGGCGATGGCCGAGATGCACGCCGTCAAAGAGTCCCAGTGCAACGGCTGAAGGCATCAGTGAAATTGCCACTGTATCACCTCGTTATTGTTCTTTCGGGGCGCAGAGATTGCGCTCCACTCGCAGGCAGTCCTGCTCTGTATCAATGACGGCAGTACCGAGAAAGCCGTCGGGAGTTCCGTACACTGCATACTGCTGCGCATCCGTCAGCTGACGTTTAAACTGGGAAAGCCCCAGCTTCACGCCGTTTCGGTAGTGCAGCGTCTGCTTTTCGTTCAGCACGAGCCTTGGCAGGGATGCAAACACTTCCTCAATCGGAATCAGCGCTTCCGAAAGTCTGCCTTCCTCTGCAAGCGTCTGAATTTCCGCAAAGGTCAGGCATTTTTCAATGGGAAGTCCACCCGACATCGTTCGTCTGAGTCCCGTCATCACGGCACCGCAGCCGAGAATCTGCCCGAGATCGTGCAGGATGGTGCGGACATACACACCCGTACCGCAGTGTATTTCAAGCGTTCCTTCGTGTGTCTGCTCATCAAAGGCAGTGAGTGTGATGGAATCCACATGCACCTGTCTTGCCTTGCGTTCCACGGTCTTGCCCTGTCTTGCAAGCTCATATAAACGCTTGCCGTTCACGGAAACCGCCGAATACATGGGGGGAATCTGCATAATATCGCCGACAAACTGCGGCAGTGCCTGCTGAACCTGCGCTTCGGTGATACCCGTTGCATCATGTTCTTCCAGAATCGTTCCGGTGCTGTCGAGCGTATCGCTCACCTGTCCCAGACGAAAATCTGCAACATACGCCTTTCTGTCATCGGGCAGAATGCCACATGCCTTCGTTGCAAAGCCCACAAATACGGGCAGAACGCCCGTTGCCATGGGGTCGAGCGTTCCGCTGTGACCAAGGCGGCGCATTTTCAGAATACCACGGAGCTTTCCGATCACATCAAAGGATGTAAAGCCCTGCGGTTTGTCGATACAGATAATTCCGTTCACGCCTGCTCCAGTCCTTTCTCCACAGCGGCAAGGATAGTTGCCTTGACCTCGGAAAGCGTGCCCTTGAGCAGACATCCTGCTGCCTTTACATGACCGCCGCCGCCGAGTCCCTGACAGATTGCGGAAACATTGACATCCTTCGCCGAGCGCAGAGAAACCTTATAAACATTCGGTTCACGCTCACGCAGTGTCACGCCCACTTCCACGCCCTCGGGCTGTGTGGGAAGATTGGTCAGACCCTCGGTGTCATTCTCCTCCATGCCGGTCTTGTCACGAAGCTCCTGCGTCACGCAGATCATGGCGCATTTTCCGTCAAGGTAATATTCCATTGCCTGAATCATGAGCATTTCCGCACGAAGGCGTGAGGGTGTCTTGACATCGAACATATTGCGGTTGATCAGACCGTAGCGGATATCGGGGAATTCCCGCATCAGCTCTGCTGTATAGATGTGTGTTTCGGGGGTTGTGTTGTCAAATTTAAAGCATCCCGTATCGGTCGCCATGCCCGTATACAGGCACATGGCGATCTGCTCGGTAAACTGCACCTGCATATAGCGGTACAGTGCATACAGAATCTCACATGCTGCCGCAGCATCCGCACAAAGCAGCGTCTGCTTTGCGTACAGGAGATTGGAAACATGGTGGTCGATGCAAAGATCCACCCTGTCTGCGTACAAATCCTTGTATTTTCCAAGGAGCTTAGGATCTGCCACATCCACGGTAATGATGCATTTCGGCTCGAACTCCTCCTCGCTCTCCGGCAGGAGATAATCATATCTTGCCGGAATCTCGTCGGAGCAAAGAACCTTTGCACGATTTCCAAGCTGCCGCAGCACCGCCTGCAGGGAATAGCCGGAGCCAACGCAGTCCCCATCGGGGCTTTGGTGAATGAGAATATAGGCATCCTCACAGCTGCGCAGGAATTCTGCTGTCTGCTGCACATCAATCCTCTGCATCTTCATCCTCCGTTTCATTCTCCTCTGCAAGCGTCTGCAGCTTTCTGGTGATCTCCGCACCCTTTGCAATGGAATTATCCGCAATGAACTGGATTTCCGGACTCTTGCGCATCTTCAGACGGGAGAACAGCTCACGTCTGACAAAGCCTGCCGCAGAGCGCAGCCCCTTGACGGACTGCTTTGCATCCTCCTCGCCAAGAAGGCTTGAGATATACACCTTGCAGTGGGAGCCGTCCCCTGCCAGATCCACACGGACAACGGTCAGCATGGAGCTGATGCGGGGATCCTTCAGCTGTCGGATGATATCCGGCAGCTCTCTGTGAATGTCCTCGGACATCCGGTTGTTCTTGTAACTTGGCATTAATTGCCCGCCTTTCCATCCGTCATGGCGTATTCCGCACCTGCTTCAAAGAAGCTGTCTGCATTCAGACACTCGTCGAAATTCACCTGACTGGATTTTTCTTCGAAGGAGAGCAGCTCCTCCGCAGTAATAGGATGGCTGATATTTGCCAGCTCATCCGGCTCATAACTTTCCTGACGTTCCACAGCGCTGCAGTGTCCAAGAAGAATTCTCTTGACAGATTCGAAGAAGAAAACATCCACCGGACCAAGTTCTTCCCATGCCAGAGCTTCCTCACAGTATTGAAGCATATCTTTTGTGCTCATTCTGCTATATTCCATGTGTTTTCCATCCTTTCAAATATTATGCTGTTTTCAAAGATTACTCAGGACGATATTCTTCCATGATATAGGCTTCGAAAATATCGCCTGTCTTGAGATCGTTGAACTTTTCAAGGCTGATGCCGCACTCGTAGCCGCTTGCGACTTCCTTGACGGATCCTTGAATCTCTGGAGTCCTGCAATATGGTCATCGGCAATGATGATACCGTCACGCACGATTCTGATCTGGCACTGTCTTGTCAGCTTACCATCAAGCACATAGCTTCCGGCAACGGTGCCGACGCTGGAAATCTTGAATACCTCACGAACCTCTGCCTTACCGAGGATTACCTCACGGAACTTCGGTGCAAGCATGCCCTTCATAGCTGTGGTGATCTCCTCAATTGCATCATAGATGATGCGGTACAGACGGATATCCACGCCATCCCTTGCAGCGCTTTCTGCTGCGCCGTTGTCGGGACGAACGTTAAAGCCGACGATGATCGCATTAGATGCATTTGCAAGCATAACGTCACTTTCCTTGACAGCACCAACGGCACTGTGGATGACTCTGACACGCACCTCGTCGTTGGAGAGCTTCTCCAGAGATGCCTTGACTGCTTCCGCACTGCCCTGTACGTCAGCCTTGACGATGATCGGCAGCTCCTTGACCTCACCCTCTGCCATCTGGCTGAAGAGATTGTCAAGTGTCAGCTTTGTGGTGTTCTGGAACTGTGCTTCCTTCGCCTCGTGCTTTCTCTGCTCAACGAGTGTTCTTGCCAGACGCTCATCCTCTACTGCGTTGAAGATATCGCCTGCACTCGGTACCTCATCCATACCTGTAATCTCAACCGGAACGGACGGACCTGCGGACTTTACAATGGCACCCTTATAGTTTGTCATGACACGCACCTTACCAACGGTTGTACCTGCAATGATGATATCGCCTGTATTGAGCGTACCCTTCTGTACGAGCATGGTTGCGATCGGGCCTCTGCCCTTGTCAAGACGTGCTTCGATAACGGTACCCTGTGCCATACGGTCGGGATTTGCAGTCAGCTCCTTGATTTCCGCAACAAGCAGGACGTTCTCAAGCAGATTGTCGATGCCTGCGCCCGTCTTTGCAGAAACCTCTACACAGATGGTATCGCCGCCCCATTCTTCACAAACCAGACCATATTCCGTCAGCTCCTGACGTACACGGTCGGGGTTTGCGGTTTCCTTATCCATCTTATTGATGGCAACGATCACGGATACGCCCGCAGCCTTTGCGTGGTTGATGGATTCTACCGTCTGCGGCATGATGCCGTCATCGGCAGCAACAACCAGAATTGCAATATCAGTGATGTTCGCACCTCTTGCACGCATGGAGGTGAACGCCTCATGTCCGGGGGTATCGAGGAACGTAATGGTCTTGCCCTCGTAGTTTACCTGGTACGCACCGATATGCTGTGTAATACCGCCTGCTTCGGATGCAGTAACCTTTGCATTGCGGATTCTGTCGAGAATGGAGGTCTTACCATGGTCAACGTGTCCCATAACCACAACAACGGGAGAACGGGGCAGGAGCTTGGACTCGTCATCCGTATCCTCCTCGATCAGACGTTCTTCAATGGTCACGATGACTTCCTTCTCAACCTTTGCACCCAGCTCCTCTGCAACCAGAGCTGCTGTATCAAAGTCGATTTCCTCGTTAATGCTTGCCATCACGCCCAGACCCATGAGCTTACCGATGACCTTGGAAACATTCACCTTCAGACGGGATGCCAGCTCGCTGACAGTAATGCTGTCGGGAATGCGCACCTTCAGCTGCTGCTTTCTTGCACGCTCCAGCTCCAGACGATTCAGGCGCTGTGTCTCAGTTTCCTTCTTGCCGGAACGCTGCTTGCCACGCTGTGCGGACTTCTGGTTGATCTTCTGCTTCTTTGTGGAATAATCCTTATGGCGATCCGCCGGAGCAATCTGCTCGTAACGCTCGTTGTACTTATCCAGATCCACATAGCTGCCTCTGGTATCGACCGTACGGCGCTTTTCGGTGCTTTCCATGCGTTCGCTGCTCATCACGCCGCCCAGACGGGTCTTTTCGCCGTGAACCTGCGGCTGCTTCTTTTTCTTTTCTTCCTTGCGGCGCTCGGGCTGCTTTGCCTGCTCCTGCTTTTCTGCGGCAGGCTTTTCTTCCTTCACAGGCTTTGCAGCAGGTGTCTCTGCCTTCTTGGGAGCAGGTGCTTCCTCGACCTTCTGCACAGGCTTTTCGATTTTTTCAACCTTCTCTGCCTTTTCAACCTTTTCAGTCTTCTCGGGCTTCTCCGCTGCCTTGACTGCCTTTTCCTTCTTTGCAGGCTTCTTTGTTTCCTTTTCAGCCTTCACCTCGGGCTTGGGCTGATTCTTGGATGCAAAGTAGGCATCAAAGCTGTCCACATTATTTTTCTGGGTGTAATACTCCAGTGCAAGGTTCATTTCCTGTTCTGTAATGGAAGAACCGCTTTTCTTCTTTCCATCGCCATGCTTTTCAAAAAAATCGGAAAGCTCCTGCACGGAAAGCTGCAGATCCTTTGCTGCATCCGTCAACTTGATTTTCTTTGCCATAGGCAAAAACCTCCTATCTCACACAGTCCGCCGCATCTCTGCTGCGGAGCTCACGGTCACTGCTGCGTTTCTTGCGCACACAGTGTTTGAATTCTGTCAAAAAATCCCTTATCGAGAATTGCGATCACTGCAGAATTTCTGCCCGTTGCAGCCCCGATCTCCGCCTGCGTCAGCGGTACGGGACACACCGGAATCCGGTTCTTTCCGCAGTGAAAGCACACTTCCTTATATGTTTTCGGGGAAATATCCTCCGTTGTGATCACGCCGCTTGCCTTTCTGCCTGCAAGCGCTTCAAGCATGGGATCGAACCCCATTGCCATTTTCCCTGCCTTGCGGCAGATACTAAGCAGTCCCGTCAGCTTCGGACAATGCATGCATCATCACCTCGTAAACTTCCGCTTCCACCCTACAGGAAAAGCTCTTTTCCAGTCTGCGGCTTTTCTGCGCCTGCGTCAGGCATTCCTGACTGCGGCAAAGATAGGCGCCCCTGCCGGCTTTCTTGCCTGTAAAGTCCAGTGCAATTTCTCCCTCCGGTGATTTCACCACACGGATCAATTCCTTTTTCGGCTTCATTTCTCCGCAGCCGATACACATACGCATCGGAATCTTCTTCGCCATACGGACACCTCCGGATTACTCCGCAGCTTCCTCAGCGGCTGCTTCCTCCGGCATTTCCTCAGCGGAAGCTGCTGCTTCCATTGCAGCTTCCAGTGCTGCTGCATCCTGATCGGACTTAATGTCGATCTTAAAGCCCGTGAGCTTTGCTGCAAGCTTTGCATTCTGACCACGGTTACCGATGGCAAGAGAAAGCTGGTCGTTGGGAACGATCGCAACGCAGGTGCGCTCTTCCTCATCGAGAATCGTGACCTTCAGCACCTTTGCCGGAGACAGTGCGTGTGCAATGAATTCTGCCGGATCCTCGCTGTAGGGGATGATGTCGATCTTCTCGCCGCCCAGCTCACGCACGATCGCAGAAATTCTGGAACGCTTCGGGCCGATGCAGGAACCGATGGCATCTACATTCTCATCGTGGGAAACGACTGCAATCTTGGAACGGGAGCCTGCTTCACGGGAAATTGCCTTGACTTCTACTGTACCGTCATAAATTTCCGGAACCTCCAGCTCAAACAGACGCTTGACCAGATCTCTGTGCACACGGGAAACCTTAATGACGGGCTTTTTGCTCTTATTGGCAATGGCTGTCACATAAACCTTTACGGTCATGCCCTCACGCAGCACCTCACCCGGAATCTGTTCCTGACGCAGCAGGTACAGCTCCGTCTTGTCGTACACCAGTGTTGCGGAGCCTCTGCCCGGCTCTACCTGTGTAACGGTTGCGGAGAGAATGTCGTTCTCCTTGCCCTGGAACTTCTCCAGCAGACGGTCACGGTTGATGTCACGGAGATCGCCCTTGATCGACTGCTTTGCAGACTGTGCAGCTGCTCTGCCGAACTTGGAGATGTCCAGCTGATGCTCCACAATTGCACCGACATAGGTGTTCGGGTCGATCGTTCTTGCCACATCAATGTGAATCTGTGTTGCATTGATCGGTTCTTCATCCACGACCTCCTGCAGCAGCACCACATTGAAAATCTGATTTGCCGGATCAATGTCTACACGGATATTCTCCTTGCAGTCAGGGTAAATACGCTGTGCAGCTCTCTGCATTGCGCCCTTTACCTTCTCGATCATAATCTCGGCATCCACGCTGTTTTCTGTACCCAGATCCGCCAGCGCTTCGAAAAATTCGTTGTTCATTGCTTGTTACGCCTCCATGTTTTTATTCAAATTCAAAATACAGCTTGACAAAAGCCAGTGCATTGAACGGAATTTCCGCTGCACCGTTTTCTGTTTCCAGTGTAATCTGTTCCTTGTTCCAGTCCGTCAATGTTCCCACCATTTCACGGCAGCCGTCAATGGGACGGATGAGCCTTGCACGGACGACACAGCCTACGCATGCGTCAAAGTGACTTTCACGGATCAGGTCACGCTCAAGTCCTGCGGAGCTGATCTCCAGAATATAACTCTGTGCGATCGGATCCTTTTCGTCGAGCATATCACTGATGGGACCTGTCACCTTCTCGCAGTCGTTGATGCTGATGGTTTCGGTTTCGCTGTCAATGAAAATACGCAGGTACCACGACGCACCCTCCTTCTCGTAGCGGATATCCCAGACAAGATAGCCAAGCTCCGTCACGATCGGGGCAGCCAGCTCATAGATGCGCTGCTCGGTGCTGCCGAATTTCTTCAGTTTCATTGCATTTCTCCTCTCCTTGCAGATATGATACAAGCAAAACGAAAGACCGGATTGCTCCGGTCTTTTGACTTTACTATGATGATATACTTATTATAACACATTTTATTTAAAAAATCAAGGGTTTTTTGAAAAAAACTGAAATTTCTTTTCCAGTTTTTCACTGCACTGCAAAATTCTCCTCAAGCGCCTCTGCAAGCGCAAGTCCCACATGGATTTCATCGCCGTAGCCGAACAGACCTTCCCGTCTGTAAAGGGATTGGGGGATTTCCACGACGTAGCAGTTTTCGCTGCTGTCGAAGCTGTACTCCACGGGTGCAGTCTTTCCGCACAAGGTCATATCTATACAGATCGGAATCCGTTTGATGCCGTCATCGGTATAGCCGATGCAGATGTATTCATCCTTCGCCTGCTCATAGATGACCGGACGGTACAGCTCGGGGTCAGCGGAAGAATGCAGAAAGAATTTCACGGTAATTGTATCAAATCCACGCAGTACGTACGAATCTGCATTTCCGAACCCTCCGATGAAGATACGCAGGCTGTCCCGCATTTCGGCATATTCGTTTGCAATTTCTATTTCTCTTGCAGATACATAGAGGTAATCCTCGCTGCCAACGACCGTAACCGAAACATTTGTTACTGCTTCATGATCGGATGTCCGGATGGGTTCGAGTGCATATTCCCTCGTTCCGGTATCCTTCTTGCGAGGATCCGTTCCGATCAGCTCCTCATAGGCATTGGATAATCCGTCCCTATCAAGGTCATTTCTGTCGATCAGCTCCGTGAACACAAAACGGTTTCCATAATATGTCACCACCGCAGAAACGATCACAAGCAAAATGGGAAGCACGATACGTTTGCGTTCTGATTTTTTGCCAAGCTTCAGAGCCGCCACCGTCACGATCAGAACCAGCACGATCACTGCCATGATGATACCCAGCACGATGCCCATTCCATAGGGAATAAAGCCGCCGCCGCTGGAACTGTTGCCCAGATTATCAAGATCGGCGAAAATGATGCACTGACTGACGAGTACGGATGCAATCACGGACAGGATGCAGAGCCATTTGTATTTCATCTTATTATCCTCTTATAGTACTCCGGCATATAAATATAGATACTTTTTTGGGGGGAGCACTCCAATGCTGTCCCCAACCCCTCCCCGAGGGGGGCTATAGGAGGGTACTGCGTACCCTCCACCCGCCAAAGGCTATCGCCTTTTGAATTCAATTATCGACCTTTCGTTGCCGGATTGATCATTCATACGTTCAGCGAATTCTGCGGCACTCCATGTAGTATCTCTTATCCTCCGCATGTCCCATGGAGAAGGTCTTTCTGGGAAGAACGCCATCCTTCTGCACGCTCGGGAACAGCAGGCTCTTGTGGAGATCGGGCAGGAGGAAGCCGATGCTGCCATCCTTTGCCGCCAGACGCTCCACGGTTTCTTCACCGTGGATATAGTCGATCTTTCCTGCATTTTCCGCAAGGAATGCATCCAGCACATTCTGGAGGCTGCCCACCGCAAGATTGGAGGAGGGCTTATGAATGTACAGCGTCCTTCTTGTGCCGTTCTGTACAACGGTCACAGGCTGCTCGGATTCGGTTTCAGACAGTGCAAGCTCCTGCGTCAGCACGTCTATAAGCTTTGCAGTGTCCGTATTTTCAATAATACGGTGGATTGCCTCAAACTGCAGCGCATCGCTGTGGAGGTTGACGATTTCCACGAGGGCATACCTTGCAGGATGATCGGAGAGATCCACACCGGGATTTGCCTGCTTCATTGCTTCGTAGCATGCCTTGGCTGTTGCGAGGGAGTGGTTGCCGTCGCCCATTGCAAACTGCAGCTCACGGTTTTCCTCACGCTCGAGAAGTGCGGAAAGTGCGCTCTGGAATGCAGCCTGCTCCGCTTCGCCCATCAGGTAGCCGTCCACACTGCCGCCTCCGCTCATCAGCTCTGTGCTGTAGAGCTTCTGCATATTATTCTTTGCCGCAGTACAGCTGCCGATGGCGGTATCCTGCGGATCGTCGATCAGAATCATGATATGGGGCAGCTCCAGCTCTGCCTTTTCACGCACACGCATTCTCGGAGGAATACGCTCAAGCACGGTAGCCTCCGTTGCACGGACGGGCGAAACACTTCCCTTGTTGTAATCATATGCTTCAAGGTCGATCTTGCCGATGACACCTGCTCGCAGCACGCCGTTGCCCTGCATGCGTTCAACATAGATCATGGCGTCCTCATAAGTGCGCAGCACGCCGTTTTCCAGATACTGCTCCATATTCGTACGGATGGCGCAGATGCGCTCCTCTACATCTGCATCCTCAAGATAAACTTCCGGCAGGATCAGACTGAGCGTGGACGGTGCATCGCCCACCAGCGCTGCCGCATTCTCCCAGTAGGAAGGGTCTCCTGTAAACTGGTCGCATGCGATGACGCTCCACTTCGCAGCGTCCGTCACTGTAAAATCGGGCAGAAGAATATCTGCCGCTGTAAAAATATTCTGCATAATAACACACCTTTCCCAAAATAGAACAGCAGGACTTGCATCCGCTGTGCACGATTTCTTCCAAAATCAGTAATAATTATAACACAATCTTAACGAAATGTCAACTTGCTTTTTGAAAATCCGCTGTATTTCGTCAATTTTCTGCAAAAAAGGTTTGTTATTGAAATGTAACCACTTGTTCATTTACTTTGTACTGTATTCTATGGTATACTGAATAAGATGGGATATCTGTATGTCACATTGAGAAATACCATTATTACAGCGCATGCTGTAATTGAGATAGAAAGGAATGAACAGCTTGTCAGATCAGAAGGATCTTATGCAGGAGAATCTCGACGCTCCTGAGGCTGAGGATACAACCACAACAGAAACTGCCGAAGCATCCGAAAATACGGATACGACAGCGGAAGAATCGCCTGCGGAAGAAATTCCGGCAGCCGAAGAAACAGCGGCAGAGGAAACACCTGCTGCGGAGAAGTCTTCGGAGAATACGGTTCTTCCCAAGCCCTCCGCAGAGCAGCTTGACGTATCCGTAGAGGATCATCCGATGCCCGTGGAAGGCTCGGAGGAAACCCGTGCGCAGAAGGTTGCGCAGATCCGTGAGGCACTTGCGATGGTGGAACGTCCTGCCGCACCGAAGCCCCAGCCTGTGAAAAATGGCAGCCTGCCGCCGCTTCGCAAAAAAGGAAGCAAGAGTGCGATTGCAAAAAATGCTTCTGCCGAAACAGTTGCCGCAGTGCCGAAAGCAGCTGCGCCCAAACAGCAGGCTTCCGCACCAAAGCCCATCGGCAAACTGCCGCCCCTGAAAAGCACGGCTGCACCTGCACAGAAAACCGCAGCACCTGCTTCGACGGCTGTCAAGCAGCCCCTGCCTGCACTGCGCAAGGCAGGCAGCGCAAAGCCCGTTACAGCACCCTCCAAGGGTGAAGCAGCTGCAAAACCTGCTGCTCCTGCAAAACCTGCTGCTCCTGCGAAAAAGGCTGCTGCTGCGGCAAAGCCCGCCGCAAAAAAGAAGGCAATGCCGAAACTTCCCCTGCCCATCGGCAAGCTCGCTGCAATTGTCGGAGGCTCCGTCGGCGGTGCGCTGCTGATCTCCTACATCGTTGTTGCAATTGTCTATGCGAATAAATTCCTGCCGAACACCTATATCAACCACCTCCCTGTGGGCGGCATGAGCAAGCAGGAGGCACACGACGCACTGATGGAACGTGCAGAGGTTGCAGATCTTGAACTGATCACCTCGGAAGGTGAAACTGTGACCTTCACGGCAGAAGAATATAACGCCTATTACTCCATGGAGCTTGATCGCCTTGACGAGGCGTTCTCCGAAAACAGCCTTCTCTGGATCGGCAAGCTTTTCAAGGAATCTACCTACACAGTCGAATATGACATTAACTATGATGAAAAAGTCATGCAGCTGATGTTTGAGCGTTACGGCTGGGGTTCGGATCCTTCAAAGGATGCCTATATTGTCCTGAATGCCGATACAGGGCTGTATGAGATCGCTCCCGAAACAATCGGTGACACGTTCGACAAGGGCGTGCTGGTCGATTATCTGGAGGATCAGCTGAAAACCGGAAACTTCACCGTCAACATGGTGGAATCCGGCTGCTACAACAATTATCTTGCAAAAATTAAGTCAGAGGATCTGCAGGAGCATCTGGAGCTTTGCAACAAATATGCAAAATGTGCAATTACCTTTGATTTCTCCGACCGCAAGGAAGTGCTCGACGGCGAAACCATTGCTTCGTGGGTGATGTTCACCAACGAGGGGAAGACTGCCTTCAATCCCAATAAAATTGAAGAATTTGTTGCGGCAATGGCAGAGAAATACGACACCTACGGCAGGGCACGTACCTTCCGTTCCACACTCGACGGCGTGATCACCGTTCCGTGGACAAAAACCAGCATCTACGGCTGGCAGATCGACCAGAAGGCAACAACGACACAGATTCTGGAGCTTCTGGAAGCAGGAGAATCTGTTACAGTTGAGCCGAAATACACAAACTGGGGCTACGGCTTCTGCCGTGACACCAACGACATCGGTGATACATATATTGAGATCGACATTTCCGCACAGCATATCTGGTACTATAAAAATGGTGTCATCAATATGGAATCCGACTGCGTAACCGGCACGGAAACCGCAAGCTCTCGCAGAACTCCCCGTGGTATCTTCCAGGTGTGGTCGCATGAAAGTCCCCGTAAACTCGGCACCATGGCAATTCACGGCTATGAGGTATGGGTAGATTACTGGATGCCCATCGACTATACAGGTATCGGTCTGCATGACATGAAGAGCCGTGGTTCTTTCGGCGGCAGCATTTATATGTATAACGGTTCCCATGGATGCATCAATCTCCCGTTCAAATTCGTCAAGAGCTTGTATAATACGGTTGTTAACGGCACACCGGTCATTGTACACGATTGATCCATATAAGCACTCTGCCGTATCAGCAGAGTGCTTTGTATTTTTCTGACGAAAATTCGTCACAAAATTTATGCAGAATTTCCTGTAACTTTTTGTTTTTTCAGTGTACTAACAGATAACAGCACAAAAATGCTGTAAAAAGCAACTTTCCAGAAAGAAGGGATTTCTATGTTGTTTATATGTTGTATATGTTCAGTCATCTTTTTTCTCATTGTAGGTGCCGTTGTGTTCCTGCCGTCACGTTCAGGAACAAAAAGCGGCAGCAATTACTATTATGCCGCATCCCGCCAACCGAATGATTACAGCAATCTGTATTCATCGGGCGGTGCGCCCACACAGGCACCCCCTGTGCAGAATGTGCCTGCGGAGAATCCGCCTGCCTCACAGAATGCAGCACAGCCGAATACTCCGCCGCCTCCGGTTTCGCCGCAGAGTCAATTTACTCCGCCGCCGCAGAATCGACCCACCCCTCCGCCGCAGCGGCAGTTTACTCCTCCGCCTCCGAAACCGAAGAAGCCGAAAAAGCCGTTCTCGCCGATTCCGCTTCTGCTGATCGCAGGCGTGCTGTTCCTGTTTCTGGGCGGCGTGATTTTCCTGACAAGCACATGGGACACACTCCCCGATATTGCCCGTGCAATTTCCCTGCTTTCGGCAAGTGTAATTGCCTTCACCTTTAATGTGATTGCCGAGCGTGGGCTCAAGCTTCCGAAAACCGGTCTTGCCTTTTACATACTCGGCTGCATTTTCCTGCCCCTTGCCCTTGGCGGCATTGGCGCATTCTCGCTGCTTGGTGAATGGTTCTCCTTTGAAGGCGATGGCTACGGACTCCTTCTTGCAGTGATCTTCCTTTGTGTATCCGCCACAAGCTTCCTTGGACAGAGCAATTACAAAAGCCCCTTCCTTGCATGGCTGGGACTTATGGGCATTGCCGGAATGTGGACATCCATCCTGTTATTCCTGATCAGAATGTCGGAAAACGGAGAATTCTTCTCCCCCGATACGAGTGTCATTCTCGCTGCTATTCTTCAGACAGTACTTTCTGTCGGTGCATCCGTTATTTCTGAGCTTTCACTGCGCAGACATGCATACGGCACAACACCGCTTTCCAAGGCATGGCTTACCTTTCTCTATCCCCTGCACTGCTTTAATCTCATCTTCCTGCTTGTTTGCGCAAGCGATGCGGCTCTTGCAGCCTCCCTGTGCATGCTGGTCATCGCTCTGCTCTTCCTCAATGAACGTTTCATCGCAGGTCCTCTGCATCTCGGCGTATTCGGCTTTGCACTGAGCCTTATCACAGCACTTGCTTCATTTGTAAATGGGGACGCACTGGATACGGACAGCGGATTCTTCACAAAGACGGTTTTCGTATGTGCCGCTGTGATCTTCCTGACGCTCTCCATTGCGGCTATACCGAAAATCAAAATGCAGACACGCAATGCAATGACCTTCATTGGGCTTTTCCTCTCCGTTCTCACAATTCCGACCGCATTTATTTATATGTGCATCGAAATTGAAAAAATCGGCACATATTTCCTGTTCCTCTTTGTACCCCTTCTGATGGCAGGAATTCACTTTGCAGTCACACCCAAAAAACGTCTGCCCTCGCACACACTCAGCTTTGTGATCTGCACCATCCTGCTCTACTGCGTTTCCATGCTGGCAGCCTCTGCTGCAGAAAATCTTCTGTTCTCTCTGCTGCTGATCGCCGCAGCGCTCATTCTGGTCGTGCTGTTCCTGCTCAGCCGCAAGCTCTGGCCGCTGGTACTTTCAATCTGCTCGTGCGCTTCTGTCGCACTTGCGACACTCCCGCATGCGGAAATCTGGCTGCACTGGATTTGCACGGCAGCACTTCTCGTAAGTCTTGTTTATGCGATTATCGCTCGTCGCCCCCTGCTTGAACGTACCTGCAGCTGGGCTGCACTCCCCTTCTTGCTGATGAGCTGCGCTCTGACATTTGCACTGTTCCTCAATGAGAATGTACAGGCAATTTCACTGATGCTTGCAATCCTGTCACTTGTTTATCTTGCAGAATACACCGTGCTGCGCACACAGCTGCACTCTGCTGCACTTCGCAGCTATTGTCTGAATCTTTCCGTGCTTCTGTATTTTGTCACAATCTTTGAAACAAACAAGATGTCGGGGCCGGAGCTGTATCCCTATTTGGGATGGATCGTACTGTACCTGCTCTCACTCTTTGTTATGACCGCAGGACACCTTCGCAGAAACATCAACTTCACGGCACTGCCGATGCTGATCATCCTGTTCACGGCATTTCAGAAATTGGTTGGCATGCTCGAATACGCGCCTTCCCTCTCCGAGAGCTGGTGCCTTGCACTGCAGATCATCTGCTATGTGCTGTTCCTCGTATTTTTTGCAGGCATGGGCAGACTGCTGCTGCCAAGCGGCTTCTTCCGCAAGGAAGAGGGCGTGTTCCAGCTGGACTGGGGCATTCTCGCTGCGGTATTCCCGATTTTCAGCGTGGCTTCCACCATCGACTGGTATCCCTCCATTCTCTCCTGTCTGCTGCTTTCCATCTACTCGATGCTGTTCATCGGACGTGTGAAGCTTCGTTTCATCCCGATCCTGCTTGCATCCGCATTCGGCTGCCTGACGTTGTTCTTCCATAATGTACACGATCCGTTCGGTCTGCTTGCATGGTGGTACGAAGCAGATTTCAAAGCACCGCAGATTCTGCTGTATCTGCTGCCGATGCACCTCTTTATTCTCTCTCTGCTTTGGATTCTTCCCAAAAAACATGCAGGTGCAGTTCATATTGCACGCTTCTGCATGTACTGCTTCACCATGTTCTGCCTGCTGGTCGCTTCTCTGAACTTCGGCAAGGCAATGGACGGTATTGTTCTGGCGTCCTTCAGCTTCCTGATCCTGCTGGTCAGCTTTGCTGTCAAGCAGCTTCGCTGGTTCACGCTGGGCTTCACGGTGCTGACACTCATGACCGTCAAGCTTACATGGGAATTCTGGCAGTCCCTCCACTGGGGCGTTTACCTCTTCCTTGCAGGTGCGGCACTCATCGGTTTTGCATTCTACTTTGAACTGAAAGTCCGCAAGAATAATGAAAAGGAAGCTCTCCCGAAGGAAGAAGAACCTACAGAAAATCAGGCAATTCCTGATGCTTCCAAAGAAAAGATCAATCTTTTCAAGGAATGGAGCTGGTAATTCCACATTTTTAACGACCATTACTTTTTACCCCTTTTGACAGCATTGCCCCGCTTGCTTCGGCAGACGGGGCAATGCCTATGCAGGGAGTTCCCTCATCTTTTCCCTGCAAAAAACTTTTTTCAGAAAATTTCGTTTTTGTTGTCCGAAACGCAAATGCTCATACGAATGTATGATATGAATCGGTTCAATGGCAAAACAAACGGCATATTTATCCGGCACTTCAATACGGATGGTTCGGGGAATTCACCCTTGGGATCACCCCACCCTCTCCCCGAGGGGAGGGGCTTTCAGAGGCGGTGTGCGCACCGCCTCTGCCAAAGTGGATTGCAAAAAAATAAAAAATTTCCTTTTTGATGTCCGAAATACAATTGCTCATACGAATGTAGGATATGAATCGATTCAAAAACTATGGAGGTGGGACTATGACGGATGCACAATGGTATGAATTGATGCAGACCGATCCGAAGAAGGGACGGCGAGCATTGATTGATCAATACAGTAATCTTGTCTATGCAATTGTTCTGAATAAGCTGAAGAATTGCGCAAGCCGTGAGGATATTGAGGACTGCGTCAGTGACGTGTTTGTTGAGATCTTCCGCAATACAGAAAAATACACACCGCAAAGCGGCACACTCAAGGGTTATCTGAGTACCATTGCAAAGCGTACCGCCGTGGATGCATGGCGAAAGCTGACCTATCGTCAGAATGCAACCTCCTATCTGGAGGAGGACGAAGGTCTGATTCTGATCGCAGACGACGATCCCGAGGAAACGGTATCCGGTAAAATGCAGAAACAGAGGCTCTGGGATGTGATTAAAGGACTGGGGGAACCGGACACCTCCATTATTATCAGGCAGTACTTTTATGAGCAGACTGCCAAGGAAATCGGAAAGGCACTCTCAATGACGGCGGATGCCGTACAGAAACGAAGCGTTCGTGCAAGGGCACGCATGAAGAAAATTCTGGAAGCTGATTATGGAAGGAAGGGTGAATGCTGTGAATACTAATGATTTTGAGAAAACGCTCCGACAGCTGTCACCGTTGGATGATCAGGCTGTTGAGGAAATTGCAGAGATCGCTCCTGCACTTGACGACGCTGCAAAGGACAGAATTGAAGCATTATGTGAAAAAAAGATGAGGTTAGAAACTATGAATACAGCAAATCAGATTCACGCAGAAGGCGTAACGAACATTACAAGAACACAGTGGTATCGTCCCGTGATGACAACAGCAGCCTGCCTGCTTCTTGCAGCCGGCATCGGCGGTGCAATTCTTCTGGGCAATCACCGTCCGGCAGTGACACCCCCTGTATCAACAGATGTGCCGGCAACAACGGAAGCAACTACGGAAAACACTTCCACAGAGCCGCTGCCAAACGACCTGAGCATGGAAGATCTGCGCAGCATGATGGATCAGAACGTCAGATGTGTGGATTACTTCCTCCTGTTGAATGGCGTTTCCTATAATTCCGAGGATCTGGGCGATGACACCCACGAGACAGAAACCGACGCATTTGCAAGCTATGCAGAGATGAAGGAATATGTTTACTCCGTTTTCTGTGATGATTTTGCAGAAGAACTGCTCAACGGAAACGGCGGCGTACACTATCTGGAAGTTGATGGAAAGTTCTGTGTTAAGCCCAGAACTGTACTTGACGGCGTAAGCTTCTCTGAGGACTGGTATAGCTATGAGATCACAAATCCTGCAAGTGTGGACGAAAACACCGTCACATTTGATGTCACTGTGAACCGCACTTATGATGACGGTGAGAAGATCCCTGCCACCTATGTCTGCAAGGCAATCCGTGAATCCGACGGCTGGCGTCTGGAAAAGCTGTACGGCTACGACGAGCCGCAGATCAACGGTCTGTATCTTGAAGATCTGCGTAATCTGATGTATCGCAACCTGGATTGTCTGGAAGCCTTCGTCACAACTCCCCTTTTCCACAAGGGCGAAGATCTGGGTGTTGGCATCTATGAAGTGGATTCGGATCAGTTTGTAAGCTATGACGCTCTTGAATCCTATGTATACTCCACCTATTGTGATGAGTTTGCAAACGAGCTGCTCACCTCCTATCCCTGTGGCTATGCACTCTATTCTGAATATGACGGAAAGTTCTGCATTCAGCCTGCCTCTGTATTTGACTACTCATACCCCGAGGAGGACTGGAAAAATTTTGAAATTACAAATCCTGCGGCAATGGGTGATTACATGATCGTATTTGATGTGACCGGCCTCCGTTCTGTTGCCACCGGCGAAGAATGCGGCTGCACCTGCAAGGCGATCCGTGAATCCGACGGCTGGCGTCTGGAGAAGATGTACGGCTACACAAAGCCGGAGAGCAGCACTTCCGATCTGAACGGTTTTGCGGAAGAGGGAATCCTGCACGAGCTGGTTGAGAACTCCATGCAGATTCATGGAAATTACACCCTCAAAAGCGAACCTCTCAGCGGCACTACCCTGCACGAAATTGATCTGAGCAACAACTTTGATCTGTCACTCAAATTCTGGGATGCTGCATCCTTCCGTGAGCTTGTTGAAAGCACCTTCACACCCGAGGTTGCACAGTGGGTACTCAACGACTGCATCTTCAAGATCGTGGACGATAAGCTGTACATTGATGAGGCAAAGGTTGCCTATGAACAGGGCGCTCTGGTGGACTGGACACGCTTTGACATCGAAGTTCAATCCGTTGAAAAAATAGGAAATGAACAGGTATGCACTTTCCGTGCAGTTGCAACAGACGATTCGAACTTCCAGTTCCCGGACACGACTCTCGAAGATCGTACGGAATACTTCACCGCAACATCCTCCGATGAACACGGCTGGCTGCTGTCCATAAAGCCGGAACATCTTGTCAAGTAACCGTCAACACAATACATTCCTCTATAGATATGACCAAAGGCTGCATCGGATGATGCAGCCTTCAGTCTTCCTCTCTATGAAACACGAATCGGTGTTATCTTTGTCTGAGAATATTTCTCTTGAGAATTGCAAGGTCAAATGCAGTGATCTTTCCATCAGCGTCAGCGTCTGCATTGACCACATTTTCTGACTTCATCGTTTCGCACGCCAGAAGAACCTTCTGCAGCAGAATAATGTCAGTAATATCAAAATCGTTATCACCGTCAACGTCACCGGGAAGACGAAAGGAGCCATCCGAGGGTTCCTCCGTCGTTCCCTCGGTCGTTTCTTCTGTGGGCTTTTCGGTGGGTTCTTCCTCAGTCGGTGCTTCTGTGGGCTTGATCTCACGCAGCGGAATTGCATACAGACCATAAACCGTCATTTCCTCAGATGCGGCGCTGATGAAGAAATTATCCATATCGGCAAATTCTGTGCCGTTGTTCTTCAGTGTTGCCTGTACATCCTCATAGGTGAATTTCAGCATGAAATCCTTTGCAGATGCGCTGGAATAGGTCGGATACCAGCCATCCTCAATATCGCTGTCCTGCATTACCAGATACGGATCGGAGGTGGAGTCATATACCAGCACCAGTTCATAGTCCTCGGTCATGTACTCGCCGATCTTATTATCGCAGATATTCTTCCAGGCCTTGAGAACTTCGCCCTCTTCTGCCTTGTAGATCTCAATCCAGTTGTCACCAACAGGAATCTTTGCCCAGTCAAACTTGGGAGCCTCGTATTCCTTGTATTCCGGCAGAACGGAGTTCACGCCGTAAACCTCCATCATCGCCTTGACAACGGGTGCGGAATTGGGGTACCAGGTGTTCGTCAGACGGTATACATAGCCGTGTGCTTCGCCCGTACCGTCGTAGTCATTGTTGTTATCCCACAGCACGCAGGGGATGCCTGCATCCTTTGCCTTGCCGAGATAGGATTTTGCCCAGTTGACTCTGTCGGCAGTGTTGTTGAAGTCGGAAGAACTGAACTCGCCGATGATGATCGGTGCATTCTTTTCGTTGGAAATGCTCTTGAGGTTGTTGAAAAGCGTTGTCAGGTTATAGTCATAATCCTCGCCCCATCCACTCTTGCCGGGGAACTGATGGTTCGCCTTGTCAGAGGTATCCATGGTGAAGAAATACGGTGCATAAGCGTGTACGGAAAGTGCCACGTTGCCGCTGTTTGCGGGAATTTCAATTGCTCTGATCGCCGAAGGATCGGAGGATGCACAGTAACCGGGCAGCATCAGCAGACGCTCGTTATTTGCAGCAGAACCCTGCGCTCTGACGGTCTTGACAAATGCTGCATTCAGATCGTTGATGTACTTACGGGAATTGGTATCGCCTGCGCCCCACTCTACGCTGCCGCCAAGTCCTGTCTGACGGGGCTCATTCATGCCCTCAAAAATCAGATGCTGGTCATATTCTGCAAATTCATCCGCTACCTGTGCCCAGATGCTCGTCAGCTTTGCAGAAGCATCCGCATAGGTCGCATCGGTGAACTCACTGACATTGACCCAGTTTTCATGATGCACATTCAGAATGATGAACATGTCCAGCTCATAGGCAAAATCCACGGTCATCTTGACATAATCCATCCATTCCTCATCCACTACCCACATCTGTTTAGCGTCGCTGTATTCGATATGCGGATACCATGTGGTCGGGATACGAACCGTGTTAAAGCCTGCATTCTTGACAGTTTCAAACAGTTCCTTGGTCGGTTCGGGATTTCCCCACTGCATTGCGGATTTTGCGGGCGTGTTCACTTTGCTTCCGTGTGCGTCAAGTGTGTTGCCCAGATTCCAGCCGATGGTCATCTGCGAGGTAATCGCTCTTGCGTTCTGTCCTGTCAGCGCAGGATCAGCTGCATCTGCATAAAGTGCCGGAAGCTGCGCAGTACTTCCGAGCAGCATTGCGGCTGCCGCTACAACGGACATACATCTGTTGAAATTGAAACGTTTCATACATTTTTCCTCCCTTTAACTTGAAATTTGATAAAGCGCAAATAATTTGCTGGCTTTATTATACAGTTTTATACAATTTTTGTCAACTGTTTTTTAGTTAAAAAGAGGTAAATTATTTTGCATTATTCCAACAAAATGAAACTATTCACATTTGCTTAACAGATTGGTTTGTTCCAGAAATTCCGCTGCCTCAACAAGACTTGGGAACACCTTCCACGAAAGTGCGTAGGTTTCCGTTGCAGCAGGCACCTGATCGGGAATCTGCACGGGGTACATGCCTGCACGATAGGCGCTGCGGATGCCGTTTTTCGAATCCTCAAAGGCAAGGCATTCCTCAGGAGCAATACCGATGGCATTGCATGCCTTACTGTAAATTTCGGGGTGGGGCTTTCCGTTTTCGACCATGTCGCCTGTGATGACAGCGTCAAAATACCGGAGCAGTCCCGCACGGTCAAGCTGATCACGGACGGTCGTTTCCCTTGTGGAGCTTGCAACGGCAAGCGGAATGCCACGCTCCTTGAGCATGCGGAGAATCATTTCCGCACCATCTTTGACGGGAACATGGACATCGAGCACCTCATGCGCAAGCTTTCGTGTCAGATCACGGAAGGTCTGGTAATCGAAATTTTCCCCATAGGTACGCAGGAAAAATGCCCTTGTGCTTGCTTCATTACAGCCAAGACAGGCAATTTTGGCACGCTCCACATCCGCAAAGCCCGTAATTCGTGCCGCTTCATCCCATGCGGTATTCACCACACGCTCGGTATCCAGCAGCAGCCCGTCCATATCGAACACGGCACCACGGATCCTCTCGGGATTGCCGAACGGAAACAGCCTTGTTCCGGGGAAATTGCGATGATAGAGGTCGAAGATCTGATGCATGAAGGTGTAGGGGATTACCTTTCGCTCTGAGATAAGCTGTTCCCACTCCTCACGGTCAACCCACTTCGTCTCGGCAACTTCCTCATTCTGGAGCGTAAGCTGCACATCATCCGTATCCAGCTGCACCATCCAGTAGTCATCAAACACGTTATCCGCACGGAAGGAGAATACGGGGGAAGTATTTTGCAGGTCGATTTTCAATCCCAATTCCTCGAATGCTTCACGCTCTGCAGCGGATGCGGAGGAATCCCCTGCCTGTGCCATGCCGCCGAGGGAAATATCCCACATATCCGGCCAGCTGTGTTTTTCAGGGACACGACGCTGAATCAGGAATTTTCCATCCTTACGGAAAATAAACATATGCACAACGAGATAGTATTCTCCCTCACAAAGTTTCGTTCCTCTCGGCGCCGTCCTGCCTGTCGGGACTCGGCGTTCGTCATAGATATCTAAATATTCCATAGCACCCTCCGCTTTCGTTGATATACTTCATTATAAAATATTTTGCTGGTTCTGTCAATAGGAGCAGCGAAACGCAGTTCTCTACGTTTCATGCAATAAGAAAACCCCGTCCAAATGGACGGGGTTTCAATGTTAAATTAGTCAACCAGCTTGATGATTGCCATTTCAGCAGCATCGCCACGGCGGGGACCGATCTTGATGATCTGTGTGTAACCACCATTGCGGTCAGCGTACTTCGGAGAAATCTCGTCAAACAGCTTCTTCGCAACGTCTTCCTTTGTGACATATGCAAGTACCTGACGCTTGCTGTGCAGGTCAGAATTCTTGCCCAGTGTAATCATCTTCTCAGCAACAGCACGAACTTCCTTTGCTCTGGTTACTGTGGTCTCAACCTTGCCGTTCTCCAGCAGGTATGTTACCATAGCTCTCAGCATAGCGGTTCTGTGTGCAGTAGCTCTGCCCAATTTTCTTGTACCCGGCATTGTAATTCACTCCTTTACTCAAACCGAGAGAGGCTTCGCCCCATCGGGTATCCTTATAGTATTCGGGTGCGATCAGTCTTCCTCAGAGGAGAGGTCAAAGCCCAGAGACTGGAGCTTCTCCTTCACCTCGTCGAAGGACTTCTTACCAAGGTTACGCACCTTCATCATTTCTTCCTCAGACTTATTGATCAAGTCGTCAACTGTATTGATGCCAGCACGCTTCAAGCAATTGAAGGAACGTACTGACAAGTCAAGTTCCTCAATGGTCATCTCAAGGATCTTTTCCTTACCCTTGTCGTCCTTTTCAACCAGGACCTCTGTAATGCATGCTTCGTCAGAAAGATCGACGAACAGCTTCAGATGCTCGTTGAGGAGATTGGCTGCCTGTGATAAAGCTTCCTTAGCAGAGATTGTACCATCGGTCCAAACCTCCATTGTCAGCTTATCATAGTCGGTGACCTGTCCGAGACGGGTATTCTCTACGGTATAGTTCACCTTCAAAACAGGAGTATAAATGCTGTCTACGGCAATTACGTCCAGCGGCATGTCTGCGATCTGCTGCTTGTTGCGCTCTGCAGACACATAACCTCTGCCTCTGTCAATCGTAATTTCCATGCGAAGCTTTGCATCCTTGCCCAGTGTTGCAATGTGCATGCCGGGATCGAGAATGTTTACTTCGGAATCTGCCTTAATATCGCCGGCTGTGACCTCGCACTCGCCTTCGGCATCAATCGTAATTGTCTTCGGACCTTCACCGTAAAGCTTTGCGGTCAGACCCTTCAGACTCAGGATGATTTCTGTTACGTCCTCTTTCACGCCCGGAATTGTGGAAAGCTCGTGATGCACGCCGTCAATCTTTACAAAGTTGACAGCCACACCCGGCAGAGAGGAGAGGAGAACTCTTCTGAGACTGTTGCCCAGCGTAATGCCATAGCCACGTTCCAGCGGTGCTAAAACGAATTTACCGTACTTGCCGTCCGTTCTCAGTTCTTCGGTAACAATTTCCGGCTTTTCAATTTTTTCAAGCATGTAAACCCTCCTATTTCGCAATTACTTTTGTTCGTTGTTCTAAAGCGTCCGCAAGTAATTACGTATTACTTGGAGTACAGCTCGACGATCAGGTGTGCCTCTACCTCGTAATCAAGATCCTCCGGACCCGGAGTTCTTGTTACCTTTGCAGAGAAAGCTTCCTTGTTTGCTTCCAGCCACAGCGGAACTACTCTGCCCTGTGTCTGTTCTGCAACATCCTTGAACTTAGCGCTGGTTCTGCTCTTCTCGCATACAGCGATCTCATCGCCTACTGCTACACGATAGGAAGGAATGTCAACTCTCTTGCCATTTACCATGAAATGACCGTGACCTACCAGCTGTCTTGCCTCACGTCTTGTCAGTGCCATACCCATACGGTATGCTACGTTGTCCAGTCTGGATTCCAGCACGCTGATCAGGTTGTCACCAGCCTTGCCTTCCATCTTGGAAGCCAGCTCAAAGTAGTGACGAAACGGCTTTTCCATTACGCCATAGATGAACTTCAGCTTCTGCTTTTCCTTCAGCTGCATACCGTATTCAGAAACCTTCTTACGGCTGTTTGCGTTAGGATTGCGGTTGGACTGCTTGTTAATGCCCATTACCATGGGGCTGATGCCCAGGTATCTGCATCTCTTCAGAATCGGATCCTTATTTACTGCCATAATCTTGTACCTCCAATTAGACGCGGCGTCTCTTAGGCGGACGGCAACCATTGTGCGGAATCGGTGTGACATCCTTGATCATACGTACTTCCAGACCTACTGTCTGCAGTGCACGGATCGCAGCTTCACGGCCGCTGCCCGGACCCTTTACGTATACTTCAACGGTCTTCAGACCATGCTCCATTGCTGCCTTTGCAGCTGTTTCAGCTGCAGTCTGTGCTGCAAACGGTGTGGACTTTCTGGAACCACGGAAGCCAAGGCCGCCAGCACTTGCCCAAGAAATGGCATTGCCCTGTGTGTCTGTGATTGTCACAATTGTATTGTTAAAAGTAGACTGAATATGCACTGCACCGCTCTCGATATTCTTGCGCTCTCTGCGGCGTCTTACAGTCGTTACCTTTTTACCCTTCTGCTGTGCCAAAAGACTCGCCCTCCTTACTTCTTCTTATTAGCAATTGTCTTAACCGGACCCTTGCGTGTTCTTGCGTTGGTCTTTGTACGCTGACCTCTTACCGGCAGGCCCTTTCTGTGGCGTACGCCTCTGTAGCAGCCGATTTCGATCAGTCTCTTGATGTTCAGAGCAACTTCACGACGGAGATCGCCCTCAACAGTCAGGTTAGCGTCGATGTAGTCACGCAGCTTAGCTACGTCCTCTTCGCTCAGATCCTTTACTCGAGTATCCGGATTTACACCTGTTGCCTCAAGAATCTTAGTTGCTGTCGGACGGCCGATACCGTAGATATAGGTCAGACCGATTTCAACTCTCTTGTCCTTGGGAAGGTCAATACCTGAAATTCTTGCCATTGATGAATTACACCTCCAATGCTGTCGGGATTAACCCTGACGCTGCTTGTGCTTGGGATTCTCACAGATTACCATGACTTTTCCCTTGCGCTTGATGACCTTGCACTTTTCGCAAATCGGTTTTACCGAAGGTCTTACTTTCATTGAAATTACCTCCTTGCAGGTTTTGTGCAGCTCTCGCTGCGGTTTCCTATCTGCAAACTCAGCCCCTTACTTGGCTCTCCAAGTAATACGGCCCTTTGTTAAATCATAGGGTGACATTTCAATTTTCACCTTATCGCCGGGAACGATGCGAATGTAGTTCATTCTCAGTTTTCCCGACACATGAGCGAGAATCACGTGCTTGTTGGGCAGCTCTACTCTGAACATTGCGTTCGGCAGTGCTTCCTGCACGATGCCTTCTACTTCAATCAAATCTTCTTTAGACAAATCAAATACCTCCCAAAATCGCATTGCATTCCTGCAGCTTGCGGCGCAGTGCCCTGTCGGTAAGTCCGTTCAGTTCCCAGACTTCCTTCGTCGGGCGAATGTGCTTGACATTCTTGCGCTTAGGCTTACTCAGCGTTCTGTGCTTTCCGTCAGCCAGATAAACGGCTCTGCCGTCCAGCTCGGTGACAATGTAATAATTGTCCTTCTCTTTTCCGGCGGTCGCACATACCACCATTCCTACCTGCAGCTGCATCAGCTTGGATCCGTCATAATCACCGGTCCATCCGGTGTGATGGCAACTGTGTGTTCAAAATGTGCTGACAGGCTACCGCTTCTGGTAACGACTGTCCAACCATCCTTCAGCTGGCGGATCGCATCGCCCTTTGCATTGATCATCGGTTCGATACAGATCACCATGCCTGCCTGGAGTCGCACACCTTTTCTGCCGGGCGTTACATAGTTCGGCACTTCCGGAGATTCGTGCAGTTCCCTGCCGATTCCGTGACCGCAGTACTCCCGGACAATACCGTAGCCTCTTGAGGCACAGTATTCCTGGACTGCACCGGATACATCGCTCAGTCTTGCATCGACAACAGCCTTTGCAATACCGGCTTCCAGCGCACCCTTTGTGACATCGAGCAATGCCTGCGCATCAGCGGTGATTTTACCAACTGCAAAGGTCGCACAGGTGTCGCCGTGGAATCCGTTGTAATACGCTCCCACGTCCACACTGACGATATCCCCTGCCTTGATCTTTCGCTTTGCGCTCGGGATGCCGTGGATAACCTCATCGTTGATGGAGATGCAAGCGCTTCCGGGAAATCCGGCATATCCCAGAAAAGAGGGATGAGCACCGCATCCAACGATGTAGTCATGCACGATTTTGTCAAGCTCCAGTGTTGTCATACCGGGCTGAACGGACTGCCCTGCAAGCTGTAAAGCTCTGCCGGCAATCCTTCCGGCTTCACGCATTTTCATCAGATCTGTCTTAGATTTAATGGTGATACTCATTCGGCAGACGCCCCCACCGCTTTCAGTGTAAGCTTTACCGTATCAGCAACCTCTTCCTGTCCGATGACAGTATCGAGCTTGCCCTGTTTTTCGTAGTAGTCCTTCAGCGGAGCGGTCTGTTCATGGTAAACCGCCAGACGTTCCAGAACCGTTTCCGGCTGGTCATCCTTACGGATAATGGTCTTTGCACCGCACTTATCGCATGTACCCTCGGACTTGGAAGGCTTGTACAGTACATGGTAGGTTGCACCGCAGCCCTCACATACTCTTCTGCCGGATACACGTGTTTTGATCGTTTCGTCATCCACGAAGATTTCCAGTACCTTATCAATGCGAACGCCCATTTCGTCGAGCGCTTCAGCCTGCGGTACGGTTCTCGGGAATCCATCCAGAATAAAACCGTTCTGGCAGTCATCTGCTGCGATACGATCCTTCAGGATACCGATTACGATGTCATCGGAAACCAGAGCACCGCTTTCCATTGCTGCCTTTGCCTTCAGACCGTATTCTGTACCGTTCTTTACGGCTTCACGCAGCATGTTGCCCGTAGAGATCTGCGGGATGTTCAGTGCTTCGGAAATTACTTCTGCCTGTGTGCCTTTTCCGGCACCGGGCGCACCGAGTAAAATCAAATTCATAATTACTCCTCCTTATCCCAGGAAGCCCTTGTGATGACGCATCATCATCTGGGACTCCAGAGTACGAACGGTTTCAAGTGCAACGCTGACTACGATCAGGATGGAAGTACCACCCATGGACAGAGAGGACAGCGACTGATCCCAAGCTGCAAGGCCGATCGGAATGATGGCGATGATACCAAGGAAGATAGCACCTACGAGAGTAATCTTGGACAGTACACGCTGGATATAATCAGATGTGGGCTTGCCAGGTCTGATTCCGGGGATACCGCCGTTGTTCTGACGAAGCTGGTTTGCAATCTCAATGGGATTGTACTGCATAGAAACATAGAAGTAGTTGAATGCAATAATCAGAATGAGATACAGTACAGCATAGCCGGGGTTGGTGGTTCTGAAGAAGTTCACGAAGTGGAAGTAGAATTCCTGACCCCATGTGGTTTCCTCAGTGATGTACTCAACGGGCTTTACGAACATACTGATTGTGCTCGGCAGTGACATAAATGCCATTGCGAAGATGATCGGCATAACGCCGCTCATGCAAATCTTGATCGGAATGTGTGTGTTCTGGCCGCCGAACTGCTTTCTGCCAACCACTCTCTTTGCATACTGGATCGGAATTCTGCGCTCGGATTCATTCATGAATACGATGAAGCCGATCATCAGAACGAAACCAACTGCAACAACCAGGGATACCCAGAAGTACTTGGAGGGATTGCTCTTTGTCAGTTCAACCAGTGTCCACACATCTGTGGGGAATCTTGCTACGATACCGGCGAACAGGAGCATAGAAATGCCGTTGCCGATACCCTTATCGTTAATACGGTTACCCATCCATACAACCAGGGTAGCACCGGCTGCAAAGCTTGCCACGATAACGATGGCAGCAAACCAGCCTTCAGCGCCCTTTGTGTAGGTAACTGCACCCATTTCGTTTCTCATTGTCAGATAATAAGCAATCGACATGAAGATCGAAAGACCCAGTGCTGTGAATGCTGTAATCCTGTTGAGAACCTTACGGCCTTCCTCGCCTTCCTCCTGAAGCCTTTCGAGAGGAGGCAGTGCATAGGTCAGCAGCTGAATGATGATGGATGCGTTAATATAGGGTGTGATGGAGAGTGAGAAGAAGGTTGCCTTAGAAAGGGCGCCACCGGTCAGAGTATTGAGATACTCGAGGAAGTTGCCGCCCGTTGCATTCGTAGAAACCCACTCCTGCACGATGGACATATCCAGAAACGGTACAGTGATCGCACTGCCGAGTCTGAAAATAATGATCATCATGAGCGTATACAGGAACTTTTTACGGATCTCCGGTACGCTCCAAGCGTTTCTAAGAGTCTGAAACACCTCAGATCACCTCAGCTTTCCCGCCTGCCTTTTCAATTTTCTCAGCAGCAGCCTGTGTAAACTTCGCAGCTTTTACGGTAAGCTTTGCAGTGAGTTCGCCCTCTCCGAGAATTTTTACGCCATCGCAAACCTTCTTAACCAGACCGCTTGCGCAAAGCAGCTCTGTGTCTACAACTGTGCCATCTGTGAACTTGTTCAGATCACCAACGTTTACTGTTGCATAGGTTGCTCTGAATACGTTTTTGAATCCTCTCTTAGGGATTCTTCTTGCCAGCGGCATCTGACCGCCTTCAAAACCAATTCTTACACCGCCGCCGGAACGTGCGTTCTGACCCTTATGGCCCTTACCAGCGGTCTTGCCGTTACCGGAACCATGTCCACGGCCTACACGCTTGACAGCCTTATTGGAATCGGGTGCCGGTACGAGTTCATGAATCTGCATTTACTGCACCTCCTTCTTACGCTTCTTCTACCTTGATGAGGTGAATGATCTTGTGGATCTTACCATTTGTTGCAGCATTATCCGGCTGCACGGTTGTGTTGCCGATCTTCTTCAAGCCAAGTGCATGTGCAGTGGCAATCTGATCCTTCTGGCAGCCGATGAGGCTCTTCACAAGTGTGATTTTCTTTGCCATTGTTGTGCCTCCTTAACCCAAGATTTCCTTAGCAGTCTTACCACGCTTTGCAGCAACCTCTTCTACAGTTGTGCAGGAAGTCAGACCGTTAATGGTAGCTCTTACTACATTGCAGGGGTTGTTGGAACGCAGGGACTTTGTTCTGATATCCTTGATACCTGCTACCTCGATGACAGCACGTACAGGACCGCCGGCGATAACACCGGTACCGGGAGCAGCCGGACGCATCAGCACTTCGCCTGCGCCGAACTTACCTACGATCTCATGAGGAATGGTAGTGCCCTTCAGCGGAACCTTTACCATGTTCTTCTTTGCATCCTCAATACCCTTGCGGATTGCATCCGGAACTTCGCCGGACTTACCAAGTCCGAAGCCTACTGTGCCATTGCCGTCGCCGACAACAACCAGTGCGGAGAACTTCATAATACGTCCGCCCTTTACGGTTTTGGATACACGGTTGATGGCAACAACCTTTTCAACCAGCTCCATATCCTTTGCATCAATATTAGCCAATCGTGTTCCCTCCTTCTCTTAGAACTTCAGACCGTTCTCACGTGCAGCCTCTGCCAGAGCCTGAACACGTCCGTGATACAGATAGCCGCCTCTGTCGAATACAACAGCTTCGATACCCTTTTCCAGAGCAGCCTTTGCTACCAGCTCGCCAACCTTTGCTGCACCTGCGATGTTGCCGCCGTTTGCATCAAAGCCCTTTACCATGCTGGAAGCGCTTGCCAGTGTTACACCGTTCACGTCGTCAATTACCTGTGCATAGATGTGCTTTGCGCTACGGAATACACACAGACGCGGAACCTCAGGAGTTCCGGAAATCTTCGTGCGAACACGGCGATGTCTCTTAAGTCTGGCTTTATTGCTATCAAACTTCTTAATCATTGCCCTTCACTCCTTTACTTACTTCTTACCCTTACCGGCCTTACCTTCCTTGCGGATAATATACTCGCCAAGGTAGTGGATACCCTTGCCCTTATAAGGCTCAGGCTGTCTCTTCTCACGAACCTCTGCTGCGAACTGACCAACCTTCTGCTTGTCGATACCGTTGATGATGATCTTGTTCGGTGCGGGTACGTCGATTGTGATGCCGTCGATCTCGGGCATGATTACCTGATGGGAGTAACCGAGGTTCATCACCAGATTGTTGCCCTGCTTAGCTGCACGGTAACCTACACCGTCGATCTCCAGAGTCTTGGAGTAACCGTTTGTTACGCCCTCGATCATGTTAGCGATCAGTGTTCTTGTCAGACCATGCAGAGATCTGTACTTCTTATCATCGGAAGGACGTGTTACAGTGATAACTGCGCCGTCCAGTTCAATTGTCAGCTCCTTAGAGAACTGCTTTGTCAGTTCACCCTTCGGTCCCTTTACTGTTACCAGATTATCTGCAATCTTTACATCTACTCCGGCAGGAACGCTGATCGGCATTTTACCAATTCTTGACATGTTATGTCCTCCTTACCAAATGTATGCGAGTACTTCACCGCCGACATTCAGCTCACGAGCCTTCTTGTCGGTCATGATACCCTTAGATGTGGATACGATTGCAATGCCCAGACCCTTACGAACCTTCGGCATATCCTCACAGCTTGAATAAATACGCAGACCAGGCTTTGACACTCTGCGTAAGCCTGTGATTACCGGAGTTCTGCTGTCTGTATACTTCAGAGTTACTCTGATAATGCCCTGCTTACCGTCATCTACGATCTGGAAGCCCTTGATATAACCCTCGTCAGCGAGGATCTGTGTAATAGCCTTCTTCACGTTAGATGCGGGAATGTCAACCGTGGCGTGCTTCGCAGAGCTTGCATTACGGATTCTTGTGAGCAGATCTGCGATTGTATCTGAAATTTGCATGCCAATGACCTCCTTATACTATTTTACCAGCTTGCCTTCTTAACACCGGGAATCTGACCATCATGTGCCAGCTCTCTGAAGCAAACACGGCATACGCCGTACTTTCTCAGATAAGCGTGCGGTCTGCCGCAGATCTTGCATCTGCTGTACGCTCTTGTGGAGTACTTCGGTGTTCTCTGCTGCTTGTTAATCATTGCCTTCTTAGCCATTTGATTTCCTCCTATTAACCAGCGAACGGAGCGCCCAGGAGCTTGAGCAGTTCCTTAGCTTCTTCGTCGGTTTCAGCAGTTGTGATGAAGTTGATGTCCATACCACGAACCTTGTCGATCTTGTCGTACTCGATTTCGGGGAAAATCAGCTGCTCCTTGATACCTGTGGAATAGTTGCCCTTGCCGTCGAAGGAATTACCATTGATTCCTCTGAAGTCACGTACACGGGGGAATGCCACGTTGAACAGCTTATCTACAAAATCATACATTCTCTCGCCACGGAGAGTTACCTTTACACCGATCGGCATGCCTTCACGCAGCTTGAAGTTCGCAACGGACTTCTTTGCACGGCATACGATGGGCTTCTGGCCTGTGATGATTGCCAGATCGTTCATGATCGCATCAATTACCTTGGAGTTATCCTTTGCCTCACCGGCACCAACGTTGATGACTACCTTTTCCAGCTTCGGAATCTGCATTACGCTCTTGTATCCGAACTTCTGCATCAATGCGGGAGCAACGGTGCTGACATACTGTTCCTTTAATCTTGCCATTGTCGTTTCTCCTTTACATTATTCAAAAGACTTGCCGCACTTCTTGCAGACACGAAGCTTCTTGCCGTCCTCAATAGTGTGACCAACTCTTGTGGGCTTGCCGCACTTCGGGCACACCAGCTGTACCTTGCATGCGTAGATCGGAGCCTCAGCCTTTACGATGCTGCCTGTCTGACCCATTGCTGTGGGCTTTACATGCTTTGTGATCATGTTGAAGCCTTCAACAATTACCTTGCCCTCCTTCGGGCTTACTTCCAGAACCTTACCTGTTCTCAGGTCCTTCTTGTCTGTGTACTTGTACTCGTACTTGCCTGTCAGCAGTACTACGGTGTCACCGGTCTTTACATGAACCTTGTTACTCATCTCGACACCTCCATTACAGTACTTCCGGAGCAAGGCTCAGGATCTTCATATATTCCTTATCTCTCAGCTCTCTTGCTACCGGCCCGAAAATACGTGTGCCTCTCGGGTTCTTATCTTCCTTGATGATAACAGCAGCATTTTCGTCAAAACGAATGTATGTGCCGTCTTCTCTTCTCAGTCCCTTTGCGGAGCGAACGATAACTGCCTTAACAACATCGCCCTTCTTTACCACGCCGCCGGGTGTTGCTTTCTTTACTGATGCTACGACTACATCACCGATGTTAGCGTATCTTCTGCGTGTACCGCCCAATACTCTGATACACATCAGCTCTTTTGCGCCGGTGTTGTCCGCAACTTTCAGGTAAGACTGCATCTGAATCATGTGCGTTCCTCCTCTCGGAAACCGCTGTACGCCGTTTCCTTGTCGCTTTTAATTCTTACTTAGCCTTCTCAATGATGTTGACTACACGCCATCTCTTATCCTTGGACAGGGGGCGTGTTTCCATAACCGCTACACGGTCGCCGACTCTGCACTCATTGTTCTCATCATGAGCCTTCAGTCTAACTGTACGCTTGATGATCTTCTTATAAAGCGGGTGCTTTACGTTGTCAACAATTGCTACAACGACTGTCTTATCCATCTTGTCGCTGACAACCATGCCGGTTCTTGTCTTTCTAAGATTTCTTTCAGCCACAGCGTTTATCCTCCTATCTTACTTTGCGCTCTGTGCAAGCTCTGCTTCACGCAGGCAGGTCTTAACGCGTGCAATGTCCTTCTTGACAGCCTTTACCTTTGCAGTGTTATCAAGCTGATTTACTGCAAGCTGGAAGCGGAGTGCAAAAAGCTCTTCCTTTAAGCTGACAAGCTTCTGGTTCATTTCTTCGACAGTCATCTCTTTGATTTCTGTTGCTTTCATGACGACTCCCCTCCTTACTTCTCTTCAGCGTTTTCTTTTGCGATAATTCTGCACTTGATCGGCAGCTTATGCATTGCAAGACGAAGAGCCTCTCTGATATCTTCTTCAGCCAGCGGCTTATCCTTGCTGGCACCGATCTCAAACAGTACTCTGCCGGGCTTTACAACTGCTACCCAATACTCAGGTGAACCCTTACCGGAACCCATTCGGGTTTCTGCAGGCTTCTCTGTGATCGGCTTGTCAGGGAAAATCTTGATCCATACCTGACCGCCTCTCTTGATATAACGTGTCATTGCAATACGGGCTGCTTCGATCTGGTTGGATGTGATCCATGCCGGCTCCATAGCCTGCAGACCGAAATCACCATATACTACAGTGTTGCCTCTGTTTGCCTTACCCGTCAGACGTCCTCTGTGAACTCTGCGGTACTTTACTCTCTTCGGAAGCAGCATTACTTGTTACCTCCCTCTCTTCTCGGCGCACGATCCTTGTTGAACGGACGCTTGTTATCACGGTTGTCACGACGGTCATTGCGCTTTCTGTCAGGTCTGTCAGCTCTGCGCTTCTTGTCGTTCTTCTCTCTCATAGCAGCTGCCTTTGCAGCATCGCCCTTCAGAACCTCACCCTTGTAGATCCATACCTTTACGCCAAGCTTGCCGTATGTGGTGTCTGCCTCAGCAAAACCATAGTCGATGTCAGCACGGATGGTCTGCAGCGGGATTGTTCCCTCATGGTAGCTCTCAGAACGTGCGATTTCTGCACCGCCCAGTCTGCCGCTTACCATTGTCTTGATGCCCTTTGCGTTCAGACGCATTGCTCTGCCGATGCACTGCTTCATTGCACGACGGAAGGATACTCTGTTCTCCAGATCCAGTGCAATTCTTTCTGCAACCAGCTGTGCGTCCAGGTCGGGCTGCTTTACTTCCAGAATGTTGATTGCAACACTCTTGTTCATCATCTTCTCAAGCTGAACACGCAGCTTTTCGATTTCTGCACCGCCTCTGCCGATTACAATACCCGGCTTTGCGCAGTGAATGTGGATTCTTACCTTATCTTCAGCGTAACGCTCGATCTCTACACGCGGAACACCTGCAGCCTTCAGAGTCTTCAGGATGAAATTACGCACGTTGTAGTCTTCTACCAGTGTATCGCCGAAGTCTGCCTTCTTGGCATACCAACGAGAATCCCAATCTTTAATAACGCCGACACGGAGACCGTGCGGATTAACCTTCTGGCCCATACTTAACCTCCTTGGGATTATTCTTTTTCTTTCAGCACCATTGTGATGTGCGATGTTCTCTTCAAAATCCGGAATGCTCTACCCTGTGCTCTGGGCATTACACGCTTCATAATCGGACCGGGTGTCACAAAGCACTCAGCAACATAAAGGTTATCCTTATTCATGTTGTGATTGTTGTCTGCATTTGCAATAGCGGACTTCAAAAGCTTTTCCAGAATCGGACTTGCTGCCTTCGGTGTGAGGCGAAGCGTTGCCAATGCTACATCTGTAGGCTTGTTTCTGATCAGATCCAGAACGATCTGCACCTTTCTGGGAGAGATGCGGACGTTTCTCAGATATGCTCTAGCTTCCATTTCGGTTCCTCCTTCCGCTATTACTTCTTACCGTTATTGGATGTCTTGGAGCCTGCGTGGCCCTTATAAGTTCTTGTCGGTGCAAACTCGCCGAGCTTGTGACCAACCATATCCTCAGTTACATATACCGGCACATGCTTTCTGCCGTCATGCACTGCGAAGGTATGACCAACGAAGTCCGGGAAGATTGTGGAAGAACGGCTCCAGGTTTTGAGCACCTTCTTCTCTCCTGCCTCGTTCATTGCCATAACTCTCTTCAGGAGTACCTCTTGTACATAAGGTCCTTTTTTTACACTTCTGCTCATAATGCGGTTCCTCCTTTCCGATTACTTGCCGTTGCGGCGCTTTACGATAAACTTGTCTGTACGGTTGTGAGTCTTTCTTGTCTTGTAACCCAGTGCAGGCTTGCCCCAAGGTGTAACAGGACCGGGACGGCCGATCGGAGATCTACCCTCACCACCACCGTGCGGGTGATCGCAGGGGTTCATTACGGAACCTCTTACTGTCGGTCTCCAGCCCATGTGGCGCTTTCTGCCAGCCTTACCGTAATTTACGTTCTCGTGGTCAATGTTGGATACCTGACCAATGGATGCCTTACAGCCGATCGGAACCTTTCTCATTTCGCCGCTGGGCAGACGGATCAGGGCATATGCGCCTTCCTTACCCATCAGCTGAGCCATGTTGCCTGCGGATCTTACCAGCTGTGCGCCCTTGCCGGGATACAGTTCAATTGCATGAATGAATGTACCAACCGGGATGTCAGCAAGCTTCAGTGCGTTGCCGGGCTTGATATCTGCGTCAGCACCTGCTCTTACAACATCGCCAACCTTCAGGCCGTGCGGTGCCAGGATGTAACGCTTCTCGCCATCCTCGTACTGTACCAGTGCAATAAATGCGCTTCTGTTCGGATCGTATTCCAGAGTCATAACAGTTGCATTCATTGCTTCCTTGTCACGCTTGAAATCGATTACACGATACTTTGTTCTGTTTCCGCCGCCTCTGTGACGAACGGTGATACGGCCATAGCTGTTGCGGCCGCTCTTCTTCTTCATCGGCTCCAGCAAGCTCTTCTCCGGGCCTGTCTTGCTCAGTCCAGAATAATCTGTCACTGTCATCTGACGGCGGGACGGAGTAGTGGGCTTGTAGCTCTTAATTGCCATTGTATTTCACTCCTTAACATGCTATTTGCGGGAGCATCCTCCCATACCTCGAATGGGTCATTTTTGCGGTATTATGGATTAATACATACCGTCGAAGAACTCGATAGTTCCTCTCTTCTTCTCGGACTTCTTTGCGCCCTTGTTTGCAGGCTCCGGATTTACGGTTACAACTGCCTTCTTGTAAGAAGCGGTTGTGCCTACAAATCTGCCCATTCTCTTCTGTCTGCCACGGCAGTTCACGGTGTTAACCTTAACAACCTCTACGTTGAACAGCTCTTCTACGGCAGCCTTGATTTCCAGCTTGTTAGCATCCTTTGCTACCTGGAAAGTGTACTTATTGTTCGGCAGACCATCCATGCTCTGCTCTGTGATGATCGGCTTGAGGATGATATCCTGTGCTGCTTTCATTATGCGTACACCTCCTCAATTTTTGCGATGGCATTCTTTGCAACGATGAACTTGCCGCCGTTGAGAATGTCATATACATTCAGAGTGTTGACTGCTGCAGTCTTCACACCGGGAATGTTTGCTGCGCTTCTGTAAACCTTTGCATCAGCCTCTGCTGTTACGATCAGTGCCTTCTTTTCAACACCGAGTGCCTTCAGCATTGCTGCGATTGTCTTGGTCTTGTACTCATCCATTGTCAGAGTATCAAGAACAATGATGTTGTTCTCCTGAACCATTGTGGAAAGTGCGGACTTCATAGCCAGTCTGCGAACCTTCTTGTTCAGTGTATATCTGTAATCTCTGGGCTTCGGGCCGAGTGCTACGCCGCCGTGTGTCCACTGGGGAGCTCTTGTGGAACCCTGTCTTGCATGACCTGTTCCCTTCTGTCTCCAGGGCTTTCTGCCGCCGCCGCTTACCTCAGTACGAGTCAGTGTGGACTGTGTACCCTGACGCTGGTTTGCCAGATAGTTCTTTACTACCATGTGCATAACGGAAACATTCGGTTCAATGCCGAATACCGCATCAGAAAGCTCTGTTTCGGATACTGCGTTACCCGCCATATCGAATACTTTAACTGTTGCCATTTACGTTTCCTCCTTCCTTACGCCTTTACACTGTCAACGATGGTAACAATGCCGCCCTTGGGGCCCGGAATTGCACCCTTGATTGCAATCAGGTTGTTCTCTGCGTCAACCTTCACAACTTCAAGGTTCTGTACAGTAACCTTCTCAGCACCCATCTGACCTGCCATGCCCTTGCCCTTGTAAATTCTGGACGGAGAGGAGCATGCACCCATGGAACCTGCCTGTCTGTGAACAGGGCCTGTACCGTGAGTATCCTTCAGGCTGTGCTGGTTGTGACGCTTGATCGCACCCTGGAATCCCTTACCCTTGCTGGTACCGGAAACATCAACGATGTCGCCTACCGCAAAAGTATCAGCCTTCACAAGGCTTCCAGCCTCCATGCTGCAGTCATCAAACTTGAATTCCTTCAGAGTTCTCTTGTAGCCTGCGCCTGCCTTGTCAAAGTGTCCCTTCATCGGCTTGTTCATTCTCTGAGCCTTCTTATCGCCATAGCCCAGCTGAACTGCTGCATAACCGTCGTTTTCCACTGTCTTTACCTGAACTACTACGCAGGGACCAGCTTCAACAACCGTTACCGGGATTACCTTGCCGTTTTCGTCGAAGATCTGAGTCATACCGATCTTCTTGCCGATAATACCTTTTTGCATTTGTTTTCCTCCTTATGGTTATTGGTTGGCATTTGCCAACATGACCGAATGAATCACGCTTCATTCAGGCGACGTGCATTGCACGATTTTTTGCAGGTTTCTTGCGGAATTACTTGCATTCCATTACGATGTCAACACCTGCGGGGAGCTCAAGCTTACGCAGAGCCTCTGTTGTCTTGTCTGTCGGACGGATTACGTCGATCAGACGCTTGTGAGTGCGCTGCTCAAACTGCTCACGGCTGTCCTTGTACTTGTGTGTTGCTCTCAGGATAGTTACGATCTCCTTCTCAGTCGGCAACGGGATCGGACCGCTTACGCTTGCGCCGCTTCTCTTTGCTGCCTCAACAATCTTTGCTGCTGCTGCATCAACAGTTGCGTGCTCATAGCCCTTGATCTTGATTCTGATCTTTTCACTTACTGCCATTTCTCTTTCGCCTCCTTGTACGGGTTAATACAGGGTGGGCATTTTCGGAATCACTATGACACTGCGCCGGGTGTATCGCAACCCATATGATATAAAAAACCGAAATCTGAAAGTATATTTCAGGATTCCGGACGCAGTTCTGGTATTTGTAGCATAACACGCCCATAGCAAGTCCACAGTCCGCCGTAACTCAGACAGAGTCTTCGCCATGCATTACGCTCCACATACCGTGTCATCATTCCTTGTCGCCCGGTTTAAAATCGGACATACTCCACGAAAATTACCCGACATACCGCCGGCAACCTTTCGCTTCCACGCATATCTTTTAGTCCGGCACTCACCGAACCTTTCATATTATAACACAATCCCCCGGAAATTGCAAGTGTTTTCCGGAGGATTTTCCATTTTAAATTGTAAATTTTTTGTGAACTTTATCAATCAGCATTCACACGGAGGTAAAGTCCGGGGTCCATGCAGAGATTATTGAGTCTGACCTCATAGTGAAGGTGATTGCCGGTCGAATTTCCGGTAGAACCGATCTTTGCGATGACCTGTCCTTTCTCGACATACTGCCCCTCGTAGGCGATCACGACGCTGCAGTGTGCATAGAGTGTGCGGTAGCCGTTGTCATGTTCGATAATGACATAGTAGCCGTAGCCGCCGGAATTCCAGCCCGCTGTTACGACATAGCCTGCCTCGGAGGCATAGATATCACTGCCGTAGGGTGCTGCGATGTCGATGCCCTTATGATTTCTGTCACTGATATAGCCGTCACTGATGTAGCCGCCGTCAACCGGCCAGCCGAACATACCGCTGCCGTAGAATACGGTATCCTTGCTTGCAGGCTCGGGAGAATAGGTGCCGATGCCGATCTGTTCGGTGACAGGCTCCTTGGTAACGGCGGATCTGAGAACCCTGCGTTCCTCCTCTACACCATCGACATAGGTGATGCTCACCTCGCTGATCTTTTCGCCGATCGCCCCCTTAGAGAGTACCTTCCGTTCGCCGAGATTCAGCGACGAGGTTTCGACCTCCACGCTTGCATAGTCGATAAAACTTGTCAGATTCATATTCTTCGTATGCGCAATAGGGATGTAACGGGAAACCGTCTTGACCTTCAGCATTTTTCCCTCGCCAAAGCTGCGATCCATATGAGGATTCAGTTCCTGCAGCTCCTCAAGCGTCATATTGAATTTCACAGCCACAAGCTGCGGAGAATCACCCGACTGTACGGTATAGCGGCTTACGGTTTCTTCCTCTGCTGTGAGGATTTTCAGAAGCTCCTCCGGCTTCCTGATGCTTTCCGCAAGATAGATACCCGACTGATATTCGATATGCTTTGTATAATAAACCTCGCTGACGAGATCGCTGAGGCTGAGCGCATAATCGGAGAGCTTCTTATCCATAGTCTGTTCGATTTTTTTGGAATCCTCCACTGCGCCGATAAATTCGCCGTCCACATAGACACCGATCGCCTCGGACAGTGTTTCCTTCGAGCTGGTAAGCAGCTTGTCGGCAAGTGTACGGGAGCTGACGTACTGGTCATTTTCGGAAACGATCTTCAGCGTGTACACAGGATCGAAATTGACAGTCGCACCATCTTCGGCAGTGCCGATTCGCTGACGCACCTCGGCTTCGGCAGCTTCAAATTCACTTTCCGCAGCGATGATGCCCAGCTCCTCGCCGTTGCACACCACGCTGATGGCATAATCAAGCCCCGTGCCATACTGCACGATGGCAGCAAGGAATGCAACCGACAGCACGGGCATCAGATAATTGAAGCCCGTCCGCAGGATCCCATGTTCTCCGAATATGTAAAAACCCACAAAGCGGACGAGCTGCTTTGCAAACTGCGTTCCGCCTTCTTTCCTTGCACGGCGTACCTCACGCAGCATCTCGTTTGCAGATCGGTTATGCTCGGTAAAGGCATTGCGGATGCTTCTTCCGAACAGGCGGAAGATCCTGCCAATCTGACAGAGCATGTACCACACCATCCGGACAAAGCTCAGAACCAACAGAACGATCACACGCCATATCGCCGACAGCGTATGCGTGACGATCATGCCGATGCTCACCATCAGGCGTTCAAAGCCGCTCTGACGCTTACGGCGGCTTATCTTTTTATGTCCCTTCATTGTCTGCAACTCCTTTCTCATTGTGACCGCCCTGTACCGAAGTGGTTACAAAGCAGTAACATATGCTAATTATTATAGCAGACTCCCCGAAAAAATCAACCCTTTTTGGAAACCGCTTCCAGCTGCACACAACATTCTGTAGCGTTGCACAAATTTTTTGGGGGCAATACATGGGAAATCCAACGATGCGTCAAAGCAGGATTTCCCATTTTATCCATAATTCGCCATTTTCTTCGCTATACTGTAACCAGACCCGTTCTCTGCTGTTCCCACTCACGCATACGCACCTGCAGAAAGAGCGTGCCGCTGACTGTAAAATACGGCAGTGCAAACGGAATCGTCACAAGGGGCAGCACTGCCGGTATGCAGCAAAGCAGATGCAGAAGCAGAGACGGATACACGCTGCGGAGCATTCCCCTTGCATGCCGCACCGCCGCAAAGGGTGAAAGACGGGGATGCTCCAGCCAGAAAAACGGAACTGCTGCAATTTCGATTGAAAACCGAAGATACTGCAAAAGCCCTGCCAGTGCCAGACAGAAGCACTGTGCCGCCAGAAACAGCATGGCACCGCCTTCGGCAAGCCCCACGCTGCGCTGCAGGAAAAATCCTGCACCTGCAATTCCCAGCACGAACGGCAGAAGCGCAGGCAGCCGCAGAAGCTCCACGCAGGCAAAATACCACACCGCACGCAGATAGCCCGACAGACTTCTGAGATTCACAGGTCTGCTGCGTTCAAGCCCCGTCAATGCCGTCAGTCTGCCGCAGGTGCCGCAGCGCAGCGGCAGAAGAACACCAAAACGCAGGATCGCCCACAGCACGGAAAACAGCAGCCACAGCGGAACGCCGCCGGCGACAAGTGTCCTTGCAGATAGTTTCTCCTGAAACACCAGAACGCCTGCCAGAACGCAGGGCATCACCCTGAAAAATGCCCACGCCAGCGGATATACCAGACTGATTCCGAGAATGCGTGCATACTGCCCTTTCAAGGTACGGCGTGTGCATGCGTACAGCTCACGAAGATTCATAAGAAATGCTCCTCTCTATATAATAGGAGTGGTGTACACTCTATGTAGGAGCATTCTCCGCATCAATCCCTCGAATAGGGGGTCATGCCGAGAATTTCAAATGCCTGCGCCTGCTGCCACATCTGCGCAGTGAACATGATCTCAAATCCCTCACCCGGCTCGCAGGTGATCTCCTTTGCGGAAAGCTTGGGCAGTCCGAAGCACGCCAGCATATTGGTGATCACACCGCCGTGTGTGATGACGGCGCAATGCTCCAGATCGTTTTCCATCATATCCAGCAGCATTCTGTGCAGTACCTTATAGCTGCGGATGCACAGCTCCTCGGCGCTCTCGCCGCCGGGCGGACGGACATCGGGGGATCCGCCCCGAAGCCATGTCTTGTAATCCTCACGGTGGATCAGCTCATCGACGGATTTTCCGTCAAATTCGCCGAAATTCAGCTCCCGCAGATCCTCTGCAACAAACAGCTCCTGATCGGGAAAGAGAATCTCCGCTGTTTCCGTACATCTGCGCAGGGGGCTGCTGTATACTCTTTGTACTCTGGGATATTCGTACAGATCAAGCTTTCCGCAAAGCTCCGATGCACCCTTGTCGGAAAGCGGATAATCCGTCCCTCCGATGTAGATTCCCTTTTCATTCGCCTGTGTTCTGCCGTGGCGGATCAGGCTCATGCGATAACCACGCATATTTGGTTTCCTCCTTACATACTTTATATGGAAATGTACAAATAGATTTCACTTTTTGGGGTTTATCTCTGTTTTTCACAAGTTTTTCATAAAATATCCCACATTTTTTAACGAAATTCACTCTTTACAATTAGTATAATTTGTATTATAATAGTTATGGTAGGATATTTTTTGGAAAAACGGTGCAATTTGTCTTTTTTCATCGGCACCGCATGATGCAGTCAGGAAAGGAGCATCCGATTATGAATACAGATTTCCCAAGAATTATTGCATTGCAGCGCAAGGAACGTCAGATCAGCCAGAAGCAGGCTGCTGCAGATCTCGGCATCTCTCAGGCATTGCTCTCCCACTATGAGAAGGGCATCCGTGAATGCGGTCTTGATTTTCTGGTAAAGATCGCTGATTATTATAATGTTTCCTGTGATTATCTGCTCGGCAGAACACCTGAGCCCGAGGGCAAGATCATCTCCATGGATGAGATTCCGGACGATGACGGCAACAACAGCATGCCCAGTCCCGAGGTTGTGGCATTCAACAGAAAGATCATCAACAATTCCATCAGTCTTCTGTTCTCACTTGCACAGAAAGCAAACAGCATTACGCTCATCAAGGAGATCTCCTCTTATCTGATGCTGTCCGTTTACAAGCTGTTCCGCATTGTATACAACGCAAATCCGCACAACGACCAGAAGCTCTTCTCCGTGCCGAAGGTTGTGGCAAACGATGACGCAAGTGCGATCGTTTCCATGAACGAGGCAAACATCAAGGCGGCCTCCAGCGGCATCCCGATCGGAGAAAACGACTGCGTGACAAATTCGGAGATCCTGTATCTGACGACTTCCATCCTGTCGCAGTCCTATCCGGAGTATTCCTCCTCGATGCTGATGCTCATCAAGGTGAGCGAGGACAGCATCCACAAGAAGAGAAACGCCTGATCGGATACACGCTTAGTTTTATTTTACCACATTTTTCAGAAAAATAAAAGTGGTTTTTCAAATTTTTTATCATCCGCTGTCGCACCGTGCAGTACATAGATTTCGGAATGACCGAAAACAGCGCACTGTAGGGATTTCTCAGCATTCGCTGAGAAATCCCGTATTTTCTGTTTGCACAGCGGATTTCTTTAAGGAGGTTCCTTATGCGTAAACTCAAAGGTATACGCTTAGCGCATGAGAAGCGCACAGCGGAGAGTGCCTTTGTCACTCTGCCGCTTCCGCAGAAGGTGCTGATCCCGATGTCCATGCACATGGGTGCGCCCTGTGAGCCGCTTGTCAAACTCAAACAGCAGGTCAGCGTGGGCGAATGCATCGGTGCAAGCGACGCCTTTTTTTCTGCCGACATTCACGCAAGCGTTTCCGGTACGGTAACGGCGATCACCGATTACCGCATGCCGAACGGCAATTACTGCAAGGCGGTGGAGATCACCTCCGACGGTTTGCAGACACCTTATTCTGAACTTAAACCACCGGTCTATACAAACCGTGAGGAATACATTGCCGCCGTGCGCAGAAGCGGTGCGGTGGGACTTGGCGGTGCGGGATTTCCCACACATTTCAAGCTCACACCGAAAAATAAGATCGAATATCTGATCATCAATGCTGCCGAGTGCGAGCCGTACATCACATCCGATGACCGCACGATGAAGGAAAAGCAGCAGGAAATCATCTCCAGCATCCGCCGCATGATGAAGATGCTGGAGATCCCCGAATGCTACATTGGCGTGGAGGGCAACAAGCCCGAGGCGATCCGCATTCTGACAGAATGCGCAGACGCAGATCCTGCGATTACAATCGTGACGCTGCCGCCCATTTATCCGCAGGGTGCGGAAAAGGTGCTGATTTATAATATCACAGGTCGTATTGTTGCCGAAGGACAGCTCCCGTCCGATCAGGGCGTGATTGTGCTGAATGTATCCACAATGGCATTTCTGGAGGAATACTTCCGCACGGGCATGCCCCTTGTCAGCCGCAGTCTGACGATTGACGGCGATGCGGTGGATCGCCCCTGCAATGTAACGGTTCCCGTCGGAACTTCCATGCGTGAGGTGCTCGAATACGCAAAGTGCCGCTTTGATGATGTCAGCCGTCTGATCGGCGGCGGCCCCATGATGGGACTGGGACTTCCGGAATACGACATGCCCATCACCAAGACAAACAACGCCATTCTGGCATTTACCATGGATAAGCCTGCAACAGTAACCGCATGCATCCGCTGCGGCAGATGTCTGAACGTCTGTCCGCTGAATCTGATGCCGACCTCGATGGAGCAGGCATACCGCAAGCGTGACAAGGCGGAACTGGAAGCCCTGCACATGAATCTGTGCATGCTGTGCGGCTGCTGCAGCTATGTATGTCCGGCGAATCGTCCGCTGGTGGAAAGCCACCGCCTGGCGAAGGACTTCCTTCGCAGCAAGTAAGGAGGGAAGATGATGAAAAAATTACATATTGCAACATCTCCCCATATGCGTGACAGCATCTCCACACAGAAGGTCATGCTGCTGGTCATTGCGGCGCTCCTCCCCTCCGCTGTTGCGGCAGTGGTGCATTTCGGCTGGCGTGCGCTGCTTTTGATGGTGTTCTGCGTGGTGGTTTCCGTTGCATGCGAGGGCGTATGCAGGCAGATCATGAAGCGTGAACAGACCATCAAGGACGGCAGTGCGGCATTGACAGGTCTCCTGCTTGCAATGAATCTCCCCGTAACCCTCCCCCTCTGGGAGGCAGCACTGGGCTGCTTTATTGCCATCGTCATCGTAAAACAGCTGTTTGGCGGTCTTGGACAGAATTTCGCAAATCCTGCCATTACCGCAAGAGTGGTGCTGATGGTTTCCCTTGCTCCCGATATGACGCACTGGATTTTGCCGAAAACGGCGGCAGGCAATGCTTTCTCCTATGATGCGGTATCTTCCGCAACACCCCTTGTATCGGGCAACGCCTCCATACAGGATCTCTTCTGGGGCAGCACGGGCGGCTGTCTGGGCGAAACCTGTGCCGCTGCAATTCTGTTCGGCGGATTGTTTCTCATTTTCATGGGCATCATCTCCCCCGTCACCCCCCTTGCCTACCTTGGAACTGTCGCTGCTGCGACCTTCATTGCAACGGGCAGCGTGAATGAGATGTTCTATCAGCTTATGGCAGGCGGCCTGCTGCTGGGCGCATTCTTCATGGCGACCGATTATGTCACCACGCCCATCACCGCAAAGGGCAAGCTGATTTTCGGCATTGGCTGCGGTCTGCTGACATTTCTCATCCGATTCTACGGCAGCTTCCCGGAAGGCGTTTCCCTTGCAATCCTGCTGATGAATATCCTCACGCCGTACATTGACAAATTTACCATGACACATCCGTTCGGTGCGGTTTCCAAAAAGAAGGAGGCAAAGTAATGCAGAAAATTCTTCCCTCCCTCGTACTCATGCTCGTGTGCGCCGCGGTCTGCGGTCTGCTGGCAGCTGCAAATTCCGTCACCAAGGATAAAATTGCACAGGCAGAAGCCGAAAAGGTGCAGAAAAGCCTGACTGCCGTATTCGGTGAGGACACCTACACGGAACTTGAAAATACTGCTGAGGATATCACAGCCGTGTATGAAAATTCCAAAGGCATGCTGATTTTTGATGTGACGGCGGATGGTTACGCCAAGGGCGGCATCCGTGCGCTCATTGGCATTAACCCCGATGGTACAGTGGCAAGTGTGGGAATCGTTTCGCTTTCCGAAACGCCCGGACTTGGCACAAAGATCAATGATCCTGCGTATCTTTCGAAATACACAGGTATTGTCGGAGTCAAGGAAGCTCCCGATGCGATTTCCGGCGCAACCTATTCCTCGAAAGGTCTGAAGCGTGCCGTCGATACTGCGCTTACGGCATTTGCACAGCAAAAGGAGGTGCAGTAATGGCAGAAAAAAGCTATCTCAAGGAATTTACCAAGGGACTGATCAAGGAAAACCCCACGCTGGTGGGACTTCTGGGCATGTGCCCGACACTTGCAGTCACCACACAGGCAGTCAATGGACTTGGCATGGGACTTGCAACGACCTTCGTTCTGGTCGGCTCAAACCTTGTCATCTCGCTCCTGCGTAAGGTGATTCCCCAGACTGTCAAGCTCCCCTGCTACATCGTCATTATTGCAGGCTTTGTAACGCTCATTGAATTTCTGATGCACGGTTTCCTGCCGGATCTATATGATGCACTCGGCACGTTCCTTTCCCTGATTACCGTTAACTGCATCATTCTCGGACGTGCGGAAATGTTCGCCTGCAAAAATGCCGTCCTCCCCTCCGTCCTTGACGGACTTGGCATGGGGCTTGGCTTCACACTTGCCCTGTTCACAATGGGTTCCCTGCGTGAGATTTTCGGTGCAGCAAGCTGGATGGGACTTTCCCTTCCCGAAACCTTCCCGACGCTGACCATCTTCGTTCTGCCTGCCGGCGGATTCTTCGTGCTGGGCTGCGTGATTGCAGCAGTCAGCAAACTGACAAAGAAAAAAGCACCTGCGGGCGTGGGCTGCGCAGGATGTCCGAATGCGGCGGCATGCCACGGCGGCTGCGGCGATGAAAAGGAGGCACAGGCATGACAGTATTGCAGACCATGGTTTCCGTCATGCTTGCGGCAGTTCTGACGGACAATTATGTACTTTCGAAATTCATGGGTATCTGCCCGTTTCTGGGCGTATCCAAAAAGCTTTCCTCCAGTCTTGGTATGGGCGCTGCGGTCATTTTCGTTATGGCATGCGCTGCGGCAGTGACCTACCCCATCTACCAGCTGCTTGTACACTTTGACCTTGCGTACCTGCAGACAGTGGCATTCATTCTGATCATCGCCCTGTTTGTGCAGCTCGTGGAAATTGTGATGCGCAAGCTTCTGCCTCCCCTCTACAAGGCACTGGGCGTGTATCTGCCGCTGATTACCACCAACTGCGCCGTTCTGGGCGTCACCCTCAACAATATTGATGACGGCTACAGCTATGGCATGTCCATCTGGAATGCTGTCTGCGTGGGAATCGGCTTTACGCTGTCCCTGATCATTTTCGCCGGCGTGCGCAGCAAGCTTGACGCAGCGGATATCCCCGAAACCTTCAAGGGAATTCCTGCGACGCTCGTTGCCGCATCCATCGTTTCGCTGAGCTTTTCGGCGTTTTCCGGCATGATTTAAGGAGGTAAGTATGAATATTTTACTTCCCGTTCTGATTTTTGCCGCCATGGGACTGGCGGCAGGGATTCTTCTGACCGTGGCATCGAAATTCTTTGCCGTGGAGGTTGACCCCACAAAGGAAAAGATCACAGCCGCACTCCCCGGTGCAAACTGCGGTGCCTGCGGATTTGCAGGCTGTGCGGATTATGCCGACGCCATTGCGGAAGGCAAGGCTGAGCCGAATCTCTGCAAGCCCGGCGGTGCGGATGCTGCCGCAAAAATCGGCGAGATCCTCGGTAAAACCGTAACTGCCGCTGAACCCGAGGTGATGGCGCTGCACTGCAACGGCAACTGCAATGCCACGGATACTTATTACGATTACAAGGGTACGCCGACATGCCATGCGGCAGTCGGAAGCTTCGGCGGCAGCGGCAAGTGCAGCTTTGGCTGCCTGGGTTTTGGCGATTGTATGGCAGTCTGTGAAGAAAATGCCATTTGCATCAAGGACGGCATTGCCCATATCATCACCGAACGCTGCCACGCCTGCGGAAAATGTGCGGCAGCATGTCCCAAGGGACTGCTCTCCCTGCGTCCGGCATCCAATCCCGTTGTTGTTGCCTGCTCCTCAAAGGCGAACGGCAAAAACACCAAGCTTGCGTGCAAAAACGGCTGCATCGGATGCAAGATGTGCGAAAAGCAATGCCCCAACGGCGCCATCACCGTGCAGGATTTCCATGCAGTCATTGACTACGCAAAATGCAGCGGATGCGGCGCATGCGCTGAAGTGTGTCCTGTAAAGGCGATTCAGGTTAATTAAGAAGGAGTGTGATTGTATGTCGAATAGTGTTGCTATTTTACTTTTTCATTTGATATTTTTTCTCAGCTTTGCGGTTGCTTTTGCATTGGTGGTTGCTGGAATCGCAATGTACAAAACAAAAAAGAAAGCGGCCAGAATTATGCTGATTATCGGCGGAGGATATTTTGGTTTATACATTGTCGGTTTTTTTGTTATCATGATTATTGGTTTATTCACGCAAGGACACTAAGCGCTTTTATACAACACAAAATCCGGAGAAGGAAGTTCCTTCTCCGGATTTATTTTGTTATCGCATCATACATTCAGCAGCATACGCTTGAGAACCGCCAGATCAAATGCATTGACCTGTCCGTCATTTGTCAGATCTACATTCACCTTGCTCTGCTTGTCAAGCTTTTCCGCACCGAGCAGATACTTCTGTACAATGATCACGTCTACAATACCAATCATTTCATCGCCGTCCGCATCACCGATCACCTTGGAGAAATTCGGTGCAGTGGTCGTTGTGGTCGTGCTTTCGGTTGTCGTTGTCGTCGTCGTTGTTGCTTCTGTGGTAGT
>JAFXCV010000017.1 GCA_017521325.1 Oscillospiraceae bacterium | reverse complement strand
GTTCCAGATCGCATGTTCCTCCTCACCGTCACCGTAGCAGGCACTGTCCACATACTGCCAGCCCTTTTCTGCAAAGCGTGTGAAATGCGCAGCGATGTAGAAGCCCACATCTCTTTTGTAATGTCCCGACCACGGCGTATTTGCCGTCAGAAGCTGTTTGGGGCTGTAGTTTGCACCATCGTAATAGCCGCACACCGCAGGCTGGAATTCATACATGACCATCCTGCCGTTGACATAGCTGTTGATGATGCGGTTTGCAACGTCGATCGGACCGTTTGCACCGCTCATGCCGTTTCCGTCCACACGGCAGGAAAGCTCGGGAACGTTGCAGGGTGCAATTCCCTCGCTGTACCAGATTTCTTTTCCGTAAACATCGTGCAGCAGCTGCGTGTTGTCATCGCCGTATGTTGTATAATGCAGTCCGATTACATCCACCGCATTACGTAACTCCTCATTGTCAAGCATTTCCTGCGCAATCAGCCTTGTGCCGGTTTCATCGGATGCCACAAGTTTAATGGCGGAAAAATCGTAGGGGGGATTTTCCTGCTCACGCAGATGTTTTGCAAAATAGATCAGCCACTCCGTATCGGGCTTCTCCGTTTCATTGGCGTCGGGACTGATAAAATCAAAGGTCAGACCGTAGGTGATGTAGGCTGCCACGAGTGTTTCATAATACCACTGGTATCTTGCCGCAAAGCCTGCCTCTTTGCTTTCTTCAAAAGCAGCTGTGACCCAGTGCGGCTCACCCCAGCGGAGAAGATCTGCCGTAACTGCAGGGTTGGTGCGCTTGGCGTCCGCCGCCAGCATAAAGCCGGCACCCCTTGTTACATCCGGAACCTCTTCGGCACTGCGTTTCACGCACGACTCTGTGCCGGAGGAAGAATTGACATCGGCACCAAGCTCTACCTTGATGTGCGTCAGCCCCGCACCGTAACCGGGCGCAAACAGCTGCTTTACGATTTCCTCGTAAACCTCGGGGAAATTCGCCTTGTAATCCATCAGCAGTCTTGACGAACCGTTGCCTGTCACGCAGCCAAGCCCACGGAATACTGCCGCAGGATTTTCATTCACCGTAGCGCCGTCGATGATGATCTCGCCCGTTCTCGGAACCGCTGTATATCCGTTCATTTCCATGTCGTATGCCTCACTTTAATTTTGCGCTTCCTTGGGGACAGCAATCAGAAATTTGATGTTCTTGCCTTCATCCGTGAACATCTTCTCATGCTCCGTCACCAGATTCTCTGTAAACTCGGATGCATGCAAGTCCCTTGTCAGGTAGCGGATCGTAAATCCTGCTTCTTCAAAATATTCCAACGATTCCTCAAACAGCTCATCATCATCCGTCTTGAACCAGATTTCGCCACGCAGGAAATTCTTATACTGCTGAAGCTGACGTGTGTGTGTGAGTCTTCTTTTTTTGTGCTTGCTCTTAGGCCACGGATTGCAGAAATTGATAAAGATCCTGTCAATTCTGTCCTCTTCACCGAAAGCCTCGGAAATATTGGAAATATTGAAAATCATTACACGCACCTGCTCGTTGGTAAGCTTTGCGCCTGCAAGTGCCTGCTCGATTTTACGCTTTGCCAGAACCAGCATTTCGTTCTTGATGTCCACAGCAATGAAATTGACATCCGTCCAGTGCAGCATCGCCTGCGAAGCAAATCCGCCTTTACCGCAGCCAAGTTCCAGATAGATCGGCTTTCCGTTTCCGAAAACTGCATTCCAGTGATTGCGGTGATTTTTTGGCTCTCCGATAAAAAACGGGCATGCGTCAAGCTCAGGTCTTGCCCATGGTTTGCAGCGTATTCTCATATGTGATTCCTCTCTTATAAATTAAATGCAATCTTTCTTCCCGATGTCTTGTATTCCTCGCATACAACGCCGGAAAGACGGAACATCATTTCCGACGCCTTGATCGAATCTGTGTTTGCATACTTGTTTTCCAGATAAACGACCCTGCGGATGCCGCTCTGAATAATCGCCTTTGCGCATTCGTTGCATGGATAGAGCGTCACATAGATCGTGCAGTCCTTCATGTTTGCGCCGGCGCAGTTGAGAATGGCATTCAGCTCTGCATGACACACAAAGGGGTACTTCGTATCCAGAAAATCGCCTTCACGCTCCCACGGCATCTGATCATCATGACAGCCGATAGGCATGCCGTTATAGCCCATGGAAACGATCTTATGCTCCTTGGACACGATGCATGCGCCAACCTGTGTGTTGTTGTCCTTGCTTCGCTGTGCCGAAAGCATGGCGATCCCCATAAAATATTCATCCCAGCTTAAATAGTCCATGCGCTTCATATCTATACCTCCATAAACAACATGCGCACAGCCCTCGGTGAGTCAGAAAGCTGTGCAGCATAGCATATGTATTCAGTTTGTTTGTTCAGCTGCTGCAGCTTCAATCTCAGCAGCTGCATTTGCAAGCTCATTAAGATTATCGAATCCCGGCACAGCGGAAACAGTATTTTCGACAGATTCCTGTACGGCTTCGGCAGGAGCCTCCTCAACAGGAGCTTCCTGTGCGGGTTCTTCTGCGGGGGCAGCTTCAACAGCAGGTGCCGGTTCCTCAGCCTTGGGAGCTTCAGCCTCGGGTTTCTTTTCAGGTTCCTTCTCAGGTTCCTTTTCAACAATCTCTACATACATTTCTTCATCTGCAACAAAGCCCTCGTTTTTGAGCTGCTTGATCGGTACACGCTTAAGAGGGGAGTATACGAACTTGCCGCAGGAGTCGGTTTCCTCCTTCAGAGAAACCAACTTATCGCAAAGAATACGATTTCCTTCCTTGGTTCTTCTGCCGAACTGGCAATATCCGCACTGCGGCTTCATCTGTTTGTCAAAGTAATTGGTTTTTTTCTGAAACAGGCTTGCAAAACCCATCTGTATCACCTCAAAAAATATAATATGTTTTATTATAGCACATTTGTTTTCATTTGTCCAGTGTTTTTGAAAAAAATATCAGATTTTTGTGTTTTTCTGTATAAAACGATACTAAGATCGGCGTCTTGTCGGAAACATCTCGGAAACACAGAAAATTTCCAAAAATCAGCCTTCCAATCAAGAAAAAACATTCGATACTTTCGTAGCAAAATCCAACCGTATTATATACAATTTGTAGAATCCCATCTTGCTTTAAAGTCTGAAATTGACGCTTTTGCAGAAATTGATATTTCTGTATAACAAATTGTATTCGTATATTTTTATTGATAAAAACAGAACGAATAGTAAGTGCTGCACAAAATTCAACAAAAGCGTTAGTGCATATTGCGGATGGATTTTTGTCTGTTTATATGATATAATGGTATAGTAAGCATATATAAGTGCAGGTAGCGTCGATGTGTGTCATCTGATGCTGCATTTTATGTGCAAATTATTCTGGGAGGTTACACAATGGGTGCAAAAACGAAGAAGACTGTTCCGTTCCGTGGCACACCTGAGCAGGAAGCACAGCTTCGTGCGGTGATTGCTGAGCATAAGGACGAGCAGGGCGCACTGATGCCTGTGCTGCAGAAGGCACAGGATATCTACGGCTATCTGCCGATCGAGGTGCAGAAGATTATTTCCGACGCTATGGAAGTTCCGATGGAGAAGATCTACGGCGTTGTGACATTCTATGCACAGTTCTCACTGTTCCCGAAGGGAAAGTACAACATTTCCGTCTGTCTTGGTACTGCTTGCTATGTAAAGGGTTCCGGCGATCTCTACGAGAAGCTTAAGGAAATTCTGGGCATTGACGGCGGCGAATGCACAGAGGACGGTAAGTTCTCACTGGAAGCATGCCGCTGCATCGGCGCATGCGGTCTGGCTCCTGTCCTGACAATCAATGAGGACGTATACGGCCGTCTGGGCGTTGATGATCTTGCCGGCATTCTGGCAAAGTATGAGTAATCTGCTCACCCCTAAGAATACATAACAAGGAGGAACATATACATGAAATCGCTCGACGAAATCAAAGTGATTCGTGATGAAATGGCTGTTGAACTGCAGACCCGTGATGAGTCTGTAGAGGCAAACGGCACAAAATATCGCAAGCATGTTCTGATCTGCGGCGGTACCGGCTGTACATCTTCCGGCAGCGCACAGATTGAGAAGACGCTGGCAGAAGAACTGGAAAAGAACGGCCTGACCAATGAGGTTCAGATCGTTAAGACCGGTTGTTTCGGTCTTTGCGCACTCGGTCCGATCATGATCGTATATCCGGAGGGTGCATTCTACTCCATGGTGAAGGCTGAAAATATCGCTGAGATCGTTTCCACACATCTGGTAGAGGGCGGCCAGCCCGTTGCTCGTCTGCTGTATCAGGAAACAGTAACAGACGAGGGCATCAAGTCCCTGAATGACACTGCATTCTACAGCAAGCAGCACCGTGTTGCTCTGCGTAACTGCGGTGCGATCAACCCCGAGTGCATTGATGAGTACATCGGTAAGGATGGCTATCAGGCACTGGCAAAGGTTCTCAAGGAGATGACTCCTGAGGATGTAATCCAGACAATTCTTGACTCCGGTCTGCGTGGCCGTGGCGGCGGCGGATTCCCCACAGGTATGAAGTGGAAGCTCGCTCGCAACATCGTTCCGGATGCTGACCAGAAGTATGTATGCTGCAACGCCGACGAAGGTGACCCAGGTGCATTCATGGATCGTTCCGTTCTGGAAGGCGATCCCCATGTAGTTCTGGAAGCTATGGCAATTGCAGGTTATGCAATCGGCGCAACACAGGGTTATATCTATGTTCGTGCTGAATATCCGATCGCTGTTGATCGTCTGCGCATCGCTATTGCACAGGCAAGAGAGTACGGCGTGCTGGGCAAGAACATCTTCGGCACAGGCTTTGACTTTGACATTGACCTGCGTCTGGGTGCCGGCGCATTCGTATGCGGTGAGGAAACTGCTCTGATGACCTCCATCGAGGGCAACCGCGGTGAACCTCGTCCGAGACCTCCGTTCCCGGCTGAAAAGGGTCTGTTCGGCAAGCCCACAATTCTCAACACTGTTGAGTCCTATGCAAATAGTCCTCAGATCATCCTGAATGGTGCTGACTGGTTTACCTCTATGGGTACTGAAAAGTCCAAGGGTACCAAGGTATT
>JAFXCV010000016.1 GCA_017521325.1 Oscillospiraceae bacterium | reverse complement strand
TACTGGATGCCCGTAGACTGGTACAACGGCGGTATGGAACATACCACACTGCACCTGCTCTACTCCCGTTTCTGGAACAAGTTCCTCTATGATATCGGCAGCGTTGCACATAAGGAACCGTACATGAAGCGTACCTCCCACGGTATGATCCTGGGTGAGGACGGTCAGAAGATGTCCAAGTCCAGAGGCAATGTCATCAATCCCGATGATATCATCCGCCAGTACGGTGCAGATACCCTGCGTCTGTACGAGATGTTCATCGGTGACTTTGAAAAGTCCGCACCGTGGAGTCCCTCCAGCATCAAGGGCTGCAGACGCTTCCTTGACAGAGTATGGGCTATGCAGGATTTCCTCGTTGACGGCGATGCATACCGTCCGGAGCTGATGTCCACCGTGCATAAGACCATCAAGAAGGTAACGGAGGATATCGAAAGCCTGAAGTTCAACACCGGTATTGCAGCAATGATGGCGCTGGTAAATGATATCTATGCAATCGGTACAGTAACCCGTGCAGAATACCGCACACTGCTCATGCTGCTCAATCCCTTTGCACCGCACCTGACCGAAGAACTGTATGAGATCTGCGGATTTGAAGGCGTTCTGAATGAACAGGCATGGCCGAAGTATGATGAGAAGCTGTGCGTGGATGAAACCGTAGAAATCGTTGTACAGGTTAACGGCAAGATCCGCACCAAGATGAATATCGCAGTCGGTGCCGAAAAGGATGATGTGCTTGCACAGGCAGCTGCAGAACCCAAGGTTGCAGAGGTAATCGAGGGTAAACAGATGCTCAAGCAGATTTATGTACAAAATAAGCTTGTGAATTTTGTTGTAAAATAACAAAAATTGAACAAACCCTGAAAATCTATTGACAAAATTCAGGTTGCATGGTATAATTATTTTATGCTTGTAACAGCAATGCATTTAAGAAGTGGTTGATAAACTACCTTCTCGAAAGGGAAGTTTAGTATACTATCCGGGACAGGCAACTGTCGGATAGAACCTCTGTCTTGGTGGCAAAGGGAGGGAATAGTAAGTGGCAGAAGTACGTGTAGGCAAGAACGAATCTCTGGATACCGCTCTGAAGCGTTTTAAGAGATCCTGCGCCAAGGACGGCGTCATTGCTGAAGTTCGTAAGAGAGAACATTACGAAAAGCCTTCAGTAAAGCGTAAGAAGAAGTCCGAGGCAGCTCGTAAGCGTAAGTATTAATGAAAATCAAGGGCGTACCGGCAGGTGCGCCCTTATTTTTTGCCGGAGTTCCGGCAGAATGGAGGCATTATGTTATTTCGTGCAACGGCTGCAGTGTATCGTGTCAGTCGCATCACCCCCGAAATGCTCCGTAAAATGGGCGTAAAGGGATTGCTTCTGGATATTGACAATACCCTCACAACACATGATAATCCCGTGCCTGCCGAAAATGTCGAGGAATGGATCGCATCCATGAAGGCAGCGGGAATTCAGCTTCGGCTTGTGTCCAACAACCATCCGCCGAGGGTGGAGCCTTTTGCAAAGCTTCTGGGGATCGACTTCATTGCCGAAGGCAAGAAACCCCTGACAAGTGGGTTTTCCCGTGCGCAGAAGAGCATGGGGCTTGCGAAAGAAGAACTTGCAGTCGTCGGTGACCAGATTTATACGGATATACTCGGTGCGAATCTATATGGCGTAAAGAGCATTTATGTGGAACCTATGGAACTCGAAAAAACCGCATTTTTCAAATTCAAGCGCTTCATGGAAAAGCCCTTTCTGCCAAAAAAATACAATACGGAGGAATGAATATGAAACGGAGAATTCTTGTAATCCACGGCCCGAACCTGAATCTTCTCGGCGAACGTGAGCCGGGCATCTACGGCGATGTCAGCTTTGATAAGCTCAATGAAAAGATTATGGCGCATGCCGCAAGACTTGATCTTGAATGTGAGATCTTCCAGTCCAATCATGAGGGCGAGATCATCGACAAGCTCCACGCAGCCCGCAAGGAATTTTTCGGCGTGGTACTCAATGCAGGTGCCTATACGCATTACAGCTATGCAATTTCCGATGCCATCAAGGCAATTAAAATTCCCTGTATCGAGGTGCATATCAGCAATGTCTTCGCCCGTGACGCATTCCGTTCGCATTCCGTAATTGCTCCCGTCTGCAAAGGCAGCATTTCGGGATTCGGACTGCAGAGCTATTATCTGGGCGTAACAGCCCTTGCGGAGATGGAAGCATGAGAGAACGGATTGAACGGATCTCATCCGCATTGCTGGGAAAAGTCGATTGTGCCCTGATTACCGATGATATCAACCGCCGCTATCTGACGGGTATGAAATCTTCCGCAGGCACTGTACTTGTATTCCCGGAAAAAGCGTACCTTCTCATTGATTTCCGTTACATCGAAAAGGCAAGAGAGGTTGTTTCCCATTGCGAGGTCATTGAGCAGAAGGATACCTATGCGCAGATCTGTGAACTGCTTGATAAACACGGTGCAAAGACAATTTCTGTGGAATCCGGCAGTCTTACGCTGCAGCGGCTTTCTGTTTTTCGTGAAAAGCTTGCCGAATATGAGTTCCTCACGGATGACACTCTCACCGATGCTCTGTATGCCCTGCGTACCGTCAAGACGGCAGGGGAGATCGTAAAGATCAAGGCCGCACAGAGCCTTGCAGAGGCTGCGCTGACGGCACTTTTAGAGGAACTGCACGCAGGAATGACCGAGCGTGAAATTGCACTTTCACTGGATTTCCACATGCGCAGAAACGGTGCGGAGGATTTATCCTTTGAAACGATTGCACTTACCGGCGCCCATACCTCCATGCCCCACGGCGTCCCCGATGACCGTCAGGTGCAGAAGGGTGACTTTGTCCTCATGGATTTCGGCGCAGTCGTGGATGGTTATCATAGTGATATGACCAGAACTGTGTGCGTGGGGAATCCGAGCGATGAGATGCGCAAGGTCTATGAGATCGTCCTTCAGGCGCAGGAAACAGCGCTTGCTGCGGTGAAAAACGGGATTTCTGGCAAGGAGCTTGATGCTGCGGCAAGAAATGTCATTGAACAGGCAGGCTACGGTGAGCATTTCGGGCATTCCCTCGGACATGGCGTGGGCATGGAGATACATGAATTTCCCAATGCAGGACCTCGATCCGAAAAGCCCCTTGTGTGCGGCAGCGTTGTAACTGTGGAACCGGGGATCTATCTGCCCGGAAAATTCGGTGTTCGTATTGAAGATTTTGTGCATATCAAAGAAAATTGTTGTGAAAATTTGACGAATTTCACAAAGAAATTGATATGTCTCTAATATTTTCACAGAACCCTTGAAAAATATTTGATTTTAGTGTAAAATAGAAGTATATGAGTGTTCAGCCCGGATTATTCTGCGAAAATGGAGAACCGGCGCTGAGAAGTATTGAATTTACGGAGGTTTATTTTTATGATTACAGCAGGCGATTTCAGAAACGGCGTGACATTTGAGATGGACGGCAACGTAGTGCAGGTAGTAGAATTCCAGCACGTAAAGCCGGGTAAGGGTGCCGCATTCGTAAGAACCAAGTTCAAGAATGTTATTACAGGTTCTGTAGTTGAGCGTTCCTTCAACCCGACTGAAAAGTTCCCGACCGCATTCATTGAGCGTAAGGATATGCAGTATCTGTATGAAGATGCAGGTCTGTACTACTTCATGGATGTTGAGACCTACGAGCAGCTGCCGATCGAAGCTGAAAAGCTGGGCGACAACTTCAAGTTCGTGAAGGAGAACATGGAAGTAAAGGTTCTGTCCTACAAGGGCAACGTATTCGGTGTTGAACCGCCTTACTTTGTAGAGCTGCAGGTAACACAGACTGATCCCGGCTTCAAGGGCGATACCGCTACAAACGCAACAAAGCCTGCTACTCTCGAAACAGGCGCAGAGATCAGAGTTCCGCTGTTCATTGACGAAGGCGATATGATTCGTATCGACACAAGAACAGGCGAATACATGGAGCGTGCATAAGTCGTAATTTTAATTTATTAACCGCCGAAAGGAAGGGATAAATCATGGATAAGATTTCTTACTTGAAGGGGCTGCTTGCAGGTCTCGATTTCGATCAGACTTCCAAGGAGGGCAAGGTGTTTGCTGCCATCTGTGACGCACTCGATGAGATGAAGCAGTACACAGAAGAGCTGGAAGACCGCATCATGGAGCTGGAAGAGCTGTGCGATATTCTGGATGAAGATCTGGGTGATATCGAAGAGGTTCTGTTTGATGATGACGAGTGCGACTGCGATTGTGATGATTGCTGCTGCTGCGATGATGATGACGAGCAGTATGAGACGATTTGCCCGACATGCGGCGAGTGCATCGTACTTGACGAATTCACACTGGAAGAGGGCGAGACCACTTGCCCGAACTGCGGCGAGGAGCTGGAGTTTGATTTCGATGATCTCGATCTTGATGAGCTTGCAGAGCTTGAGCCTGAAACAGAAGACTAATGAATAGGATAAACAGCAACGGAATTCCTTTCGTTGCTGTTTTCGTATACGGATATTTTGTAACTGCTCCACATACAATGGAGTATGATTTCAGAAAGGATGAATGGTATGGCATTTGTAAAAAAGGAACTGAAGGATCTTGCAGTCAATCCCTTTACCACTATTGGCGATGAGTGGTTTCTGCTGACAGCCGGTACACCGGAGAACTATAACACTATGACCGCTTCATGGGGTGCAATGGGAGTCATCTGGGGCGGCCCTGCAATGACGGCAGTGGTGAGAACTTCCCGTCATACATTTGGCTACATGGAGGAAAATGATACCTTCACCGTATGTGTATTCCCCGAGGAATACCGTAAGGCACTGCAGTTCTGCGGTTCCCATTCCGGCAGGGACTTTGACAAGGCAAAGGAAACAGGTCTGACCCCCGTGGAGCTTGAGGGTACGACAGCATTTGCAGAAGCAAAGCTTGTATTTGTCTGTGAGAAGATGTATGCGCAGATGATGGGCGAGGAGCATTTCACACAGCCTGAAGTATGCGAGAAGTGGTACGGAAAAGACCCGATGCACAAAATGTACATTGGCAGAATCAAGGCTGCCTATGTGCAGGAGTAATTGCCATGGAGCAGTGTGATACCTGTGCATACTTTTCCTACGATGAGGAATGGGACTGCTATGTGTGTGATCTCAACCTCGATGAGGATGAATATGCAAGGATGATGCAGGGGCATTATAAGCAGTGCCCCTACTACCGTGACGGTGATGAATACAAAATTGCAAGAAAACAGTGAAATGCTAAAACCACGCAGAATAGGGAATGCAACCTGTAGTTTACACGAAATTTTCGAAAAGCAACATGGAATTGGTACACTTTACATGGTGTTTGTGGTAGAATGATGATGCTGGCAGCGAATCAAAACATCATTATTCGGAGGTACAAAAATGAGTACAGGAGAAAATATTCAGTTTTTAAGAAAGCGTGAGGGCTTCACGCAGGAAAGCTTTGCGGAGCAGATGGGGGTGTCCCGTCAGACTATTTCCAAATGGGAATCTGACAGCTGTTTTCCGGAAATGGAAAAGCTCTTACAGATGTGTGAGATGTTCCGCTGCAATCTTGACGACCTTGTCAGAGGTAATGTGCAGGCTGATGTTGCGGAGGATACCGCAGGCTATGATGCCCATATGAATCTATTTGCAAAGCAGATCACAACCGGCGTGGTGCTGGTGCTGATAGGGGTTACTGCAATGCTTCTGACCTATGGTTTGTCCCATCTGGATATGCTTGCAGGGCTTCTTTTCTTTCCATTTCTGATCGCAGGCGTGGCGTTCCTTGTGACTGGCGGTATGCAGCATGAACATTATACGAACAAGCATCCGCAGATCGTTCCGTTCTACACGGAGGAGGAGCAGGATGCATTCCACAAGAAGTTCATTGCGATGATTGTTACCGGAATTTCACTGGTACTTGTGGGTGTGGTATGCATCATCGGTGCAGGTCTGATCGTGGGTGAAGAATATCTGGATACGAACGACTTTGCTGCAAGCCTTGCTGCATCCTTGCTGATGGTATTTGTAACAGCTGGTACGGGATTCCTCGTGTACGGCGGTATACAGAAGAGTAAGTACGATATTGAGGAATACAATCAGGAAAACTCTCCGATCACCGAAGAGGAGGAAGCACCCAAGAATCGTATCACCGGTGCAATCTGCGCATGCATCATGGTAATTGCAACGCTGATTTTCCTGATGACTGGATTTTTGCAGAATGCATGGCATATCAACTGGGTGGTTTATGTTGCCGGTGCGCTGCTTTGTGCCGTGGTTAATATTATCGGAAATGCTATCGAAAAATCGAAAAAAAAGTCAAAAACAGAATAAAAAAAGACGGCAGTCCTCACGGACTGCCGTCTTTGATCATTGATTATCCTTGTAATACAGCATGCAGTGGCAGTATCCTTCAAAATTCGGATCTGCAATTTGCTCACGGAATTCCTTGCAGATGCACTTGTTTTCCTCCGTGCGTTCGAGCCTGCACGGACAGTAGCCGCCTGTCTGCTTCAGACCTTCCTTGACTTGCTTTACAATCTCCTCATTTTCATTAAATCTGACAGCCATTGTGTCTACCTCCTTATAAACAAACGCCGACAGTGCGTGTCGGCGTTTTGTATTATCTTATGATTTGTTCAAAGCATCTACGCCCTTAGCTGTGGACTGATCTGCGTCATTACATACCTGTAATTGTGAAATCCACCTCAACCGTTGTCCAGGACTTGTAAGATGCGGGATCAATGATCTGTGCGGAATAATCATCCGTATTATCCACCAACGGCTTGGTTAAATCTCCACCTTCAAACAACGGACCATCTGCAGTTCTTGCATCACCCGGCAGAGTCTTGACGTAGGAATTGTAAATGTTTGCACGAATGCAGCCTTCCTCAGTGTTTGTAATACTCTTCTTCACCATTGGAATTTCCTTGCCGTCAATTCTGATCTTGTCAATAGTAATGATCGCATTCGGACATACAGTTTCGCCGTCCTTGATGATAACCGCTGTAAATACAACACCACTCGGCGTTACCACGCCGTTGACATCGCCTGTGGTCTGATAGCGGAATCCGTTTGTGTCAGCCGTGATGCTGACAGTATAGGAGCCATTACCGGTAATGTCTGCAACACCTGCGTTGTAAGCGAGCATGTTTTCTTCTTTTCCCATGTACTGCAGCCACCACTGGGAATCTGCAATTGCAAGATAAGCCTGACCGGACTCGGGAACGACCTTGTCCTCAATCTCAGGTTCCGGCGCCTGTGTAACCTCTTCTGCAGTTGCTTCGGTTGTTGCTTCAGACGCAGCCTCTGTTGTCGCATCAGTCACGGCTTCGGTCGTTGCTTCAGCAGTCGTCGCTTCGGTTGTGTCATCAGCCGTAGCCTCTGTTGTCGCTTCAGCTGCAGCCTCAGTTGTTGCATCGTCCGCAGCTTCGGTTGTGGCATCAGCAACAGCTTCTGTTGTTGCCTGTGTTTCTGCAACGGAATCGGTCTTTGACTCCTCACCGCCGTTGCATGCTGTGAAAGCACCGCACATCAGAACAACTGCCATAATTGCAGCCAGATATTTGCTTACTCTCATAATAGCTCCTCTTTTCTGCATTTTCCATTCCTTACATAGACAGTAGCATACTTGAATTGGGTTTGCACGTCCCATTTTGATACAAGCTATGCTACTTTAATAATACACGATTTGTTCAAAAATTGCAATATGCAAAATGAACAAAAATCACAGCACTGCTGTTGTTAATTTCAACGGTCTTGCACGAAGTAAGTGTACAAAACAATGAAAAAAGTGTACTATTTAACTTTCCTCCAGCTCACAAAGCTCCATGAAGCATTCTTCTGAACGAAGTTTAGCATCTTCCAGCATCGCACAAACCTCATGCATCTTCTGATAATCGGTACAAACCTCAGGAAGTGTCAGCTGTTCCTCAAGCTCCGAGATTCTCATATCAAGCGCCTCGATCTCCTGTTCCAGCTCACGGATGCGGTTTCGCCTTGCAGCATCCGCACTTCGCTGTGCCTTGGATCGATGCGGCGCAGCCGCCTTGGGTTTTGCCTGTACCGCAGCCTGCTGCTGAGCAGCGGCAGCTTCCGCCTTCTGCTTTGTCTTTTCCTCCAGATATTGTTCAAATCCGTAAGGATGCAGAATTGCCGCATCCTCGTTCAGCTCCAGAATCTGTGTTGCAAGTCTTTTAAGAAAATAGCGGTCGTGAGAAACAAACAGCAGCGTTCCCGTGTAGGCATCCAGAGCCTCCTCCAGAACCTCCTTCATCGGCAGGTCAATGTGGTTGGTCGGCTCGTCGAGGAGCATCACATTTGCATGCTCCAGCATCAGCAGTGCAAAGCAGACTCTTGCACGTTCGCCGCCGCTGAGTGCGGAAATTCGTTTGAAAACGTTTTCTCCCGTGATGCGCACCTGTCCGAGAATGCTGCGGATCTCTCCGTCAAGCATTGCAGGAAATCTGTCATGCAGCTCGTCGATGACCGTATTTTCGGGATTAAGATTCGTGCTTTCCTGATCAAAATACGCAAGCTTGACATTCTTGTTGAATCGTATCAGCCCCTGATGGGGGAGGATGTTCATAATCTCTTTAAGCAGCGTGGATTTTCCGATGCCGTTGACGCCCACAATACCCAGCTTTTCACCTCTGCGGATCGCAAAGCTGATATTTTTCAGCAGTGTTTTTCTGTCAATTCCTTCTCCTACGGAAATATCCGCATCACGCACCTCCAGTACATCCAGCGGAGGTTCCACATCATAGGAGAATTTGAGGTTTGCCCTCTTTTCGTGGGTAACCGGCTTTTCGATACGCTCCATCTTATCAAGCTGTTTCTGCCTGCTCTGTGCACTTTTCGAGGTGGATGCACGCACAAGATTGCGTGCCACATAATCCTCAAGCTTTGCAATTTCCTTCTGCTGCATCGCATATTCTTTTTCCTGACGTTCCACGGCCGCCGCTTTCTGCACGGTATATGCAGAATAATTACCCTTGTACCGTGTCAGCTTTCCACGTTCGATCTCACAGATGGAAGTCGAAAGCTTGTCCAGAAAATAACGGTCATGGGAAACGATCAGCAGCGCACCCTTGTAGTTTTGCAGATATTCCTCCAGCCACTGGATCGTATCAAAATCCAGATGGTTCGTCGGTTCGTCGAGAATCAGCAGATTCGGCGCTTCCAGCAAAAGCTTTGTAATGGCAAGCCTTGTTTTTTCACCGCCGCTGAAGCCTGATACCTCACGATGGAACTCAGCATCCGAAAAGCCCATACCATGCAGCACCGTCTTGATCTTTACGTCGATCTGATAGCCGTCATTGGCTTCAAACCAGGCAAGCATGCGGTCATATTCCGCTGCAACCTCCATGCTGCCGCCCTGCATCTGAAGCTCTGCCTGCCGCATCTTCTCCTGCGTTTCAAGCAGTGCGGAGAAAACGCTGCGCATCTCCTCCCATACCGTTTTCTCGGAATCGAGTGCAGCGGACTGCGCAAGATATCCCACCGAGGTCTTTGAACCCCGAATGATCAGCCCTTCCTCTTCCGTTTCACGATCGGGAAGTACCTGCCCGAGCAGGATTTTCAGAAGCGTTGATTTTCCGCAGCCGTTTGCACCGATAAGACCGATTCTGTCCTGATCGTCGATCTGGAGATTGATGTTGGAAATCAACGGCACGCCATTGTATATTTTATGAATGTTCACAGCTTTTAAAAGCATCATTCTCACCTCTCATTCAACTCTTATTCATTATAGCAGGATTTTAACCGATTGTCAAATCATCCTCAGCAAAACCCATTGACTTTCGATAAAAAATCGACTATAATAATAGAGTCGGAAAAAGGAGGGAACGCATGAAACGTATACTGACCATTCAGGATATTTCCTGTGTCGGAAAATGCTCCGTCACAGCAGCACTGCCGATTTTGTCGGCAATGGGAGTCGAAACAACGATTCTCCCGACGGCACTGCTCTCGTCGCACACCGCATTCAGTGAGTTTACATTTCTGGATTTAACCGCATATATGCCGTCAATCACTGCTCAGTGGCAGCAGCAGGGGATTACCTTCGATGCGATCTATACCGGCTACCTCGGCTCCGTCGAACAGATTGCGGTCGTGGAGGATATCATTACACGCTTCAGAACGCCCGAAACACTCATCTTTGTAGACCCCGTCATGGGTGATGCAGGCAGGCTCTACAGCGGAATGTCCTCGGATTTTCCGCAGCATATGAAGCGGCTTTGCAGATGCGCCGATGTGATCGTTCCCAATATGACGGAAGCTGCACACCTTCTTGAAATTCCCTATATTGAAAAGGATTATGATGACGCATATATCCGAGATATCCTGCATAGACTTTCGGCGATCGGTGCTGACATGGTCATCCTTACAGGTGTCAGCTTTGCACAGAGCGAGGTCGGATTTATGGGCTTCGATGCTGCAAGAGAACAGTATTTTTCCTATTTTCATAAACGCTTCCCCCAACAATTCCATGGTACGGGCGATGTTTTTGCAAGCACCTGCGTGGGCGGACTCCTGCGAGGCATGTCCCTTGAACAGGCTGCAAGACTTGCCGAAGATTTTACGCTTGAAAGCATCCGTGAAACCGCACAGGCAGAGGATGCACGTTGGTACGGCGTGCATTATGAAGCGGCGTTTCCTTATCTCTTCCGCAGACTTTTTCCCGGATTTTGAGTTTTTTTGCTCCGCATCCCTAAGCGATGGATGCGGAGTTTTTCGCAATTCTGCTTGTGCAAAATATTACCAAAAGTTTCAACTTTTTGTATAAATCGACGATTTTTTTATTTTCATTTAAAATTTCAAAATACCTATTGCAAACCGAAAAATAATGGCGTATAATAAGTATTAGCGTGACGAAAACTATGACGTACTTCTGTGGATTTTGGCAGAAAATTTCACATTTTGAGAGGCATTTAAGTTGTTTCGGCGCAATCCAGAAAGATAGAACATGAGGCAGCAAAAAAATGATTTTTTCCAGTTTGATTTTTGTATATTTGTTCCTGCCGCTGTGCCTGATCAGCTATGCGGCAGTTAAGAATCTCCGGTATCGTAATCTGGTACTGGTGATTTTTTCGCTGATTTTTTATGCGTGGGGTGAACCTACACGCATTATCTATTTGCTTTTGAGTGCGGTACTGAACTACCTGTTCGGTATCGGCGTTGTAAAATACAAGGGTAAAGCGTCAAAAGCGATTCTTGGCGTGAGCCTTGCCTATAACATCGGAATGATCGGTGTATTCAAATACAGCGGCTTCCTGATGGAGAATATCAATGCAATATTCGGGGCACACTTTCCTGTGCCGGAGATCGCACAGCTTGTCGGTATCAGCTTCTACACCTTCCAGGTCATGTCCTATGTCATTGACTGCTATTGGGAAAAGGTCGAACCGCAGAAAGACCCTATGAAATTCCTGCTCTATGTGTCGCTGTTCCCGCAGCTGATTGCAGGTCCCATTGTTCGTTACAGCACGATTGCTGCGGAAATTGACAATCGCCGCACAACACTTGCAGATCTCAGCGGCGGCTTGTCCCGCTTTGTCCTTGGTCTTGCCAAGAAGGTTATCCTTGCCGACCATCTGTTCCGTATCGTGGATAATTTCCTCGGCGGCAGCATGGAGAATCTGACCATTGTCGGAACATGGTACGGCGTGATCATGTATTCGCTCTACATCTACTTTGACTTTTCCGGTTATTCCGATATGGCGATCGGTCTTGGCAGAATCTTCGGATTCCACTTTAACGAGAACTTCAACCATCCCTTCCTTTGTAAGGATATCACGGAATTCTGGCAGAGATGGCATATTTCCCTTGGTTCCTTCTTCAGGGATTATCTCCTGCCGCTTTCTTTCTTTGGTGTCCGCAACAAGTATCTGAGCCTGTTCATGGTATGGTTCTGCACCGGCATCTGGCATGGCGCAAGCTGGAACTATATCATCTGGGGACTTTACTACGGCATGTTCATTATGCTCGAGGCAAAGCTCGGCAAGAAAAAGATGCGTAAAATTCCGCTTCCCATCCGGCATATCTACAATAAACTTGTTATCATCATCGGTTTTGGCATCTTCTATTTTGAAGATCTCGACAAGCTCCTGCTCTTCCTGAAGAATCTGACCTTCTTCAATTCCAACGGCTTTGTTGGTATTGCAGAGCAGGCATCCTTCTGCAACAACATTTTCCTGATCATCGCAGCAGTGATCTGCACATTCCCGCTGCTTGATTATGCAAAGAAATTATCCGAGCGTTCGCTGAAAACACAGGCAGCTTTGTCCGTATCGGGAACCGTCATCAGCGTCATTCTGCTCCTTCTGAGCAGCGTGCTTCTTGTGGATGCTACGACCAAGGCATTCCTTTACTACAGATTTTAAGGAGGTGCGATGATGGAGCAGAAAAGAAACCAAAAGAAACAAGCTGCTGCGCCTTCCCGTACATCCGGGAAGCGCATCGTTAAAAATCCCAAGCGTCTGCTGGAGCATCAGCTCAACAGTCTTAATGTCATTGCACTGATTGTTTGCCTGACCGCAGGAACTGTGTTCATGCTGTTCGGCAAGCGTCCTACAAAGTCCGAGGAGGAAAACCGTGATCTGACAGCATGTCCGCAGTTTTCCATCTCAAGCTATCTGAACGGTACTTTTACCTCGCAGTTTTCACAGTTTTTCAATGATACTGTTCCCATGCGAAGTACCTTCAAGGGAATGATTTCGGATTTTCGTGGAAGTCTTGGTGTTCCCTATGACGAGGGCGTCATCATCATCGGCAATGTGCCGGATATTGACAATAACGTGAATGACCAAACTGAGCCTTCCGAAACGGAGCCTATAGAAACCACGCAGCCTGCAACACAGAATGCTACGGAGGAAACAAATCCCACCGAAACCACTGAGGTTCCCGAAACAACGGAAGCCACAACGGAACCCGAAGAAGAAGAGGACTATGACGGCGAGATCGCCAATAACATTCTCATCATCAAGGACCGTGGCATCATGCTCTACGGCGGCGGATTCTCCAATGGTCAGAAATATGCCGAAACGCTCAACAAGTACAAGGCAGAGCTTGGTACGGGTGTGAATGTCTATTCGCTTGTTGCACCGACTGCGGTGTCCTATTACCTGCCGAAGAAATACGAAAGTTACACGGCAAGTGAGATTGAGAATATCAATCACATTAACAGCTTCTTTGATGGCGTGACACCTGTGGATGCCTACAGTATTCTCGGCGAGCATAAAAAAGAGGCGATCTATTCGAGAACCGACCACCACTGGCAGCCCCTCGGTGCGTACTATGCCGCACAGGCATTTGCGGAAACTGCAGGTGTGCCGTTTGCACCCCTTTCCGACTATGAAACTGTGACAAAGGAAGGCTATGTCGGCACACTCTACGGCTATACCAACCAGAAAGTCTTTAAGGATAATCCGGAGCCATTCGTCTACTATAAGCCTAAGAATCAGTATACCACAACCTATTACAATACCGATATGACCAATGAGCGTCAGGGGAATTTGCTGATCAATCTCGATAATGTGGCAAATTCCAGCTGGTATCTCGTTTTCATGGGCGGCGATGAGCGCATCACCCGTGTACAGACCGACTGCACCAACGGCAGAAAGCTGATGATTATCAAGGACAGCTACGGCAATGCGCTTGTTCCTTGTCTGACCCAGTCCTTCTCGGAAATCTGGGTTGCGGATATGCGTTATTTTGAACCCGGCGTCATTGATTTTGTAAGACAGCATGGTATTACCGATGTCCTCTTTGCGATGAACACCTACAGCGCAACGGGCGGTAATTCCAAGAAGCTTCAGAAAATTATGTATTAAATGAATGCCCCTTTCCTTGCTTGGCAGGGGAAGGGGCGTGTGTTATGGAGGAAAACTATGCTGCAGGAACTTTGCTATCCCTTTGACAGTGCCCAGCTGCTTCAGAAGCGCAGAAAACTGCTTCGTACACTCAAAGAGCAGGAAAACGGTGCCGTAAAGCTTCGTATCGCCGTCCTCGGCGGTTCAACCACCAATGATATCGTCTATATGCTTGAACTCTTCCTGCGTAATCGTGGTATCGTGCCGGAATTCTGGCAGTCGGAATACGCCCAGTACTGGAATGATGCCATGTTTGAAAATCCCTCGCTGGAGGCGTTCAAGCCGGAACTGATCTTTATCCACACATCTTCCCGTAATGTGCAGGAATATCCGGAACTATCTGACAGCACCGAGGTCGTGGAGCATAAGCTCGAGCAGGCGTATTCCCATTTTTCGCAGATGTGGGAGCGACTCTCCGAAGTTTACCGCTGCCCGATCATCCAGAATAATTTTGAAATGCCCCTGACCCGTCTGCTCGGTAATCGTGAGGTTGGCTGTATTCACGGCAGAATCGACTTCCTCACGCAGCTCAACTGTCGTTTTTATGACTACGCAAAGAATCACCAAAATTTCTATATCCACGACATCAATTACCTTTCTGCCTCCTACGGACTGGAAAAATGGCTGGAGCCTTCCTACTGGCACCTTTACAAATACGCACTCTGTGTTCCTGCAATCCCCGAATTTGCTTATAATCTTTCCAATATTGTCTGCTCCCTCATGGGCAAGAACAAGAAGGTACTCGCACTGGATCTGGATAATACCCTCTGGGGCGGTGTCATCGGTGATGACGGTCAGGCAGGAATCGAAATCGGTCAGGAAACCCCTGTTGCACAAGCATATGCGCAGCTGCAGAGCTATCTAAAAGCCCATAAGGATCTGGGCGTGCTGCTGACCGTTTGCTCCAAGAACGACCATGAGAATGCCATTTCGGGACTTGAGCATCCCGACGGCGTACTCAGGCCCGATGATTTTGTCTGCATCAAGGCAAATTGGGAGCCGAAATCCCAGAACATTGCAGATATGGCGCAGGAACTGACACTGCTTCCCGAAAGCTTTGTCTTTGTCGATGACAATCCCGCCGAGCGTGCCATCGTGCAGGCACAGCTGCCGGATACCGCAGTTGTTCCTTTTGAAACCCCCGAGGAATGCATCCTTGCGCTTGATAGATGCGGCTATTTTGAAGTCACCACTCTTTCGGGCGACGATGCTAAGCGAAATGCCATGTATCAGGCAAACGCACAGCGTCAGGCTGCACAGCAGAAATATACGAATTATAAGGATTTCCTTCTCAGCCTTGAAATGAAGGCGGAGATCCGTGATTTTGATCCCGTTTCACTGCCCCGCATCACACAGCTGACCAATAAGAGCAACCAGTTCAATGTGACTACCAAACGTTATACGCAGGCGGAAATGGAAGAAACCGCAGCAAGTGCTGAGCATATCCGTCTGTACGGCAGACTCGAGGATAAATTCGGCGACAACGGCATTGTGTCCGTTGTGATCGGTAAAAAAGAGGAAACGGCTCTGCATGTTGAGCTTTGGCTCATGAGCTGCCGTGTGCTCAAGCGAGATATGGAATTTGCTATGCTTGATGCTCTTGTAAAAGAGTGCAGAACGCAGGGGATCACCGAAATTTATGGTTATTACTACCCCACAAAGAAAAATGCCATGGTTGCCGGGTTATTCGGAAGCTTCGGCTTTGCACTTGAATCCAAGGACGAGGAAGGCAACAGCGTCTGGAAGCTTACAGTTACCGATTACAAAGCCAAAAATGAGGTCATTGCAGTCAATGCCGTGACCGTGTCATAAAAAAGGAGGAATTATCATGAACAGAGAACAGGTAAGAGCAAAGCTCACAGAAGTATTCCAGGATGTGTTTGATGATGACGATATCGTCCTGACCGATACGACATCCGCAAAGGATATCGAGGACTGGGATAGTCTGGAGCATATCAATCTCATCGCAGCAGTCGAGCGTGCATTCCGCATGCGCTTTACCGTGCGTGAGGTCAGCGGTATGAAGAATGTGGGCGAAATGCTGGATATCCTGATGGAAAGAGCAAAGTAAGAGATGATAAAAACCGTGGATCAGTTTCCACGGTTTTTCTTTCTTATATGTACCAATGGACTCCGCAGGAGAGCGGGTGGGACAAATTAAGTGAAATCATACATGTTTGACAAGCAGTAGCCGCCCTTATGGGCGGCTTTGAATTTTGTTGAAAAAGCATCTTGCAATATCAGAACAAATGCAGTATAATAGAAAAGGAAAAAATTTCAGAGGTAAGTAGATTTATGAAAAAAATAATGACTGTATTTAAGCAGGAAACTGTTCTGTGCATTGCATGTATTCTTGCGGTAATTTCCGCATTCATTGTTCCGCCCGATGCACAGTACCTGTCCTACATTGATTTCCGAACGCTCGGCATCCTGTTCTGTCTGATGGCTGTCATGGCAGGACTGCAGGGAATCGGAGTTTTCGAAATGCTTGCGCAGCGAATGCTCCTGAAAGTGCGCAATATGCGGCAGCTTGTTCCCATTCTGACCATGCTGTGCTTTATCAGCAGCATGGTCATGACCAATGACGTTGCACTGATCACCTTTGTTCCCTTTACGTTCATTGTACTGGGACTTGTAGGCGAATCCGAAAAGGAACGTCACATGATCCCGATCGTTGTCATGCAGACGGTTGCGGCAAACCTCGGCAGCATGCTTACACCCATCGGCAATCCGCAGAATCTCTATCTTTACGGGAAAGCCGGCATTTCCCTCTCCGATTTCCTGCTGCTGATGCTTCCCTACACAGCGGCATCTGCAATTTTCCTCCTGCTGTTCGGCATCTTCTACACACGAAATGCGCATACAACGCTGACGGTGAAATTTTCACAGCCCACAGTGATCCAAAGCAAACGAAATCTCATTGTCTATCTTATTTTGTTTGTTCTCTCGCTGCTTACGGTTGCGCACAAGATACATTACCTTCTCGCACTTATGATCGTTCTGCTTGCAGTGCTGATTTTCGACCGAAGGACACTTGCAAAGGTAGATTATTCACTGCTTGTGACATTTATTGGATTCTTTGTATTCATAGGAAATATGGGTAGGATCCCTGCATTCCGCACCTTCCTCGAAAACATGATTGCAGGAAATGAGGCAGTCACTGCCATTGCATCAAGCCAGATCATCAGCAATGTTCCGGCGGCGCTTCTGCTTTCGGGCTTTACGGAAGAATATGAAGCACTCATCATCGGCACAAATCTCGGCGGTCTGGGCACACTGATCGCATCCATGGCAAGCCTGATTTCCTTTAAGTACATCGCAAGGGAAAATGCTGCATGCAAGGGCAGATACCTTCTCTATTTTACTGTAGTCAATCTTGTATTCCTTGCACTGCTCACAGCATTGTATTTTCTGATTGCATGACAAAAAATAGCAATGCCCCGTCCTGTGTTGACAGAACGGGGCAGTTTTATTTATGCACGGGAAAAGGTCTTGCGGCACAGCCAGTTCCAGAATCTCCGTGGTTGGGGCAGAAAAAATTCGATTACGGCGCAGTACTTGTCCACAAAGGTGAGAATGTAGGTTTCTGCATAAACTGGGCGCTGTGTGGTGATAGGCCACATATGCTTTGCAATCATATCCTGTTCTCTTTCGTTGATGGGCAGGAGCTTCTTTGCATTATCCAGTGCCGCCATGGGATGATAATGGCTGTGAGGGATGGGCTGTGCGGTTTTGGAAAATTGTGACGTATCATAAAAATAGAGATCATGCAAAAGTCCTGCTCTTGCAGCGGAGCGTGCATCAAGTCGGAACAGACGGCAGATCTTGTAGTTATAATAAGACACATTCAAACTATGCTGAAATCGAGTTGTCATGATATGATGGCGGTACTGCTTGAGCATTTGCACCTCATGCAGCTCCAGAAGATCCTTGATCATTTGATAATAGTTCTGCTGCATCAGATTCTTTCGGGAACCTGTGACTTTGAGCCACTGTCCGTTTTCAATCAGGCGGAGAATTTCCTCACGAGTATGTCGTTTCAAGGCATAAACCCCTTTCAGTTTTTGTAATCTGCCTGTGCTTGCAGGCAACATGTTTATTATAACGGATGTGCTTTCAAAAGTCAATAGCTTTTGTGAGGTAATTTCTGTCATGAAAAACGGAATCATATTGTTTCAATAGATCACCTATTTTTTTCTTGACAAAATGTCACAATTATGATATAATATTTATGGTTTTGCCGCTGTGGTGGAATAGGCAGACACAAGGGACTTAAAATCCCGTGACCGATTTTAAGACCATCGTTCGCCCCGATCTTCGCAAGCGGCTCATAAATAGCGTATCTACAAGGTTTACTGAAAAGTGTGGTAGAAAATACCTGTTCTGTGTTCGAGTTTTTCTACCATTTTTCTACCACTTTTTTCACTTCCTTTGCAGAGCGTTTAGAACTGCTGAAAATGAAGAAGCAGAGAAAATTGAATATTTGCCGTTGTGGTGGAATAGGCAGACACAAGGGACTTTGATGTTTGTACACACTTTTTGAGTGTGTCTACGGTTGATCCGTAGAGAGTGCCCACAGAGAAATCTGTGGAGTAGAAGTCGGCTAAAACGGTGAAGGCACAAACAGAACGCCGTGCTAACCCCTTTGGGTGAGTGTAGAGACTTTACACCGACTACCTAAGTCCGAAAGGATATGGTAAAGACCAAGTCCAGACTACAACACACTTTTGTGTGGCTATGGTAACATAGAGTAGTAAGAAAATCCCTCGCTGGAGACAGCGTACCGGTTCGACCCCGGTCAGCGGCACCACAAAACATCGTAAAATCGGGCTTTTTATAAGTCCGATTTTATTTTTTGCCTGTTTATCTACCAATCAGTCACATTTCTTTCATTTCTTTGTGTCATCAGCCGTATTTTGGCTTTCTACCCTCTTGCTTTCCGCAGCAGGCGGTCTTTCGACAGCTCCGCCACCGAGGATATTGGCGATCGTATTAGCTGAGTCAATCTTAGAGTTGAAATCCAAGTGACTGTAAAAATCAGCGGTTACATGGAATGTGGAGTGTCCGAGCCACTCCTGGATTGCCTTCATAGGCACACCGTTAGCAAGAAGCAAGCTCGCACAAGAATGTCTCAAATCGTGAAAACGAATCTTTTTCAGCTTGTATTTCTTGATAACATTTGCGAAATGGTCAGTAACATAGTTAGGCGTGATCAGTCTGCCAAGCTCATCGGTGCAGATGTAATCTTCATATTCGTGATCGTATCCGCTTTTCAGAACCGTGGAGAGGTATTCATCCTGCTCTTTCTTCGCTCTCAGCACATCAGCGATGTACGGAATAAGCGGAAGTGTCCTGTGACTTGCTTTGGTTTTTAACTTATTCTCGAACTTCACAACGAGCTTGCCACCCTCATAAACATTATAAGCCTTTGCGTGAATGGTGATCGTATTGTTGTCGAAGTCGATAGCGTCCCACCTCAGACCGATGATCTCACTTCTGCGGAGTCCATAGTAGGCAGCGATAAGCACCACTACCTCCATACGATCTCCTCTGAAAACAGAAAACAGTCTTTCAAGCTCTTTGGAATTATAGAATGTCGCTTCATACTTGTCGAGCTTCGGACGGTCTGTCTTTTCAGATTCGTTGCAGGAAACAAGTCCGATCTTCACAGCATACTTCAATGCCTTATGGATATTTGCGTGATAGTGCTTGATTGTGTTAGCGGTGATTCCCTCTGCAAACTTATCGTTATAGAACTTCTGAAGCTCCACAGCAGTCACCTCAGCAAGCGTAATGTCAGGAAACACCGTATCGAAGTAGCGAACCACGCTGTTGAGCTTCTGCGAATAGCTTTCGTATGTCGTTTCGGCAATAGTGGGCTTGATAGTTTCCAGCCAATCACGAAGGAACACTGTGAACTTGTAGTCGCCAGCCGTGAGCTTTTCCTTTGCCTTCTGCTGTGCTTTCTTGAACAGCTTGCCATTCATGTAGTCCTCATAGAACGCCGTGACGATCTCCTCGACCTTGAGGTTCAAAGCCTTCTTAGCACATTTTTCAGGCAGATCAGTACCGATCCATTTTCTTTTGCGTTTTCCTTCGTTGTCCTTATAATCAAAGACAACATAGTGTTTACCGCCTTTGACGGCAGTAATGTACTTAAAGGGCAGACTTGCTTTCATTTGATTTTATCCTCCTTTGTTATGAAAGCCTGGTAGAAAGTCTGCGTTGCATTATTAGTATAGCGCAGAAAATCGGGAAATTCAAGCACTTTTGAAAGTC
>JAFXCV010000003.1 GCA_017521325.1 Oscillospiraceae bacterium | reverse complement strand
CTATCGGTATCATCCTGCCGCCGTCGCCGAAAGAATCGTTTGAAAATTCCTTTCACCTTGAGGTGATTCGCGGCATCAGCCAGTTCTGCAATCAGCATGGCTATATCAACACCGTCATCACCGGACAGGATGAAGCGGAAATTCTGCTTGCATTGACAAACATCGCCAAAAGAGGACAGATTGACGGCTACATTGTCACCTATTCCAAACAGGACGACCCGATTATTGACTATTTATACAGCGAGGGGCTGTTATATGTCGTTATTGGCAAGGCACACCGTTTTGCAAATCAGACGGTCTATGTGGACAATGACAATGTGCTTGCAGGACGGGAAGCTGCAGAGTACCTGCTTGCAAAGGGGCATACCAACATTGCGTATCTTGGCAGTGACGGCAATCTGATGTTTTCTGCCGACCGCAGAATGGGCTATCAGCTTGCTCTCCTGAACAGCGGCATTGCCGTTGATCCGGAAAACATTGTGGAGCTGCCGTTCATTCCGGAGGAAAACCTTGCATCGGTGCAGGCACTCCTCCAGAAAGAAGACAGACCCACAGCGATCCTCGTCAGTGATGATCTGTTTGCCGTTGCGCTTGAGAGAGTCTGCATTGAAATGGGCATCCGGATACCAGAGGATCTGTCGATCATTTCCTTCAACAATTCTCTCTTTGCCCGCATCACATCACCGCCGCTGACTTCGATCGACATCAATTCCGTGCAGCTTGGCATTGAAGCGGCATCGCAGGTGATCAATCACATTGAGAACCCGAATCTTCTCGCCACGAAGATCATCGTTCCGCATAAGCTGGTGGAACGCAATAGCTGCATCAACCGATAACAAAGCGGCTGTACGGAGGTTTCCCTCCATACAGCCTTACTTTTATAGTTTCCAGATATCCCTGTTATATTCCGCGATCGTCCGGTCAGAGGAGAAGTACCCTGCCTGTGCAATGTTGACGAGCATCTTTTCTGCCCATGCCAAGCGGTTTTCATAGTCCATATAGGCGGATTCTCTCGCAGTCACATAGCGCTCAAAATCGGGGAACGTCATGAACCAGTCCTTTGTGGTCAGTTCCTTGAACAATCGCTCCAGACGCACCTTGTCACCGATTTCTGCAAGTGCTTCACCCGTGATGAAATCCACTGCTTTTTTGAGAGTGGGATTTTCGGTGTAGTACTGCTTTGCATGGTAGCTGCCGTTCTTGTAGCGTTCCACAACCGTATCACTGTCATCGCCGAAGATATAGATATTCTCATCCCCCACAAGAGCATGGATCTCCACATTTGCACCATCCTCTGTGCCGAGGGTCACTGCACCGTTCAGCATGAATTTCATGTTGCCAGTGCCGCTTGCTTCCTTGGAGGCAAGCGAGATCTGTTCCGAAATATCGCATGCCGGGATCAGTTTTTCCGCCAGAGTGACGTTGTAGTTCTCGACCATGACAACATTCAGATACGGATTTACCTCGGGATCGTTTCTGATCAGCTCCTGCAGGCACAGAATCAGATGGATGATGTCCTGTGCGATGATATATGCCGGTGCTGCCTTTGCACCGAAGATAACGGTGATCGGCGTTTTCGGGATCTTGCCCGACTTGATCTCCAGATACTTGCAGATGACATACAGTGCATTGAGCTGCTGGCGTTTGTATTCATGCAGACGCTTTACCTGAATATCGAAGATGGACTCCGCATTGAGGGAAATGCCCTGTGTCCTGGCAAGATACGCCGCAAGCTGGTGCTTTTTCTCCTGCTTGACGGAGAGCAGCTGATGCAGTACCGTTTCATCCTGACGGAATGCGAGCAGTTTTTTCAGTTCCTCCGCATTCTGTTTCCAGCCGTCTCCGATCAGCTTTGTGATGAGTGCGGACAGCTCCGGATTGCTGTGCATCAGCCATCTGCGGAATGTGATGCCGTTGGTCTTGTTGTTGAATTTTTCAGGATAGAGCTTGTAGAAATGATGCAGTTCCTCATTCTTCAGAATCTCTGTGTGCAGGGAGGCAACACCATTGACACTGAAGCCGTAGTGGATGTCGATGTGTGCCATGTGCACACGCTCTTCCTTGTCAATGATATACACGGACGGGTCATCGAATTTCCGGCGGATCTTGTTATCGAGCACCTCAATGATGGGTATGAGCTGCGGCACGACCTGATTGAGCTGGGAGATCTTCCACTTTTCAAGTGCCTCTGCCAGAATCGTATGGTTCGTGTACGCACAGGTACGGCTGACGATGGAGATGGCGTCATCCATCGGAATGCCCCTTTCCATGAGCAGACGGATGAGTTCCGGAATGACCATGGTCGGGTGGGTATCGTTGATCTGGATCACCGCATAATCGGGCAGATCATAAAGATTGCAACCTCTTGCTGTGCATTCGTCCAGAATCAGCTGTGCACCGGCGGTCACCATGAAATACTGCTGGTAGATGCGCAGGAGTCTGCCGGCTTCATCGCTGTCATCGGGATAGAGAAACAGCGTGAGATTTTTTGCGATTTCGGATTTATCAAAGTCGATGCCGTCCTGCACGACGGATTCATCCACGCTCTCAATATCGAACAGCCGCAGCTTGTTGGTCACGCTGCCGTAGCCCGTGACATGAATCTCATAGAGACGGGCTGTAACTGTAAGATCACGGAATTTCACGGGATAGGTGAGATCCGTGCGGCGCAGCCAGCTGTGGTCGTCCAGCCACGAATCGGGAATGGTCGTCTGGGCATTGTCCGAAAATACCTGACGGAACAGCCCGAAGTGGTAATTCAGTCCGATACCGTCGCCATGCAGTCCGAGGGTTGCGATGGAATCGAGGAAGCAAGCCGCCAGTCGTCCAAGACCGCCATTGCCGAGTGAAGGTTCATGTTCGATTTCCTCGATTTCGCAGATGTCCTTTCCGTTTTCCGCAAGCTGCTTTCTGACATCCTCGTAAACACCAAGATTAATCAGGTTATTGGACAGCAACTTTCCGATCAGGAATTCTGCGGAAATGTAGTAGAGCTTCTTCTTGCCGGAGGCGTGGCATTTCTTCGCAGCCATTGCATTGGTTTCTTTCAGCAAGGCAGCGTAAATTTCCGCATTGCTGCATTCACAGATGG
>JAFXCV010000015.1 GCA_017521325.1 Oscillospiraceae bacterium | reverse complement strand
TCATATCCTGACCTGTCCACTCCGGATGGTTGATACCACCCACGCCTCGGATGATCTGGTACTGCGTTCCGGAGTTGATCACGCACGTGTCAGCTGCGCCTGCCTTCTGTTCCGGCAGGATCGTTGCTGTTGACAACAGCATCGTCATTGCAGTAACTCCGGCAAGCAGTGTTCTGAGCTTGCCACTTGAAAAGATTTTCATACTTTTCCTCCTTTTTTGATGCGGATTGTATTATATATACACTATCATTATACCATGTTTGCACAATGAATTCAACCTAAAAAATAACTTTTTAGTGCATTTTTTAATTGTATATTTCTCTTTTATCGAAAATAATACGCCTGACATCCAATTTATCCACATTTAGTGAACAATGTGGTCACACAAAAAAGAAAGCTCCATTGCAGGAATAATCCTGCAATGGAGTAGTAAAAAACTATGACGGAAGAACCGTGCTTGGCAGTCCAATACTGTTCAGCGTTGCATTCAGTTCCGCAAGCAATCGACGTTCGAGATCACGTTCCGCACCTGCAATGGAGTAATTATCCACTGTATGCAAGCCCTCATCCGTGTATTGCCGTGCCTTTTCGTAATCCTTCACAATATTCAGATAATAGCAGGCAAGCACACGCTTGGCGTTGGCATCGGGATCTGTTTCGAGTGTAGAACGAACCTTGTCAAAAAACCATTCCGCCATGTCTTCATCCGGTTCAAATGCGGAATAATAGAAAACAAGCAGATAATACCCCGGCGTATCCTGCAGAATAAATGCTCGCTCCCGATAGTAATCTGTCATTTCCTCAATGATCGGCTTCATTTTGCTGTATTGCTTCGTCGCAAGCAGATACATCAGATATAAATTGTGATACATCATCCGTTCGATCTGGTTAGCCTTTGGATAAGGAAGCTCATCGACATGCTTCAGCTCCAATGCCTCAAAGCTTTCACCGCTTCTGAGTCGGTTGAGAATGGAGTCTGTATGTCCTGTAAGTCCTTTCATCATTACGAGGTAGGTGTATAGTCCAATGCAGAGTAGCGAAACAGACTGGTAGATCATCCCGACTGTAAAGGAAAGACTGAACAGCTTTAGTGGATGGAGCTCCGGAAAATACAAAAGCTCTTTGAACATGCCGAGATTGAGCAGTAAAAGCATAAGGCTGATCACAAGAAGAAGTGCGATACGCACAATGTCGTAATTTCTGGCTCTCTTTTCGGATTTCCCCACTTGATATCTGTTTAAATCCAATGTGGCGTTATACTGGATCAGCGGAACAAAATAACCCTTGTAGCTTCTGAGCCATTTTCCGTTCTGGTGGTTGAATGTCCACCCGAATATGGAGATCTGGGTGCATTTCATGTCAAATTTCGGTGCAAACAAAAGAGTAAACAAAATCTGAATGAGTGATTTTGTATAGATCGCAGCAGGAAAGAATCCTGTCAGTATGATCATCAGCGCAATAATGAACTGCATTATCTCACCTCATTATTCGTCATACCCATTCGGATGCTGTTTGTGCCAGTTCCATGCACTTTCAATAATTTCCTCCAGACTGTCATGCACGGGATTCCAGCCGAGAATCTTTCTTGCTTTATCACTCGATGCCACAAGTCTTGCAGGATCGCCTGCACGTCTGGGCGTTTCCGTCGCAGGAATCGGATGTCCTGTGACCTTTCTTGCGGTTTCAATCACCTCACGAACGGAATATCCCACGCCATTGCCAAGATTGAAGATGTCACTCTCGCCGCCGTTCATCAGATACTGCACTGCAAGGATATGTGCCTGTGCAAGGTCGGTCACATGGATATAGTCACGGATGCACGTTCCGTCGGGGGTATCGTAGTCCGTGCCATAGATGCAAATGGTTTCACGCTTGCCGTTCGGTACCTGCAGAATCAGCGGAATCAGGTGGCTTTCGGGGTTGTGTGCTTCACCGATTGTGCCGCTTGCATCCGCACCGCAGGCGTTGAAGTAACGGAGCGATACAAACCGCAGACCATGTGCATTTGCCGTCCACTTGAACATTTTCTCCATTGCAAGCTTTGTTTCGCCGTAAGGGTTGGTCGGACAGGTACGGTCGCTTTCCAGAATCGGAATGTTCTCCGGTTCGCCGTAGGTTGCGGCTGTGGAGGAGAACACGATTTTGTCAACGTTATTTTTCACCATCGCATCGAGCAAAATCTTCGTGCCGCAGAGGTTGTTGTCATAGTATTTCAGCGGATTCGTCACACTCTCGCCCACAAGAGAATATGCCGCAAAATGGATTACCGCATCAATCTTTTCCTTTTGAAAGAGATTGTCAAGGAAATCAAAATCGTGAAGATCACCCTCATAGAATTTCGCACCTTCGGGGATTGCCTTGCGGTAGCCCGTTACCAGATTATCTGCAACAATGACTTCGTTTCCTGCCTTGACAAGTTCGAGTGCGGTATGCGAGCCGATGTAGCCTGCACCGCCGAGTACTAAAATTTTCATAACAAATTACTCCTTTATGTGATGTCTGTTCCCATTTCATGTTCGGGAACATTGGGATTGAAATATGGCATTTTATTGGGCTTTCCCTGATACAGAACCGCCTGTGACGGACAGCGGTGATAGCATGCCTGACAGACCACGCAATTGCTGCCGAAGGAAATCCTGCCGTCCTTGATGCTGATGTTTTCCGCAGGACATTCCCTCAGGCATTTTCCGCATAATGTACAGGCTTCGGAGGCGGAAAATCGTTCGCCCATTTTGCCCCAGTTGCTCTTGTTTTCGTTGTAAAGCTTGTGCTTATTGGATTTCTCCGCAGGCAACACCTTTTCTTCCTCATTTTTAATGGATGTGATGATTTTTTCGATTGCCTTCGGTGCTTTTTTCAGCAGCCCATCATTATAGGGTTTAAGCAGCGGCGTGGAAAATACAGCGGTGAAATTTTCAGGCATTTTCATTGTGTAGACCCGTTTAATGCAAAGTCCGCATTTTTTTGCGTGATGATAGGCAAATTTCGCCGCACTGCCTGCTGCACCGCCGTAATTCATCACGATCCACAAGGGTGCATCCGTTTTCAGTGTGGTCATAAATTCAAAAACGGGCAGCGGCAGACCGAACGAATAAACGGGGCAGACAATTATCAGCTTGTCATATGCGGAAATATCGCCGTTCCATTTTGGAATATAGCGGATCTCACCGCCAAGCTCCGCCTTGATCTGCTTTGCAAGCCAAAGGCTGTTGCCCGTTCCCGAAAAATAAAAGATACCATTCATAGCTGCTCCTTTGTGAGTTCCACACCGCCCACAGGACGGATTCGCATCTTCTGACAAGCATTTTCGCCGAAGATGCGGTTCATTTCTGTCATGTAAGCATCAGCAAGCTCCAGCGGCACAAACGCCTGAATCGTGCCTGCAAAGCCGCCGCCATGTACTCTGACAGCACCCATGCCGTTCAAAACACGCTTACTCATCATAATGGCAAGGGGAATTTCCTGCTGCAAGGGCTTAGATGTGCTATAGAGATTCTGCAAAAGCTGTGCGGAGGATTCTCCCGATTCGTTCACGAGCCGGAGAAATTCGTCCAGATTTCCGGATTTCAGTGCATCCGCTTCCTGCATCGCACGGCGGTTGTCAGAGAAGAAATGTGCTGCCCTTAAAATCGCACGGTCGGGGCATGTTTCACGCAGTTTCGGGATCGCATCATAGAATGCAATCTCGCTCACCTCACGCAGATACGGCTTTCCGAAATAGGCGGCAACCGCTTCCATCTCACTGCGGATGGCGACGTAATCATCCGTGAGATTTGCATGACTGCCCTTGGTATCTGTGATGCACAGGCAGTAGCCGTGTGCTTCGAAATCGAAGTCAAAAGGCTCAATTTCGGGATTTTCCGTATCGTAGAAATCAATGGAAACGAGTCCCCCAACGGACGAAACCATCTGATCCATCAGACCGCTTTTCTTGCCGAAATAGACATTCTCTGCAAACTGTCCGATCTTTGCGATCTCGACTGCACCTGCCTTGCTGTCATTGTAATAGCTGTCAATGATCGTGCCGATAAGCGTTTCAAATGCCGCCGAGGAAGAAATGCCGCTGCCGCTGAGAACGTCTGAGGTGCAGTACATATCAAATCCGCCGATTTCTGCCCCCAGACCGCTGAACTTTGCCGCAATGCCACGGATGATGGCGGCTGTTCCAGTTTCGTCGGACTGCACGGACAGATCGCCCAGATTGACGGTGAAGGCATCGTAGCCCTCGGATTTCACACGAATCACGCCGTCCCGATGGAATGCGACAACTGCAATCGCATCCAGATTCACTGCCGCCGCCAGCACACAGCCGTGCTGGTGGTCGGTGTGGTTGCCGCCGATCTCGGTTCTGCCGGGGGCGGAGAAAATATGCACATCCTCTCTGTCGGGATAAAGCTCTGAAAAGCATCGTATCGCCGAAAGATAGCGTTGTTTCTGCTTTTCCAAAATTCGCTTGTCCGTCCCGTAGAGTACTGCCAAGCGTTCTGTGAAATATCCGCTTTCAAATAATTCTATTGCATCGGAAAGATTCATGCTGCTGCTCCTTTCAAAAAGGTGGAGTATCTGTAAGAGTAGAAATTTTGATACTAATATCTAAATTATAACAAAAAATCCATTGAAAATCAATAGGAAAGTGAATAATTAAGAAAGCATGATTTCGGTTTCTTTTTCTTGTCAAGAATTCTTTACGAATTATCGGCTGAATATTCACAAAAGAGGGGGAATGTATGCTTGAAAAAGATTCCAAAAAATGATATAATACAGGTAGTATTTTTTGAGAGGGGAACCTATATGAAAACCGTAAAAAATCGAATCACATCGGTGCTTGGCATATGCACTGCGGCGCTCCTGCTTGTGTCGGGGACTGCGGCGGCATATTCTGTTTCCGATGTTCTGCACCTGCAGGATGCGCTGCTTGGCAGAAGTGAAATTGCCGCTGCGGATGATATCAATAAAGACGGCGCAGTCAACGCCTTTGACCTCGGTATTCTGAAAAAACAGCTGCTGCAGCCCAGCGGTGAGGAACGGGAAGCTTCCTTTGCGGCTACGGAGGAACATGTCAGAATTACAGGAAGAAATCTTACAACTGAGGATACCCTGTGGCTTGTGCAGAGTGGCAGTGCAGCGGAATTTATTGTTTCAGGAACTTCCGCTTCCGTGCAGCTTGCAGGCGATGCAGGTATTGAGGCGGATGCCGATCACCGTCCGAGATATGCGGTGTTTGTCGATGGAGAACTGCTCATTGACAAAACCATGGATGAAAAGCAGGAAACCATCACACTCTGGGAGAAGGGGAGTCACAGAACGGCAACGATCAAGGTGATCATGCTCTCGGAGGCGATGTATGGCGCAATCGGCGTGAAATCCGTGGATGTAACTTCTGCGGCCCCGATTCCCGTAAAGCCCACTGCCAAGAAGGAGCTTTGCATCGAATTTATCGGCGATTCCATTACCTGCGCCTACGGCGTGGAGGGCGCCTCCAGCTCCGAGTCGTTCAAAACCACAACGGAGAATTTCACCAAATCCTATGCATATCTTACAGCAATGCAGCTCGACGCCGATTACAGTGCGGTCTGCTACAGCGGACACGGTATTGTTTCGGGTTACTCATCGGGTGACAAGAATTCCGAATCCCTCGTCCCTGACTGCTATACAAAAACAACGAAGAACTGGCAGTATACCGAGGAATGGGACTTCTCCAAGATCGTCAATGATGTTGTCGTCATCAATCTCGGAACCAACGACATCAATTATGTCGGCAAGGAGCCTGAAACCCGTTCGCCTGAGTTTGTCGAAGGCTACATCGCATTCCTTGAAATGATCCGTGAAAAGAATCCTGATGCATACATGATCTGTACCGTGGGAACCATGGGTGGCGAGGAAATCTACGAATTGATTGCACAGGCGGTGGATACCTACAAATCGGACAGCAAGGACGAGCGTGTGATGAGCTATGCATCCGTTACGCAGAATATGGCGGATGGTATCGGCTCCGACTGGCATCCTTCTCCCGTAACACAGCAGAACAGTGCCTATGTGCTTGCAGATCAGATCTGTCAGGCACTCGGCATGGAATCCTCTAAAATCGGTCTGAATGCAGCTGCGGATTCCGTCTACACCTCCTCCCACAATGCCGATTCCGGTGCAAATGTTTATGCCTATGTCAATGAATATGACAAGTCCTTCTGGCTGAATGTGTCGGATGGCGGCGATGTTCCGGAAGATATTGAAGCGATCATACCCGATATTCCTTTGCAGAAGGGTGCAGAATATCGTCTGGAATTCGACTACACCTCAACGGTTGATGTGGAGATCCCCCTCGTTGTACGTGGGACAGAAGAATACTACAGCGACAAAATCGAAGCAGTTTCCGAGAAGCTGCATTATGAACAGAATTTCACTGTTTCACAGGATGACGATAAGGCACAGCTGGTATTCTTCCTTGGCGGAAATGATTATTATAATGCTACCTTCTCCAATATCCGTGTGATTAAGGTCAAATAAAAAACACTGTATATTGTCAAAAATTCATTTTCGTATAGTCTTACAGAAAAAATCAAAAATTTTTTGAAAAAACACTTTACTTTTGCACTATAATGTGTTAAAATATATATAACAATATGCGTGAAAGGAATTTCTTGATATGAAACGAGGAAAATTCAACCCCTCTGCTCTGGACGAGCTTTACGAAGCAATTCTGTGTCTTGAAACCAAAGAGGAGTGCAGTGCATTTTTTGATGATCTTTGTACTGTTCTGGAGCTTCAGACGATCTCCCAGCGTCTGCAGGTTGCAAAGATGCTGCGTGACCATCATGTCTACAGCGATATTGTCAATGTAACAGGTGCAAGTACAGCGACCATCAGCCGTGTGAACCGTTCACTCAATTACCAGAGCAAGAACGGCTATGACATTGTGTTCAATCGTCTGGAGGCAATGGACAAGTACCGTCCCGTGCAGGGCGTCAATTCCGGTGCAGAAGCGCAGGATACAGAAGAATAATCACGAACAGCGGATCCCATCGCATTTTGCGGTGGGATTTTTTTATAAAAATTGGGATGTTTCCCAAAATGAATAAATAATCCACCAAGTTTGCAAAAATTCATTGACAATTTGTGAATTTTCATATATAATGTATGTATGAAGCAAGAACGTGCAGCTTGCACACACAAAGAATGATGAGGTGGAATGGTATGAAAAAGAAATTTGGTGCAGTTCTGCTTGCCGGCATGATGGGTTTGTCGGTCTGCAGCGGAATGGCTCCGCAGAACACACAGAACGCCGCTGCGGCGTCCGGCGTGTATCTGGAAAAACTCGACAGAGGTATTAGTGCAGTTTCCACTGGCTCCGGCATGCTTGTCAGCTGGCGCTTTCTGGCAAACGATCCCGACGCTGCGATCTTCAAGCTGTATCGAGATGATACGCTTGTTTACACCGCAAATCCGGGGGATGCGACGTGCTTTCTTGATGCGGGCGGCAATGCTTCCAGCAAATACAAAGTGGAAACCTATTCGGGAACTTCCAAGCTCAACGAAGCGACCTGTAATCTCACATCGGGCGGCAATTATTTTGATGTAAAGCTCGATAAACCCGGCAGCATTTATTCTCCGAATGACTGCTCCGTCGGCGACGTTGACGGCGACGGTGTGTATGAGCTGTTTGTCAAGTGGGATCCCAATAACTCGCAGGATAACTCCAAGGGCGGTGTTACCGATAAGGTATACATCGACTGCTACAAGCTTAACGGTACGAAACTCTGGCGTATCGACTTGGGCGTGAATATCCGTGCCGGTGCACATTATACGCAGTTCCTCGTTGCCGACTTCGATATGGATGGCAAGGCAGAGATGACCTGCAAGACCGCTGATGGTACCGTGGATGGTACGGGCAAGGTGATCGGCAATGCGAATGCCAATTACAGAAACAGCAGTGGTTACATTCTCTCCGGTCCTGAGTATTATACATTGTTTGATGGTGCAACGGGTGCGGCACTGCATACCGTCAATTATGAGCATCCCAGAGGAGAGGTTTCCAAAAAAACCTGGGGCGATGATTACGGCAACCGCTGCGACCGTTTCCTTGGTTCCGTTGTGTACCTTGATGGCGTAAAGCCCAGTGCGGTTTCCGTCAGAGGCTACTACACCAGAATGACAGCCGTGGCATATGACGTTGTGGACAAGAAGCTCGTCAAGCGCTGGGCATTTGATACAGGCTATAATTCCTCCGCCGCAGGCTACGGCAACGGCAACCACAACTGCATGCCTGCTGACGTTGACGGCGACGGAAGACAGGAACTGGTGCTCGGTTCCACTTGTCTGGATGACAATGGTAAGGTTTTGTGGTGTACGGGCAGAGGTCATGGTGATGCGATGCATCTGAGCGACTTCCTGCCGGATCGCCCCGGTCAGGAGCTGTGGATGTGCCACGAGAATCCCCCCTACGGCGTATCTCTGATCGACGCTGCAAACGGTAATATCATTTTCCATGTGGATAACTCCAAGGATACAGGCCGCTGTGCCGCAGGTAACGTTTGGTCGGGCAATAAGGGCGGCGAATTCTGGGGCATGGGCAGAATTTTTGACGGCGCAGGAAATGCTCTTGCAGCAGATGTTCCGGCTGTGAACTTCATGATCCACTGGGATGGTGACCTCGAAAGAGAAATTCTCGACGGCGGCGACGCATCACCGGCAACCATTTCCGATATGAATGCAAGCGGCAAGATTTCGGCTCTTCTGACGACCACAGGCTATCTCACCTGCAACTCCACAAAGGCAACTCCCAGCCTGTCCGCTGATATTTTCGGTGACTGGCGTGAAGAACTGGTGCTCAGAGCTGCCGATGGCAACTCCCTGCGCATCTTCGCAACCACTTACGATACGGATTATCGTATCACAACACTGATGCATGACGCACAGTACAGAATGCAGGTTTCAGCACAGAATACTTCCTACAACCAGCCTCCGAACACGAGCTTCTACCTCGGTTCCGATGCAAATCTCCCGAACCGCCCCAACGGCAGTGTTGCCATCGGCGGCAAGATCGGTGCAAAGATCGACACCAATTATCTGTACACCATCAAGAACGTGAACAGCGGACTGTATCTGGAAGTTGCAGATTCCGCAGCAGCTGACGGCACGAACGTACAGCAGGGTACAGACGGTGCAAGAGTCTGGAAGTTTGAGGATGCAGGTGATGGTTACTATTACCTCTATTCCGAGGTCGGCGACGGCAAGACCTATCTGCTTGATCTCGATTCCGGAAAGCCCGATAATGGCACCAATATCGGCATCTGGAGCAATACCAGCAGCGATGCACAGCTTTTCAAGTTTGTCAGCAACGGTGATGGCTCCTACACCATCTGCACGAAGGTAACGACCGATCAGAGCGTGCTTGGCGTCAATGGCGGTTCCAAGGAGGACGGCGCAAATGTTCTTCAGTGGGAAAGCAACGGCGAGAACGACCAGAAATGGCGTCTGAATATCAGCGGCAGCCTCTTTGAGGATCTGAATGTTACCGATGATACCAAGCAGTACTGGCAGATTGATCTGGAAACCAATACCAATGACCGTATCTTCGGCGACCGTGATTTCACCTATATTTCTCTCCCTGCAGAGCTTGAGGGTGCGCAGTCCATTCTGACGGGCTGTGATGCAAAGTATAATACCAATGACCTTGCGACCTTTGTTGCCGCAAAGGATGCAACCATCTATATTGCAATGGATACCCGTGTAACGCCCCTGCCTTCCTGGATGAGCGGCTGGACGCAGACAAGCATGACTGCCGCAAGCAGCAATGAGGTGTCCTTCCAGTTCTACTCCAAGGAAGTTCAGGCAGGCGAGAAGGTGACGCTCGGAACGAATGGCATGTCCTCCTACTGTGTGAACTATACCGTATTTGGCGTGGAGAAGGAAGTAGAACAGCCTACAGAGCCTCCGACAGAAGCTCCTACAGAGCCGCCGACGGAAGCTACTACAGAAGCTCCGACACAGGCTCCTACGGAAGCAACCACCGAGCCGACAACGGAAGCACCCACACAGGCTCCCACGGATTCGAAGGTTGTCTATGGCGATGTGAATCTTGATGGCGGCGTTGACATCCTCGATGTTATCGTTCTCAACAAGGGACTGCTCGGTGCAGCAAATCTTGAAGAACAGCAGAAGCGCAATGCGGACTGTGACAAGAACGGCAAGCCTGATGCAAACGATTCCCTGATGATTCTGAAATTCATTGTGGGAATTCTGGATTCTCTCGACGAATAATACAAAAATGCCCCGATGAAAATCGGGGCATTTCAGCTTGTTAAAAAGTATTATTTCGCTTAAATTTGCCCTACCCCCTAACCCCCTCCCCAGAGGGGAAGGGGAAAGAGGTAGGGTGCTACCGCACCCTCAACCCGCTCTCCTGCGGATTGCTTTTTGGCTATATACTGGGGGTTGTAGGGTGACTCCCCACTGGCTGGACGGACTTTTTTGACAGACCGAAATGCCCCGATGAAAATCGGGGCATTTGTTATGTTGTTACTGCATTGACTCTCTCTGGAAGCTTTCGGGGCAGTGTTGCCAGTGCATAGAATGTTGCGGAAACGAGCAGGATATCCGCTGCGATCCAAGCCACGGGGCTTGCAAGGCACACACCGAGATAGCCGAGTGCATTGACAAGCACCCACGCTGAAAATACTCTTGCCGCAAGCTCCAGAATGCCTGCACTCATCGGCAGGAAGCTGTAGCCCATTCCCTGCAGGGAATTACGCAGTACAAAGAGAATGGCAAGTGTCGGATAGAAAAGAGCGTTGACACGCAGATAGTAGGATGCGTGGTCGAGAATTGCCGCAAAATCTGCTTCCTGTGTGGAAACGAATCCATAGACGAGGAATCTTCCGAGAAAAATACTGAAAGCAATCGCAAAAAGCGTGTAGATCAGGCATACCCTGATGCTGCACCGCAGTCCCTGCCGGATGCGGTCGATCCTGCCAGCGCCAAGATTCTGTCCGCAGTAGGTCGCCATTGTAATGCCAAGGGATTCCATGGGACCAAATACGATCGTCTGGATCTTTGTTGCAGCAGTCACGCTTGCAATTACTGCAGGTCCAAAGCTGTTGACGGCGGACTGGATGATGATCGAGCCGATAGCGGTGATCGAAAACTGACATGCCATGGGCAGGCTGATGGAGCAGAGCTTTTTGCAATAATCACTGCGGAATGCAAATTCATCCTGCTCAAAAGCGAGAATATCGAAATGCTTTGTCATGTAGTAAAGACACAGAATTCCCGAAATCGCCTGTGAAATAATGGTTGCAAGCCCTGCACCCATCACCCCCATATCGAATGCCATGATCATCAGAAAGTCAAGTCCGATGTTCAGCACGGAGGAAATTGCAAGGAATACAAGCGGCGTTTTGCTGTCACCCATCGCACGCAGAAAGCCTGCGAGGAGGTTATATAGAATCGTTGCCGCAAGTCCTGCAAACATCACAAACAGATAACGGTACGCATCGTCAATGATCGAGTCAGGGGTCTGCATCAGCTGCAGCAGGGGACGGCAGAGCGTCGTTGTGAGCAGCGTGAGCAGTACAGTCACGATGGCACTGATGTAGACAGCGTTAATCATGTAGCGCCGCATGGCTTTGAGATCACCTGCACCGTACATCTGCGCAACGGGAATGGAAAGTCCCGTGCAAAGTCCTGTTGCAAATCCGATGACCAGAAAGCAGACAGAGCCCGTTGCGCCAAGTGCGGCAAGTGCGTCGGAATTGATGCAGCGTCCGACGATGATGGTGTCTGCCATATTATAGAGCTGCTGCAGGATGTTTCCGAATACCATCGGTATGCAGAAACCAAGGATGAGTGAAAGCGGTTTTCCACGGGTCATATCTTCAGTCATAATGATTCCTCCTTCGGGAACTTCCTCTTCCCGGATTTCATGTTTCTTCTTCATTTTCATGTACAGTATAGCACAACGGGACTTTGTTTGCAAGACATCAAACTGACGGTTTCCTTTTCACTTTTCGGCGAGGTTTTGGTGATTTTCAGAACCTTGTCACTTTGTATACCATTTTATCCGATGATTTATACCATGATTTTTTCCTGCTAATACGACAGCTTGTATGTAAAATTTTTTCCATCTCTTGCATAACCCCACAAAATATGGTATACTAAAGATAATATGCAAAGAGCATCGAATGCTCCGCTTTGACAAAGAAGAGAGGTTTTGCAAATGAAGGATGGATTTCTGAAGATCGCATGCGCCACCCCCGATCTGCGTGTGGGTGACTGCGTCCATAACACGGACAGAATTCTGGAGCTGATCTCACAGGCTCATACACAGGGCGTGAAGATCATCTGTTTCCCGGAGCTTTCCATTACCGGTTATACCTGCGGTGATTTGTTTTTGCAGGAGTCACTCGGACGTGCGGCAGAGCAGCAGCTGATTCGTATTGCAAAGGAAACTCGGGATATGGACATCGTATCCATCGTGGGACTGCCGTTTGTCAATCAGAATAAGATCTACAATTGCGCTGCTGTGATCTGTAAGGGCGCACTGCTCGGAATTGTCCCGAAAACAAATTTGCCCAATTACAGCGCACACAACGAACTTCGCTATTTTACACAGGGCTTTGATTCGGAATATTTCCTGAAAATTCAGGGAGAGGAAGTTCCCTTCGGTACGGGTCTTGTGTTCTGCTGTGAAACCATGCCTGAGCTTACCTTCGGTGTGGAGCTTTGCGAGGATCTTTACACTGCGGACAGCCCCTCCGTTCGCTATGCAAAGGCAGGTGCAACCCTTATTTTCAATCTTTCCGCAAGCCCTGCAGCCGCAGGAAAAGCAGAATACCGCAAAATGATGGTGCAGGCAAAATCTGCAAGCCTCTGCTGTGCCTATGCGCTCGCCGATGCCGGAATCGGGGAATCCACCACGGATCTTGTGTTCTCCGGTCATAATCTTGTTGCGGAAAACGGCAAGCTTCTGGCAGAATCTGAGCCGTTCAAAAACCAGATGCTCATTACCGAGGTGGATCTGCAAAAACTTTGTGCCAACCGCAGAAAATGCAATACCTTTACAACGGACGAGGATATTTTTCATGTGGATTTCTCCCTTGCGATGGAAGAAACCGCCCTTACCCGTCCCATCCCGAAAAATCCCTTCGTTCCGGAAGAATCCGATACACGCACCGAAAGATGCAAGGAAATCCTGCAAATGCAGGCAGTGGGACTCATGCGCCGCATGCAGGCAATCGGCTGTAAAAACGTCGTGCTGGGACTTTCCGGCGGGCTTGATTCCACCCTTGCCTTGATTGTTGCAGCCCATACATTTGACATGCTTGGACTTGATCGAAGCGGTATCCACACAATTACAATGCCGTGCTTTGGCACGACAGGCCGCACCTATCGGAATGCCTGTGAGCTTGCCCAAAAATATGGCAGCACCCTGCGTGAGATCCGCATTGAAGAAAGTGTCCGTCTGCATTTCAGAGACATCGGACATGATGAATCCATTCACAATGCCGCCTATGAAAATGCACAGGCAAGAGAGCGCACACAGATTCTGATGGACATTGCAAACGATGTGAATGGTCTGGTGGTCGGCACGGGTGATCTTTCCGAGCTTGCCCTCGGCTGGGCAACCTACAACGGCGATCATATGAGCAACTATGGCGTAAACGGTTCCATTCCGAAAACCCTCGTGCGCCACCTTGTCCGCTATGAAGCGGAGCATTCCGAACAGGAACTCAGCGCAATTTTGCTGGATATCCTCGATACCCCCGTCAGTCCCGAACTTCTCCCACCCGATCAGCAGGGGAAGATCGCTCAGAAAACCGAGGATCTTGTCGGTCCCTATGAGCTGCATGATTTCTTCCTCTACTATGTGATCCGTCATGGATTTACACCTGCAAAGATTTTCCGTATGGCAAATTATGCCTTTGCAGGGGAGTATGAAGATGCGGTGATTTTCAAATGGCTGAAAACATTCTATCGGAGATTCTTCACCCAGCAGTTCAAGCGTTCCTGCCTGCCCGATGGCGTGGGCGTGGGAAGTGTGGGACTCTCTCCCAGAACGGGCTTCCGCATGCCCAGTGATGCTTCCATGAATGTGTGGATGCAGGAACTGGATGCGCTGGAGCAGATGCTTGTAAAATAAGTTAAAAAGGGGAAATACCCCAAATATAGGAGGAAAAACAAATGACCTACAAAGAAAGCTTTATTCAATTCATGGTGGAGTGCGGCGTGCTGACCTTCGGTGAGTTCACACTGAAAAGCGGCAGAAAGGCACCCTACTTCATCAACTGCGGCAACTACAAAACAGGCGCACAGCTTGCAAAGCTTGGCGAATACTACGCAGAGTGCATTCATGCAAACAACATTCCCGTAGAAACCCTCTTCGGACCTGCTTATAAGGGCATTCCGCTTGCAGTTTCCACAGTTGTTGCACTGAGCAACAAGTTCGGCATTGATGTGAACTACTGCTTTGACCGTAAGGAAGCCAAGGATCACGGCGAGGGCGGCATGTTTGTCGGCAAGACGCTCACTGACGATGAAAAGGTTGTGATCATCGACGATGTGATGACATCCGGCAAGGCGCTTCGTGAGTCCATGCCCAAGCTCAAGGGCGCAGCCAATGTGGACGTGACCGGCATGGTCATCACCGTTGACCGCATGGAACGCGGTACGGGCGAGAAGTCCGCTGTGCAGGAAGTCAAGGAAGAATTCGGCGTGACGGTATACCCGATCGTAACCATGGAAGACATCATTGATGCTATCCGCAACGACATTGTTCCTGGCAAGGAATACCTCGACAAGATGCTGGCTTATCGTGAGGAATATGGTGTAAAGTAAGCGGCGAGCCGCCGCTGGCATTACGCGCAGCTAAGTTTCTTTTTGATAAAAGATGTTTTCACGCGTTGAGAACTTCTGAAACGACAAGCCCCAATGCCTGCGGCAAAGGGGCTTGTCTATTGTTATGCACTGAATTGCGAGCCGCCGCCGAACAAACATAATCCCCCGAAATTTCGGGGGATTTTTTTATTCATAGATCTGCTTTTCCTTTTCCAGCTTTTTGATTTTCAGCCAGATGCGCAAGTCCCCGTACAGGAGGAGCAGTGCCGCCGAAAGGCAAAGACAGCCCACCCAGAAATTCGCCGGATTGATAAACGTTGTGTTCTGAATTCCAATTAAGATGTTGCTGATTCCATTGCCAAGATTCAGCAGTGCAAGCGGCACAAACAGGAAGGCGATCCGTTTGAGGTGTGCAATCTTGCTTTCAAAATCGGAGAACAGGTCAAAGCCGCCAAGCTTGCGGTTCTTCCGCAGATACACCCATCTGCCCCATGAGCCGACCTGCTCTGCACCGGTTTCCTCCAGAAATTCCAGATAGCTCTGGCTCTCGGGATGATTCAGACCATTTTTCAGAAATTCCAAACGGTAGGTATATCTCTCCGAATCCGTCTTTTCGAATTCATAGGTGCAGAAGCTGTAGCTCACCATCGCCCAGCCCTTGTCGGACATTTCATTCAGCCACTTTTCTTCTTTGTCAAAGTTCCATGCCCAGATCCACTTGTGTACTTTCTTTCTCATGTCAGTTTCCTCCAAGAATTCGTTTGCCGTTTTCCAAAAGTTCCTCCAGCCGTGCGATCTCCATCTGAAGGACATGTCGTCCCGCATCCGTGATCACATATTCCTTCTTGCGGCTGTTCTTCTCACCGGGAAGTGCCGTGATCCAGCCCTTTTCCAGCATTGTATTGATTGCACCATACAGCGTGCCTGCCGCAAGCTTCACTCTGCCGTGCGACAGCTCCTCCGCATTCTGCATAATGCCGTAGCCATGCAGCGGCTGCATCAGTGACAGCAGAATGTAGTAGACCGCCTCCGTCAGTGCACCATTTCCGAAATTCATATCGCCCCTCCTTTATCGGATTCCGTTCTATCCACTTCCGTTATATCGGTATCCGTTATATATACTATATCACATTCCGATATAGTTGTCAATAGGGTTTGGAAAAATTTTTTGAAAAAAAGAAGAACAGGGCAAAATCGCCCTGTTCCAGCTTGACATAAAAGTCTAATTTCTGGGGGTGGCACCCCGAAGTCTGCCCCCACCCCAACCCCTCCCCAAGGGGGAGGGGCGATATTGCGAGGGTACTGCGTACCCTCAAACCCGCCAAAGGACTTCGTCCTTTGAACCTAACAAGGTTTTCGGCAGACTGAAACAGGACCCAAACACTCTGTTCTTCAAAAATAGTTAATTGCGAGAATGCCCTTTCCGTTCCATCCACTTCACCCCAAGCCGATAAAATATGATTGTACCGATTGTCATACAGACAGCGAGGGCAGCCAGCAAGAAATACAAACTTCGTATATACAGTGCAGGGTATAAGAGATCCATCAGCTCAAGCATGAGAAAACTAACCGTGGAAGAGAGAATAAGAGTACCCAAAGCATACGCTGCCCATATCATAATCGCTTTGTCGTATTTGTAACGGATCATCAGAGCGCAGATCGGAATGCCGGTGAGCCACCAGAAGAAAACGGAGAGAATGCCGGATTTCAGAACATTAAGCGCAGTTTCAGGTGAAAATATACCTGCAACAAGGAGAGAAATGAAGCTCAGCAGCATACCGATCAGAACGAGACCCGCACAGAAAATAGCATGTACCAGCAGCTTTGCGTGGAAATATTCACGGCGGGTGATGGGCATTGTCAGTGCATAACGCAGCCAGCCGCATTTCTTGTCATTCATGAATGACGACGTTGTCAGACTGAAGCTTAAAAAAGCGAGCATGTGAATGGGGAAAAGATAATCATCCGAATCGATTGTTTCAGTCATAATTACAGTTGAAACAGAAGCATCATGGTAAATCAGGAATATGCCTATTACAAGAATCGGTAGAAGGATGATGAACAGCGGACGCATCGTACGCCATACAGTATATAAATCCTTTAAAATCATGCCTTTCATAAGGTGTCAGCTCCTTTAAAATTCCTTCTCCAATACCCACTTTCTGCCGAGAAAATACATGGTAATGAATAATCCCAATGCAACTACTGCGATGATGGGGATGATGAACGTCAAATCGTCGTTAATCTGTGTCAGCCCGACGACAAGTGCAGCACTAATACCACCCACGGATGCAAAACTCACCATGGTCACAATCGCACCCTTTTGCACCCCGAATTTCAGCATCAGCGGAATAAACACAATGCCGACCAGACAGAGGGCAAATGCAGTACCGGCAGATGTCGCCAGTATTTCACCAAGTAATGCAAACGTGAGCTGTCCGGTCACGCCTGCGATGATCACGCCAACTGCAAGCCCCAGCACAGTGCCGCAGAGGACATTTACTGCATGTGTTAGGAATTTAGAGTGGTAATACTGAATACGGGAAATCGGATTTGTCAGTGCGTACTGCATCCAACCCGAGCGTTCGTCATAGCCGAAAGAGTTGTTGATCATCACCATACCCATCACTGTACACATTGTCATCGGCATACCATAGAGATCTGACAGATCATCGCTTGTTGCATACATCATAACCGGAAAACCAATCAGAAATACCAGCAGAACCACTGCCATGCGTTTGAATTCATGTACTTCTGTCATCAGATCCTTATAAACTAATCCTCTCATACTCGTTCACCTTTCACTGTCAGCAGCATAATTTCATCAATGCTTGCATTGTCGATAACCAGATGTGGAAATGTCCGTTTTATTGCTTCACGGTCTTCCACCAGTACGTCATAATTGCACTCATTCTTCTTCCATGCGATGCAGCCGGCATTTTTCACGGCTGCCAGATCCTTTTCGCCGCAGCGAACAATACCGTACTGATAAAGGAGTGCGTCCTTCTCCTTAGAAAAGGCAACCTTGCCCTTGTTGATGAATGTGATATAATCAGCAATCTTTTCAAGATCGGTTGTGATGTGGCTGGAAATCAGAATGCTGTGTTCCTCGTCCTGTACAAATTCCAGAAACAGGTCAAGCAGTTCATCCCTTGCAATCGGGTCAAGTCCGGCGGTCGGTTCATCCAGAATCAGAAGCTGTGCATTGTGGGACATTGCGAACGCTAGATTCAGTTTCATCTTCATACCCTTCGAAAGCGTCTTGATCTCTGCTTTTTCAGGAAGTTCAAAGCGTGTGACAAGCTCCTGAAACCTTGCGCTGTCCCAGTTCTTATAGGTATATTTGCCAATATTGCCTACCTGCTTAACAGTAAGCACTTCCGAAAAACAGATCGCATCAAATGCAACGCCGATCCGTTCCCGCATCTCGATGTCCTTATCGGTCATTGGCTTTCCCCAGAACAGCACTTCGCCATCCCTTTTTATCAAATTCAGCATCGCCTTGAATATTGTGCTCTTGCCTGCGCCGTTTTCGCCAATCAGTCCCATAATGCATCCCTGCGGAACAGAGAAACTCACATCGGACAGCGTGAATCTTTCATATTTCTTTGTTATATTTTTTACCTCAACTGCGAATTCCATCATTCATCCTCCTCGTAGAATATCGTCAAAAGTTCAATCAGTTTTGTTAACGGGATATTGCTTGAGCGCCCGATCTCCGCCGCCGACAGCAGATGTTCCTCTGCCTGCCGCTGCCGTTCCTCCTGAATCAGAGCCGAGCCGCCTGCGGAAATAAAACTGCCCCGTCCGACCGTTGTTTCAATAAAGCCGTCACGCTGCAGATCCTCATAGGCTCGCTGCACGGTGATCACGCTGATGTGCAATGACTTTGCCAATGCACGCATCGACGGGATTGGATCGCCGTGCTTGAGTTCACCTCGCATGACCTTTTCTTTGATCTGTGAAGTGATCTGCTCATAGATCGGCTTCTGGCTGTTGGTGCTGATAATGATCTCCAAATCCTCACCTCCGATAAATTGTATTTAAGTGTACTTATTGTGTAAGTACATTATAGCACATTGCAGTACACTTGTCAATAGGAAACTGCAAATTTTTTCAGGAAATTTCTACAGCTTGACAATTATGTCCGAATGGGTTACAATAATAATAGTATACGAGAAAAGGGGGATATCCCATGTCTGAAATGATCCAAAAACTGCGTGCTGCGCAGAATCTGACCGATTCCGAACTGAAAACACTGCTGGAAACGGATGTATATGATGAAGAACTTCGCCTTGCCGCCGATGCGGTGCGCCGTGAGCATTACGGTACGGATGTGTACATCCGTGGGCTGATTGAGTTTACCAATTACTGCAAAAACGACTGCTATTATTGTGGTATTCGAAGAAGCAACCGCTGTGCGGAGCGTTACCGCCTGACGAAGGAAGAAATTCTCGAATGCTGCGAAGAGGGCTATGCTCTGGGATTCCGCACATTTGTATTGCAGGGAGGGGAGGATCCTTATTATACGGATGAACGCATCTGCGACATCGTTTCCGCCATCCGTGGACGTTACCCTGATTGTGCCATCACGCTTTCCATCGGGGAGAAATCCCATGATAGCTACAAATCCTATTTTGAAGCAGGTGCAAACCGCTATCTTCTTCGTCACGAAACCGCAAATGCGGAACACTACAGCCGCCTGCATCCGTCGGAGCTGACGTTTGAGAACCGTCGGAAATGTCTGTTTGACCTCAAGGAGATCGGCTATCAGGTCGGTGCAGGCTTTATGGTGGGAAGCCCCTTCCAGACAACGGAGCATCTCATTGCCGATCTGCGCTTTTTGCAGGAGCTTAGCCCCGATATGATCGGGATCGGCCCATTTCTTTCCCATAAGGATACTCCTTTTTCGGACTATCCGAACGGTGAGCTGAAGCTCGTTCTTCGCCTTCTGGGAATTCTCCGTCTGATGCATCCGCAGGTGCTGCTTCCTGCAACGACCGCCCTCGGCACGATGCATCCGCAGGGGAGGGAACTGGGACTGCGCACGGGTGCCAATGTCGTAATGCCGAATCTTTCGCCGAAATCCGTGAGAGAAAAGTACATGCTTTACGACAATAAGATCAGCACAGGTGAAGAATCAGCCCAGAGCGTCCGCAATCTCAGTGCACAGGTGCAGGCGGCAGGCTACCGTGTGGTAACAGCCCGTGGGGATGCAAAATCCTATCGGAAATCATAAACACTGACAGCCCGTCCCTGACGGGCTGTAAAGCTTGTCGAAAAAATCATGTGATGCCTCTTGGCGGGTGTGGGTACGCAGTACCCACGCAATATAGTCCCTCCCCTTGGGGAGGGGTTGGGGTGGGGGCAGTTTCAAGCATGCTTTCACTAAGAAAATGGACTTTTCTACAGTCCGGACAGCCCGTCATTGACGGGCTGTCATTCTGTTTGAAAATCAAAAGTTTACAATTCGGTAATTCCTCAAAAAGTATGCCGAATCCACTTGCTTTTTCAGAAGAAATATGGTACAATATTATAATCGGGTAATATGTGCGCTTTTATAAGCATTTTATATAAAAATAAGATGATAAGGAGTTGGTTTGAAATTGCTGAGAAGTATGACAGGCTATGGTCGGGCACAGGAACAGATTGACAATCGTGACATTCTCGTGGAGATCAAATCGGTGAATTCACGGTATCTCGAGCAGAATGTCCGTATCGGAAGAGCCTATACCTACATGGAGGAGGAACTCAAAAACCTCCTCAAGACAAGAGTTTCCCGTGGAAAAGTGGAAATCGGCGTTTCCATTACGCTCACGGAGGGCAAAAAAGCGGATATTCGTGTCAACAGCGATATTATCAAGGGCTATATTGATGCAATGACAGAATATAATAAGAGCGTCAGCTCACAGTACACACTGCTTGATGATGGCAAGCAGACGGATTGTGAGGAATTCAAGTGGCGCACCATGCTCCACCTGCCGGATGTCTTCCGTGTGGAAAAGGCACAGGACGACGAGGATGCAGTCCGTGCAGCGGTTCTTGGCGTTGCAGAAAAGGCGCTGACTGCATTTGTACAGATGCGTGAGGTGGAGGGAGAAAAGCTCCGTGCCGATGTCCTTGCAAGACTCCAGACACTTGCACAGTGCGTTTCTGTTGTGGAGCAGGAGGCTCCGAAGCTTACGGAAAAATACAGAGAACGTCTGTATACCAGAATTTCCGAATTGCTCGGCAGCACAGCGATCGACGAACAGAGAATTCTGACGGAAGCTGCTATTTTCTCGGAGAAGACAGCAGTCGATGAAGAAACTGTCCGCCTGAGAAGCCACCTTGCACAGGTCGAAGCACTTCTCAATGAGGATGCATGTGTCGGCAGAAAGCTCGATTTCCTCGTGCAGGAGATGAACCGTGAGGTCAACACCATCGGCTCCAAGGTGCAGGATGTGAACATCACCGCTGTTGTGGTGGAGATGAAATCCGAAATCGAAAAGATCCGTGAACAGATCCAGAATATCGAATAAGAAAGAGGAATGGATATGAAAAAAGGCATGCTGATTGTTGTTTCTGCACCCTCCGGATGCGGAAAGGGAACGATCCTTGCAGAGATCCTGAAGGATCCCGGTTATTATTATTCCGTATCCGCTACGACCCGTGCCCCCAGAGAGGGCGAGGTGGATGGAAAGCACTATCATTTTCTGACGAAAGAGCAGTTTGAAGCGCTGATTGCAGAGGATAAGATGCTTGAATATGCACAGTACTGTGATAATTTCTATGGAACACCCCTTCCTCCCATTACAGAAAAACTGGAGCAGGGAAAGAATGTCATCCTTGAAATTGAAGTACAGGGCGCACTGCAGGTCATGAAAAAATGTCCGGATGCAGTATCCATTTTTATTAAACCGCCGAGTGTTCAGGCGCTTCGTGAACGCCTGATCAATCGTGGAACCGAAAGCCTCGAAGTGATTGAAAAGCGTGTCGCTGAGGCTGAATTTGAAATTCCGATTGCTGCTCAATATCAATATAATATTGTAAACGACAATCTGGAAGATGCAATTGCTGATTTCAGAGCCGTCGTTCGTGCAGAGGAATGCAAGGTCAGAAAAGATTAATGACCTGCTTAAGAATATATACGATAATTTAAGGAGAGGTGCTTAAATATGCTTAGACCCGCAATGACACAGATGATCACCAAGAACGAAAGCTGCTATTCCCTCGTGATTGGTGTGGCAAAGAGAGCAAGAGAAATTGCAAACGAGCTTTACGAGAATGGCCAGACATTGGAAGAAAAGCCTGTAAAGACCGCCGTTGACGAATTTGCAAGAGGCGAATACAAGATCGTTGAAGCCGACGCTGAGGACAAGAACGTCCAGCTGTAAGCGTGAAATTCCAACAATACGTTGCAGCGGTTGCGGTGGAATCCGCAGCCTATGCATTTGATAAGGCATTCCATTATCTGCTGCCCTCCGAACTGTATCGACAGCATCTGGAGGGCTGCCGTGTGGTTGTGCCGTTTGGCAGAGGAAATCAGAAACGAGTCGGCATTGTCCTGTCCGTTTCCGAAACGGACGGCGAGGACTGCAAAGGACTCAAAAAAATTCTTTCTATTGCAGACACTGCCCCCATTCTCAATGAAGAACAGCTGCTTCTGATGCACTGGCTCAAGGAAAACACCTTCTGTTCGTATTACGACGCCATCCGTGCGATGCTTCCGGCTGCACTGCAGCTGCGTGTACAGGAACGCTATGAGCTTGTGCAAAATGCAGATACGGATGGGCTTTCACAGGAGGAGCAGCAGTTCCTGCAGTACCTGTACAGAGCCAGAAATCGCAAGGAACTGGATATGCTGCTGGATGTGCAGGAATCTCCGCAAAAAAAACGAATCGTCGATTCCCTTACTGCCGCCGGAATTATCCGCATGGCAGCGGATGCCGGAGAACGGATGAAGGGGAAGACCGTCCGCATGGTACGGCTCTCCGAGCGTTTTACGGAGGGAAATCTGTGCTGCTCGTTTACCGTCAAGCAGCAGCAGGTCGTCAATGCCCTGCAGGAATACGGCAGCCTTGAGGAAAAAGAAGTCTGCTACCTTTGCGGTGTGACCGCAGCAGTTGTGCAGCGACTGGAAAAGAATGGTGCAGTGATACGTTATGATGTTCCGGCAGAGGATGAGGATATCCCATGCTCCGTACAGCATTCTCCGCAGGAAATCAAGCTTTCCGAGCAGCAGCAGGCGGTGTTTGATCAGGTGGCTCCCCATCTGGAAACCCAAGAGCCCCAGTGCTTTCTTCTGCATGGCGTTACAGGAAGCGGTAAAACCTCCGTGTTTGAAGCGTTGATTGCAAGAACGCTTTCCCTCGGAAAAACCGTCCTGATGCTCCTGCCGGAGATCGGGCTAACACCACAGACCGTCAAACGCTTTTCGGCACGCTTCGGCGACAGGATCGCCGTCATGCACAGCAGTCTGTCCCTCGGCGAACGCAAACGTTCCTATGAGCGTGTCCGCAGCGGACGTGCGGATCTTGTCATCGGTACAAGATCGGCGGTGTTTGCCCCCTTGCAGAATATCGGGCTGATCATCATGGATGAGGAGGGCGAACGCTCCTACAAATCCGATGCAGCACCGAGATTCGATACCATTCAGGTGGCAAGATACCGCTGCCGTATACATGGCGCAGTGCTGCTTCCGGCATCGGCGACTCCGACGCTGGAGAGCTACTATTTTGCACAGAAGGATGTCTATCATCTTCTCGAAATGACGCAGCGTTACGGCGATGCGCCGCTTCCGTCCGTGGAGGTGGCAGACATGAATGAGGAGCGCATGCAGGGGAATGATACAGAATTCAGTACCATCCTCACACAGGCGCTTGAAGAAAATCTGAAACGTGGTGAACAGAGCATCCTCCTGCTCAACCGCAGAGGCTATCATACCATCATCAGCTGCTGCACCTGCAACCAGCCGGTGTATTGCAAGAATTGCTCGGTTCCCATGACCTACCATAAATCCGACGGCAATCTGCATTGCCATTACTGCGGCTCCATTCAGCGTATGCCGGAGCAGTGCCCGACCTGCCATGGCGAGCATCTGCGAAAAATGGGCTTCGGCACACAGCGTCTTGAGGATGAGCTTGCAGCAAGATTTCCACAGGCAAGAATCCTGCGTATGGATGCGGATACCACGACTTCCCGTTTTGCCTACGAGAAAAGCTTCGAGGCATTCAAAAACGGAGAATATGACATCATGCTCGGTACACAGATGATCGGCAAGGGACTGGATTTCCCGAATGTCACGCTTGTGGGCGTGATGTCCGTGGATAAGGCACTCTTTTCGGGGGATTTCCGCAGCTATGAGCGTACCTTCGCCCTGATTACACAGGTTGTCGGACGTGGCGGCAGGGGTGGCAAGCCCGGCAGAGCCATTCTGCAGACCTTCCTTCCCGACCATTATGTGCTGCGCCTTGCGGCACAGCAGGATTATCACGGTTTTGTCCGTGAGGAGCTTGCCATCCGCAAGCAATTGCTGTTTCCGCCGTTCTGTGATGTCTGCGTTATCGGCGTTACAGGCGAATCGGAAGCAGAGGTGCAGACAGGTGCAGAAAAATTCGTTGCCTGCATGAAGGAAGAGCTTACAGTGCAAAAGGAATCATTTCCTCTGCGTGTACTCGGCCCCGTGCCCTGTACCTATGGGAAAATCAACGGAAAATACCGTTATCGGATCATTATCAAATGTAAAAATACCCAGCAGTTCCGCAACTTCATGCGGGATGTGCTGAAAAATGCCGGAAGTGTCAGAGAAACAGCAAGGGTACATATCTATGCGGATATGAACGGCAGTATCGGCATATAATTTTGGAGGAGTACTATGGCAATCAGAAGAATCGTAACAAAGGAAGATAATATCCTGCATGTGGTCTGCAAGCCCGTGGAAGTCTTTGACGAAAAGCTTGCACAGCTGCTTGATGATATGCACGAGACACTCGAAAAAGCGCAGGGACTCGGACTTGCCGCACCGCAGGTCGGCATCCGCAGACGAGTGGCGCTTGTGGATACGGGCGAGGAGATTCTGGAATTTATCAACCCTGTGATCCTCAAAAAAAGCGGAAAGCAGCGTGATATTGAGGGCTGCCTTTCCTGCCCTGATGAGTGGGGTTATGTTGTTCGTCCGAACAAATGCAAGGTGCGTGCGCAGGACAGAAACGGCGAATTTTATGAGGTTACTCTGACAGAACTTGCATGCCGCTGCGCCTGCCATGAGATCGACCATCTCGATGGACATCTTTTCCTTGAACTTGTCGATGAATTTGTAACGGATGAGGGTGAAGAATAATATGAAGACAATGAAGCTTGTGTTCATGGGAACTCCCGACTTTGCCGTCCCTTGTCTTTCCGCCCTTGTGGAAAGCGGTGCGGAGGTTGCGGCAGTCTTTACACAGCCCGATAAGCCAAGCGGCAGAAAATATAAGCTCGTTCCCACGCCTGTGAAGAAAAAGGCAATGGAATACGGCATTCCCGTGTACCAGCCGCTTTCTCTGCGAAAGGGCGAGGATGCGGAGGAATCCATGCGAATCCTGCAGGAGATCAACCCCGACTGCATCGTTGTTGCAGCCTACGGACAGATCCTTCCCAAGAGTATTTTAGAACTTCCGAAATATGGCTGTGTGAATGTGCATGCCTCCCTTCTTCCGAGATACAGAGGTGCAGCCCCCATTCAGCGCTGCATCCTTGAAGGTGAAACCGAAACAGGTGTTACCATCATGCAGATGGCGGAGGGACTCGATACGGGCGATATGCTGCTCAAGGGGAGTCTGCCGATCGGGGAAACCGAAACCGCATCCGAGCTTCACGATCGCCTTTCCGCACTCGGCGCAGAGCTGATCACAAAGGCGCTGCAGGAAATCAAGGATGGAACAATTACACCTGAGGTGCAGGATGATGCATTGTCCTGCTATGCGGCGATGATCACCAAGGATATGTCCGCACTTGACTTTACAAAACCGGCTGCGCAGCTGCACCGTACCATCTGTGCGCTGTCCGGCTTTACCACACTTGAGGGAAAACGCTTCAAGGCATTCCGCAGTAGGATCGGTGAAAATAAGGATGCTGCCGCAGCAGGTACCATCCTCGATCCGCAGACACTTCTGGTGCAGTGCGGTGAGGGAACGACCCTCTATCTGACGGAAGTCCAGACAGAGGGCGGTAAACGCCTGAGTACTTCCGATTTTGTCCGTGGAAAGAAGATTTCCGCAGGACAGAGATTCGGTGAATGATGTGATTTTCAAGAATTTTTTGGGAACACGAAGTTCCTCGTGAAAGGAAGGACGGTATGGATCTCTTTGTCTTTTTGTTGATCTTGCTTGGAATACCGCTCCTCATCTGTTTCTTTTCCCATATCGAAGTATATGGTAAGTACGACCAATACAACAAAATTGATAACTTCGCAGGACTGACCGCTGAAGAATATGCAAGATGGATTCTTGACTACAACGGACTCTACCACGTTACGATTGCGTCGGTGGAGGAAAATACAGGTGATGGAATGGTATTGGATGATCTTGTAAACGAATTTGCGAAGGATACCTTCCACGATCGCTACGATCCGTCCAATCAGGTGGTCCTGCTTTCCGATCAGGTACGCCAAAGCACCTCGCTTTCTGCAATTGCCGTTGCCGCACATCAGTGCGGTCATGCGATACAGCACGCAAACAATGTGTTCATCTATGCTTTGCGTACCAATGTTGCACCCGTTCTCAATTTTTTCTGCAAAAACTGGCATCACTTCTTTTATTTAGGCTTCTTCCTCTGGCTCTTTGTCATTTATCTGGAAGAATCCGAAGGTATGCCACCTGATTTCAGCAATCTCGTTTTTGCTATGATGCTGTTTATGTTTCCCATTGCCTTTATCTGTCAGCTGATTTTTCTTCCAATGGAATTGGACGCAAGCAAGCGTGCAGAGCAAGCCCTTGTAGTGCAGGGAGAATTGGAGCAATCCGAGCTTGTGAATGTAAGAAAAATACTGAAAACGGCTGCAATGACGGAGCTGTCCGAGGTTTCTCTTACACTGGTAAACTTGTTCATTCTGTTCAGAAATATTAGGAGAAGATAGAGTCAATGCCGTACCCGTTTTCACTCCCGCTAGGGTGCGGTGACGGAATCGGCGAATCATCTTGATTCCCAAGAGAAAGGATTTATGATATGGATTGGTTACTGTTGATCCTGCCTTTGATTATCTGCATCGCTGCGCAGATCAATGTGCAAAGCACCTATGCGAAATACCATAAGGTGAAAAATGCCAGAGGTCTGACGGGTGCAGAGGTCGCAAGAAGGATTCTTGACAGCAATGGTCTGACCTATGTAGGTGTAGAAATGGTGCATGGCAATCTCAGCGATCATTTCGATCCGAGAGCCAATGTGGTGCGGCTTTCCGAAAGTGTGTACAACGAAACCTCTGTTGCAGCGCTTGGCGTTGCCGCACATGAGTGCGGACATGCAGTACAGCATGCGGAAAGCTACGGCCCGCTTGTACTGCGCTCCAATCTGGTGCCTGTTACCAATTTCTGCTCAACAGCATGGTATCTTTTGTTTGTACTTGGTTTGTTTTTCAGCAGCAGTGTGCTTGGCAGGGGTATGATCAGCCTTGGCATTATTCTCTTTGCCGTTGTTGCATTCTTTCAGCTTGTGACACTGCCTGTGGAATTCAACGCAAGCCGCCGTGCCATGCACATTCTTGAAACACAGGGCTACCTTGAAGGCAATGAAGTCACAGGTGCCAATAAGGTGCTGAAGGCTGCTGCGCTGACGTATGTGGCGGCACTGCTCCATTCACTGATGCAGCTGCTCCGCCTGATCAGGATTTCAAGAGACTGATGGGCAGCGCAAGATTTCTGGCGGTTGAGCTTCTGGAACGAACGACGCAGGATGGAAGTTACTCCAATCTCCTGCTCGATAAGTATCTTGCAGGTTCAGATCTTTCGCCAATGGACAAAAAATTATGCTCGCAGCTCTATTACGGTGTGCTGGAGCGTCGTCTGACGCTCGATCACATCCTGCGCAGCTACAGTAAAAAGCCCCCCGAAAAGTTGGATTCCGTGATTCGGAATATTCTCCATCTCGGACTCTATCAGCTCGCCTATTGTGAAAAAATTCCGGATCGTGCCGCTGTCAATGAAAGCGTCCTGCTTGCAAAGCAGTTTAAAAAGGCAAGTGCATCGGGATTTGTCAACGCCGTGCTGCGAAGCTTTCTCAGGGACGAAAAACAGATACAGCTTCCCAAGGACAAATGGAAGGCAATGGAAGTGCAGTATTCTGCTCCTGCCGAGCTGATCCGTACTGTCGTGAAGGAACATGGCAAGGAATTTGCAGAAGCTTTCTTTGCCGACACGCTGAAAACACCCCCGTCCACCATCCGTTTCAATTCCCTGAGGGGAAGTATGACGGAGGATGAAACCAAAGAATTGCAGGCGATCCCTTTCAAATGCCTTGACAATGCTTATACTATTTCCTGTGCAGATGTGCGGCAGAGCCGTGCATTTGCAGAGGGCAGATTTCATGTGCAGGATCTCTCCTCCCAGCTTTGCTGTGCAATCCTCGATCCAAAGCCCGGCGATACCGTGCTTGATCTGTGCGCCGCACCGGGTGGAAAATCCTTCACCATTGCAGAGCGAATGGAGAATACAGGAACTGTCCTTGCTTTTGATCTCCACGAGCATCGTGCGCAGCTTATTCGCAGTGGTGCGCAGCGTCTGGGGATTTCCTGCATTACTGCACGCACAGGGGATGCCGCCGTATTTGATGCGGACATGCCCTTGGCGGACAGAATTTTGTGTGATGTGCCTTGTTCCGGATTCGGCGTCATCCGCCGAAAACCCGAGATCAAGTATAAGAAATTGAAGGAATTCGAAAAATTGCCGGAGCTGCAATATGCGATTCTGGAAAATGCTGCAAACTATATAAAACCCGGCGGAACGCTTGTCTATTCCACCTGCACGATTCTTCGTGCGGAGAACAGGGCGGTCGTAGAAAAATTCCTGCAGGCGCATCCTGATTTTGAGCTTGTTCCCCTGACGGAATTTGGTTTTTACGAAGGCTATGCAACCTTTTCTGTACTGTATGATAATTGTGACGGCTTCTTTGCCGCACGACTGAGAAAACGGGGGTGATGGCATGGAAAAACGTGATATTCTCTCTATGACCCTTGATGAACTGACGATGGACATCAAGGAAATGGGACAGCCGAAATACCGTGCCGCACAGATCTATAAATGGCTGCATGAAAAAAAAATCAGCGATTTTTCCGAAATGCTGGATCTTCCGTTGGCACTGCGCACAAAACTGGATGTTGAATATTGTATAAAACACCTATTTATTGCAAGAAGGCTTGAATCTTGCATGGATAATACGGTAAAATACTTATATAGGCTTTCTGACGGGCAGCATGTGGAAACGGTTCTGATGTCCTACCGCCACGGATGGCGGCTGTGCATTTCCACGCAGGTGGGATGTAAGATGGGCTGTCAGTTCTGTGCATCCACCATTGCAGGCTATGTCAGAAATCTCACAGCGTCCGAGATGCTCCGCCAGATTGATGAAACGGAGCGTGACGCAGGCGTGACCGTGTCCGGCATTGTGCTGATGGGCATCGGTGAGCCGCTTGATAATTTTGAGAATGTGATGCGTTTTCTGGAGCTGCTCTCTGATCCGCAGGGACGGAAGATGAGCCTTCGGCATGTAACGCTTTCCACATGCGGCATTGTCCCCAGAATGCGGGAGCTTGCCGATAAACAGACGGGACTGACACTCGCCGTTTCGCTGCATAATCCAACGGATGCAGGGCGAAGCGCTGTGATGCCCGTCAACCGCCGCTATCCGCTTTCGGAGCTGATGGAGGCGTGCAGATATTATTTCTCCAGAACAGGCAGGCGTGTGACCTTCGAATACGCCGTCATGCAGGGAGAAAACGACACAGAAGCCGATGCAAGGGCATTGGCGGGACTTCTGAAGGGCCAGCAGGCACATGTCAATCTCATTCCGGTTAATTCCGTGAAGGAGCGCAGCTACCATGCAACAAGAAAAGCAGCGCAGGATTTCATGGAACGTCTGGAACGTCATGGTGTGCATGCAACGGTCAGAAGAACACTTGGCAGTGACATTGAAGCTGCCTGCGGTCAGCTCAGACACGAGGCTGATTCACAGCAGGCATAACAGGAGGTGAGGATATGCGATGTGCAACCGCAACACACATCGGACTGGTTCGTGAAGAAAATCAGGACGAAGTGTTTGCAAAAGACTTTGAAGGCGGCATTCTTGCGGTGGTCTGCGACGGCATGGGCGGTGAACGTTCCGGCAGTCAGGCAAGCGAGATTGCGGTCAGAGAATTGTTTGACCATTTTGAAGCAGGCTATCGGGTCGGTATGGAACCGCAGGCACTGCGCACATTGCTCGTATCCTCCGTTTCTGCGGCAAATTCAGTGATCTACACAACTGCCAGAATGGATTACAAAAGCTTCGGTATGGGAACGACCTGCGTTGCCGCATTTGTGGAACCGGGTTGGATATCCATCGTTAATGTCGGTGACAGCAGAGCGTATCTTATGGAGAACGACGTGTTGCGACAGATAACCAGTGATCATACCGTTGTCAATATGCTGTTCCAGCAAGGAAAACTCAGACGGGATCAGATGTCCCAGCATCCGCAGCGTAATATGCTGACACGGGCGGTTGGTGTGGAACGGGTGGTCAGTCCGGATTATTTCCGTATCCCGTATGCTGACGATTATCTCCTGCTGCTCTGTTCGGACGGATTGTCCGGTTGCTGCAGCGAGGAAGAAATTCATCAGGTGCTGGTGCAGAACACATTTGCAGATGCCCCGAAGTCCCTTGTTGCGCTTGCGCTGCAAAAGGGCGGAAGGGATAATATTTCTCTCGCAATTGTCACAAAATAATAAGTATGGAGGGTACAATGGACAAGAACATTGGCAAGAAGCTTGACGGCAGATATGAAATTACCGAGTTGATCGGCGTTGGCGGTATGGCCGACGTTTACAAGGCAACAGATATCATCGACAATAAGGAAGTTGCTGTCAAGATCCTGAAGAAGGAGTTTGCGGAAAACGAAGAATTCCTGCGCCGTTTCAGAAACGAATCCAAAGCGATCGCACTGCTTTCCCACCCGAATATCGTAAAGGTGTACGATGTGGGCTTCTCCGATAAGATCCAGTTCATCGTAATGGAGTACATTGACGGTATCACACTCAAGGAATACATCGAAAATGAAAAGGTACTGACCTGGAAGGATTCCGTACACTTTATCATTCAGATTCTTCGTGCGCTGCAGCATGCGCATGACAGAGGCATCGTACACAGAGATATCAAGCCCCAGAATATCATGCTTTTCACCGACGGCACGATCAAGGTCATGGACTTCGGCATTGCAAAGTTTGCAAGAGAAGAAGGCAGAACCGCAACCGATCAGGCAATCGGTACCGTACATTATATCAGCCCCGAACAGGCAAGAGGCGATGTAACGGACGAAAAGAGCGATATCTATTCTGTCGGTGTCATGCTCTATGAGATGCTCACCGGTCAGAAGCCCTTTGATACGGACAATCCCGTAACTGTCGCTGTGATGCATATGCAGAATACTGCAGAACGTCCCCGTGCGATCAATCCCGATATCCCTGCAGGTCTGGAGGAGATCATCCTTCGTGCAATGGAAAAGGATGCGGAGAACCGTTATCAGACAGCTTCCGATATGATCCGTGACATCGAGGCATTCAAGGGCAATACCCAGATGACCTTCGGCTATTATGAAGAGGATGTTCCGGAGGACGAGGAAGAGGATGCAACAGTGTTTGTTCCTGTATCTTCCGATGCTGACGAAACCGCTGCGCAGCCGATCGCCTATGATGACGATGATGAGGATGATGACGATTACTACGACGACGAGGATGACGACGAGGAGGAGGAGGAACCCCGTTCTCTGTTCATTCCCGTTATGACCGCAGTGACCATTGCGTTCGTCATTGTGGCAGTGTTCTTTATTCTCTGGCTCGTAAAGGGCGTTCTCAACGGCAACATCAAGAAGACAAAGTTTGAGATGCCTGCACTTGTCGGCATGGACTACCGTGAGGCAAAGGAACAGTACGATTGGCTGGATATCCAGATTAACGATACCGATTATTCATCCTATGAGAAGGACGTGATCTATGAGCAGGATGTTGAGGTAGGCGATACCGTAACAAACGGTCATACCGTTTATGTCAATGTCAGCCTTGGCGTGAGCATGGTAGAGGTTCCGAATGTAACCAATATTAACTATGAGTATGCCATCAAGATGCTCGAACAGAAGAAGTTCAAGTATGAGAAGAAGTATGACCTGAGTACCGAGGGCATTACCGCAAACAATGTCATCCGTACCGAGCCTGCGGCAGGCGAAATGGCAGAATCCGGTTCTACCGTTATCCTGTACATCAGTAAGGGTCTGAATACCGATGATATCGTGATCGACGATATGGTTGGCTGGACGCTCGACCAGGCAACACAGACGCTTGAATACTATGGTCTGGTTGTCAAGAAGATCGACGAAGCTTCTCTTGAAGATGAATTCACCATCATCGCACAGAGCATCACGCCCGGTTCCGTTGTTAAGGCAGGCGATGAGATCACACTGACCTATAGTAACGGTGAGGATCCGTCCGGTACAGTGCCCTTCACCATCAGCGGACTTCCGTCCGATGCAGTCGGCAGATTTGCGCTCGACTTCATCGACAGCAAGGGTGTAACACTCGCAAATGCGAACTTTATCCCGGCATATAGTTCCTCTGTGACCGTACAGGTTCCCGGTACCGGTACTTCTACTGTTACCGTTGTACTTACCAACCGTGATACATTCCAGCAGGCAACCATCGGTGTGTATAATTTTGACTTTGCAAATGTAACATTCCGTCCCGTGAGAGAGGATGTCCAGAAGGCGTTTGAGCTGACCGGTGCATTTGAAGAAGCCACAACGGAAGCTACCACAGCACCTCCGACAGAAGCAACCACGGAGCCTCCGACAGAGGGAACAACTACACCCGAGCCGACCGAGCCTCCGACGCAGGATACAACAGAACCTCCGACGCAGGCACCGACCACACAGCCTCCGACGGAAGCACCGACCACACAGCCTCCGGCAACGGAAGCACCTGCAACACAGGCAGCGACAGAAGCGCAGGAGCCTGCTGCGTAATGTGCGCACTGTATGCGGAAGCAAATCACAGTATGATTATCAAATCTGTCAGGGGACTCTACACCGTAGCGTCCCCTGACGGTGTTTTCAAAGAATGTACGGCAAGGGGGATCCTGCGTAAAAAAGGACAGGAACCCTATGTGGGCGACTATGTACGGATGGAGGGCGATGTAATCGTCGAAGTGCTTCCGAGAAAAAATGAAATCATCCGTCCGCCCCTTGCAAATCTCGATCAGCTCTGTTTTGTGGTATCCATGTGCGAGCCACAGCCGAATCTGCGGCTGCTCGATAAATTCATCGCCGTGTCCGCACATAAGGGGATTACACCGCTGCTGCTCCTGACAAAGGTCGATCTTGCCTCCTGCAAGGAAATCCATGACCTTTACAGCTCCATCGGCATCCCGCTCCTGATCGTAGATTATCAGAATCCCGCAAGTCTGGAGGAAGTGCGCCGTGCATTTGCAGGAAAAGTGAGCGCCCTGACGGGAAATTCCGGTGCAGGCAAATCCACCCTCCTCAATGCACTCGACAGTACGCTGGAAATTCCCACAGGTGAGATCAGCCAGAAGCTTGGCAGAGGCAGGCATACAACACGGCATGCACAGCTCTATCCGCTTTCCGGTGGCGGTTACATTGCCGATACACCCGGATTTTCCACCTTTGATACGCAGCGCTATGCCATCATCCGCAAGGAGGAGCTTGCCGACTGCTTTGTGGAGTTTTCACGATATCGTGATGATTGCCGTTTTCATGACTGTGCCCACATCTGCGAAAAAGGATGTGCGGTAATTGCAGCTGTACAAGCAGGGAAGATCCCCAAAAGCCGTCACGAAAGCTACTGCGACATGTATGAAGAATCCCGTCAGATAAAGGAGTGGATGCTGTGAAAACCTGTGTGATCATTGCAGGCGGTGACCTGCGGGGCGAAATTTCTGTTCCCGAAGATGCGCTTGTCATCTGCGCAGACTGCGGCTATCGTCATGCCCAAAGACTTGGGATCGTTCCGGATGTGCTGATGGGGGATTTTGATTCCTACGATGACCCTCTCCCAACGCACTGCATTGTCCTGTGTCATCCACCCGAAAAGGATGAAACCGACACCATGCTTGCCGTATATTACGGCAGGGACAGGGGATGCACGGAATTTCATATCTATGGTGCATGGGGCGGTGCAAGACTCGACCATTCCATCGCCAATCTACAGATGCTTCACCATATGGCAGAGCAGGGACTCTGCGGCGTTCTCCACGATGGAACAACGACCATGACCGTGCAGCTTCAGGGGATACGGGAATATCCGAAGACAAATGGCTATTTCTCACTCTTTTCAATGTCCGATGAATGCACGGGGCTGACTGTCCAAGGCGTAAAATATCCGCTGGAAAATGCCACGCTGAAAAACAGCTTCCCCCTTGGCGTGAGCAATGAGATTCTCGATGAAACGGCGACCGTCACACTGGACAGCGGCGTGCTGCTTGTCGTGCAGACAAATCTGTCACCCATTCTGTAAAATCGAATATACTGTAGTATAACGATGACAGGAGGGTACTTATGAAGATTGTTGTTGTCAGAAGCCCAAAGGTGCTTGCAGGCGTGCTGCGGCTGATATTTGGAATCAAAAAAGAGGAATGCGAATAAGATTTTCTACGGCATGCTGCGGCATGCCGTCGTTTTTTTCTGCATATATTGTTGCAGAAGGAGGGATCAAGCATGGAAGAAACGATCATTGAAATTCCAAACGATACACAGGAGGATGGCTGGCAGCCGCCCGTGCTGACACATGTAATCAGCGATAAAAAGCCCGAAATACAGCGACTGACGGATGTATTTTTCATCCAGTATGTTGTCTGCATCCTGCTTGTGCTTGCCGTTTTCATCCTTCGTTTCTGCGATAAAACACTCGGAAACAACGTGCTGATGCACTTTGACACACAGTCCCATGTGCCGACAGCCGCCTGTATTGCGCAGTTCATCGAATTTCTCCAAAGCATATGGAGCTGACAATTGCAGGCTGCCGCATCCGTTTAGATTTCGGATTTCCTGCCATGCTTGCAATCTTGTATCTGCATGCGGACGGTCAGCTGCTCCTGCAGACGCTTTCTGTCTGTATGCTGCATGAGATCGGACATGGCATTGCCATGATTCTGACAGGTGCAGGCATCCGTGAGGTGCATCTGCATGCAGCAGGCATGCAAATGCGCACATACCCCCATTTGTTGTCAAAGCCCCGTGAGCTTGCAGTTTTACTCAGCGGACCTTTGGTAAATTTCCTTGCATCCTGGTTGTTATATTTCTGCTTTGGATGGTGTGATGCAGCTGTGCTGCACCTCGGAATGGGGCTTTTCAATCTGCTGCCTTTTTCCGTTCTTGATGGGGGCAGTGCAATTGCCTGTCTGTCCGAGGGAAAGCCTTGTTTGCTTCGTATGCAGACAGTGTTGTGCATTCTCTTATCCGCTTCGGCAGTCATTTTTGCACTGTATTTCGGAATCCATAACCCCTGCATTTATTTCATGTGTATTTATCTTTCCGTTGCGCAGCTGAAAGTTGACAAGCAGGGGGGAATGTGGTAAAATAATAATATATGTCCCACGGGGCGATTAATGTTAGAAAAGAGGCATACAATGCTGAGAAAAAAAGTGGAATCCGTCATCATGGAAGTGCAGAAGCCTGCACGCTATATGGGCGGAGAAGTTGGAAGTATCGTGAAAAATAAGGAGAATGTGGATGTGCGCTTTGCCTTCTGCTTTCCCGATATTTATGATGTGGGCATGTCGCATCTTGGCATGAAAATTCTCTATTCCCTCATCAATGAGCGTGAGAATTACTGGTGCGAGCGTGTTTTTGCACCGTGGACGGATTTCGAAGAGGTCATGCGCCGTGAGGAGATTCCGCTGTACGGTCTGGAGAGCTTTGATCCCATCCGTGATTTTGATTTCATCGGATTCACCCTCCAGTATGAAATGTCCTACACCAATATCCTCAATATGCTCGACCTTGCAGGGGTTCCGATTTTTGCCCGTGACAGGGGAGAATCCCTTGTACCCATCGTCTGCGCAGGCGGTCCGTGTGCATGCAATCCCGAGCCGCTTGCGGATTTCTTTGACCTGTTCATCCTCGGTGAGGGCGAGGAGGTCAACCTTGAGCTGATGGATCTGTACAAGGAGATGAAGGACAAGGGTGCATCCCGCAGCGAATTTCTGAGGGCTGCCGCACAGATCGAGGGCATTTATGTACCCTCCCTCTATGACATTGCCTACCATGAGGATGGCACCATTGCATCCGTTACACCCCGTGACAATGCCCCTACAGTGGTGAAAAAACGTGTCATGACGGATATGGACAAGTCCTATTATCCCGACAATTGCGTTGTTCCCTTCACGGAGATCGTCCACGAACGTGTGTCCGTTGAGGTGCTGCGTGGCTGCATCCGTGGCTGCCGTTTCTGTCAGGCAGGATTCCTCTACCGTCCGTTCCGTGAGAAATCCACCGAAACCATCTGCAAGCAGGCGAAGGCTCTGTGTGATAATTCGGGCTATGACGAAATGTCCCTTTCTTCCCTCAGTACGAGTGACCATTCCGACATCGTACATATGCTCGATGAGCTGCTCAAATACACCGCCGACCGCCGTATCAACATGTCACTGCCGTCTTTGCGCATCGACAATTTTTCCGAGGATGTGCTGGAACGTGTCACTGCTGTTCGTAAAAGCGGTCTGACCTTTGCGCCGGAAGCCGGCACCCAGCGTCTGCGTGATGTCATCAACAAGAATGTGACCGAGGATGAGGTCATGCGCACCTGCGCCATTGCCTTTGCAGGGGGCTATACCAATGTCAAGCTCTATTTCATGCTCGGTCTGCCGACGGAAACGGATGAAGATATTATCGGAATTGCCGACCTTGCACAGAAAGTCGTGAACCTTTTTTATGATACCCCCAACCGTGCCAAGGGCAAGGTGCAGGTATCCATCAGTACCGCAACCTTTGTTCCCAAGCCCTTCACCCCCTTTGAATTTGAACCGCAGGTGGACAATGAAGAGATCCTGCGCCGCCAGAATGTGCTGCGAAATGCCATCACTTCGAATAAGATCCGTGCAAGCATGCATGTTTCCGAAGTCAGCCGTATGGAAGCAGTGCTTGCAAGGGGCGACCGCCGTCTTTGCGATGTGGTCTATGCCGCATGGAAAAACGGCTGCAAGCTTGACGGCTGGGATGAATATTTTGACGGTGAAAAGTGGCTTGCCGCCTTTGAAGAATGCGGACTTACCCCCCAGTTCTATGCAAACCGCACACGCAGCTACGAGGAGGTTATGCCTTGGGATCATCTGGATTATCTGGTATCAAAGAAATTCCTCATCCGTGAAAATCAAAAGGCGCATCAGGCGCAGACCACACCGTCCTGCCGTGAACATTGCGCAGGATGCGGTGCAAATTCCTGTCTGGGAGGTGCATGTTTCTGATGTATAACAGAATCAATTACAGAGCCGTCTTTGAAAAGACGGGCAGTGCAAAATATATTTCCCACCTTGACCTCAACCGCTGCATGCAGCGTGCCATCCGACGTGCGGATCTTCCGGCATGGTATACAGAGGGCTTCCATCCGCATATGTATCTGATGTTCTCTCTTGCGCTTTCCCTTGGTGCGGAGAGCATGTGCGAAACAATGGACTTCCGCCTGACGGAAAGCATTCCGCCGCAGGAGGTGATGGAACGCCTCAATGCCGCACTGCCGGAAGGTTTGAAGGTGCATGCGGTGGTGTTCCCGAAATATGCGGCTGCCGATATCGGCAGTGCGGTCTACCGTGTAGAGCTGGAATCTTCGGATGTGCAGGCACTTGCCGCAGAGTGGGATAATTTTGCAGCGCAGCCGGAGATCCTCATGGAAAAGAAAACCAAGCGTGGCATGAAGGAAATCAACATTGCCCCCATGATCACGGTGCTGTCGGCAGAGCAGACGGAGGGAATTTTCCGCATTTTTCTGCGGCTTCCCGCCGGAAATGAAGCAAATCTCAATGTCAGTATCGTAACGGATGCCTTCAAAAAATACGCAGAACAGCCGTTTTCGATTGTGAAGGCGATCAGAGAAAAAATATTTTGCCTGAATGGGGAAGAATTTTCATAAAAACACTTGCTTTTTCCATCGAAATGTGGTATGATAATAAATGCATTTGAAATCCGTTCGGGTGAAGTATGCCCGGATGAGGGTTAATGCCGAAAGACATTAAATCGGTTCATCCGCTGACGTGATGCCGTCCGTGAGAAGAGAGAGGACAGCGCAGCATGCATTTTGCTGAGTGCATTTGCTGCAGCGTGAATGAAGAACCGGAAATTTAGGAGGAAAAGAACAATGGATGCACTGAAGATGATCAGCGAAGCCAGCATGAAGAAGGATGTACCGGAAGTTGCGATCGGTGATACCGTAAAGGTACATGTAAAGATCCAGGAAGGCGACAAGAGCCGTATCCAGATCTTTGAGGGTACAGTTATCGCAATCAAGCACGGCGGCATCAGCCGTACCTTTACTGTAAGACGTGTAGCACACGGCTGCGGTATTGAGCGTGTATTCCCCCTGCATTCCCCGTCCGTTGACAAGGTTGAGCTTGTAAGACACGGTAAGGTTCGCAGAGCTAAGCTCTACTATCTGCGTGACAGAGTTGGTAAGGCAGCTAAGGTTAAGGAACTGATCGGCTAATCCGAAAACATGCGGCGGTACAAAAACAGCACATGCTGTTTTTGTACTGGGTGCTGCAATGGGGGACGGGAGTCCCTTTTTTGCTATCTGAAATTAAATGTAACGAGAACTTCTGCAAGCCTTAGAAATGACGCAGAACAGAGGTTGTCGATAGATGATACTATTGTTCCGCTGTGCAATGCAGTGAACAGGAAGGCGGATATCATGGAAGAAATGGAAAAGAATCAGTTAGAGCAGGCACAGGATGTGCTTCCCGAAGAAACAGAAGCTCCTGTTGATACAGAGGAAACTGAAGTGCAGCCTGAGGAAGAAACTCCCGACGAGCCTGCCAAGAAGGAAAAAGGCTCATTCCTGAGTGAACTTTTGGAAATCGCTGAAACGATGATCGTTTCAGTCTTTGCCGTGCTGCTTCTGTTCACCTATTTGTGCCGTCCGGTCACTGTAGATGGAAATTCTATGAATCCTACGCTGCTCAATGATGACAGACTTGTCATGTACCGTATGTTCTATGAGCCTAAGCGGGGAGATATTGTCGTTGTCAATAACCATAACGGCAATCTTCTTAATAAGGAAGGGCAGGTTATCAACAGCGGGTATTCCCTCAATGAAAACCTCATCAAGCGAGTGGTGGCTGTCGAAGGCGAGGAGCTGAACATCGACTTTGAGGCAGGCGTTGTCATGATTGATGGCGTGCCGCTTGAAGAGGATTATATTAACGATCTGACCCACAATAATGACGGTGCCTTTACGTATCCGATCACCATTCCGAAGGGTTATATTTTTGTTATGGGTGATAACCGCAATCATTCCACCGACAGCCGCAGCAGTGCTGTGGGACTGATCGCTGTGGAGGATATCATCGGAAAAACCTACTTCCGTTATTATCCCCTGAGTGACATCGGTTTTGTCGGCTGAGGTCAGTTATGCGTGAATATCTGAAGTTTTCAAGACACAGGATCATCCACTCCATCATAGCGGAGCTTTTTGATTTACTCGATATGATCATTGTGTCCATGTTCTGCATCGTTCTTCTGTTCACCTATGTGTTCCATATTGCTACCGTAAATGGATCTTCCATGTACCCGACAATGGTGACCGATGACCAGCTGCTTGTGAATAATCTGGCAGGTCAGCCGCAGGCAGGCGATATCCTGATCATCAATGTAAAAAATGCGAATCTCCTTGACGCCGAAGGCGAAGTCTATACGGATGAAGGACTGGGCAAAACCATCGTCAAGCGTGTGATTGCAGTAGAAAATGATGTAGTGGATATCGACTTCGAAACAGGCGTTGTCATTGTCAATGGCGAGGCACTGGAAGAAAATTATGTCAATACCCCGACCACTTCGCCCGTCAGCGGCGGTGCATTTGAATATCCCATTACCATCCCTGAGGGCTATGTTTTTGTTATGGGGGATAATCGGGATGTATCGCTCGACAGCCGTTACCGCAGTGTGGGTCTGGTACATAAATCCGATATCAGCGGCAAGGTTGTCCTGCGGATCTATCCGTGGGAGGATTTCGGACCGCTTACAGTAAAGGAGTAGGAAATGCCCGAAATTCAAATCGGTAATATCCAATGGTTTCCCGGTCACATGACCAAAACAAGACGCATGATCGCAGCCAATCTGTCCCTTGTGGATGGCGTGGTTGCGCTTCTTGACGCCAGAATCCCCCAGAGCAGCTGCAATCCCGAGCTTTCCAAGCTCATGAACAGCAAGCCCTATATGGTGCTGCTCAACAAGAGCGATATGGCGGATCCCGATGCTACCGCAAAGTGGATCCAGTGGTACAAGCAGCAGGGGATTCCTGCGCTTGCAATGGATTGCATCAGCGGCAAGGGAGCTAAGCAGTTTCTTCCCGCAGTCCGTGAGCAGATGCTTAGGGAGCTGCTTGCAAAACGTCAGAAAGCAGGCATGGTCGGCAGACCCATCCGTCTGATGATCGTGGGCATCCCCAATGTTGGAAAATCCTCTTTCATCAACCGTATGACAAAATCAAAGAGAGCCAAGGTCGAGGACAGACCCGGCGTTACCCGTACCAAGCAGTGGGTGAAGGTTGATGAACAGGTGGAATTTCTGGACATGCCCGGTGTACTCTGGCCAAAGCTTGACGATCAGGATGCGGCATGCCGTCTTGCATTTACAGGTGCGATCCGTGATCAGGTGCTGGATATCGAGGCACTCGCAATGCTGCTGCTTGAATACCTCCACCGCAATTATCCGCAGGTTCTGAAGGAACGCTACAAAGTGGAAATGGAAGAAACCGACGGACTTGCACTTCTTGAAATGGTTGGCAGAAAGCGTGGAATGCTCTTGTCCGGTGGTGTTGTCAATACGGAGCGTGCAGCAATTATGGTGCTTGACGAGTTCCGCAGCGCAAAACTCGGCAGAATCACTCTGGAGCTGCCGCCGCAGGAGGATTGATATGCGTCAGGATACTTTGCTTCGCCGTCAGGCGATGCTGGATTTTGATACCAATGTACGGCAGATTCACGGCGTATTCTGCGGCGTGGACGAAGCAGGCAGAGGCCCTCTTGCAGGGGATGTATTTGCCGCAGCCGTTATTTTAGAGGATACTTCCGGAATCACGGGACTTGATGACAGCAAGAAGCTGTCGGAGAAACGCCGTGAGGAATTGTTTATAGAAATCAAAGAAAAGGCAGCGGCATGGTGTATTGCCACAGCAAGTGTTGCTGAAATTGAGGAGATCAACATCCTGAATGCCGCTATGCTTGCCATGAAACGGGCAGTCGAAGGGCTGGAACTTTCACCTGCATATGCACTGGTGGATGGAAACCGTTTCCCGAAACTCTTGATTGCAGGAGAAACCGTCGTCAAGGGTGATGCCACCTCTGCGTCGATTGCTGCAGCCTCCATTCTTGCGAAGGTTGCAAGGGATCATTATATGCAGGAACAGGCACAGCTCTATCCGCAATATGCCTTTGAACAGCATAAGGGTTACGGAACCGCACAGCATTGTGCGCTGCTCCGGGAATATGGCCCGAGTCCCATCCACAGACCGTCATTTCTCAAAAAAATCTTATGAAACCGACGGAGCTTGGAAAAATGGGGGAATCTGCCGTGTGCTATTATCTTGAAGCACTCGGCTATCGGATCCTTGCACGGAATTTTCGTATCCGTGGCGGAGAAATCGACATTGTTGCTGCAAGGGACAGCGATCTTTGCTTTGTCGAGGTCAAAACACGAAGCCTTGACAGTATAGAAAGCGGACTTGAGGCAATCACATGGCGTAAACGCAGGCTGCTTGTCAAAGCGGCATATGCGTACTGTGAGAAATTTGACATCAGCGAAAATGAATGGTACATCCGCTATGATGCCGCCGAGGTGACGGCACACAATCACCGCATCATTGATATTGATTATCTTGAAAATGCGTTTGATGAAACGGATTTTCATGACAATAGCCAAATTTAACAGATTCCGCTTTTGCGGAATCTGAATCTTCCAAAAAAGGAAAGGGTGGTAGTATGTACTACAAAAGTACAAGAGACAGTAAGCTGCAGGTAAACAGCGCAACCGCAATTGCACAGGGTATTTCTACGGATGGAGGACTCTTTGTTCCTTCCGAGATTCCGCAGATTTCCATGGATGAGCTCAAGGCACTTGCCGACATGAGCTATGCAGAGCGTGCAAACGTGGTGTTTGGCAAATTTCTGACCGATTTCACAGCGGAGGAAATTGCATACTGTACATCCAACGCCTACAATGCAAAAAGCTTTGATACTGAAAATATCGCAGAGATCACAGGTTCATTTGGCGATGCACACATTCTCGAACTGTGGCATGGCCCGACCTGTGCCTTCAAGGATATGGCACTGCAGATCCTGCCGTATCTGCTCACCACTTCTCTGAAGAAGAACGGCGAGGACAAGAAGGTTGTTATCCTCGTTGCGACTTCCGGCGATACCGGTAAGGCTGCTCTGGAGGGCTTCAAGGATGTTCCCGGCACAGAGATCATGGTGTTCTATCCGCAGGATGGCGTAAGCTCCATGCAGAAGCGCCAGATGAGAACACAGGAGGGCGCAAATGTCAAGGTGTGCGCTCTTGAGGGCAACTTTGATGATTGCCAGAACGGCGTGAAGAAGATCTTCACCGATGCTGCTGTCAAGGAAAAGCTCGCAGCAGGCGGCAAAATGTTCTCCAGTGCAAACTCCATCAACTGGGGCAGACTCGCTCCCCAGATCGTTTACTATGTATCCTCCTATGCAGAAATGGCAAAGAAGGGCTACATCAATTTCGGCGATACACTCAACGTTGTTGTACCGACCGGCAACTTCGGTAATATCCTTGCTGCATACTATGCAAAGCTTATGGGCGTGCCGCTGGGCAAGCTGATCTGTGCATCCAATATCAACAAGGTTCTGACCGATTTCATTGATACCGGCGTTTATAACAGAAACCGTGATTTCTACGCAACCTGCTCACCGTCCATGGATATCCTCATTTCCAGCAACCTGGAGCGTCTGCTGTATCTGCTCACCGGCGGTGACGATGCACAGATCCGTGAATGGTTCGGCGCACTGTCCGCAGAGGGTACTTATGAGGTTTCCGATGCAGTCAAGGCAAAGCTGCAGGCTGATTTTGTCGGCGGTTTCTGTGATGATGCGGATACCAAGAAGACCATCCACGATTTCAAGGAACAGTACGGCTACACCTGCGATACCCATACCGCAGTTGCTGTGAAGGTATATCTGGATTATATTGCAAAGACAGGTGATACCACAAAGACACTGATCGCATCCACCGCAAGCCCCTACAAGTTCAGTGCAAGCGTTCTGGAAGCAATCGAGGGTGCGCAGACAACCGAGGACGAGTACGAGATGGTTTCCCGTCTTGCTGCGCTGTCCGGACTTGCAATTCCGCAGTCTCTGGCAGAGCTGAAGGACAAGGAAGTTCGCTTCTCCGATGTCATCAATAAGAATGACATGGAAGGCTATGTGCTTCGTCAGCTCGGCATTGCTGAATAAAGGATGAGTTTATTCGTACTCGGAGATACCCACCTGTCATTCGGTGTTCCCGATAAGCCCATGGATATTTTCAACGGCTGGGAGAATTATCAGTCGCTGCTCGAGGAAAACTGGCGCAGACTGATTGCCCCCGAGGATACTGTGGTGCTTGCAGGAGATATTTCGTGGGGAATGACATTGGAGGAAGCAAAGGCGGACTTTGCGTTTCTTCATGATCTCCCCGGACAGAAAATCATCCTCAAGGGGAACCACGATTACTGGTGGAATTCCATGAAGAAAATGACCGGATTTTTTGAGGAGAACGGCTTCGACAGCCTGCATATTCTCCATAACAACTGCTATGCCTATGGAGAGTACGCCATCTGCGGAACAAGAGGATGGGTGAATATGCCGGGGGAGCCGTCCGATGCCAAGGTGCTTGCAAGGGAACAGCAGCGGCTGAAGGTTTCTCTGGAGGCTGCGGCAGCACAGGGACTCAAACCTATTGTGTTCCTGCACTATCCCCCCATCTTCTGGTCAAACCGCAACGAACCTATGCTTGCACTCCTGCAGGAATATTCCGTGGAGCATTGCTATTACGGCCATTTGCACGGAAAATCCCATGGCAGAGCGACCAGAGGGGTCGAAGATGGTGTGACCTACCATTTAATTTCTGGTGATTTTTTACAATTTGCACCTGAAAAGGTTCTGTGATTTGTAAAAACTGTAGAAGTGTAATGCGAATTGCAAAAATCTATAGAAATATCGCCGTGAATGTGTTATAATAAATTGTATGTGCAATGTTTGCTCTGTTTATTTTGAGCATTCACATAGGGAATCATCAGCAGCCTGTGTAATGAGGTGCGGAGATTGCCATAAATTGAGAGAAGTACATTGGAGGACTTGAAAATGAGTTTGAAATCAACAACAAGAACAGATGTCAATACTGTAGAACTGGTATTTGAAGTAGGTGCTGAGGAATTTGAAGCTGCTGTAGAGCAGGCTTATCAGAAGGCAAAGAAGCACATTTCTCTGCCCGGCTTCAGAAAGGGCAAGGTAAGCCGTAAGATGGCTGAGGCTCGCATGGGTGAGGGCGTATTCTATGAGGATGCACTCAATGCACTGATCAACTCCGAGCTGACTCCCGCACTGATGGAGGCTGACTTCACACTGGTTGACCGTCCGCAGGTTGAGGCTGAAAAGGTAAGCAAGGAAGAGGGCGTTGTATTCAAGGTGCTGTGCATCACAAAGCCTGAGATTGAAATTTCCGATTATAAGGGCATTAAGGTACAGAAAATTGTCAAGACTGTAACTGATGAGGATGTTGACGCACAGATGCAGACACTCCGTCAGAGAAATGCAAGACTCGTTTCCGTTGATGACAGAGCAGCACAGATGGGTGACGAAGTAAACCTCGACTTTGAGGGCTTCTTCGGTGAAGAAGCATTTGAAGGCGGCAAGGGTACAGGCTTCCCGCTTCGTCTTGGCAGCGGTCAGTTCATCCCCGGCTTCGAGGAGCAGATCGTTGGCAAGAACATCGGCGATGAGTTCGATGTCACTGTAACATTCCCTGAGAATTACCAGATGGAAGACTATGCAGGCAAGGAAGCTGTCTTCAAGTGCAAGCTCAATGGCATCACTGTAGAAGAGCTGCCCGAGGTTGACGATGCATTCATCCAGGATTCCACAGAGTTCGAGACCGTTGATGCATTCAAGGCTGATGTAAGAGCAAAGCTCGAAGAGGGTGCAGAGCGTGAAACTCAGATCGCATTTGACAATGCAGTGATCGAGGCTCTGATCGCTAAGGTGGATGCTCCCATTCCGAACTGCATGTTCGAGCAGCGCATTGACACTCTCGTTGCAAACTTCGAGAACATGCTCAGCCAGCAGGGTATGGGTCTGGATCTGTATCTGCAGTACACCGGCATGAGCATTGAGGATTTCCGTGATTCCAACCGTGACCGTGCAGTCAGCGAAGTAAAGCTGCGTCTGGCACTGGAGAAGATTGCAGAGCTGGAGAATCTGGAGGTTTCCGAGGAAGAGATCGACAAGGGCCTGGAAGAGATCGCAGCAGCAAACAATATGACTGTTGCAGACGTAAAGCGCCGCATTCCGATGGCAGATTATGTACAGGATCTGCGTGTTACCAAGGCAATTGATCTGGTAAAGGAGAGTGCAGTTGCAGAAGAGGCAGCAGCTGAATAACAAATGAATCATAATTGCGTGAGCGAACCTGCGTTCGCTCATGCTTTATCTAAGGATGCCGATGCTTCTGCAGCGGTTTCCATAAGGAAATGCAAAACATCCGGTCAATACGTTTACAACTTAGTTCAGAAAGGATGAGGAGTATGAGTTTAGTACCTTATGTTGTGGAGCAGACAAGCCGTGGAGAACGTTCCTATGATATTTTCTCCAGACTGCTCAACGATCGTATCATTATGCTGTGCGATCAGGTGAATGATACCACTGCAAGTCTTGTTGTTGCCCAGCTTCTGTATCTGGAAAGCCAGGATGTAGAAAAGGACATCTGCCTGTATATCAACAGCCCCGGCGGTTCCATTACCGCAGGCATGGCGATTTATGATACCATGCAGTATATCAAGTGTGATGTTTCCACGATTTGTATTGGTATGGCTGCATCCATGGGTGCGTTCCTGCTCAATGCCGGTGCGCCCGGTAAGCGTTTTGCACTCCCGAACAGTGAGATCATGATCCACCAGCCGCTGATTTCCGGCGGACTTTCGGGTCAGTGTACGGACATCAAGATCCACTCCGATCACCTTCTGAGAACCAGAGAGAAAATGAATCGTCTGATGGCGCAGCATTCCGGTCAGCCGCTTGAGGTCATTGCCCGTGATACGGAGCGTGACAATTATATGACGGCGGAACAGGCAATGGAGTACGGTCTGATTGATAAAGTGATCACAAAGAGGTAAACAGCAATGCCGGATCCTATTTTTAAAGTTTGTAATTTCTGCGGCAAGGGCGAGGACAGAGTCATGAGCATGTTCTCCGCAGGCACATCCAATATCTGCGATGAATGCGTCTGCACCTGCTATGAGATGATTTTCGGCTCCTCCAGCCGCCAGAAGGTGAAACAGCCGAAGGATGATAAAAAGAAGGGGCAGTTTAAACTCCTCAAGCCTGCGGAAATCAAATCCGTCCTCGACCAGTATGTCATCGGTCAGGATCAGGCAAAGATTTCACTTTCGGTGTCCGTGTATAACCATTATAAGCGTATTCTCAGTCAGGATGACGGCGAGGATGTGGAACTGCAGAAGAGCAATGTGCTCCTGCTTGGTCCCACGGGTGTCGGAAAGACCTTCCTTGCGCAGACGCTTGCGAAGATTCTGGACGTTCCGTTTGCAATTGCAGATGCAACAACCATTACCGAGGCAGGGTATGTCGGCGATGACGTTGAGAATGTCCTTCTCAGACTCATTCAGGCTGCGGATTTTGATGTCACAGCCGCAGAACGTGGTATCATCTACATTGATGAAATCGACAAAATTGCCAGAAAATCCGAGAATACCTCTCTGACAAGAGATGTCAGCGGTGAGGGTGTTCAGCAGTCCCTGTTGAAGATCATTGAGGGTACTGTCTCCAACGTACCGCCGCAGGGCGGCAGAAAGCACCCGAATCAGGAATTTATTCATATTAACACAAAGAACATCCTGTTCATCTGCGGCGGCGCATTTGACGGACTGGAAAAGTGCATCATGAAGCGCATCCAGCCCTCCGGAATGGGATTTGGTGCAGATGTGCAGTCCAAGAAGCAGCAGATGGATAACATCTTTGCAAAGGCAATTCCGCAGGATCTTGTCAAGTTCGGTATGGTTCCCGAGCTTGTCGGCAGACTGCCGATCATCACTGCACTTGACCAGCTTGATGAGGAAGCACTTGTGCAGATCCTGACAGAACCGAAGAACGCACTTGTCAAGCAGTATGTCAAGCTCTTTGGCTATGACGATGTCAAGCTTGAGGTTGAGGATGTTGCACTGATTGAGATTGCCAAGAAGGCAATCAAGCAGAAAACAGGTGCAAGAGGACTTCGTTCGATCATGGAAGGCATCCTGATGGAATCCATGTTCAACCTGCCTTCCTATGGCAATATCGCAAAGGTTACCATTACGAAGGAATGCGTCACGGAGGGTGCATCGCCGATTCTGACGGACAGACGCAACAGAGTTGTCGAGCAGTGGTAACTGCATTGTTGAAATGAATCCCGAAAAGCCGCACGCATTGTGTGGCTTTTCGTAGTATTACCTGTCAATCAACGTCAAAGGGATTAGAATAAATTACAGCTTGCAAAACCACTGTAAATGTAGTATAATAAAGAAGTCACCACAAGTGTCCGATAACGAATAACAAAAGAAAAGTGAGGGTGAATATGCAGGAAAAGAACAAACTCAATGAAATACTGCCGACTGTCCCCATGCGTGGAACGGTTGCATTTCCGCATATGGTCATGCATTTTGACATTGCCAGAGATATGTCCAAAAAGGCAGTGGAGGAAGCACTCAAGGGGGACAGAAGGCTGTTTCTGACAGCACAGCGTGACGTGTTTATCGAAGAACCCAAACCCAAGGATCTGCATGAGATCGGCGTTGTCGCCGAAATTCGTCAGACGCTGAAAACACCTGACGATACCATCCGCATCCTTGTGGAGGGTAAATATCGTGCGAAAATCAAGGCAGTTGAATACAGAGATGGCATGGTCTATACGGAAATCCGCAAGATTCCGCTGAATAGCCGTGAAGAGATCGACGATGTGGAAATGTCCGCAATGGTGCGGGCACTCAAGGATATCTATGAGCGTTACAGCAAGCTCTTCCCGAAAATGCCAAAGGAAGTTATGATTTCCGTGATGTGCCAGGATGATCCGATGGATCTGTATGAGGCAATCGTGTTCAATACCATGCTTGACTATAAGGACAAGCAGATGCTGCTTGAAGAGAGCAGCCTTTTTACAAGACTGGAAATGCTCTGCTACATTCTGCAAAGAGAAGTACAGGTTCTGGAGCTTGAAAAGGAAATTCACGAGCGTACACAGGAGAATATCGACCACGGACAGCGTGAGTATTTTCTCCGTGAGCAGCTTCGTGTGATCTCCGGTCAGCTCAAGGAAGAAACCGGCGAGGACGAGGATGACGCCGACAGCTATGCCGAGCGTATCTGTGCACTTGCACTTCCGCAGGATACCGAAGAAAAGCTGCTGAAAGAAGCACACAGACTTCAGCATCTACCCATGGCATCGCAGGAGGCATTCGTCATTACGAATTTCCTTGACACCTGTCTGGAGCTGCCGTGGCATACACTTTCCGAGGAAAGCCATGACCTACATAAAGCGAAGGAAATCCTCGATGCCGATCACTACGGTCTGCAGAAGGTCAAGGAGCGCATTCTGGAAAGTCTTGCCGTGCGTGTACTCAATCCTGAGCTGAAAGGACAGATCCTCTGTCTTGTCGGCCCTCCCGGAATCGGAAAATCCTCCATCGGCAGATCCATTGCCGAGGCGGTATCCCGTAAATTCGTCCGTGTATCCCTCGGCGGTGTGCGTGATGAAGCGGATATTCGTGGCCACCGCAAGACCTATGTCGGCGCAATGCCCGGCAGAATCATTTCCGCCCTGCAGCAGGCAGGAACGAGAAATCCCGTCATTCTGCTTGATGAGATCGACAAGATGAGCAATGATTACAAGGGCGATCCTTCCGCAGCACTGCTGGAGGTTCTCGACAGCGAGCAGAACCACGCATTCCGTGATCACTATATCGAAGTTCCGTTTGATCTCAGTCAGGTCATGTTTGTGGCAACTGCAAATACCCTTGACACCATCCCTGCACCGCTGCGTGACAGAATGGAGATCATCGAGCTGACGAGCTATACCCGTGAGGAGAAATTCCAGATCGCCAAGCGTCACCTCGTTGCAAAGCAGGTTGATGCACACGGACTCAAAACCGTGCAGTGCAGATTTGACGATGCAGTGCTTTATGAGATGATCGACGCCTATACCAAGGAAGCAGGCGTTCGTAATCTTGAACGTACCATCGGTACTGTCTGCCGCAAGGCGGCAAAGACGATCGCATGCGGCGAACGCAAGCGTATCAGCGTGAAAGTCAAGGATCTGAAGAATTACCTTGGAATTCCCAAATACCTGCCCGATGCACAGAGCAAGCAGAATACCGTTGGACTTGTCAACGGACTTGCGTGGACATCCGTCGGCGGCGTATTGATGCCCCTTGAAGCACTCGTACTTGACGGAAAGGGAAGTATCGAGATTACAGGTTCTCTTGGCAATGTCATGCAGGAGAGCGCAAAAATTGCCGTAAGCTACGTGAGAAGCATCGCTAAGGAATACGGCATTGCCCCTGATTTCTATAAGAAAAAGGATCTGCACATCCATGCACCCGAGGGCGCAGTTCCGAAGGACGGACCATCCGCAGGCGTGACCATGACAACTGCGCTTGTTTCGGCACTTTCGGGTATTCCCGTGCGTGCGGATGTTGCAATGACGGGCGAGATCACACTGCATGGAAGAGTCATGCCCATCGGCGGTCTGCGTGAAAAATCCATGGCTGCCTATAAGGCAGGAATCCGCACGGTGCTGATTCCGGAGGATAACCGTGCCGATCTTGAGGAAGTGGATGACGTGGTAAAGGATGCGGTGACATTCATTCCCGTTCGCTATCTCTCCGAGGTGTTAAGCTTGGCACTTGTGCAGCAGGAAGCAAAAAAAACCACAGTTTCGGGAAATTCCAAAAAGACAGAAAAACCCACAGCATCCGTTCGGGCGTGACAGGAGGAAACCATGAAATTCAATGACGCATCATTTGCAATGGCTTGCGGAAAATGCTCCCAGCTGCCAAAGCCCACACGCATGGAGTTTGCATTTCTCGGTCGCTCCAATGTCGGGAAATCCACGCTGATCAATAAAATTGTCGGAAGAAAGTCACTGGCAAGAGTCAGTGCAGTTCCCGGAAAAACGGCAACGATCAATTTCTATGCGGTCGATCAGGTCTATTTCGTCGATCTTCCCGGTTACGGCTACGCCAAAACCTCAAAGCCCGAACAGGAACGCCTGAAGAAGCTCATTTTCGGCTATCTGGAATCCGAGCGTGATCTGCGTCTTGCCGTTCAGCTTGTCGATATGCGTCATGCACCGTCTGCGGATGACCTGACAATGATCAATGCACTGATTGATGCGGAAATTCCCTTTATTATCGTGTTTACCAAGGCAGATAAGCTTAATAAGACGGAACGTGAGCAGAGAATGCTTGGTTTTTCGAAGGAGATTCCTTGTTATGAGGACATCCACACGATTGCTTTTTCTGCGAAAACCTTCGAGGGACAAGAGGAGCTTCGTGCGCTTTTGTCCGATATTGCAGAGGAAATCGACGAGGATACATCAGAAGAAGAGGAATCGTAATAGATTGAGAGCAGCCCTTGGGCTGCTCTTCCTCTTGTCGATAAAAATTAAAAGAGGATAGCCTTTTGGCGGGCGTGGGTGACTCCCCACGGGGTGGGGAGATGTCGAACAAAGCGAGACAGAGGGGACGGGCTGTTCAGCGGCAGTACCCACGAAATATAGCCCCTCCCCTTGGGGAGGGGTTGGGGTGGGGGCAGTTTCATGCAAACTTTCACTAAGAAAATGGACTTTTTCGACAGACTGAGAGCAGCCCTACGGCTGCTCTTTTCCATTTTCCATGTGTATTGACAAACCTGCTTAAAAATGGTATGATAAATAGGTAATGCTATAATGAAAGAGGAAATTCCATGAGTGAACAGAATCAAAAATGGGTTGCCGCATGGGGCAATGCCATTTCCATCAATGAACGCAGACCCGAGAATTACGGCAAAAACCTGACGCTGCGCTATCCTGTCAGAATGCTGCTAAGCGGCAGTGCGCTGCGTATCACACTGGATAATTTCTGCGGCACCGAGGCTGTCAGAATTACCGCTGCCTATGCCGCAAAATCTGCCGGCGGCTCTGATATTGCAGCAGAAACGCTCACCCCTCTGACCTTCGGCGGAGAATCGGGTGCAACCATTCCGGCAGGCAAGCGCCTTCGCAGCGATGCGGTTGATTTTTCCGTAAATGCAGGAGAAACCATTGCGATCAGTCTGTATTTTGCTGATTATACAGAGCTTCGCTCCGCTGTACATATTACAGGGCCGCTTTCCGGCGGATATTTTGCAGTCGGAAACCATGCAGCCGCCGCAAAGCTTCCGATGGATGATTCCAAGAAAACAAACTGGGTGTATTTCCTCAGCGATATTGAGGTTGCTGCAAGCCATGACAGCCGTACAGTCATCTGCTTCGGTGATTCCATCACAGCGCAGGCTTGGCCCGATTATCTCATGCTGCGCACGCTGGAACTCGGTAACGGAAAAACCTCCATCATCCGTAAAGCAGCAAGCGGAACACGCATTCTCCGCCAGTATGACAATATCACCTATGATTCCTACGGACTCAAAGGGGATACCAGATTCCCCAGAGAATGCCTTGTCAGCGGTGCGGATACCGTCATTATTCAGCACGGCATCAATGATATCATCCACCCCGTCGGCGTTGAAGTCAATCCCTTCCGTCCTTGGAGTGATCTGCCCACAGCGGAAGAGATGATCGAGGGACTGCGCTTTTATATCCGAAAGGCGAAGGAATACGGTCTGAAGGTGTATCTTGGCACACTCCTGCCCATTGAAGGCTGGCGAACCTATACGCCATTCCGTGATGAGCTGCGCTGTGCGGTCAATGACTGGATGCGAACGACCGATGAAGCCGACGGCTGTATCGACTTTGACAGGGCTGTTTGTGATCCGCAGCATCCTGCCGCATTCGGTGAGGGCTACGACAGCGGCGATCACCTGCATCCGAGTCAGGCGGCTTATAAGAGAATGGCAGAGGAAGTGCCGGAGGAAGTACTAAAATGAAATGCCATGATAAGGGGGAATCTGATTGAAAACAAGAGCAGAAATCAAATCCCACTGCCTGTCCTATGAGGATGTCTATGAAGATTATCCCTTTCACGATCCGAACTGGTGTGTGATACGCCATCGTGAAAATCAGAAAATATTTGCATGGATTTTTGACAGACACGGCAATGTCTGGGTCAATCTCAAATGCGATCCCCAGTGGACAGGCTTCTGGCGCAGCGCATTTGCATCCGTGATCCCTGCCTATCATCTGAACAAAACGCACTGGAATTCTGTCATCCTTGATGGTAGTATCCCCGATGATGATGTGAAACGCATGGTCACAGAAAGCTATGAACTGACAAAATAACAAAAATCGCCCTGCCAATTGGCAGGGCGATCATTTTGTATTACAGGGACATAAACAGGGAAGAGAAGAGGATGACCAGCATACAGATCGGGCAGATATACTTTACCATGATTCTGTAGAGTGCCTTGGACTTGAACTTGCCGTTGAGCTCAACCTCGTCCTCAATATATTTAGTCTTTGCAATAAATCCGATCAGGATGCAAGTGAGCAGTGCAACGATCGGCATCATGATATTGTTGCTGACAAAATCAAAGAAATCAAGGAACTGCATCTTGAAGATCCTCACTTCGCTCCAGTTGCTGTAGCCAAGTACGGAGAGCATTCCAACGAGCAGAGTCACTGCAATTACAATCAGACATGCAGGGATTCTTTTAACCTTGATCTTTTCAACGATGATGGATACAACGGTTTCCATCAGGGAGATGGAGGAGGTGAGTGCAGCCAGTGCCACCAGAATGAAGAAGGCTGCACCAACGATCTGACCGCCGACCATGGATTCGAATACATTCGGCAGTGTGATGAACATCAGGGAAGGACCTGCATTGAGTGCGGATGCGTCACCGCCGGAGAATACAAATACGGACGGTACAATGATCATACCTGCAAGAACTGCAACCGCTGTATCAAAGATTTCGATATTGCGGACGGAGCCTTCCAGATGGTCTTCCTTTCTCATGTAGGAGCCATAGGTGATCATAATACCCATTGCAAGTGACATGGAGTAGAACATCTGTCCCATTGCTGCAATTACTGTCTTAATAGAGAATGCACTAAAGTCGGGCTTCACATAGTAGATCAGACCATCAATTGCACCGGGGAGTGTTAATGTGTAGATGCCGATACCCACGATCAGTACGAACAGGACGGGCATCATGATCTTGCTCACACGCTCGATACCTTTGTCAACACCGAGCATAACAACAAGAGCTGACAGTGCAACGAAAATGCAGAAGAACAATGTCGGCTGTCCTGCGTGACCAATGAAGCTTGTAAAGTACGAGCCATCACCCGCTGCAGCAGTGCCGCCTCCTGTTAAGAATGCGACCATGTATTTAAGAACCCATCCGCCGATAACGCAGTAGTAGGGGAGAATGATGACGGGAACCGCAGCTGCCAGCCATCCGAGCGGAGCGAAGTACTTGTTGATGGAAGAATATGCGCCGATGACACTTTTTCCTGTTTTACGGCCGATACCGATTTCGGTTGTCATCAGTGCAAAACCGAATGTCACCGTCAGGATCAGATAAACCAGCAGGAAGATACCGCCGCCGTATTTGGCAGCAAGATAGGGGAAACGCCAGATGTTTCCAAGTCCGACAGCAGAGCCGGCAGCCGCAAGGATAAAGCCAAGCTTTGATCCGAAACCGCCCTTTTCTGCAGTCGCAGTTGTTTGTTTGCTCATAAAACACACCTTTCTGTAAGTGCGGAAACTTATGCGGAACTGTGTGCGGCAATGTCCGTTTCCCATCTTACTCTTTAATTATCATTCGAAAATACGAATACTATCATTTTACACGAAAACGGACAAATTGTCAAGGAAAAACGAATATTCTGTTTCCTGTTTATGAAAAAACAACAAAATTCCAAATGAAATCTCGGCATAATGCAAAGAACCCCTCCGCACAGCGGAGGGATTTCGTTAATCAGTTATACTTTTCAAGCAGCTGCTGAATCTTCTCGTGTGGATCAATCACAGTACTGATGGATACGTCATGATTGAGGGATGCAATAAAGTATGCAATGTACTTGGACACATCTACTTCATGGAACCACTCACGCTTGAGAAGCTCCGGAGAACGATAGGTCAGGTTTGTGCCGAATACGCCGCTGATGAAGCCGTCGTTGTATGCCTGATCGAACTTCTCCAGACCATTTGTGAAAATGGAGTAGGTTGCATATGCAAAAATTCTCTTTGCATTTCTCTTCTTCAGCTCGTATGCGATATCCAGAACGGATTCACCTGAGGAAATGATGTCATCTGCGATGAATACATCCTTGCCCTCAACGGAATTACCCAGATATTCATGTGCTACGATCGGATTTCTGCCGTTGACGATTCTGGAATAGTCACGTCTTTTGTAGAACATACCCATGTCCACGCCCAGAACGGATGCATAATACATGTTGCGGTTCAGCGCACCCTCGTCGGGGCTGACTACCATGAAGTTTTCCTTTGTTGCATGGAAACCCTCAATGGACTTGAACATCGTCTTGAGAACCTGATAGGAAGGAATGACATTGTCAAAGCCCATCAGCGGTACTGCGTTATGTACTCTCGGGTCATGGGCATCAAATGTCACGATGTTGGAAACACCCATTGCCTGCAGCTCCTGCAGTGCAACAGCACAGTCGAGGGATTCACGGTAATTGCGGCGATGCTGTCTGCCGCCGTAGAGATTCGGCATGATGACATTGATTCTGTAAGCCTTGCCGCTTGCTGCCTGAATGATACGCTTGAGATCCTGATAGTGATCATCGGGGGACATGGCATTCTTCATGCCGAAATATTCATAGGTGCAGCTGTAGTTGCCGACATCGGTAATGATGTACAGATCCTTACCACGGATGGTAGACTTGATCAGACCCTTACCGTCACCGGATGCGAAACGGGGGCATTCGCTTTCAACCAGGAAATTTTCAAAATCATAGCCGCCCTTCTGTGCCCAGTCCACCAGGTAGCCGTTGATCTTGTCACCCAGATCCCTTGCGCTCTGCATTGCGATCAGACCGAGGGGGGCAACGTTGGTTTCGAGATTGAACAGTACTTCGTTGTTACTCATACTTTTCTTTGCTTCCGTCGTGCAGTCCGGAAGCACTCCTTCCTTGGAATAATATATTTCAATTAAGGCAATACCTGCCTTAATCCGCAGCAAATGGATTACTTACAGAATTTCTCAATATAGTGGTCAATGTCCGCAGCAATGATCTGCTTTGCTGTATCGGCATCTTCCACCTCGTCCACAGCAGTGGTCTTATTTTCAAGCTCCTTGTAAACCTTAAAGAAATGCGTCATTTCGGCAAAAATGTGTGCCGGCAGCTCATTGATGGAACGGTACATATTGTAATTGGGATCGTCAAACGGAATTGCAATGATCTTGTCGTCGTGTCTGCCGCTGTCAATCATGCGGATCACGCCGATCGGATAGCAGCGCACCAATGTCATCGGGTACAGTGTTTCGGAACACAGCACCAGTACATCCAACGGATCCTCATCATCGGCATAGGTACGGGGAATCAGCCCGTAGTTCGCCGGATAATGCGTGGACGTGTGCAGGATGCGGTCAAGCTTGATCAGTCCCGTTTCTTTGTCCAGTTCGTATTTGATCTTGCTGCCCTTGGGGATTTCAATGACTGCCACGAAATCCTCTGCGTTGATACGCTTCGGGCTGATATTGTGCCAGATATTCATATCACACCTCATAATTTCGGTTGCTGACGACTCTATACAATTTAAGTATACCCATGTTTTTTCGTTTTGTCAATCTTAGAAAAGAAAAGAAAATGAACTTTGTCGAACTTCCTAAATTCCTGCCTGCTTTTGGCAGATTTTTGGACATGTTTCGAGATTAAAAAATGCAGGTAATTTCTGAAAACATCGTTTTCAGAAATCCGGCTTGTCAAATAACTATTATTCCGCTTAAATTTGTCCCACCCCCTACCCAGCCTTCCTGCGGAGCGCTTTTGCTATAAGGAGGAAATGCCACGCACTTGCTTGTTTTGCTTTGCTGTGCAAAGTAAATGAAGAAATGTTGATAAATTTTCAGTAATTTTCTAAAAAAACATTTGCTTATTGTGAAAATGTGTGGTATAATTAGAGCATACCATGTTTTTCAAAATATTATGAAGGAAAGGACGGTATAAAAATGGACGAAAAATGCAATACAGAGCTTTATCATTCCAGAATCAAACGTGTGCTGATCACGCAGGAGGAGATCGCAGCGGCAATCAAGGAAGCAGGTGAGGAAATTTCGGCTTCCTTTGACGGTCATCCCATTCTGCTTGTCAGCATCCTGAAGGGATCCTTTGTGTTCCTCGCAGATCTCAGCCGTGCAATCACAGTACCCTGTGAGATCGGCTTCATGTGCGCCAAGAGCTATTACAACGGCACAGTGTCAGCGGGTGTTGTCAAAATCACAATGGATCTTGAGCAGGACATCAGCAATTACCATGTGATCATTGTCGAGGATATCATTGATACAGGACGTACCCTCAGCGATGTTGTCAAACTTCTGAAAACAAGAAATCCGCTTTCACTGAAGGTGGTCACCCTGCTTGACAAGCCAAGCAGACGCATCGTCGATTTCAAGGCAGATAAGGCACTCTTTACGATCCCCGATCATTTTGTGATCGGCTATGGTCTTGACTGTGCCGAGTATTACCGCAATCTTCCGTATATTGCGGAATACGATGCAACAAAATAATAATCAGGAGGAATACTTATGCTAAATCGTTTGTTCAAGCTTTCTGAAAACAATACCAATGTCAAAACGGAAATTACAGCCGGCATTACCACATTCATGACCATGGCTTACATCCTTGCTGTAAATCCGAGTATTCTCAGTGACGCCGGAATGGATCCGACAGCGGTTCTTCTGGCAACCTGTCTTGCATCCTTCATCGGAACCGCCTGCATGGCATTCATGGCAAATATGCCCTTTGCACTTTCCGCAGGTATGGGCCTTAATGCATTTCTGGCGTATACCGTTGTCATTACCTTTGGATATCCCTGGCAGGTTGCACTGCTTGCGGTATTCATTGAAGGCATTATTTTCATCATTCTCTCTCTGACGAATGTCAGAGAAGCGATCTTCAATGCCATACCGCTTTCCCTCAAGCATGCGGTATCCGTTGGCATCGGTCTGTTCATCGCTTTTATCGGACTCCAGAATGCAGGACTGACCGTGGATAATTCCTCCACACTCGTTTCCATTGTCAGCTTCCGTGAGAATTTCACCACCTCCGGTATCTGCGCATTGCTCGCCATCATCGGAACCTTCCTGACAGGAATCCTTTACATCAAAAAAGTAAAAGGCTCCATTCTCATCGGCATTGTCGGCACATGGATCCTCGGCATTCTCTGCCAGCTGACCGGCATTTATACTGTCGATGCAGCAAACGGCTACTATTCTCTGCTCCCGACATTTGCAATCACAGATTTCACAAAGCTGGGCGAAACCTTCGGTCAGTGCTTCAATGTGGATTTTACCGGCGTCGGCATTTTCAATTTCATCGTGATCATCTTCTCCTTCCTGTTCGTTGACCTGTTCGATACTCTCGGCACGCTCATTGGTGTTGCCACAAAGGCGGACATGCTCGATGAAAAGGGAAGACTCCCGAAGATCCGTCCCGCACTGATGGCGGATGCCATTGCAACCACCGCAGGCGCAGTGCTGGGTACTTCTACTACTACCACCTTTGTGGAATCCTCCGCAGGCGTTGCCGAAGGCGGCAGAACGGGTCTGACAGCCCTCACAACGGCAATCCTGTTCCTCCTGTCGATGTTCTTTGCACCCATCTTTACAGCGATCCCGTCCTTTGCAACAGCCCCTGCGCTCCTCATCGTGGGATTCCTGATGTTCAGCAATATCGCAGAGCTGAAGCTCACGGACAATAACTACACCTCTGCAATTCCCGCATATCTCTGCATTATTGCAATGCCCCTGTTCTACAGCATTTCCGAGGGCATCTCCATCGGCGTGATCTCCTATGTGCTGATCAACCTTGTTTGCGGAAACGCAAAGAAGATCAATCCCGTGATGTATGTGCTTGCAGTGCTGTTTGTGCTGAAGTATATTTTCCTGTAAAATGAAATCCGCCTCCTTTCAAAAAGGGGGCGGATTTTTTGAAAAAATGCATAATGCATCATTGACATTTTCCTAACAATGTGTTATAATGTACATAGAAGCTGACCCGAAAGCGTGCTGACGGGAAAGCGTCAAAAACGCATCTGACACCGAACGTTTCATGAGGTGGAAGTCCATTCCGAAATTACCCCAATAATTATGGGATTTTTCGCTGTACATGAAAGTTTGCTGCCCGACTGCGTTCGGGCATTTATTATTTTTAAGGAGGAATTACGATGTACGATCCGAAATCCGCAAAGGCAGAAGAATTTATCTGCCACGAAGAAATTGAAGAAACCCTCGCTTTCGCCGAGGCGCACAAGAATGACCGAGAGCTGATTAAATCCATCATCGAAAAGGCAAAGGAACTGAAAGGTCTGAGCCACCGTGACGCAAGCGTCCTGCTTGCCTGTGAGGAGGAGGATCTCAATCAGGAGGTCTATGCCCTTGCCGAGCAGATCAAGAAGGATTTCTACGGCAACCGCATTGTGATGTTCGCCCCCCTGTATCTGTCCAACTACTGCGTGAACGGCTGTGTGTACTGCCCCTATCACTATAAGAACAAGACCATCTGCCGCAAGAAGCTGACGCAGGAGGAGATCAAAAAGGAAGTCATCGCCCTGCAGGATATGGGACACAAGCGCCTTGCCATCGAATCCGGCGAAGATCCGGTGAACAACCCCATCGAGTACATCCTTGAGAGCATCAAGACCATCTACAGCATCCAGCATAAGAACGGTGCGATCCGCCGTGTGAATGTCAACATTGCGGCAACGACAGTTGAAAACTACAAGAAGCTTGCTGAGGCTGGCATCGGTACTTATATCCTGTTCCAGGAAACCTACCACAAAGAAAGCTACGAGCAGCTGCATCCCACGGGCCCGAAGCACAATTACGCTTACCATACCGAAGCGCATGACAGAGCCATGGAGGGCGGTATTGACGATGTGGGACTCGGCGTTCTGTTCGGTCTGGAGCATTACCGCTATGAATTTGCAGGTATCCTCATGCACGCAGAGCATCTTGAAGCACGCTTCGGTGTAGGCCCGCATACCATCAGCGTTCCGAGAATCCGCCGTGCGGATGACATTGATCCTGACCAGTTCGACAATGGTATTGATGATGATACCTTTGCAAAAATCTGCGCCTGCATCCGTGTGGCTGTGCCGTACACGGGCATGATCGTATCCACCCGTGAATCCAAGGCATGCCGTGAGCGTGTGCTGCACCTCGGTGTATCCCAGATCAGCGGCGGCTCCAAGACAAGCGTGGGCGGCTACAGCGAACCGGAGCCGGAGGATGAAAACTCCGCACAGTTCGACGTATCCGACAACCGCACACTTGACGAAGTTGTCAACTGGCTCATGCAGCTTGGATACATCCCGTCCTTCTGCACAGCTTGCTACCGTGAGGGCAGAACGGGCGACCGTTTCATGCAGCTTTGCAAGACAAAGCAGATCCAGAACTGCTGCCATCCCAATGCCCTGATGACGCTCAAGGAATACCTCGTGGATTATGCGTCCCCTGAAACCAAGGCAATCGGTGAAGCCCTGATTCAGAAGGAGCTTGCCAATGTCAAGAGCGACAAGGTGCGTGATATCGTTGTAGAGCGTCTGGATAAGATCAAAGAGGGAAGCAGAGATTTCAGGTTCTGATTGTATGACTTTAGCGGGGTGCCGGGGTCGCAGACCCCGGCTGAATCCCCCCTCCCTTCGGGAGGGGGAAGGGGGAGGGTGATTTCTGAGATTCACTCTTAAAACCACCGGTATACTTAGAGAATCCAGATGGAGGCATGACTCATGCACAAATGGTACAACGAAGAATACGAATTTACAATTGAAGTCACAGGCTTTCTGCAGGGCAGCAGCACTGAGCATTACTGCCGCAACGGTGAGGAGATCGGTGACAAATACCGCTGCACCTATGGCTGTCCGGTCAATGCGGACGGCTGTGGTATTTGCAGTAAAACCATGATGATGCTTCATCCCCTGATGGAAGCGGTCCGAAGCGGCGGAGATCTGCGGAATCTGGGCGGCGATGGGAAATACACAAAAACCATCGTCTGTCCCGATGGCTGTGTCATGTTTCGACTGACTGCCACTCCGCTTGGCAATGAGAATTTCCATACTGGCGGATTCTGGCAAGAACCATGAAAAGGAGAATCGTATGAGCCTGAACACCACCCCCACCTCCGAGCGCATTCACATTGCCTTTTTCGGTAAGCGAAACGCCGGAAAATCCAGCGTTGTCAATGCCGTCACAGGACAGCAGCTTTCCGTTGTATCCGATGTGAAAGGCACAACCACCGATCCCGTTTATAAGGCAATGGAACTTTTACCCCTCGGCCCTGTGATGATTGTCGATACCGCAGGCATCGACGACGAAGGGGATCTTGGCGCAATGCGTGTGGAAAAATCCCTTGCCGTCCTTGCAAAAACCAATATTGCCGTGCTTGTCATTGACGGCACGATTGGAAAAACTGCGGATGATGAACTGCTGATCTCCGAATTTCAGAAACGTAAAATTCCCTATATTATGGCATATAATAAATCCGATCTCTACGATGCCCCCAAAGCAGAGTCGATTCACGAAATTTATGTCAGTGCTAAAACAGGTGAGGGCATCCGTGAACTCAAAGAACTGATTGCAAAGCAGGTAAAGCCGGATGCTGTGCAGAAACCGCTCGTTTCCGACCTGATTTCTGCGGGAGATGTGCTGGTGCTGGTCATTCCCATTGATGCATCCGCCCCTAAGGGCAGACTTATCCTGCCGCAGCAGCAGGTGATCCGTGAAGCACTGGAATGCGGTGCAATTCCCGTCTGCTGCCGTGATACGGAAGTGCCGCAGACTCTTGAAAAACTCGCAGTACCGCCGAAAATGGTCATCACCGACAGTCAGGCATTCGGCAGAGTGTCAAAGCTTGTGCCAATGGGAATTCCGCTGACCTCGTTTTCCATCCTCTTTGCCAGATACAAGGGCGATCTGGAAACTGTCGTGCGTGGCGCAGCAGCACTTGATTCCCTCAAAGAGGGGGATAAGGTGCTGATTTCCGAAGGCTGTACCCATCACCGACAGTGCGGTGATATCGGAACGGTCAAGCTTCCGAACTGGATAAAATCCCATGCAGGCTGTGAACTCGAATTCCACTGGACGTCCGGAACCGAATTTCCCCGTGATCTTTCGGAGTTTGCTCTCGTCATCCATTGCGGCGGATGCATGCTGCCGCAGAAGGAAATGGAGTTCCGTCAGCAGATCGCCGCAGACCAGGGGGTTCCCATGACAAATTACGGCACTGCAATTGCACACTGCCATGGAATATTAAAACGCAGTCTGGAGCTGTTTCCGGATGCATCTGCATTATTGAAATAAAAATGCAACCGATGTTTTGCATAAAGCAAGGCATCGGTTTTTTGCAAAAATGACGAAAAAACATTTGACATAGGGGGGATTTTGTGCTATTATTAAAATAAGAAACTATGCGGCAGCGAAAACTGCGCATTCCTGCCGTAAATAATAAAAAAAGAGGGGATCGTTATGAAAAAAACATGGCTTTCCAGATTCTGTATTTCTGCTGCCCTGATCGGCACGCTGCTTGCAAATACCACAGCAGGTCTGGTTTCCGCCGCAAATACGCCCGATGAATACCACGACGACTGGCTGCATGTCAACGAAAATGCAGAAATCGTCGATATGGACGGAAATCCCGTGTGGCTGACCGGCTGCAACTGGTTCGGTTATAATGTCGGCAGTCAGGTGTTTGATGGTGTGTGGTCAAGAAATATGCACGAAATGCTGCAGGAGATTGCCGACCACGGCTTCAACTTCCTGCGAGTTCCCATGTCCACAGAAATTCTGCTGCAGTGGAAGAACGGTGATCCCGATCCTGCTACCCCCAAGGTGAACCAGTACTCCAATCCGGAGCTGACGCTTGAGGGCGTTGAGGGCGGTACGATCATGTATAGCTTTGATATCTGGAACAAGGCTGTCGAGTGGTGCCGTGAACTTGGCATCAAGATCATGATCGACATCCACTGTGCGGAAACTGCTTCCGCAGGTCACCAGATCAGCCTGTGGTATACCGATAAATTCAGCACCGAGGACTGGTTTGAAGCGCTCGAATGGTTTGCAGAGTACTATAAGGATGACGATACCATCCTTGCGATCGACCTGAAAAACGAGCCGCACGGCACTGCGGATGTGCCGGATCAGATGGCAAAGTGGGATGATTCCAAGGATCCGACCAACTGGAAATATGCAGCTGAAACCGCAGCTGCCAAGGTTCTGGCAATCAATCCGGAGCTTCTGATCATGGTTGAGGGAACGGAGGTTTACCCGAAGTTTGAGGAAGGTGCGGACTGGACATCTCTCCGAATCGACTATACAACCATGTATGAATACTATCATCATACCTGGTGGGGCGGCTGTTTCCGTGGTGCGAAGGATTACCCGATTGACCTTGGCGAGCATCAGGATCAGCTTGTGTATTCTCCCCACGACTATGGCCCTCTGGTATGGACGCAGGAATGGTTCTATGACGGCTTTACGCAGGAAACGCTGCTGGAGGACTGCTGGTATGACAACTGGTTCTTCATTCAGGACACAGGCATGGCACCGCTGCTGATGGGCGAGTGGGGCGGCTTCCTTGATGAGGAGCATGATAAAGATGGCAAGAATCGTGCGTGGATGACGTATCTGCGTGATTTCATGATCGAAAACCGCATCCACCACACCTTCTGGTGCTTCAATGAAAATTCCGGCGACACGGGCGGTCTTGTCTATGACAACTTCGGCACATGGGACGAGGTCAAGTATAATTTCGTACTGCCCTCCCTGTGGAAAACCGAAGATGGCACCTTCATCGGTCTTGACCATAAGATTCCGCTTGGCAAAAACGGTATTACGGTAGCAGAATACTACGGTGCGGCACCTACGCCGACGAACCCCAAAGATCCTGATGAAACCAAGCCCACCGAAGGAAAGACCGAACCGACGGAAGGTAAAACAGAACCGTCTGAAAAGGAAACAAAGCCCACCTCCGCACCTGATACAAAGGCAGTTT
>JAFXCV010000014.1 GCA_017521325.1 Oscillospiraceae bacterium | reverse complement strand
GTCACGTTTCGTTACCCCGTCAACCTTTCCTGACAAGGATCTCGTGAAACACGATACCCTTTTATGGAGTCACGTTTTGTTACTCCATAACTCACGCAAGGGCGTAAAGTTTCGTTCCGTCCTTTGCAAAGGGGTGCGTGAAACACGCAGACCTTATACATATTAAGTTTCATACATCCAGCTGTCGTCAGGGAGCGGATCCTCCTGAGGTTCAGGTCTTTCGAGATTTTTCTCTGCAATCCCGAAGTTATCACGCTTTATCAGTTCCTCCAGATTCAGCTTGCCTTTGGTACGACGAACATTCCGAACAGCCTCTTTCCGGTATTCTTTCAGAACCTTTTCAGGAATGTCGGTCAGATTTGAAAGTATCATGATAATCATTTCTACCTCCACAGCATATCGGAACAGTCCTTTTGATATTTTTGTGAAGCCCTTGTCCGATGCCTCGGCAATGCACTCTGCAAGCTCAGGCACAAGAAGAGTTTGCTTGTCCTTAAGCTCACGGCTTGCAAGATAAAGCCTAAGTGCATCTTCTATGAGAGCAGACCTGTTCTCAGCTTTTCCGCTTTTGATATAGGCATCGCATTCCTGCAAAAGTGAATTTGAAATACAGATACCTGTTCTGATTTTTTGATCCAACCGCATCATCCCTTCTGATAGGCTATCGCTTTTTCAAAACTGATTGTGCCATTGATTCCGCGGACTTCATCCACACACATCACCCGAAGCTTGTCAATTACTTCGTCATCAACATCATTTGACGCAGCTGTCAAGTGCGTAACTGCTCCAAGCTCCACGGCAATCTTGAAGAGCAATCGTGCCAGCCTTTGCTCTGTTCCGGCTATCTCAGCCTTGATCATTCCGTTCAGAACTGGCGCAAGATAACCGATCGCCTCGCCTGTGTTTACGTCAAGATGCCCACAGTAAAAGCGGATCGCTTCCTCCACAAATTCGCTTTGTGAACGGCATGCTGTATCCTTGATGTGAGATTCCACAAGCTTTTTGGTCTTTGGATACAGCCAGAATGCATATTTTTCTTTGTTCTCCATTTTCCCTCACTTTCTGTCGTAACACCTCACGACTTGCTTGTTTTTCCGTATTTTTCGTGCTTATGGGAAATTGCAACATCATAATCGTAACACCAATCATTTTCACGACCCTGTTTGCGAACTTCCCACATTCTCCGCATCTTCAGCGAGCTTTGCTCGTCCGAGGTGATTGCGTCGGGGGGCTACAACCCCGACGCTTTAACCTGCAATCTTCTCAAACCCCAAATCAAGGCCGCTTTCGTGGGACTGCTCATGCCTTAGCAGGTCGTGGCAAATCACATTGATGCAGATGCCGCCCTGTTTCAGGGCGTCACCGACATGCTTCAGTCGGCACAGCTATCCACGTTTGCTATTTTGACCCCTTTCACCCCGATTGCGATCGGGGTTCTTGGCTCTCTGCTCATTCATTGGACGTGCAATACCCTGCACAGCTTGCAGATCGTCCAACTCCGAATGCGATCTTAGTTTTTTTCCCGATTTTTGCCCAGACCGTTTTCGATTGCATTTCTGCGGTGCTTTTCCCGTAAATCTGCACTCATTGGCACTCTCGGATTGACGGTCAGCAGCGATTTCGGGAAGCAAAACGTATATCCCCCAAACTGATCTTCCGTAATCATCCTGTACAGACTCGGATGACTTTCACAGCGTTCGGTGAGCTTGCGGATCAGCTTTTGATTGTAGGTGTACACTTCACAATCGGCTTCCGCTTCGTTGAAGGTGATGATGGTTTCTCTTTCGTAATTTGTCAGCATAAAACATCCTTTCATCATTGGCAGAAGAGAAAAAGCGGCGATCACCTATATCTTTTTCTCTTTCTGCAGATAAATATATATCCCTTCGTCTTGTTCCATTCATCTTGTTAGGGTGTATCTGACAACACAAGCTGTGTCACCATTTGCACTACGTCAGATTGATTTCATAGCTGTTGCTGCGCATGACCTGTCTGCGGTAGTTGTGTGTCACGGTGATGATGTTTTTCTCCTCCAGCTGCTTGACTGCTTTCACAACGGAACTGCGTGAGATGTGACAATCCTTTTCGATTCTGCTGTAGCTGGGGAAACATTTTCCTGTGACAGAGTTTCTGCACTTGAGGAGATAGCACAGCACATGAAACTCGATGGATGACAGTTCCAAGTTGAATGCGCTGTTGGGGATGCGGGTGAAGTTTTCCATGGCATCATTCCTTTCGGTTTTTGATTGTTCCGGATCAATCTATGTTTTGATTATAATCCATGCTTGACAGAATTGCAATAGTTTTGTATAATATTCTTTGTAGTGATGTTGATTGTCTAAAATCAAGGAAATCTACATTATCCAAAACGGAGGGAGAATATGAAGAAGGATTATTCGGAGTACAAGCCCAATTCACAGGAATTGTACGCTGCACAGCGCAGAGGCGGAAAAGATTTGCATCTTGCCACGTTTCATAATTATGTAAGCCTGTCGCCTGCAGAGAAAACCATTGTACTCCGTGTGGATAGCGGCATGGAAGAATACGCAATGGAAGATGCTTTGCAGGTTTTGGATCAGCTGGATCAGGAAAAACGTGGCATTCCAAAGCATGTTCCGTCTTCAGAGGAGCTTGCGTTTGATGAAGAACGTCGGATAGAAAAGCTGAAGCGCAATCGCAGATATGCTGCACAGATGCAAAGCCGGTATCGCATTCGTGTATCACCGGACGAGGAATTCACCGGCTCTTACTGTGATGATGACGGCAAAGAAATGCCACTCAACAATGTGCTGAGCGGCGAGGTCATTGATTTGCGTTATGGTGAGGGTATTCTGGATTTTGTGTATGCGGAT
>JAFXCV010000013.1 GCA_017521325.1 Oscillospiraceae bacterium | reverse complement strand
GTTACCATGCCCTCCACAAAGAACGGCAGGCGGATAAAGGCATTGGTTGCGCCAACATATTTCATGATCTGGATCTCCTCACGACGGGCAAACACGCTTGCCTTGGTGGTGTTGGAAATGATGACCATGGAAACGATGATCATCGCAAAAATGATCGCACCCATCACCCATGTCAGGATGGAACGCAGCTGGAGGAGGATATTGACAAAATCATACGGCGCACGAATGGAATAGATATGCTCCATCTTTTCAATCTGTGCAATCGTATTGGAAATCTCGCTGATATCCCGCACCTTCAGACGGTATGCATCCACTAAGGGATTATCATCACCCAAGGACTCAAACAGAACCTCATGCTCTGCCATGCTGCTCTTGAGCGATTCAAACGCCTCCTCCTTGGAATAGAAGGACGCCTCTGTTACATTTGCCATTGCCTGCAGCTTTTTGCCCATTTCTTCAATCTGGGGATCGGTCGTATCATCGTTCAGATACACAATGACTTCGTTTTTGGACTCGATGCCGCCGATGATGGAATTGACGTTATAATACGCAAGGACAGAAAGCCCCACAAGCAGCAGGGATACCAGAAGCACGCAGTATGACGCAAACGCCATCATGCGGTTCTTCCACACATTGTCGATACCCTGCTCGACCAGATATTTGATGCCGCTAAACTTCATTTGTGCCTCCTATTACCTCGTCGAATACGACCTCGCCCTGCGTAATATTGATAATACGTCCGCCGAAATGCCGCACCAGATCATGCTCATGCGTTACCATCAGGATGGTGGTGCCGCATTCGTTGATGCCCTTGAGGAGTTCCACGATTTCATAAGAAAGCTCGGGGTCGATATTTCCCGTCGGCTCGTCGGCAATAATGAGTTTGGGGTCATTGACCAGCGCTCTTGCAATTGCCACACGCTGCTTTTCACCGCCGGAAAGCTCATGCGGGTAGGAATTCGCTTTTGCCTGCAGTCCTACCAGACTGATTACATAGGGAACACGCTTGCGGATGTACTTTCTCGGAGCGTCAATTACACGAAGTACAAACGCAACATTTTCATATACCGTCATGGACGGAATCAGGCGGAAATCTTGAAATACAAAACCAATGGTACGGCGAAATTCCGGAATTTTTCTTCTCTTAAGCTTGTTAAGATTGTAACCATTGACAACCACAGAGCCGCTTGTTGCGTCAATTTCTTTCAGAATCAGCTTGATCATGGTACTTTTGCCGGCACCTGAAGAACCGACAACGAATGCAAAGTCGCCATCGTTGATTTTCAGACTGACGTTATTGAGCGCTTCCACGCCGCTGCTTGCATAGGTTACGGACACGTTCTTTAATTCGACCATTGAAAGAAGTGCACCTTCCTTTCCATTTTACACTGCCAAATAGCCCTGATAAAGACTTTGCCCGACACGCAGATTCTGTGTGTCAGGCAAAGAAATGCATCAATCAATCAGAACTTTACAGGATTTGCCTGAAGATATTTTTTCACCATGAGTGCAATCTTGAAAATGATTGCATGATCGAATTCTCTCAGATCAAGACCTGTCAGCTTCTTGATTTTTTCTAATCTGTAAACGAGTGTATTACGGTGTACGAACAGCTTTCTGGAAGTTTCGGATACGTTCAGATTATTCTCAAAGAATTTCTGGATGGTGAACAGCGTTTCGTGGTCGAGCGACTCAATGCTTCCACGCTTGAACACCTCATGCAGGAACGTATCGCAAAGTGTTGTCGGGAGGTGATAGATCAGACGGGCAATGCCAAGATTGTCGTAGCTTACGATCACCTTGTCGGTGTCAAATACCTTGCCGACTTCAAGTGCCATCTGTGCTTCCTTGAAGGAACGTGCAAGTTCCTTGACGCTGGTTACAGCAGTACCGATGCCGACATTGACACGGGTATAGAACTCACTGCTGAGCGTATCGGAGATGGAACGGGCAAGGTTCTCCAGATCCTTGGATTCTACCGTGCTCTTGATCTCCTTCACCAGTACGATGTCATTCTCTGTGATATTGAACACAAAGTCCTTGTTCTTGTCAGGGAACAGATTCTGGATGACATCATATGCGGAAATATCATTGGAAGATACAATGCGGATGAGCAGTACAACTCGGCTGATCTCTGCATTGAAGTGCAGTTCTCTTGCCTTGATGACAATATCACCCGGCAGTACGTTGTCCAGAACAACGTTTTTGATGAAGTTGTTTCTGTCGTACTTCTCATCATAATACTGCTTGATGTTGGAAAGCGTAATGGAAAGAATGGTAGCATGCTTCGAAGCTGTTTCATCCGTTCCCTCTACAAATACCGCATAATCAGGCTTTGCATGCGGCCCGAACGGCTTATATGTATAACCGTCACGAATAAAAATGTCATGTGTGTCGCTCAAATCCAGGGACACGAATTCATTGGTGGTGCCAATCTTTGTGAGGTCGCTGCACGCAATAATGGTTGCGTTTTCATCCACAACACCGATGGTTGCATCCATCGTATCACGCATCTGATGTACAAGCCCCTGAAACAGTCTGTTGGACATAGTCTAACTTCCTTCCGTATTTATTATTTTTCATACACTCGTTGCTGCATTTCTCTACATATTACAGATTGTAACATATAGTTATTGCCGTAGTATGAACACATTGTTAATTTTTTGCGTTTTCTTGTGATTTCGGCGAATATTTTTCCCCTCTTTTGTATATTCATCACAAAGTTATCACAAGGTTTGTAACCATTTGGTAACCATTTGGTATCGTGCAGGAAAAAACACGACGATCACATGGATTCCGGACAATCAATTTTGAGGATGGACATTGCATTGCGCAGCGTCTGGCCGACAGCACGGCAGATATTGGTTCTTGCCTCACGGAGCGTGTCTGTTTCGGCATTTTTCACGCTGCATGCATCATAGAACTTATGATACAGCGTAGCAAGCTCAAGCGCATACTTTGTCACTCTGGACGGATCGTAGGCATTAGCTGCGGCTGCGATTTCTGCCGGGAATTGTGCAAGGTGGCGGATCAGCTCGATTTCCTGAGCAGTCTCCGGAGCCGGAAGCTCGGATACGGGCGTACCCTCCGCATAGAGTCCCTCCTGCTTGAGTGTACGCAGGATGCTGCAGATTCTTGCGTGTGCGTACTGCACATAGTAAACGGGATTCTGGGAGGATTTTTCCACTGCGAGATCAAGGTCAAATTCAAAGTGGGAATTTGCCTCACGCATATTGAAGAAGAAACGTGCGGCATCGAGCGGAATATCCTCAAGGAGCGTCACGAGAGTGATCGCCTTGCCGCTTCTCTTGGAAAGCTTCGCAACTTCGCCGTTTCTCAGCAGGATCACCATCTGCATGAGCACCACATCCAGATGTGTTACATCCACGTCCAGTGCCATGAGGGCAGCCTTCAGACGGGGCACATAGCCGTGGTGGTCTGCACCGAGGACATTGATCGCCTTATCGAATTTTCTGGTTACGAGTTTGTCGCAGTGGTAAGCGATATCCGGCACGATATAGGTCGGAATGCCGTTTGCACGGACAAGCACGAAATCCTTATCGGCACCGAATTCGGATGCCTTGAACCAGATTGCGCCCTCCTGCTCATAGGTAAAGCCCTTTGCCTTGAGGGCATCGACGATCTTCCAGACACTGCCATCGGCATGGAGTGTGCTTTCACGGTACCAGTTGTCATACTCGACACGGTATTTCTTCAGGTCACGTTCCAGTCCTGCCACATTCTTCGGCAGCGCATAGGCTACGAGCGCATCACGGCGTGTCTTGCTGTCAACATCCACGAACGCATCGCCGTTTTCCTCGGCAAATCCCTCGGCATGTGCAATGATGTCGGGGCCGTGGTAAGCATCCTCGGGCATTTCCACGCCTTCCTTGAACTTCTGGAGGTAGCGGACTTCCAGGGAAGTTGCAAATTTCTCGATCTGATTGCCGGCATCGTTGACATAGAACTCACGCTCCACATCCCATCCCGTCCATTCGAGCAGGGCGGAAATACCATCGCCCAGTGCTGCGCCACGGGCATTGCCCACATGCATCGGGCCTGTGGGATTTGCGGAAACGAATTCCACCAGCGCACGCTTGCCCTTGCCGCCCTCGGTTCTGCCGTACTGCTCAGCATCATTCAGAACTGCCTGCACGGTGTCGGAGAACCATGTTTTCTTCAGGAAGAAATTGATAAAGCCGGGGCCTGCAATTTCCACTCTTTCAAAATATGTACCCTCAAAATTCAGGCTTTCTGTGAGCATTTCCGCAATTTTTCTCGGCGGCATACGCAGTGCCTTTGCGGAAACCATTGCGATATTTGCGGCAAAGTCGCCGTGGGACTTATCCGCAGGAACTTCAATTTTAAATGCCGGAATCGGCTCTGCGGGAACCTTTTCCTCTGCAACAAGCGCACCGAGTGCCTGCAGCAGCATTTCACGCAGCTGCGCCTGCGCCTTCTCCATCATATTTGTCATAGTACATCCTCCTGTGTATCGTTTTTTCTGACATCCAGAATGATTTCATTATCGGAGAGCAGCGTGGAATTTCCATCCACGATGTAGCGCATCTCCAGATGCCCGCCGTTCTCCGTCAGTGTACTTCTCACCCATTTTGCGGTAATTCCCACTGCAATATCGCCGTAAGGCGTTGCATAATGGCAAAAATGCTTCACGCCCGGCTGCACCACCAGATGCGTCTGGTAAGTACCGGTGCGGATCACGGACACCATCTTATCGGGTGACACACGCAGCTGCATGTGCGAACCCTCCATGCCGGTGGTTTCCGACTCATCATATTCCAGTACAAGGTCGCCGCTTTCATCAAGGTAGAATTCTGTTTCCGTATTCAGTTCGCTTTCCGAACGCTCTTTACCGTCGTGCTGAATGCTCTTCAGCGTTAAAATCCACTGTTCTTTCAAGCTTTTCTCCTCTTATATTCTGCTGCTGAACACCTGACCGTGGGCGGCGTCCTCCAGAAAATGCTTTGCATTTTCACGGAACATCGACACACTGTCACTGACATAGTAGACATTCCTTCCCTTTTCCTTGCTGTCCGTGAGCATGCCACGTTCCTCAAGGCAGCGCTTTGCAAATTTCGCCGCTTCCTCTCCGGGGGAGATGAGCTTCACATCATCCCCCATGATATCCGCAATGATATCACGGATGATCGGGTAATGCGTACAGCCGAGAATCAGGGTATCGACCTGTGCGTTGCGGATGGGTTCCAGATACTCCTCCGCTGCAAGGCGTGTAATTTTGTTGTCACGGTTCGTGTAGCCGTATTCCACCAGATGCACGAACAGCGGGCATGCCATTGCCGTGACGCTCACATCACTGTTGATCGTATGCATTGCATGCTCATAGCTTCCGCTGCGGATGGTCGCAGGCGTACCGATCACGCCGATTCTGCCGTTCTTTGTCACGGCGCATGCCGTTTCCGCTGCCGGGAAGAGAACCCCTGTAAATGGAATATCCTCCACGGGGGAATTGGTTCCGAGAACGGAGCTGACCGTGCCGCATGCGGCAATGATCATTTTTACGGGATGGCGACGCAGGAACGCCACATCCTCCCGTGCATAGCGCAGCACGGTTTCACGGCTGCGTGTACCGTAGGGAATACGGGCGGTATCGCCGAAATAAATAATATTTTCATTTGGGAGTATGCGATTGAGTTCCTTGACGGCAGTCAGACCGCCAAACCCCGAATCGAATACGCCGATGGCATTCTGATCCATAGATGCCTCCGATCAATAGGTTCTGTCTGCGTTATCAATTGCCTGCTCGATGAGCTTATCCACGAGGTAGGACGGGGACATGCCCAGATCCTCCATGAGCTTGGGGTACATGCTGATGGAAGTAAAGCCCGGCATGGTGTTGATTTCATTGAGGATGATCTCGCCCTCCTCTGTCAGGAAGAAGTCCACACGGGACAGACCCTTGCAGCCCATTGCACGGTAAGCCTTGAGTGCCACCTCCTGAATCTCTCTGCCCTTTTCGTAGGGGATTCTTGCGGGAATGAAGAGGTTGGAGCCGCTGAGGATGTATTTTGCATCGTAATCATAGAAGGTCTTGCAGGATTCGATTTCGCCCACGAAGGAAGCGAACGGAGAATCATAGCCGAATACGGCAACCTCCAGTTCCCTGCCGTTGATGCATTCCTCCACGATGACCTTGTTGTCATGGGAGAAGGCAACCTTCACAGCGTCGAGCAGCTCATCGGCATTGTTTGCACGATTAACGCCGATGGAGGAACCTGCATTGGCAGGCTTGACGAACAGCGGGAATCCGAGATCCTCCGCAACAGCCTCGCAGCGCTGCTCAAGCTTATTCATCTCACGCTGGGTGATCACACGCCACTTTGCAGTGCGGATGCCGTTATAGTCGAGCATCGTGTGCGTTGCAGCCTTATCCATGCAGGCAGCGGATGCAAGCAGACCGCAGCCGACGTAGGGGATCTTTGCAAGGTCGAGCAGGCCCTGAATGGTACCGTCCTCGCCGTTCTTTCCGTGAATTACGGGGAATACCACGTCGATCTTCTTGACAGATGCTTCGCCGTTTTCGATGGTGATCAGGCCCTTATGGATGGGGTCGGGAGAAAGGATCGCAGAGGTGCAGTCGGGATCACGCTCCCACTCACCCGATGCAATGGAAAATGTATCGCCCGGATAGTACAGCCATCTGCCTTTTTTGGTAATACCCACGCAGACAACCTCATACTTCTCCCTCGGGATGTTCTCGATAATATGTGTTGCGGACTTCAGGGAAATATCATGCTCACTGGAAGCTCCGCCGAACAATACTGCTACTCTGATCTTTGACATAATGCGTCTACTCCTTTAATCAAGTATCTCTCAACCGGCATGGGGATGCATGCATCTCCATCCGGGCACTCTCTTTATTGTAACATATTTTTAATTAGACTGCAAGCTTTTTTTCAAAAAACTGCCAAAACCGACTGTTTTTTCTTCTTCCGGTGCCTTCAGGAGAAAAAAGCCGCCCGACGGATAAGCTCCATCGGGCGAATTTTATGTTATTCTTCTGTAGGCTCTGCCTCAGCTTCTACCACAATTGCTTCTTCATTTGTTGTGGTATCCACCTCTGTCAGATCCTTGCCCAGCAGCTCCGGCAGCTCCATGCCAGCCTGCTTGAACAGCTCGTTCAGGGGCGGTACAGCCTTCATCATGCCGGAAATAAAGCCGGCTGTGGAATTCTGACCGTCAGCATTCTGACCGCTGTCCCATACGGTGATCTTGTCGATCTTGATGTTCTTGATTGCCTCAACCTGAATTGCAACCAGATCCTCAAGCTTCTCAGCAATCAGGAGCTTCACAGCGGAATCTGCATCGCCGCCGGCTGCCTCAACAATGTGACGCATACCTTCTGCCTGACGAACCAGGATTTCCTGCTGACCCTTAGCCTCAGCCTCCATCTTAGCAAAGATAGCGTCAGCCTCGCCTCGTGCCTTGCGGCGGATTACCTCAGCCTCTGCCTCAGCGTCGATCTCAGCCTGTTCCTTTGCAATTTCAGCCTTAACGATAACGTCTGCATGCTGGGTTGCCTTCTCCAGAGCCGCACGCTGATGCTCAGCTTCCTGCTGTGCAACGTATGCTTCCTGCTTTGCCTTTGCAGCCTGTACAGCTTCCGCAGCGGTAGCCTGACGCAGTGTCTCAGCCTCACGCTCACGACGTACAGCCTCGGACTGTGCAACTGCTACTCTTGCGTTGTTTTCACCCTCGATAGCGGCAGCGTTTGCAGCAGCAACCTGTACACGCTGTTCCTGCTGTGCGTTTGCCTGACCGATTTCACCGTCACGGTTCTGCTCAGCAACGCTCTTCTTAGCGTCGTTAACAGCCTTTGCAGCAGCTTCCTTACCCAGAGCGTTCAGGTAGCCGGACTCATCGGTGATGTCGGTTACGTTTACGTTGATCAGTCGCAGACCGATCTTCTTCAGTTCGATTTCTACGTTCTTTGCAACAGCCTGTGTGAATTTCTCACGGTCGGAGTTGATTTCCTCGATGTCCATTGTAGCGATAATCAGACGCAGCTGACCGAATACGATATCCTTTGCCAGCTCCTGGATTTCCACGAGCTTCAGACCCAGCAGGCGCTCAGCGGCATTCTGCATTACGCCCGGCTCTGTGGAGATACCAACGGTAAATCTGGACGGAACGTTGATACGGATGTTCTGCTTGGACAGTGCATTCTTCAGGTCAACGTTCATGGAGATGGGGGTCAGATCCAGATACTGATAGGACTGGATAACCGGAACGATGAACGCAGCACCACCGTGGATGCAGCGTGCGCTTCTCGGCTGACCGAACTGGTCTGCGCCAACCTTACCGTAGATAACCAGAATCTTGTCGGAAGGGCACTTTCTATAACGGGAAAGGATCGCCAGAAGTGTGGCAAATAAAATTACCACTACTACACAGATAATTACAAGAATACCAAAATTGTCCATCTTACATTTCTCCTCTTAAATTAAATTGAATGATTGATTTGTGTGAATCAGTCCACCATCGCCGTACTGCTCTCAACAACAAGCGTGTCACCGAGAACGTCCGTGACCAGAACCTGCGTTCCGGTTGCCAGTGCCGCTGCATCTGCATTGACAGCGTCAAATTCGCAGAAACGTCCCTGCAGCTGCATGGTGACCTTGCCTTCGCCCTCGCCCTTCGGCGGAACGGTCAGATACACCGTAGCGGTTTCGCCAACGGCATTCTTCAGATTTATTGTACCGTCCTCCGCAAGTTTTGCGGAAACCTGCACGAGCTTTGCAACGACAAACATCATTGCAAGACCGCACGCCACTGCAATCAGCATGCTGACCGGCACCGCCAGCCCTGCGCTCACGCAGACAATGCCGACCCATCCGAATACCGTCGTGAAGGTTACGATCGTCTGGAGTGTCAGGAATTTGAGGTTGCCGAAATCCGCAGGATTGCCGCCGTCATGCATCTCGCCGCCGTCATGTACCTCGCCGCAGACATCACATGCCTCGCCGCCAAGATCTGCATCAAATGCAGCATCCACGTCCATCTCGCCCGACATATCCAGTCCCGATGTATCGGAAACATCCACGCCGCCGTCATTCGCACCGCCCATCATCGACAGAATCATCTGCAGAATCAGAACCAGCGTGGAGGGGATCGCAATGCAATACAGCACCTGCTGGATCAGTCCTATTCCTTCCCACCAAGCTTGCATACCTTCTTCCTCCTTTCCATTAAAATGTTACCTGAACTGCCCCGTTTCGGGGATTTTGCTATGTAAATTTTATTTACTGAATCCATTATAACGCAAAATCCGACATTTGTCAATAGGTTTTTGAATATTTTTTTCATTGCTGAAAATTTTTTCAGTTTTTACATTCCAAATTTTTCACCGGCAAAAATATTTAATAGATATATATGCTGCGTAAATGATATTTTTTCCACAAGAAAAAAGAAAATTTTTTTCAAAAAGTACTTGATTTTTTTTACGAAATGTGTTATGATAGAGTAAAGACGTAAACATTGTTTACACAAAGGAGTTGATTTCATGGATAACAAAGAACTGGGCAGAAGGCTGAAAGCGGCAAGACTTGCGAAAAAAATGACGCAGAGCGACGTTGTCGGCGACTTCATCACCCGCAACATGCTCAGCCAGATTGAAAGCGGAAGTGCTACCCCCTCCATGAAAACTCTGGAATACCTTGCAGGTGTTCTGGAAGTCCCCATGGAACGGTTGCTCGCCGATCAGGGCGGCCCGACAGAACCGGAGGCGATTTCACTCCTGGTCCGTGCCAAAGTACTGCTCAAGGAGCAGAACTATGATGCGCTGCTGCAAATTAAGGAGTCAACCAGCGCCATCACCGATGAACTTCATGCGCTTCACAGCATTGCGCACCTGGAGCTGGCAAAGCAGCTGAGCGACTCACAGCAGACCGAGCAGATGCAGGCGGCTGTGATGCACGCACGCCTTGCAATTCAGGAGGCGGAAAGCGGAATCTACGCAAACGAATCACGCAGCGCCGAGGCAAAGCAGCTGATCACCAAGATCGCACAGTACCTCAGCAGCTACTATTCGGATCTGGCGCAGACAGGTAATGCCTAAGGACAGCAGCCCCCTGATACACACAGTATCAGGGGGCTGTCCTATTTTTTACGATTTCACTAGTTTTTCAATAAAATCCGCCTTACCGCACGCTACAGTCATGGTGTTGTCAGAATTTGATACCTGCACATCAAAATCCGTTTTCAAATCGTCCGGAAGATCGCCCAAAGCCGCCTCGGAGCCTGTAATCGAAACAGTTTCCTCATCGCACAGATACAGCGATTGTCCGAGCGAGGTGATGCAGATAGCCTTGCCATCCTCGGAATATTTTCCGAAGATCATGAGCCTCTCTCCAACCTCCGGAATATGCGAACCCATGAAATCCATGGTAACGTAACCGTTCTCCCACTCATCCGCACTAAACTCGTTCTTATCGGCATCCGGCTTCACCGCAGCACAGTATTCCGAGAGCTTCATACACCCGCCGTCGGTAAAAAAGGATTCGCCATGATACTCACCTTTGTACAGTGTCAGAACCTCTGCGTTAAAATAGGTGCAGAGCAGTTTGGTCTCTCCAAGAAAAGAAGGCATCGCTTCCGTCACCAGAATTTCTGCAACAAAACCCGAATCCTCATAAAGCTCCTCCAAGGAATCGGCACGATACGCTACCTCCTCCCCAAGAGAAAGCTGCTTTACGATCAGTTTTTCGCCGGATTCCGCTGCTTGTTTTCCGTTCGGTGTTAAACTGCAGCCGCCAAGCATAACCAGACATGACGCCATCAACAAATATCTTTTCATTTAATTTTCACCCCAAATTCAAAATGAATGCCATTCACTATATTGTAAAAAGCATTGGTTTGTCACGAACGTTTCCTATAAATGCCCGCAATCCGCTTTATAATTTCATTATAAATCAAAATTTTTAAAAAAATAATGAACATATTGTAACAAAATTGTAAATCTAAAAATAGCAGGGCAAATCGTCATACAATCACACAACAGTTCAGCCGCAGCGGAAGTTTCTGCATTTGTGCGGAAAAGGACGTCACAAAGGAACGATTTTTGTGCAAAATTTCAGAAAAAAAGAAAGTGAAAAGCCTTGACAAAACCTTGGAAATGTGATACAATAATAATACCTCTTTGCGGGGGTATTTTTTATGTGCTTTTCATATCCACCGCTCATCGAGGGAGGCAAACAACCTAAGCATCCGAGGGTTTCGGATGAAGTAATCTATCAGGAGGTGCCGATATATGAGAGTTAAGGTGACTTTAGCCTGCACAGAATGCAAGCAGCGCAACTATGTTTCTAAGAAGAACAAGAAAAACGATCCTGAGAGGATCGAAATGAGAAAGCACTGCAAGTTCTGCAGAAAGCATACGCTGCACAAGGAAACAAAGTGATCGGAGGTCTGACGCATGGCGAAGGAAAAGAAAGACACTTTGAAAAACAGTGAGACTTCCGTGAAGGAAGAAACAAAAAAAGCCAAAAAAGCTGAAAAGAAGTCCAACAAGAAGACTGAGGACAAGCCCGGCTTCTTCGCAAGAATCGGCAAGTGGTTCAAGGATCTCAAGATCGAGTTCAAGAACGTAACATGGCCGACAAAGAAGACAGTTATGATCAATTCCGGTATTGTACTGACAACGATTCTCGTTGCAAGCATTATCGTAGGCGGTCTGGACCTCGGACTTCTGGAACTGATGAAGTTCCTGATCGGACTGAGCCAGAAGTAAAACACACGGCTAAGAAGGAGGATTTACGATGTCACAGTCGGCAAAATGGTATGTTATTCACACATATTCCGGTTACGAGAACAAAGTAGCGCAGAATATTGAAAAGGTTGTGGAGAATCGTAAGCTGCACGATTTGATTCAGGAAATCCGAGTTCCTACCGAGCGTGTTACGGAAATCGTTGACGGCAAGACCAAGGAAGTGGAACGTAAGATTTTCCCCGGCTATGTACTGGTGAAAATGGTTTACACGGACGATTCCTGGTATGTTGTACGCAACACACGAGGTGTAACGGGCTTTGTAGGCCCCGCCTCCGAACCGACTCCGCTGACTGAAAAGGAAGTGGCAGCTATGGGCGTGGAATCCGCTGCAACAATCGAAGTGGATTACAGTGTGGGCGACAGAATCCGTGTTACTGGCACAAATCTGGATGGTTTCACAGGTATCGTTCAGAGCATCGACCTCGAAGGCGGACAGGTAGAAGTGCTTGTCAATATGTTCGGACGTGAAACACCGACAACCATCGCATTGAATCAGGCTGTCAAGCTTGATGACTGATGTATGTTTTAAGATGAAAGCAGAAATGCTTTCCGTGGGAGAGCTGCGGCAGCCTCCGCACTCGCCTTTACCACAATAATGGAGGTGCAATATCATGGCACAGAAAGTAGTTGGCTATATTAAGCTGCAAATCGCTGCAGGTAAGGCAACACCTGCACCGCCCGTTGGTCCTGCACTGGGTCAGCACGGCGTAAACATCATGGCATTCACAAAGGAATTCAACGAGAGAACAAAGAATGACATCGGTATGATCATCCCGGTTGTTATCACTGTTTATGCTGATCGTTCCTTTACATTTATCACAAAGACTCCCCCCGCAGCAGTTCTGATCAAGAAGGCTTGCGGTATCGAGAGTGGTTCCGGCGTTCCGAACAAGAACAAGGTTGCTAAGATCACCAAGGAGCAGGTTCAGAAGATCGCTGAAACAAAGATGCCCGACCTCAACGCTGGTTCTATCGAAGCAGCTATGAGCATGGTTGCCGGCACAGCTCGTTCTATGGGCGTTGTTGTAGAAGACTGATTTACGGCAGACAAATAACTGCCACTCAATATGGTGGGAGGAAACTTTCCGCTAATCGGATGTGCGAAACAGCACACCGGTATTACCACTGAATTAGGAGGAAATTATAATGAAACACGGCAAGAAGTATGTAGATAGCTGTAAGGCAATTGATTCTACAAAGCTCTATGATTCCGTTGAAGCTTTGGATATGGTTTGCAAGAATGCAAAGGCAAAGTTTGATGAGACTGTAGAGGCTCACATTCGTCTCGGCGTTGACTCCAGACATGCTGACCAGCAGGTTCGTGGTGCAGTTGTACTGCCCAACGGCACCGGCAAGAAGGTTAGAGTTTGCGTATTCTGCAAGGAAGACAAGTACGAAGCAGCTCAGGCAGCAGGCGCTGAGTTCGTAGGCGGTCAGGATCTGGTTGACAAGATCATGAAGGAAAACTGGATGGATTTCGACGTTGTTATTGCATCCCCCGACATGATGGGTCTGGTTGGCCGTCTGGGTCGTGTGCTCGGTCCCCGTGGTCTGATGCCCAACCCCAAGGCAGGTACTGTAACTCCCGACGTAGCTAAGGCTGTTACCGAGGCTAAGGCTGGTAAGATCGAGTATCGTCTGGACAAGACCAACATCATCCACTGCCCGATCGGCAAGGCATCCTTCGGTGCTGAGAAGCTCGACCAGAACTTCGCAACTCTGATGGAAGCAATCGTTAAGGCTAAGCCGGCTGCAGCAAAGGGTACCTACCTGAAGTCCTGCACAGTGACTTCCACAATGGGCCCCGGCGTTCCGGTTGCTACAAACAAGTACGGCGTTTGATTGAAAACGTTCTCCCCTGCTTTCAAAAGAAAGCAGGGGATTTTCTTATGCATAGGAAATCCCCCGTTCATCCGAACGGGGGATTTCTGTTATTCTACATCGAATTCCTGAATGATTTTCACTACATATTTCATGATCAGCAGGCTGTCCGCAGGCGTGGGCTTGCCGTCGCCGTCAACATCCGCAGCTGCTCTTTCCCCTTTCCCCAGTGTATTAGCACCAAGCAGTGCACGATTCAGAGCAATGACATCCAGGATATCCACTTTGCTGTTTCCATCGGTATCGCCATAGAGGATCACCGAACCTTCTCCTGACAAAACGCTGAACGGGTAAGATGCTTCACCTCCCCAGCCCTTGATTATCAGGTTGGTGGAACCGATGGATACGCCCTTGATCACAAAGGTGTAATCATCAATCTTTTTCTCGATGACTGCAATGGATTCATCCTCGATGCAGAAATCATCAATTGAAAATCCGCCGATAATTTTCAGCGTCACCTCTGCAGTTTCGCCGACCTTCAGATTTTTCGGCAGTCCTATCACTTCAAAACCATCTGCATTCACCGGAGGCTCCACTACACCGCCGCCGTCATACAGATCCTCAGGCAGCTCGCTCAGCGTCAGACAGTAGTCGCTCTTGAGAAGCTTTGCAAGCTCCTCCTTATCCTGCTTATCCTCACCGCTAAGGAAGTTCTCCTGTCCGTTGTCATACCATGTGCAGAAATACAGCCAGCCTGCATTCTCAATCGTCAGATTATCCAGACTCGGAACCGTGTCGTTCTCAGGCATTGCCACCATCTTCTTGCCGTCCACATGATCGTAAATGGAATAGAAAATGCCGGTTTCTGCATCCAGATTCGGGCCGCTTGTCTTGCCGTCGTGACGGTTATAGACGCAGTTGTACTTGTCAAGACCTACAATATCCACATAGTCATCGCCGGAATACCACTGTGCGGAATCGTCCGACCATGCGTACAGATTCTGCACCCAGATCAGATTGTGCAGACCGTAGGTTTCTGTCAGCTCCGTGTACAGGTATTTCCACAGCGCTTTGTAAGCCTCCACGCCGTTCTGAGACCACCAGAACCACGCACCCTTGCCGTCAAGACCGCCGTTGCCCTCCGCCTCATGGAACGGACGGAACAGAATCGGACAGCCTGCCTCCTGTGCAAGAAGCAGCTGCTCGGCAAGATCCTCCACGCAGAGCTTGAAGAAATCATTCTCCTTTGTGCCCTCCACAGATGCCTTTGCCACATCAAAGCTGCTGTTGGGCTTGTAGCTTACCGCAGTCCAGTCAATTGGCTCGCCAACCTCATAATTTGCAAAATCCGTCGGCACATTGATATGCCAGCAGACTGTAGCAATGCCGTTTTTGTTGTTTACCCAGTCGATCAGACGTTCTGTGGAGCCATCCTCCCAACCATACATGGGGTTGTAGTTCATCAGATCAAAGCCACGGATTGCGGGATAGTCCCCAGACAGATCCTTGATGTAGTCGAATTCCAGATCATAATTCGTCAGCTTATAGCTGCGGTTCTGCTGATCATATTCGTACTTCTTGCCGTTTTCGTCATAGCACTTCCAGACAAAGGTGGAACCGTCATCCGCTGTAGAAAGATCGGCTTCATCATAAGTATAGGTATTTCCCTCGTTGTCCGTCAGCGTTCCTGCTTCGGTATCCAGCTTCAGGGAGCGTGTACTCTGGTGCATAGAGCTGCCGCCGCCGTAGATTTCCTGCTGACCGGACAGAATATGCTTGCCGTAAACAGAGGCAAGGTAGCTCATCAGCGCTTTCGTTTCCGACGTTGCATCGGGATCGCACGGCTCGCTGTTGCCCACAAGCGTCATCTTTTCTGCTTCCTTAACCGTGATGGTATCATATGCGGCATAGCCGTACTGCGGTGTGAATTCGATGGTGTTTGCCCCCTTCTTCAGACGGAAATTTCCAAAACTGAAATCCTTCCACTCCTTGGAATATCCGATACGCTTCATGTATGCCTGCCCGTTGACCTTGACTGTCTGATCCCGTCCCTCCTCGTTCAGGATCTGCGCAAATCGGCACGAAATCTCATACATGCCCTCTTCGGGAGCTTCAATCTCCATGCGGATCGTTCCGTTTGTCTGATACACAAAGCCCTCTCCGCTGTAGCCGGGAATTTGTGTTTCATAGATGCTTGTCCAGACCGTGCAGCCGTCAAGCTCCAGCTCCTCCGCTTCATAGGTGCCAAGTTCCAGTGCGGACGCACTGTACTGCGGCAGCACACTGCCCATCGACAGGCACAGTGCGGCAGCGGATGAATAGGCTGCAAGCTTCTTCATCAGATGTTTCATTCTTACCATTCCTTTCCGAGTTTGAATTTACTTAAATTATAGCATATTTTGACTTAAATTTCTACGTTAATTTTAACCAAAAACGAATGTCCAAAACTGTAAATGCTGACAAAAAAGAGCCTCCGAACACTTCGGAGGCTCCATATTTTCTGATTATACTTCCGTATTTGCCGCAATTGCTGCAATGACCTCGGAGAGGAGGTTTGCCGGCAGCTGCTCATAGCGGAGGAATTCCATTGTAAAGCTGCCCATACCACGGGTTACCTGACGCAGGTACATTGCAAAATCGTGCATTTCACGAACCGGCACCTCTGCGGTAATGGTAGTTTCACCCTTATCAGCAGGCTCCATACCCAATACTCTGCCACGGCGCTTGTTCAGCTCGCCCATGATATCACCCGTATTTTCATCGGGTGCGGTAACGTTGAGCGTGTTAATGGGTTCGAGCATCACAGGATCGGCATTCTTCATGCCCTCCTTATAAGCGATGGAAGCTGCCATCTTAAACGCCATTTCGGAGGAGTCTACCGGATGGTAGGAACCGTCGAGCAGGATTGCCTTCAGACCAACAACGGGGCAGCCTGCCAGAATGCCCTTCTTCACTGCATCCTGCAGTCCCTTTTCAACTGCGGGGAAGTAGTTTTTCGGAACGGAGCCGCCGAATACCTTTTCTTCAAATACGAGGGAATCGCTCACGCAGGGTTCAAATGCAATCTTGACATGACCATACTGACCGTGACCACCGGACTGCTTCTTATGCTTGCCCTCTGCCTCCACCTTCTTGCGGATGGTTTCACGATAAGCAACCTGCGGTTCACTGAGCTTGACATCGGCACCGAACTTTGCCTTGAGCTTTGCAACGGCAATTTCCAGATGCTGCTCGCCAAGACCGGAGAGGATCATTTCCTTTGTCAGCGGATCCTGCTCATAGGTCAGGGTCGGATCTTCTTCTGTCAGACGCTGCATGCCTGCGGAAATCTTTGCTTCATCGCCCTGTGCCTTTGCACGCACTGCCATGGAGTAGCATGCGTGCGGGAATTCGGGCATTTCAGCAGCAGCCACTCTTGCAGCTGCACAGAGGGTATCGCCTGTATTTGCAGAAATCTTCACAGCCGCTACGATATCGCCTGCGGATGCGGACTTGACTTCTGTCTGCTTCTTGCCAAGGAGTGTGTAGAGCTTGCCAATCTTTTCCTCTGCACCGGTTTTAGAATTGACAACGGCCATGTCGGAGGAAATCGTACCGGACAGCACCTTGAGGTAGGACATCTTACCTACGAAGGGGTCTGCAACGGTCTTGCAAACGAGTGCTGCAAGCGGTGCGGATGCATCGCAGGAAAGCTCTACCATGTCGTCCCCTGCCACTGCCTGCGCAGCGGGAACTTCATTTGCAGCGGGAACAAGCAGTCCGAACTCCTTGAGCAGCATATCAATACCTGCCAGTGTCTGCGCAGATGTGCAGACTACGGGCGTGATCATACCATTGTTCATGCCGTTGTGGATGCCGTCGATCAGTTCCTTCTGTGTGAAGGCTTCGCCGTCAAAGAACTTCATCATCAGCTCTTCATCGGTTTCTGCAACTGCCTCGGAAATCGCAGCCACCAGACCTTCCAGACGATAGTCCTTTTCGGTTACTGCATCCTCCGGCAGACCAACTTCAACTGCCTTGCCCTTGTCATCATACTTGTATGCCTTCATTTCGATGAGGTTCACATAGGAAACAATCTCACCGTTCTGAAGCACGGGAACCACGACCGGACACACGGTCGGACCGAATACGGTTTTCAGATCTGTCAGGACATTGAAGAAATTCGCATCCTTGTCGTCGATCTTGGTGATGGCAAACATAGTGGATTTGCCCATTGCCTGCGCTGCTGCATAAGCCTTCTTTGTGCCGACATGCACGCCGGACTTTGCAGAAACAGTGATCAGCACGGTATCTGCCGCAGCAATACCGGACTGCATTTCACCTGCATAATCGAGGATACCCGGAGTATCGAGCAGGTTGATCTTATTATCTTCATATGTAAAGGAAGCAAGTGCGGTGGAAATTGAACCCTTGCGCTTGATTTCCTCGGGATCATAGTCGCATACAGTGGTGCCGTCTGCAACTTTACCCAGACGATCGGATGCGCCTGCGCAGTAGAGCAGTGCTTCAGCGAGAGAGGTTTTACCGGAACCGTGGTGACCGGCAAGTGCAATGTTTTTGATGTTGGCCATGGAAAATCGCTCCTTTGTTTGTATTTTATCGTGATTTGTATCATATAGCGGATGCACCCCTGTACGTTTTACAAGAGTACAGTTACTATTATAACATCTGCGAAACGGTTTTGCAATCAATTCAACACAATTTCTATATATTCTATATTTTTGTGGATTTGATTTTGTGGAACTTGCACAATCGCATTATAAATGGTATGATGCAATTTTCAAAAAAATGTCCCCGTCCGCATGGACGGGGACGATGATTTTAATTACAATTGCAGCAGCGCCGCTGCCCAGCCTTCCTTTTCGCTGACGGCAAGCTTTTTGAAGCCTGCATTTTCCAGAACATCCAGCACCTCGTCCGCACGTTCGATGATGATGCCGGATACGATCAGGTAGCCCTGTTCCTTGAGAAATTTCCCGAAAATGCCGGACATCGCAATCAGCACATCCGCAACGATATTCGCACAGATGATATCATAGCCGCCGCCGATCTTTTCGCAAAGCGCAGCATCCGAGCAGATATCGCCGCAGTAGGCGGTGTATCTGCCTTCGCCGATGCCGTTCTTTGCGGCATTTTCCACGGCGGTGCGGACGGAATTATCCACGATGTCCACCGCCACGGCGCTTTCTGCACCGAGGAGCAGCGCACCGATGGAGAGGATACCGCTGCCGCAGCCGAGGTCAAGCACACGGTCATTTTCGTGCAGAATCTTTTCCGTCAGTTCCAGACACAGTCTTGTGGTGTGATGCTGTCCCGTGCCGAAGCTGGAGGCAGGGTCGATTTCCAGCACGATGCGGTCATTGCCCTCGGGCAGCTCCTCCCATGAGGGCTTGATCAAAAGCTTTTCACCGATCGGCAGGGGCTTGAAATACTGCTTCCAGTTGTTCGCCCAGTCATCCTCTGCGACATTGCCGCAGGAAATCTCCAGACTGCCGAAGAATGCGGCGTTTTCAGAGGATTTCAGCTGCTCCAGCAGTGTCTTTACGCCGGCAAGCTGCTCTGCGCCCTGTGCGTCATCGGGCAGATAGAAGGTCACCTTGGTATCGCAGTTGGCAAGTCCCATCAGATCCTCGTCGATGTAGTCCCACTTGCCTTCCTTGTCATCCAGAAATTCCTGAAAGGACTCTGCATCCTGTATGGAAAAGCCCTTCACGCCCTGATCCGTCAGCAGCGCACACAGCACATCCACGGCAGGCGTTTCGGTATTGATCGTTACCTCAAACCAGTTCATGATTTTACTCCTTATACTTATTTCTTTTTCCTTTTTTCGGCACGGCGGATGCGTTTCTGTTCACGCTCATACGCCTTGCGCTCCGTCTGCCAGAGCCGATAGGCATCCAGAAGCTGCAAGGTCTGCACATCTGTTGTGTGTACACTGCGCTCCGCATGCTCCTGCGGATCATACAGCAGGCTGTCGAGCTGCTGATAGAAAAGCTGCATGCGGTCTGCCGAAACGGTAAATTTCTCCGAATTTCCTGCAAGCTCCATCACGGTGCCGCTGTCGGTCAGGCGAAGTGCGGTGCGCATATGGCGGAAAATCACCGGTGCAGCCTGCTGCGGGTGTAAGTGTGCCGTTTTACGCAGGAAATACTTTTCACGCATCGTCGGCAGCAGAAGATAGATGATGACTGCAACAATGCTTAGCCCCAGAAGCCCAAGACCCCAGAGCATAACATAGAAATTCTCGGCAGTGTCGCTTTCATATTCTTCCTGTCCTGCAACTGTCGGCTCAAAGCTCAGCCAGCCGTAGCCGGAGATATAGACCTCAGGGAAGCCATGGGCATCCTTCAGCTTGATATAATGTGTAACAGGAAATCCGTCAACAGTGTCATTATACTGTTCGCTCAGGCTATAGCCCTGTGCATATCTTGCAGGCAGCCCTGCACTGCGGCAGAGCAGCACCATGGCGGTGGCGTATTCATAGCACACGCCCGTCTTGCTCTCCGTCAGGAAATCGTCGATATTATCGTCCTTCCCCTTCTGGTACTTCATATCATACACAAAGTCGTTCTCTGTGAAATACACCTCGATCGCCTTTGCCTTTTCATAATCCGAAGTCTTGCCGGCTGTAATTTCCGCTGCAAGCGTATCTACGACCTCAGAACGGTAATCCTGTTCCATGCAGTAGGAAAGATATTCCTGTGCATCGTGGTATTCCTCCAGACAATGCGAGAGAAGCTTGGCGGATTCCGTATCGTTTTTCGCCAGAATCTCCTTTGCATCCTGCAAAAGTGCTTCATAGCTTTCGGGGCGGATGCTGCACAGCACCGCTCTGACCTTCTCATATCTTGCGTAGGTGTCGGAGTAGTACGTCAGATCAAGCCCTTCACGGAATTCATAGGTAAACTTTTTGGGAGTCAGTGCGCCATGCTCGGAAACCATGGTGTTTTGCCAACGATTGGACTCAAGATTCCCGATACGGGTGGGCGTAGGAATCATATTGGTTCCCGAAACATTAGTGAGCAGAAACAGCTCCTTTTCCTCCTGCTCGGGCAATACGGTTCCTGCAAAAGCGGTCAGTCCATAGCTTTCCGCAAACTGCGCATCCGCTGAGGCGGCATCAAGGATTGCCTGCAGAAGCGCACGGGGCTGGTAAAATTCTGCCTCCGTATATTCGATCGACGGATAATCATAATAATTGGTTTTGTTCCACGAGTCGTTCTCCAGATAATAGGTATAATTCTGCGTACGCAGGCGCAGTGTTTCGGGAGAACTTGCATAGTAGACAGTACGCCCGTTTGCAGACATCATTGCGGAATTGTCCGTGGAATCGGTAAACATGCTGATCATATCCATCAGGACATCGGACAGATCACTGAAAGCCATGGCGTTCTCGATGTATTCACGATCTGCAATGATCGTGGGCTTCGGAACAACTGCTGCCAGAATACTGAAGCTCAGGACATACGCTGTTACGGACATGCTGCCATGCAGACTGTGAATACGCCGCACATCGGGAGTTTCCCGAAGCTGCTTGCAGTAGACCATCAGCAGGAAATAGGAGCTGAGCAGCAGGATGACAAACAGTGCGGGCATCTGGATGCCTTCCTTTGCGTACAGGCTCATCGGGATGAGCATAAGCAGGAACTGCATGACCATACGGTAGCGCACCTTTGCGAAATAATAGACCGCACTGCTGAGGAATCCCATCATCAGCAGGTAGATTGCAATGGTGTACCAAATGGAGAAATCCACAACCCCCTGCGGCGTCATAAACCATACAAGGAAGCCAATCGGATACTGAAGCCGTCCGTAATCGGCAATGAACGAAACCATACCAAGTCCCAGTCCCAGAAATACAAGGAAGCAAAGCGGACCAATGTATTTGTGCCGTGCCACAAAATCGTAGAATTTCATCAGCACAAGGCTGATGAACACGGCAAGCAGCGTGTACAGCCAGTTCATTGCAGGGTGATAATAATACATGACGGAGGTCATGAGCAGAATGATATAGAGCTGCACGGGATCACCGCAGATTTTCTTGATCAGCTGCACGGCAGGATGCTGTGCGGCTGCTTTGATTTTATCCCACATATCCGCCACCTCACTTCTGCTGCGCTGTCATGGTGAAATCCTCTGACAGCGTCCACACAGCATCTGTGTGGGAAAGGGCATCGGCATTCAGCTTCTCAGGGATGACACAGCAAAGATAGCCCTTCCCTTGAAACTGCGAAAACGTCTGCGCAAGCTCCGCATCGGGATTTACGGTATACACCAGAAATGCGCCTGCCTTTTCCTGCAGGGCAGATCTGTCGAGCCGGCAGCCATCATGGCGGAAATCCGCCGTTGCAAGCTCCACTGCCGCCGCACGGACTGCATCCTCATTTTCCAGAACGATGCACTTCCAGCTGCATTCGGATGCAAAGCGCAGGGAACAGGCAATTCCCTGTCTGACAAGCAGCATGAGAAATCCGAGTGCACCCTCCATGAGGGTTTCACGCATTTTCAGCTGCTGCTCGGTGTATTCGCTATTGCACAGATCGAGAATTACTGACGGACGGACAGTTGCTGCCGCTTCATCCATACGTACCATGAGCTTCTGCCGCTTTGCGGAAAGCTTCCAGTTGATGCGTCTGAGATTATCGCCGGGGACGTAATCACGGTGGATATAGCCGGGCATGGATACACTGGAAAAGGCTGCGGAGGATTCCTCCTCGTCCTCATCCTGCGTTGCAACAATATCACTGACGGCATGCAGCATCACACCTGCATCCGTAAGCGAGGGGATCTCCGGAATGACCCCCACAGTGAGCGATTCGGGAAGCTCCCGTATCGTCAGATGGATCAGCCCCAGATAATCGGAAATCTCAGCGGTATCCATTGCAAGTCTGCCGCAGCCGGCATAGGCTGCCGTCATGCTCTGGCGGATCTCCAGCGGTTCTCCTGGCATAAGCGAGCACTGCACCATGCGTGCATCGGACTGGGAAAAACAGGGACTGGGCTGCATGCCGAAGCGTACAAACGGCACGGGGAGCTTCCCGTCGGAGCCAAGGCGCACCGTTGCCGCAAAGCCCTTGCCTTTGGCAACATAGGTCGGGGCTTCAAGCGTTACATGTACATTTTTGCGGCCACGGAATGTCAGAAGAAACGAAAGCAACGGTGCGATGATCAGAAAGCTCCAGATTACCACACCGATATCACCGTCAAGGTGGAAGGTAAAGGCATACGCCATGACCGCCATCAGGATCAATGCCGCCGCAAGCTTGAGATACATCAGCACTGCGTGCAGTTTGGTATTCTTTCCTCCCATAGCATCACCGTACATAAGCATCGGACGGAACGGGAATGGAGCTGAGCAGCTGACGGATCAGCTCCTCGGGAGTGCCCAGACTGTTGCGTCCCTTCGGAGAGAGCAGGATGCGGTGTGCCAGCACCGGTACGGCGAGCGCCTTCACATCGTCGGGCGTTGCAAAGGTTCTGCCGTGAACGAATGCGGATGCACGCACTGCCTTGAAGCAGGCGATACTGCCTCTGGGGCTGACGCCGAGGGTGGTCATATCACTTTCTCTGGTGGCACGGACAATGGCAAGAATATAATTCTTGACAGCATCGGAAACCTGCACCTGTGCCGCCTGTTCGATCAGCTCAGAGATCCGCTGTGTGGTCACAACGGGCTGCTCAATGTTCTGAATGGGGTTCTTCTCGCCGTTTCGGTCAAGGATGGCAAGCTCCTCCTGCAGCGTGGGATAACCCATGGTAATCTTCATAAAGAATCTGTCCATCTGCGCTTCGGGCAGGTGGTAGGTACCGTAGGTTTCCACGGGATTCTGTGTCGCAATGACCATGAAGGGCGTGGGCAGGACATGGGTCTGTCCGTCAAGGCTGATCTGGTGCTCCTCCATGATCTCCAGAAGTGCCGACTGCACCTTGGGGGAAGCACGGTTGATCTCGTCCGCCAGCAGGAAATTACAAATCGCCGCACCCGGACGGTATTCCAGTGAACCATCCGTCTGATTGACCACGGAATAGCCCGTGATATCCGACGGCATAATGTCGGGGGTGAGCTGAATACGGTTGAACACGCCGCCAACGGATTTGGAAAGCGCCGCTGCAAGCTGCGTCTTACCCACACCCGGTACGTCCTCAAGCAGTACATGACCGCCGCAGAGCATGGCAATGGCTGCCTGCAGGATGGTTTCTTCCTTTCCGACAATGACCTTTGCGGTGCTGTCGAGTATCAATTTTGTGTCTTTCTGCATAGTAAATCCCTCCGCTTTTTATCTGAGTTTTTCAAAATATGTATTGACTGCGGCTGTCACCGGAAGCCGCTTGGTGTTTTGTAAAACGTTCGTCAGTTCCGCACTCAGCTCCTCGGCATCCTCCGTTCCCGACACGGCACAGCAAGTGTCATCGACTGCAACGACAAGCAGGCGATCCATCTCCAGCTGTTCACGCTGCTGATCAGCATAGGCACGCATTACCTCCTGCAATTCCTGCTCCTCGCTCACTTCCACGCTGCGCACCAGAAGCACGCCGCAGCGTTTCTTGGTTTCATCGCTCAGTTCCTGCGCTGCCGTCAGAAAGCCGTCATGCTGCTCACGGCTGAGGATGCCTGCGCTGTCATAGACAAGCTCCGGCATCTGATTGCCGAGATTAAGCAGATGCTCGATTCCCTGTCGGAACTTCCCCTCCACAAGCATGGGCGTTGCCTGTGCAACCGCAAGACGGATTGCAGCATCCTCCAGATACAGGCTGCATGCCCCCGAGGTATACACATAGTCCTCACCGGTTTCGTTATTGACCAGCACCAGAAATCCGGTGCTGTCCTTTTCATACAGCTCACGGTAGTATTCTGCTGCAAACTGTGCAGGTCTGCTGCCGTCCAACTCCTCCGTCAGGACAACCGCCACATGCATTGCAAACCTTCCTGCAAGCCCATCGGCAGCATCGCTCAGCACACGCACATCCTGCTCGCTGAGCAGTCCCATTTCGTCAAAGATATGCGGATCATCCCGATTGGGATCCTTCACAGGCTGTTTTGTATCAGTTGTTTTCTGTGTTTCCTCCGTATTTTCCGTTGTTTCTGTTTCCAATGCGGATTGAGAGGGCTTCTCCGTGACGGAATCCGCAGGTTTCTTCCCCGTGCATGCACAAAGACTTACGCACAGGGCAAACAGCAGCGTCACAGCCGCAAATCCTCTTGCCATATTGCCTCCTTCCGGCGTTTGTGAAATATCTATCACTCTGAAAAGAGGGGTACTGCAAGCAGTACCCCCGCATGAATTGTTTATATAATGCGGCGAAGGCTCACAGATACAAGGGTCACGACCGCAACCACCAGCTGCAGTCCCATGAGCCAGACGGGTGTCAGACCCACATGCAGCACCTCTTCCATCAGCACGATACCGATGCCCAGCAGCAGGGAAACTGCCTGAATCACGACGCCGTAGGTCGCAACACTGCGGATATTCTTTGCCGCAATGATCAGCTGCGCCATGCTGCTGAAGGTTCCGTTGCATGCCATGGATGCACTCATATTCTCAACGGGAGCCGTTTCCTCACGGTATTCATCCCGCATTTTGGCAGGGATGATCTTGATCATTTCCTGCGGAATGTCAAAGAGGGCGGAAATGCGGTGCAGCGTGATCATTGCATCGACGCTGTGCAGAATCAGGCACATATTGCTGCGCACTGCCTGCTTTGCCCAGTGCTTGACCTGCTTATCCGCACTCAGCTCCACAATGAACATTGCGGAAAGATTGCCGGAAACGGACAGATACACCGCTTCCTTGCCGCTGCCCAGAAGCTCCGCTTCCTTGTTTCTGGAGGGCATACCCTCAATGTTGTGACGCTGCATCAGCTCACGATTGCCAAGCAGCACACGCTGGTTATTGATCCAGCCGCAGAGTCCCATGGAATCTTCATAGACGTAGTTTTCCACGGGATAGAGGTTATGCTCTTTGCCTGCAAGAACCTCCTTGAAAATACCGCTGAACACGCTGCCTGCGTGTCTGGAAAGACTTGCTGCGGCGAGGAGCGTTTCCTCGGGCTTGATGTTGGAATACATCTTCAGTCCCGCAAGCTTGACGGAACCGTCCGGGAACATGGAGGATGCGTCCACCATCATAGAATTGACATCATAGAAATCATGCACGCTCTGGTAGCCGAGCATGACCGCACCATTTCTGACCATGCGCTTGGTTGCTTTGTACATGGGAAGATTGGTGACAAAGGTGATCGCTGCACAGCCGCATGCAGAAGCGAACATGGAGAATACCATCAGTCCGTATGCAGCTGACTCCTCACGCAGCACCGTCAGGAAGATGGATGCTGCCAGAGCCACCAGAAAGCAGATGGGTGCCGCTGTACGGCAGAAATGATCGGCAAGGTCTGCCGAATAGGTATACTTTCGGAAATCCGCAAGGGAATCCGTGTGCCGCATAGTTGCAAGCACGGGGAAATCTCCCAGCACGCCCCTTGCCATGCCCTCGGCACGCTGTTCATTTTCCACCACGGTCAGACCGTAGCAGTTGAAGCGTCTTGTTGCAAGTCTGAGGTTGGTTTCCTCACGGTTAATGATCAGAAGCTTGCCGACCGAATGCAGCAGAAGCACAAGAATCGAGCAGGGCATATAGAGCAGCACGCCGCCCTCAATTGCAGCGGGATTGAACAGTGCCGCTACGGATGCCGCAAGGCAGCCTGTCAGGGACAAAGCCGCAAGGCTGTCGGTATCGGCACGGAAGGTAAAGAGTCGGTGGAAGCCGTTCTTCAGCACGGGGAAGCACACCACGGATGCCGAAACACCCAGCATCATCTGGATTGCAGCCTGCATGCCTGCGGAAAGGTTCATGATCCAGTCCACGGCAAGAATCTCACCGAACGAGAGATAGCCGCTGATGAGCAGCACGAGCGTCAGTGCCATCACACGAAAGCTGATGGAATTGCGAAGCTCGGCAATGTCGCTGCGGATGTCAAATGCACTCTCCAGCTCCATCTTGTCCGACATCATCTGACGGCGTCTGGTTTCCTCCTCCGCTTCCTCGGGAGTATAGCTGATTTCCACATCCAGCGAATCCGCATCCTGCAGACTGCCGCTGCTTAAATCAATGCTGGTTTTTTCTGCTCTCGGCGCAGGCTCCACATCCTGCGGCTGCACAGGCTCTGTGTAGACCTTCTGCGTCACAGAAAGCACATCATGCGCATTGAGATGGAGCGTTTCCGTTCCGACGGCGGTTATATCCGAATGCGACACCTTCTTGCGTGTGCGAGCCTTCTTTGCGCCATGGATCTGCGTGTACAGATACTCGCCCTCGGGGCGTTCCTTTTCGTATGTATAGGATTCCACATCCTCTCCGCTGCGGTTCTTGTGCTTCTTGCGCTTTGCCATTTCCTTTGCACGGGTGGAATCGCTCATGCGGCGGATCTTCGGGGTATCGTTGACGGGAATTTCCGTCTGCCGCTGCTCCTTCGGCTCTGCCGCATTTGCGGAGGGCAGATTCACACGCATCGGCATAGAGTCAATCTCCATGGCGGTGGACTGAATGAAGGATACCTTCGTGCGGTTGAGCTCCATGGGGGGTCTGCGGCTTGCATAATGCGGCTGCACACCCGCTTCACGTCGTTCCGATGCCTGTGCAAAGGCATCACGATACTGCTGTTTATCTGTAATATCGGAAATATCCGGCGGTGCGGTTCTTTCCGTTTTGATTTCCTTTTTAACCGGTTCTGCCGTCTTTTTCTGTTTCTCGGCAGGCTCCGGGGAATATTCCTTCAGAATATCCTCAAGCGTCATGTTCTGTTTTCCCATTTCTATACAGACTCCTATCCTCTTTGCCGAACAACTTCATACATAAAAATACCTGCGGCAACCGACGCATTCAGGGAAGTGATTTTTCCGTGCATCGGAAGCTTTACGAGAAAATCACATTTCTCACGGATCAGACGGCTCATACCAAAGCCCTCCGAACCGATGACCAGTGCCACGGCACCGTCAAAGCTCGTTTCTGTGTACAGACTGCCGTTCATATCCGTACCGTAAACCCATACGCCTGCCGCCTTGAGCTTTTCGATGGTGGCTGCAAGGTTTGACACCCTCGCAACGGGCAGCCAGCTTGCTGCGCCTGCGGATGTCTTATGTACTGTGGGCGTAAGCATTGCACTGCGGCGCTTCGGGATGATGATACCGTCGGCACCTGCCGTTTCTGCTGTTCTGATGATTGCACCGAGGTTGTGGGGATCTTCAATCTCATCACAGATGATGATGAAAGGGGCAGTCCCCTTCTTTTTCGAAACCTCCAGCAGATCCTCCACGGTCACATACGCTGCGCATGCACCGAAGGCGATGACGCCCTGATGCACACCGTCACCGCACATCTGCGAAAGCTTCTGGTCGCTGACGGTT
>JAFXCV010000012.1 GCA_017521325.1 Oscillospiraceae bacterium | reverse complement strand
GTCAATTTCTGTGAACCCAATCGCTTATCACTGTTGAGGTAAAGTGCAAGGATTTTTGCACGAAGCTCTCTGTTTTCAACGGTTCTGCGAGAATCTTTGCGGTTACGGAATTTGTAGTAAGTACTTCGATTGACACCCAGAACCCGACAAAGTGTTGTCACAGCGTGCTCATGACGCAGCGAATGGACAGCGTTTAGTCTTTGCCTGAGTGTGGCGTGAATATCGCAATGGCTTTTTTTAGGATGAGATTTTCCTCTTCCAACTGAGCGTTTCTCTTTTGCAAAGCTTTGATCTGCTCAGCGGTAATGAGAGTGTCATCATCGAGCTTCACTACAGAATACTGCTTGATCCATTTGGCTAAGGCGCTGTGGAACACGCCGTATTCTTGTTCGATCTCTGCATAGCTTTTGCCGTTTTAGTGCAGATTTACGATCGTTTTCTTGAATTCTTCCGTGTAACGAGTGCTTTTCTTTCTTGGCATTTCTTTTTCCTCCTGGCCTTTTATTCTATTATACCTTGTTCTCCTTTTTTTGTCTACTTTTTTAGTATAGCACCAGACTACACTATTAAAAAGAAAGAGAGATGATGCCTATGAAGAAAATCACATTCAATGCTCCGCTGAATCACAAGGCTTACAACTACGAGCCGATGCGGATCTTCGGTTACTAAAACACCTAGAGGATTCACAGCTTCAGCATAGGCGGTCTTCCACCTGTAGCATTAAGAGCTTCAAAGCAACTCTCTCATCTTTTCTCTTGCATTTTTCTTTCAAAATTCTTGGATTCTAAGGTAAACTAAATCGTTATCATTCTTTAAAAAACTATTGACAAAATAAAATGCATATAATATAATAAGAGGAGAATGATTTTATGAACATTAAAGTAAAAGCAATCGCACTTCTTTTGGCAAGTGTTACATCACTCTCTTTCACAGGATGCAGTCAGATTTTAAAGTCCAGTGCTAATGGCTATAACAGATCCATTAAGGTAACAGGCGGCACCAAGCTGTATGATTCCAATGGTATTATTGATGGATTTGAAAATGGCAAAGCAACCGGCACATGGATTAAATGGAATGATATTCAGTATTATAATGCAAAGACAACAAATGCAAAGACTACGACTCTGCTTAAGTTTACTTGCACTGCAACTCTGAAGCAAACCTCTGTATCCAATAAAACAAAAACTAAGACACTGACCGGTATTGTGAACTACAATGGGAATGGTAAAAGCTTGTCAAGAATCAAACTGGGCGGTATTGAATACAAATAAGTTTCCTACTACAAATCATTGAACTATTACTAGCCAGAATAAGAATTTACGGAGTCTGATCAGATGAAAAAGAAACCTTTTATTGTGGCACTGTGTATTACAGTGCCACTTTTTTATTTTTCGTATCGTATATGGAACGTAACGAAAAGTGAAATGGAAAATCCGAAGAATCAATTTGCCGTCACTACGGGCAGATACTATCTGGATGATGGGAAACGGCAGGCATATATTGATGTTTCAAATTGCGATGCACAAGCACGCACATTTGACATGGAATATCACAATGTGGATCTGGAAGCACTGAAGGAAGTACTATTCCTGAGAAGCTATGAAACAATGACAGAGTATCATGTCAAGGTTGATGAAAATGGTGAACCGATACTGGATGAGCATGGTGATTTCATCTATTATACTGTCGAAGAATGTGAAAGAATCAATCGGGATGAAGAACAGCGGATTCGTAATGCGATTGAAGCCTGGTGTGCAGAATCAACACATTCCTATCATTACGGTGAACCGACTTATTTATTTACAAATGCTGACTATTACGAAGAAATTGATAGGAATAATGATAATATCGACACGGAAATCATTTCTTTTCCGGACAAGATTGTGTTTGGAGAGTATTTGTGGAAATTGGACGAAGCAAAGGAGAACAAATCATGATTCGCATAGAACATATCAGCATGGATTATCCGATCGGAGATTCTGTCTGTCATGCTTTGCAGGATGTTTCCATTACCATCCCTGATGGACAGTTCATCAGTATTGTCGGAAGATCGGGCAGCGGAAAATCCACACTGCTGCAAATTGCAAGCGGTCTTGCGGTTCCGACGCAGGGAAAGGTGTATTATCAGGATACTTGTATTTCTGATTTTTCAAAGCCTCTTCTTGCGGAACACAGAAGCAAAACGATTGGCTTTATTTTTCATTCCTTTTATCTGGAGCCTGAATATGATGTATATACCAATATCGAAATTCCGCTCATGATTGCAGGTGTGCCAAAAGCAGAGCGAGCTGCAAAAATCAACGCACAATTGGAACGCTTTGACATCAAAGAAAAGGCAAATGTAAAAGCCAAGAAGCTCTCGGGCGGTGAACGACAGCGTGTCTGCATTGCAAGGGCACTGATCAATGAGCCGAGTGTGATTTTTGCTGATGAACCGTGCGGTAATTTGGATGGTGAAAATGCAGAGAATGTGATGAATATTCTTGGACAGCTGACAAAGGAAGGAAAGACAGTTGTGCTTGTAACGCATGATATGGAGGCAGCTGTTCGTACACAGCGTATCGTCCGTCTTCAGAACGGGAGGCTGATTTCAGATGAAATGCTCTGATTTGATGCGTCTTGCCATTAAGGAAACCGCACTTCAAAAATTCAAGCTGCTGCTCGGGCTGCTGCTTTGGATTTCTCTTATCACAGTAGCACTCTGCATCTATCGCTTTTCTTTCAGTTTTCGTGACTGTTTGTACCAATACCTGAGAAAATACAATTCTTCAATCACAGCGGTGGACTATGTTACAGAGGAACCGCTGGAGGATTTGAAGAAGCTCGAGCAAATCGGAATCGACTCTGAAGATATATTTCTGCGTGTTCAGAATAATTATCATTTGAAGTTTCTCACACAGGAAAATGTAGAAATCACGCTTCCTTTGAATAATGTGGAAGTAACAGCGATTACTTCATCGTATGATACGACGATGCTCGAAGGACGTACTCTGACGGCAGCGGATGACACGAAGGATGGGAATGCGGTGGTAATCGGCAAACCCCTTGCGGAAGCTTATGGCATCAGCGTCGGTGATGCAATTACTGCGTCCATACACGGGCAGAAGCTTCGCACTCTGACAGTCTGCGGAATTAGCAATGAGGATAATACTATCATTTGGATTCCCGCACGTCCGTATCTTTCCATTCATGAAAATACCGGGGTATATTGTCCGGCAACTGTATCGCTGACTGTCCATAACCCCGCAGCCTATTATGATTTGAAGGAATACTTGGATTCCAAAGAGATCATGATCTACAGTGAGTTTGAGAAGGGACTTGGAATCATTGAGATTGTTTCCGAGGCATTCTGGTTGATATCATTGCTATGCATGTTCCTTGCCATGTTCTCGATGATGAATTATTGCAGCATTTTTATTGCGGAACGCAATTCGTATATCGTGCTGCTGAAAACACTGGGAATGAAAGAAATGTCCGTTTCCTTCCTGTTCTATTCTGTAATCATCGGGCTATTCTTCATTGCATACATCATATCAATCTTACTACAAAAAATAGTTTATCTGCATTTCCAGGCAGTTTTTACATCAATACTAAAGGTAACAGTGGAATCGGTCGATCATTTCGCAGCGTTTGCGCTGCTCTGTTTCCTGATCAATGTTATTTTTGTATCCATCGCATTCTTCGGAAAAATCGGAAAACTGATTCACGGGGAGGATATGGCTGCTGTGCGTTTGCAGGATAACTGAAAGGCGGGTTTGGATGAATCAACAAGATTGCAAGTATTTAGCAAAACTTAACCTGAAAGCAAACCGTGGCACAATGATGAAAATACAGACATTCCTGATCATATCCACGGTAATGGTGATTCTGTTCACGGCTGTTATGAATTATCTGCGTGGTTCCTTTGCGGAAATTACGGAATCCTACAAGTCCGCCCGCTACTTGGATTACATAGCAGCGACGGAAGAAGAAGCAAAATCCTTCAGGAAATTTGCAAAAGGGCAGGAGGAGGTCCGCTCTGTTTCGATTGCGGCAGTCAGTGTGATGGAGCCGCCCGAGTTGGAGATAGACACGGTGGATCAGGTAATGCTGTCCGTTGAAAACTGCTATTTTGCCATCGACGGTAAGCAAAGCGATGGTGTCACACAACCGGTAGAGGGAACTGTTTTAGCCGAGCAGAACATAGGGTATGTTCCTATTTATCTGAAAAGTTTTGTGTATGATGAGCCTTCCTCCTTTCAGATGATATCGGATTGTGAACTGGAAGAATACAAGGATATGACGGGCAGGGAGGATGTGCTTGCGGCAGGCTCCGCATTCAGCGGAAAGAAGCAGATCATTCTGAGTGAATATATGCTCACCTGCTTTGGCTATCCGTCGGAAACACACAGTGGCCTGATTGGTAAGGACATCACATTGGGTATTATTTACGAAGGAGAACAGTATATCTGTCTGGAGAACTATACATTACAGGGAATTCTCAAAAATGATTACTTTCATCTGTCCGTCATGGGTGCCATGGCACCGCAGATGTGGATTGTTTATGACGAAAACGAAACGATGCTGAGCCATCGGAATTCCATCGGCGGTGTTGTCACAAAGGGCTTTTATGTAACGGCATATCTGAACGATTTTGAAGATATATCCGTTATGCTCGACAAAGGCGAAAAGGCGGGCTATCCAATGGAGCCTGACACAGTCCAGATGATTGCACTCTGGCTCAATGACGGTATGCTCCTGCTGAATAAAATCGTGCTGTTCTTGATTCTTTTCTTTGTCTGTATTATGCTCATTTCCATCTGCAACAGTATGTATTTCTACTATTCCTCCAAAAAGGATAACTACAATATGCTCATGCGTATCGGTGCAAAGGCGGAATCCATTCAGACAATCTGCAAATATGAGTTGTCCGTGATTTTCGTGCGTTCCTACTGCATTGCGGCTGTCATTTCCTTAATCAGCCTGCTGCTTGTTTCCCATATCAGCAAGCGGTATTTTGAGCTGGAAATCACGTTCTCTATGAGCGATTACCTCGGTGCGTATCTGCTCGCAGGCATTCTGCTGGGAATCCTTTTCATTTCATTGTATCTGCTGTTCCCAAAACAAATCCTCCGTCACGCTGATACGGAGCGTTCCTGATGTGGTGAAAAATCTATTGGAATCCGAACCATTTATACTAATCCCTTTAACTCCGATAGAAAAAGTCTATCGGAGCTTAGCCGACGGAGTCGGCGTCAGAAATTGCATGAGAAGGGATTTGAACGCTTTGCGTTCAAATCGGGGAATGACGTAGCCAGCCACCATCAAAGCCCAAATTATCTATTGGGGTTTTGAGGATTAGTATTAGTTTGAAAACCATCAGCAAACAGTACCATAATCCTCGTATAATCATCTTTTTTCAATGTCATCTATTTTGTACAAGACAGACAATGAAATCCCTCGGAATTCCGAGGGATTTTTCATTTGTTAATGCAAATTTCAATTGGCACCAGATTTATTTTGCACACAAGGTATGCCTTATGCGTATGCCGTTTTTACGCCGATTCTCCCTCCACATACACCGCCACGCTATCCTCAAAATCCCCATTGAACTCCAACCGTACATCAAGGCTCTTGTCCTCATTCTGATGCACATAAACCGTTTTCACCAGCAGCCGCAGATTCGCATCACTGATGTGCTGTTCTTCAATCATCTTCTCCAGCAGGTCTGCTATCCATTTACTTTTTCCTGAACCTGCCGGGTGTCACCCCATATTTTTTCTTAAAGGAACGGTTGAAATACGACAGATTCTCAAAACCACATGCAGTAGCAATGTCCAGAATATTTGTGTCGGCTGCGAGGAGCATCCGTGCGGCAATCTCCAGACGAAAATCATTGAGATAGGCAATAAATCCCATTCCCATGCTTTCCTTGAAAAACTTCATAAAATAGGATTTACTGTAAAAGCAAACTCCTGCCATATCCTCTATGGTGATCGGTTCAGCGTAATGCAACTCAACATAGGAAAGTATCGTTTTGAGTTTCTCCAGCTGTTTTCGGGGAGGTCTGTTTTCAGAGGCACTGCACTGTGCATGCAAATGATAGAACAGCAGATACAGATGCCCCTTGACTGCAAGCTGGTATCCTGATGGTTTGGTATCACAAAGGCGGTCAATCTGTCCGATTGCTTCTGCAATTTCCCGATATACCGCATGATCCGACCCGATTACTGCTGGTACACCGACATTGGCAGAGAACATCGGCAACAAAAAGCTGTCCCAGCAAAGATCGCATCCGCCGGAACGCAGGAAAGACGGCTTGAACAGGATGTTTTCATATTCCATCGCATTGTTCCCCAACTGCCGGATAGCGTGCAGCTGTCCGGACATCACGAATACAATATCGCCCATCCGCACTTCGTATTCGGTCAGATCAACTGAAATGATGCCCGTTCCCTTCTTGATGACAATGATCTCCACTTCCTCATGCCAGTGCATATTCACCACGGAAAAATCCAACGGAATGGAACACAGATAAGTATTATAGGGAAACTCCGGAGAAGTGTGGCTTTTGTCTTCATGATAGATTTCATAATTTGTCAGGTTCAAAAATAACACTCCCTTGCAAAAAGATAGTATTGTGCAAAAAAGAAGCCGTATACTGCAAGATGAAGCTGCAAAAAGATGGTACAATAGAATCATACCAGTGATACATAATCCATACAAAGGAGAGAATGATATGAATCTGAATGAAGTACTGCTTGCAGCTTACGGCAAATCCATCAGCGAATGCAGCAATACAGAAATTTACGCTGCCCTGCTGAAAGAAACCGATGCGATGGCGTCGCAGAAATGCCATGCCTCCGGCAAAAAGAAACTCTATTATATTTCCGCAGAATTCCTGATCGGAAAGCTGCTTTCCAACAATCTCATCAATCTCGGCATTTACGAGGATGTGAAAGCGCAGCTTGCCGCTGCCGGAAAGGAGCTTTGCGACATCGAGGAGATCGAACACGAACCCTCCCTCGGCAACGGCGGTCTTGGGAGACTTGCGGCTTGCTTCCTCGATTCCATTGCAACCCTCGGACTGTACGGCGACGGCATCGGGCTGAATTACCACTTCGGGCTGTTCCGTCAGGTATTTGCGGACAATGCACAGACGACCATTCCCGATCCATGGCTCGACAATCACAGCTGGCTGAATCGCACGGACATCACCTATCCCGTGAAATTCCGTAATCTGGAAGTCACCGCACGGCTTTACGAAATCCATGTCACTGGCTATGGCAGTGTAACCAATAAGCTGCGTCTCTTCGATATCGAAAGCGTAGATGAATCCGTTGTGAAAGAGGGCATTGCTTTTGATAAATCCGAAATTGCAAAGAATCTTACGCTGTTTCTCTACCCCGATGACAGCGATGAAGCCGGCAGACTTCTGCGCATCTACCAGCAGTATCTTATGGTTTCCGCCGGTGCGCAGCTGATACTGGACGAATGCACCGCACGGGGCTGCAATTTTTATGATCTGCCGGATTATGCGGTGATCCAGATCAATGATACCCACCCGACCATGGTCATTCCGGAACTCATCCGTCTGCTTATGGAAAGGGGCATTCCGATGGATGATGCCATCTCCATCGTCAGCCGTACCTGTGCGTACACGAACCATACGATTCTGGCAGAAGCACTTGAAAAGTGGAAGATATCTCAGCTCAATCAGGTCGTACCGCAGCTCATGCCCATCATCGAGGTGCTCGATAACAAGATCCGCCGGAAATTTGACGATCCGTCCGTCTATATCATCGACGGAGAGGAACGTGTGCACATGGCGCACATCGACATCCATTATGGCTTCAGCGTCAATGGTGTGGCATCTCTGCACACGGAGATTCTGAAACATGAGGAACTGCAGCATTTCTACAAGCTCTATCCTGAGAAATTCAATAACAAGACCAACGGCATCACGTTCCGCAGATGGCTGATGCACTGCAATCCGGAACTGTCTGCACTCATCACGAAGCTGATCGGAGATGGCTGGAAACAGAATGCGGATGAGCTGAAAAAACTGCTCGCATTCCGTCAGGATGAAGCGGTACTGCATCAGCTGCTCTCCGTCAAGCAGGAGAAAAAGCACCAGCTTGCGGCGTATCTTGCCAAGACACAGGGTATTTCCCTCAATGCGGATTCCATCTTCGATATTCAGGTGAAGCGTCTGCATGAATACAAACGCCAGCAGCTCAATGCGCTGTATGTCATCTGCAAATATCTGGAGATCAAGTCCGGCAAGACCCCGAAAACGCCGATTACTGTCCTTTTCGGTGCAAAGGCAGCACCGGCATACACCATCGCACAGGACATCATTCATCTGATTTTATGTTTGCAGGAATTGATTGCAAACGATCCGGAGGTAAGTCCCTATCTTCGTGTTGTCATGGTCGAAAACTACAACGTCACTCTGGCAGAAAAGCTGATTCCGGCATGTGACATTTCGGAACAGATCTCCCTTGCCTCCAAGGAAGCAAGCGGCACGGGCAACATGAAGTTCATGCTGAACGGTGCTGTCACCCTTGGCACGGAGGATGGTGCAAATGTGGAAATTCATTCACTTGTGGGAGATGAGAATATTTATATCTTCGGCGATGACAGTGCTACGGTGGTGGAACGCTACAAGAACGGCAGCTACAATGCAAAGCAGTACTACACCGAAAATCCGACTCTCAAAAAAGCAGTGGATTTCATCCTAAGTGAAGCACTTGCAGAAATAGGTGACAAGGTCCGTTTGGAGCGGCTCTTCAAGGAGCTGACAACAAAGGACTGGTTCATGACGTTCCCTGATTTTGAGCGCTATGCAGCGGCAAGAGAATCCGCCTATGCGGACTATGAAATGCGCATGGAATGGGCGGAAAAGATGCTTATTAACATCGCACAGGCAGGTTACTTCTCCTCTGACCGGACAATTGCGGAGTATAACAGGGATATCTGGAAACTTTAAAAGGAAGGCTGTATGGAGGAAAACCTCCGTACAGCCGCTTTTTTATCTGTTGATACAGCTATTGCGTTCCACCAGTTTATGAGGAACGATGATCTTCGTGGCGAGAAGATTCGGATTCTCAATATGATTGATCACCTGTGATGCTGCTTCAATGCCAAGCTGCACGGAATTGATGTCGATCGAAGTCAGCGGCGGTGATGTGATACGGGCAAAAAGGGAATTGTTGAAGGAAATGATCGACAGATCATCCGGTATCCGGATGCCCATTTCAATGCAGACTCTTTCAAGTGCAACCGCAAACAGATCATCACTGACAAGGATCGCTGTGGGGCGGTCTTCTTTCTGGAGAAGTGCCTGCACCGATGCGAGATTTTCTTCCGGAATGAACGGCAGTTCCACAATGTTTTCCGGATCAACTGCAATGCCGCTGTTCAGGAGCGCAAGCTGATAGCCCGTTCTGCGGTCGGCAGAAAACATCAGATTCCCGTCACTTCCAAGATACGCAATGTTGGTATGACCCTTGGCAAGCAGATATTCTGCGGCTTCCTGTCCTGCAAGCACATTATCATTGTCCACATAGACCGTCTGATTCGCAAAACGATGCGCCTTGCCAATGACAATATACAGAAGTCCCTCGCTGTACAGATAATCTATGATCGGATCATCCTGTTTGGAGTAGGTGACAATATAGCCGTCGATCTGTCCGCTTTTAGCGATGTTCGTCAGTGCAAGCAGGATTTCGGCCTCATCCTGCCCGGTGATGACAGTATTAATGTAGCCATGTTGATTGCAGAACTGACTGATGCCACGGATCACCTCAAGGTGAAAGGAATTTTCAAACGATTCCTTCGGTGACGGTGGCAGAATGATGCCGATCGTGCGGCTGACCGCTTCCGGTCCGGAAGATTGTACAGACGGCTCATAGCCGAGCTGTTCCATCGCCTTGCGGACTTTTTCCTTGGTCTCACGGCTGATGGATGGGTGGTTCTTGCAGACTCTTGATGCAGTGGATGGTGATACCCCTGCAAGTGCTGCAACATCTTTTAATGTAACGGACATACGACTCTCCTCTTTCCGTTTTGAATGTTATACTTATTATAAGACATTTTCATAAAAATGTCAATACAATTGCATGACTTTCCGCAAAATTTCATGCAATAGAATGCAAACAAGAAATTCATAACGATTTTATATGGTTAAAACGCTGCAAAATCAGATACGCAATTTGTGAGAATCGCCGAATTTATGCAAACAATGAGAAATTTTTCTGAAAACTATTGCAAAGTTTGCGGAAATATGTTATGATTATTGCATAGAGAACATGCAATATTGCACAGCGAAATCGTGCGATTGCAAAACAAAAAGGAGGATACGATTATGAACAAGCTTTTGAAGATTCATTCACCGCTGAACGGAACAGCGGTTGCACTGGACAGCGTACCGGATCCGGTATTTTCGGAAAGAGTACTGGGTGACGGCTGTGCAGTGATCCCGACGGACGGGAAGATCTATAGCCCTGTGGACGGCGAAATTTCTTCCATTGCGGAAACCAATCACGCCTATGGGTTCAGCTCGGACGATGGTCTGGAAATACTTGTGCATTTTGGTCTGGAAACCGTTGCACTGAAGGGCGAGGGCTTCAAGCCGCTGGTGGCTGTGGGTGACAAGGTGAAAAAGGGAGATCCTGTCGCAGAGGTAGACATTGCATTGTTAAAGGAAAAGGGCATTAACCTCATCACGCCCGTGCTGGTCTGCGACGGTGCGGATGATCTGGAAATGCATGTCACAAGCGGCACTGTGAAAGCCGGCGATGCACTGCTTGCATTCGGAGATGCTGCGGAAGAAACAAAACAGCCGGAAGCACCGAAAAGCGAACCTGAAAAGCCTGCACCGAAGCAGAAAAAGGGATTTAACTTTGATTTTCTCCAGAAGCTCGGCAAGGTACTGATGACCGTCATCGCTGTGATGCCGGCAGCAGGTCTCATGATCAGCCTCGGTAAACTCGTTGGCATGGCAGGCGGTGATCTTTCCGTTGTGACAACCATCGGCAGTGTTATGGAAAACATCGGCTGGGCAGTGATCAGCAATCTGCACATCCTGTTTGCAGCAGCGATCGGTGGCAGCTGGGCAAAAGAAAAGGCAGGCGGTGCATTTGCAGCGATCATTGCATTCATCCTGATCAATAATATCACCGGTGTCATTTTTGGCGTGACGAATGCCATGCTGTCCGATCCGAATGCAGTGGTGCATTCTCTGTTCGGACAGGAAATGCTGGTTGAGAATTACTTCACCTCCGTCCTCGGTGCACCGGCACTTAATATGGGCGTATTCATCGGCATCATTTCGGGCTTCGTGGGCGGCACAGTCTACAATAAATTCTACAATTTCCGCAAGCTCCCCGATGCACTTTCCTTCTTCAACGGCAAGCGTTTTGTGCCGCTGATGGTCATTGTCTGGTCGGTGATCATCTCTCTGGGACTGGCGATGATCTGGCCGCTGATCCAGTCCGGCATCAATGCATTCGGCATCTGGATTGCCAATTCCTCGGATACCTCTCCCGTTCTGGCACCGTTCATCTATGGTACACTGGAACGTCTGCTGCTTCCGTTCGGTCTGCACCATATGCTGACGATTCCAATGAACTACACTTCTTTCGGCGGTACATACGAAATCATGACGGGTGTCAATGCAGGATCGCAGGTGTTCGGACAGGATCCGCTGTGGCTTGCCTGGGTTACAGACCTCATCAATCTCAAGAACGGCGGCGATATGGCAGGGTATCAGGCACTTCTGGAGGGTGTAACTCCTGCACGCTTCAAGGTCGGTCAGATGATCGGCGCAACGGGTCTCCTGCTGGGCATT
>JAFXCV010000011.1 GCA_017521325.1 Oscillospiraceae bacterium | reverse complement strand
CGCAGCGGATATCAGCTTCTCTTGCGAATACAAGAAGGTTCTGATCTATCAGACGGAAGAAAATACGCTCGGCGTCAAGGCAGATGCGGATGATGACGGCGTCTTTGAAACGGAAGTTCCGGCAGCACGCAAGCTTCTGGGTGACGTGAACGAGGACGGCAGCATTGATTCCGTGGATGCAGCAGAAATTCTGGTAGCGGCAGCGGCTAAGGGCGCAGGCGGCGAAGGACTTTCCGAAGCGCAGGCGGCGATTGCCGATGTCGATAGCAGCGGCGATTACGATGCAACCGATGCGGCGTTCATCCTGCAGTATGCAGCTTACGCAGGCTCGGGCGGAACGGCGTCGCTCCCCGATTTCATCGGAAGTATGAACTGATAAAAAAGTTGCTATATGATGCACAAAAACCCCGACAGGCGGATGCTTGTCGGGGTTATGATTTGCAGCGAAATTGTCTGAAAAAAGAGCTGTACACTTTTGTACGGCTACTGAAGTGGGGGAATCTGTATAAAAAAGAAAGTTCCTCTTTTCAGAGGAACTTCCGAATGCGTCCAAAGCGCAGACGCTGCGCTGGAGCTGATGACCGGATTTGAACCGGTGACCTACGCCTTACCAAAGGGTGTTTGAAGCTTTTGCAGCTTCTCATAGTCTCTTGAAAAGTGCTGTTTTGCGTTGTTTTGGTGTTGCTGCTTATTGCGGCTTGCCATAGTATTTCAGGACATTGTTGTCCTCATATTGTCCTCAAAATGTCCTTGAAAAATGAATCAGGGAGCTGTTCAGCTCCACCCGATTTCACCCCTCTGGAATCTCTGCAGCGGCGTTTATGAAATCGGGGTATCATTTGCCGTGAATCATCCGTTAAGGGCATACAGAGCAAACCAGAGGGAACTGTGTGCATGATCTGAAAGGAGAAGCTGTTCAGTTCCTACTTGACTTTTATTGAGTGCTGCTCATGCGAATGGTAAGTTTTGTTAAGGTTGCCTGCACATAAGGAATCTGCAACCGCCGACACCTAAAAATTCAGGAGTCATCCGATGGGATGGACATCTGTACAGACATGTACAGATTAAACGGCACACACGATTTGACTGCTGACGCCCCAGAATTCCAATTTGTCCACTCGAGTGGACAAATTCAGGCGGCAACTTTTCCGCATGCATTGTATGACTTTCATCTTTTCATGGTATAGTTTGCGGTGCAAGCCATTGAAAGGCCATACGGATGAATCCGGAAGTGCTCAGAGGGATTATGCATAAAGAGAAGCTGCACGGCAGGAACCCCCAGATACCACCCCCCTAATTTTTTTCGGGACAAATCGGAACTGTCTATACCTACCACCGGTGTCCTGCCCTCAGAAAAAAACAGGATTTTCAGGACGGGGGAGTGCTGAACCGCATTCCTTAGTCATGCAGGTTTTGTCAGAACAATTGTTCGGTTTAAGCCTGCACAGGAATGCAATACAAGCCGTTTTAAGGGGCTTTGTAATCAGAGGGCAAATGATACGGGAAACATCCGCAAACGCCATACGGTGCATTCTGGATGAAACTGGGGGGAGGTATCCCCCTACCGTACCCCTGCAGGAGTTCACAGCGTCACTGCTCATATTTCTCGCTCAGCAGCTCCCCGAGCATGTAAAAAGGCAGAGCGTGAATGCCCTGCCTTGCATGTTTTTCTATCATTTCAGCACTTCGATGCTGTGTAATAGCGGTATGTACGCAGCCACTTCTGCAGCAGCTTCTTGACGTGCCTTTTCTTTCTGGGAAATGGTGTATCATGTACTGCTTTCAAAGCTGCATCCACTGTCCCGAATGTCTGCACCAGGTCTTGCACGATCGTGAGAATTTCTCTGTTTATCATGCCTTCCCCCTCCGCTTCTGACGTTCGGCACGGATGCCGCACGAGAAACCGTATGCAAGAAGTCTCTCTACATCGGTTGCAGTAATTGAACTGTGCCGTCTTTCCTGCATCATCGTATAGTCGCTGTAGAATTTACGAAGTTCCTTCGGTAACTCTGGACGGAGAAAATGTGTATCACTGAAAACGGCTTGTTCTGCTTGTCTCAGCTCATCGAGGTATCTTTTAGCCTCTGCCCGGACTGTTTGTAAAGCAAAATAATCCGGTCTTGAAACTGATTCAAGCTTGTCCTTGTACTCATAGTACCATCTGTTACACCAACGGAGCAGCCATTCAGAAGGAACGTTTTTCTCCCCCTGCACCCATTCCAAAACATCGTGCATGATGTATCTGCGGGGCAATGTCAGTGTGGGCTTTATTTCCTTATCGGTAAACAGAGCGTATGCATAGCAATCAGCCATCTGGTATACGGTTTCCATCATGTCAAAGTGCGAAGCACTGTTAAGCTTCATCTGGCAGGAATCAACGAAGATTCCCAGAGCCAGACTGTTCAGCTCCGTGTCATTCATTTCAATTATCATTTCCAAAATCCTTTCCGAAAATTTCTCTTGACATTCCGGAGCAGCTGTGCTATAATAGTCTTGTAATTTGTGACCTGCTCCGGCTGGTTCATTGCCCTTTGTGTACTGCGAATACACAAGGGGCTTTTACATTGTCACGGTGATCCTTGCACCGTAGCTCTCATACGCTCCATAGCCGCCTGTAATGCGAAGCTGCTTGCCTGTGACCTGCAGCCCCTTGTCCATCATGGCAGCGACCACAGCAGCGACCGCCTGCGACAGATAGCCGAGCTTTGCCTTGACCTTGCCCCTGACCTCTGCGACCACTGCAACGGCGTTTCTGTCATAGGGGTTCTGCGGCTCTCGGATCAGCTTCACGGAGATCAGCTCCGGATGGTACTTTGCCAGCAGCTCCAGAACGTTCTGTCTGCCGTCAAAGCTTGTGCCGGTGACTCTGGTGCTTACGCTCCGGCAGCGGATCAGCTTCCATGCGGTAGCCATTGCACAGGCTCTGATGTAACCTCTCTTGACGAGTCTGTTTGCGATCTGGCAGACCTTACGGCGAATGTCTTTCATCATGGTGGTGTCCTCCTTTGGTTGGGTTTGGGGTTCTTTGCGTTCCCTGTGATTATATTATACACTATTTCTAGTGAATGGTCAATTGACAATAGTCACAATTATTAGTGCATGATTTTGTGTATAGTGTACACTTGAATTAGTGCTTATGGTGTGGTATAATAGAATCAAGAAAGGAGCTGATACTATGCCTATTAAGTACGACAAGCTCATTGCCTTGCTGAAGGAAAACGGGATCACTTCATACCGAATCCGAAAGGAAAATATCATAGGTCAGGCAACATACAAGAAAATCATGGAGGGCGGTGACATTGACACCCGAACGATCGCCAAGCTCTGCAAGCTGCTGAACTGTCAGCCTGGTGACATACTGGAGTATACGGAAGAATAAAAAAGAGAGGAGCTGCACACAAACAGCTCCTCTCTATTCGTATATACCCTCTGAGAGCACCCAGAATCATCCGTATGGCGTTTTCGGGGTTCATCCTGCAAACTATGCCATGAAAAGGCAAGCCCCTTATAACGCTTTCTGGAGGGCTTGATAGCGGTATCCATGAGAACGGAGTTTTCCGCTTTCATTCACAGATCAATTTCGGCAGCGGATCAGAGCACAATTCTGCGCCTTGAGTCAGAGCCGGATTTTCGGCTGTGATAGTAGCGGATCTTCAGCCGGTGTACAGGAACTGGTGACATTCTGGAGTATACGGAAGAATAGACAAAGAGGGGGAGCTGTTCTTGTTCAGCTCCTCTTTATGCATATATACTCTCGCCTTAGTCAATGATAGAGGACAGGGTTACAGAGGGCTGGCTCTTGAAGCCCTCTGTTCCTGTTCTCATTGACATTGCATTTTTCTCAGGGACATTTTTATATATTATATATAGGGGTTTGTCCCTGATTTTGTCCCTGACTTTACTTCTCCTTTCGCCCTTAGGTGAATGTCAGGGTTCACTCGCAAAGGGCTGGCTTCTGAAGCCCTTTGCGGTTAACCCATTCACCTTCGCATTTTTTACCGCAATTTTTATATATATTATATATAGGGGTTTGCGGTGATTTTTGCGGTGATTTAGTGAACTCGAGTTCGCATTTTTTGAAATGTTGAATCGATTCAACATTTTTCATTTCGGCAATAGATTTCAGGTTTTGAGAAGTCACCCGAACAGTTTCAATTTGTGCACCCGAGTGCACAGAATGAAATCAGAACTCAAGGCCCGAAAAATGTGAAGTCGACTTCACATTTTTTAAAAAAAGGGAAGTCGACTTCCCTTTTCTGAAACATTCACTCACAGAGATGCTACAAACAACTTCTCTCTCATTTCTTCCCTGCAAAATAGGCACGAAGATCTTTGTACGGATCAGTTTCCTGCACTTCGTTCTCCTGCTCCCACTTCTGTCTTGCTGCATGCAATTCCGCTTGCTGATAACCATAGGACAGATTACTTTCACGGAGCTGCTGCACCAGTGCAAAGTGTTCGGGGGAATGCTCCCACCTGGAAGCAAACAACCACGCATCATGCAGACACTGTTCTTTGTACATGCTGAGAAGCTGCCTGTTCTGCCGCAGGATCCGCAGCGCCTTATATTTATATTGCCGTACTCGTTCGGGAGTTACGCCCAGCTGCTCAGAGATCTCCTGCAGGGAATCCCCATGAAAGAAATACTGCTGAATTACGGTTCTGTATGGTTCCTGCAGCTCTGCGACAATCTGCCGAATGAATGCCGCCTCTGAATCCCTGTCAACGTCCTCCAGAAAGTCTGTGCTGGTATCGTCCTGTACCATGTCCATGAGCGTGCAGGAATCGCCGTCTGCCGTTTCTATGGGCTTGTCAAGGCTTGCTGCATGGTTCAGCGGTTCATTCTGCTGGCGGCTTGTACGCAGTCCCAGAAGGCTATTTACGACATTCTGGAACGGATAATCAAGATAGGATGTGAACATCAGCCCACGCTCCGGATCATACGCTTTCACCATTGCCAGATACACGGCATAGCACTCCTGCCGGATGTCGGACAGCTCCACACCACACCTTGCACAGGTTTCGGAATGGCTATTGTAAAATGTCGCTGCTTTGGAATATAACAGCTTGTTCACCTTCTGCCAGAGAACGGGGTGCAGCTCCTCGTTCCCCTCCTGAATCAATGCTGCAAGTGTTTCATTCGTCATTGACAACCGACCGCCTTTCGTGTTAGAATATAAGCAGTCGATTCCGTTTTGTTTCTTTGTCCCTTGCCAGATCAGGCAGGGGATTCTTTTTTATCTGAGGAGCTGTTCAGCCGCAAAGGTATATCTTGATATACTTTTGCAGAATTCTCTTGCTTCGCTCTTGGTTCGTTCTCAGTTTGCTCTCAGTTCGATGCCCCCTTTTACAAAAAATCTGCCGCATATATACAATCCCCCTTTCGCCGGTATCCCGTTCATGTCTTGTGCCGTGAAAAGAGGGGGGGAGGGGGTTCTTTTCTCTGTTCGCTCTCTGTTCGTTCTTGGTTCGCTCTTGGTTCGTGGGGAAAACTTCTGATCTCTGAACCCGTTATATACAATCCCCCTTCTCCGGTATCCAGGTTATTCTGTCGTTCCAGACTTCGCTACAACAACTACACCGTCCAGCCCTTTTCCACTACTGAAACGCCGCTTTTGAAAATGCGACCACAAAGCATTTTCAAAAAGCGAAGCGGTGAAGTAGTGTTAATTTTAAATCTTAATCTTTGTTTATTGATTAAGATTTAAAATTAACTTTTTTTTTATTTTAATCTTAATCTTAATATTTCGTTGTTTTGGGTTGTTTTTGGGTTGTTTTTGGGTTGTTTAATTATCGAATTTCTTTTCACACTTCTCTAAAAAAAGTTCAAGCTGCTCTCCTGAGATCTGCAGGAGTTTCAAGGCTCTTTTGCTGGCATCCAAAAACGCTTCATCGAAGGGCACATCATATTCACCAGATTCATAATACGTTTTTGCAAGGCGTTTCATTTCCATGCAAGTTGTCGGAGCTGTTTGATCAGCAATCATATCAACCAGTGATGAGTAATTTTTGTACAGGTCGTTGAACTTGTCGCAATCGAGAAAATAATAACAAGCTGCAATAAGAGCAGTTTGTTTTCTGTTCAGATAATCATCCAGCTTGTATTTGAATTTCTCTGCTTCAAAATACAAAACAGCGCTTATCTTGAAAGCAATTTCATAGTTGATTTTATCGCACTCTATGAAATCACCCTTATCTTTTGCTGCGTTTTTATTGCCTTTGGGTGCTCCTCCCTTCTTTCCGTTCTCACATTGAGCACGGTATTTGCGGAAAGAGTTGTCAATATCCTGTTTCATGATCTGAATAAGCAGATTGCAGGTTGCATCCTCAGGCGGATCCGTTTCTTTACCTCTTGCATAACTGCAGATGTGTTTTATTACTATCCCCGCCTGTTCATAAGTAAGCAAATCAAAATAATTGCAATATTTTGTCCAAAAATAGAAGTAGGAAGGGATCTTCTTTTCTTCCAGTTGCAAATTCAGTTCGATGTTTTCGTTTGGCTTCATACTGGTTTTCATCTCCTGCTATTGATTTATATACTCCTCCGCACTTGCCAGAGCCGCCTTTGCACTCTCGATCCTACAGCGTTCTGTCTGGACATACTCCGCCGCCTCCTGTGGGCTTTCCGGCTGGAAATAGCCGCCGCCCTCAGACCGCAGGGAGGAGCATATAACAGCTCCTCTCATTCTTGCATTGGCGATCTGCTGGCGGATGGTTCGCATATCCAGACCGGTGACGGCTTTCAAGTATTCAGTACTGACTGCATTCTGTTTCCCGAATGGGATGAAATCAAGAATATTCATGTTGGCACCGCCTCTCAGATCTTCACCGGAATCGGCTGAATACCGGACGGAGAAGCTGCTATGTTTTTTTGATCCGGAATTGTGGCACTGTCGAAGAATGCTGCCATGCTGTCACAGTTTACCAAAATCTTACCTCTGCCAACCCTGACCGCCTTCACCGTGCCAGACAGGGCAAGCTGCCTGCAGTAATGCTGTGAAATCCCGAAACGCTGTGCAGCTTCTCGAATGCCCAGCATCAGCGGCGGCTTATTTACTGTAATCTGCATAAAATCCCTCCTTCGGGGGTTGCGTTCAGCTCCAAAATATGATATAATAGGAGCTGAACATGATTCATAATTGCTGTTGGTTCATGTTTTCATTAACGCTCACTGGTTGCCGCCGGTGGGCGTTTTTCTTTATGCCTGTTCATGGCAGTACGGTTTCAGCGATTCAACAAGCTGTGCAGCTTCTCTCAGCGGCATTTTGTCAATCGCAGTCTGCACATTGTGAAGCTGTTCACGGATACGGGTACGTTCCATCGTGCATGAATCGCAGAAAAGGGAGCTGCTGTCAAAATCAAAGCCTTCCTCGAAATCCAGTGCAAGTTTTAACAGCTCCCCGCCATTCATTGCAATCTCTGCACCGCATTCAGGGCACTTGCAGAACATCTGCAGATCCGTGACGGGTGTTTCCTGTCCATTCTTTTTCATGTAAATCATTGTGTGTTCCTCCTTAATTCTGGTTTGTGGTTGTAGGTTCGCTCAGCTTGTCAATGATGCTGATCAGCTCCTGCTTTGCCTGCTCTGTCAGCTCCGTACGAAGTCTGCGGGTCATGGTGGGTTCGGAAATGTTCATAGCTGCCGCACACTTCCAGAGTTGCACGCCCTTTTCCTTTGCGTACTGTCTTACGTCCTGATTTGCCATAAATTCATGCCTCCTAAAATTTTACTTGACATCATCATCATAATATGGTATGATGTAAGTGACGGATACGGCACATAAAACTTTGTTTGTGCCACATCCTAATTATATCATCATCATCATAACTACTTGTCAAGTGCTTTGGTACAATTATTTTTGGTTGTGTCGCTTTCGGCACAGATGGAGGTCAATCATGGAAACACCCGATATGAAGTATACAGGGCGGATTATCAAAGAACTGCGAGAAAAGGCAGGAGAGAATCAGGAACAGCTTGCAGCAGCTCTGCGGGTTGCTAACCGTGAAACAGTCGCACGCTGGGAGATCGGTGCTAGGGATCTGAAGAGAGAGCACATTATTGCACTTGCAAAGCATTTCAATGTATCAGCAGATTATCTGCTGGGACTGTCTGACGTTGCTTCGGTAGAAGCAGATGTGCAAACAGCTTGCAAGGTGACGGGATTAAGTGAGGGAGCACTTGATAATTTATCGTTATTTTTAAGCCGAGACCTCACAGGAGGGCAAGGTGATTTCACGAAGAAGGCAATTTATAATAGAACTTTTGAACACCCTATGTTTCGTGCTATGCTTGAAAATATAGTTGAATTAATACATGTAGCTGATGCATATAAGCTGACTTACTGTACTGAAAACCTCGACATTAAGAGTGAAATCGAATATAACTGGGGAAAGGAATATGCATTTTCAAAATACATCACTGAAGAATCATTTCAATATCTCTGTAATTGCTTAATTAAAGAAATAACGGGATTAGACCCCAGTTATCTGCATCTAAAGGTAAGCGATTTTGAATTTTATATGAGAGGTGTGAACAATGGCAAACATAACCCCCAGACGGAATAAACAAGGCGAAATCATTTCCTACCGCATCAGAGTTTCCAGAGGGTATGACACTGCCGGGAAACAGCTCCGCCCCTATGAAATGACATGGAAACCGGATAGAAAGCTTACCCCGAAACAGCTTGAAAAGGCATTGAATGAACAGGTTGTCCTTTTCGAGGAAAAATGCAGAAATGGTATGATCACCGTCAACCATAATATGAAGTTTGCCGATTTCTGCCCGATGTACCTGGAAATCAAAAAGGATGTGCTTGCTCCTCGTATCTGGGCGGACTATTCACGCACCATTGAGAAGCTGCTGATTCCTCTGCTCGGTCATATCAAGCTGACGGAGCTGAAACCAGCACACGTTCAGCAATTCATCCAGTACCTGCAGGGAGATGTCCGGCAGAAGAAGGACGGCACGATTGACACAGAGAACCCGAAACTATCACAGGCTACCATCCGCCGGAAACTGACCGTCCTGCAGTCCATTCTGAAACAGGCGGTCAAGCTCGATCTGATTCCCTCGAACCCTGCAGCCGCCGAAAAGCTCACCCTGCAGAAGGTAACGGCTCCAAAGATCGAGATTTTCAGCAAGCAGGAGGCGGCGGAGATGCTACAATGTCTGGAGGATGAGGAGCTGCAGTTTCAGGTGCTTGTACAGCTTGCCATTATGACCGGCGCACGCTGTGGGGAGCTGGTCGGACTGAAATTCAGTGATTTCGACTATGGCAGCGGCAAGGTTACCATTGAGCGATCTGCTTATAAGATCTCTGGGCAGCCTATCGCCGTGAAGCCACCGAAAGATTATGAAGTGCGTACCGTATCAATTAACCGGCACTGCATCCAGCTTGTCATGATGCTCCGTGAAGAGAAACAACGTCAAGCGGAGCTGCTCGGCAGTCAGTGGATCGGGGAGGAATGGCTGTTCACACAATGGAACGGAGAGATCCTGAATCCCCAGACACCAACAAAGCAGTTTTCGAAGTTCCTAAAGCGGCACGGGCTGAAGCACCGGAAATTCCATTCGCTACGTCACACATCGGCAACCCTGCTCTTGTATGGCGGTGTAAACCTCAAACAGGTACAGGCACGGCTCGGACATGGCGACATTTCCACAACAAACAAATACCTGCACTGCATTCAGGAAGCGGATGAACAGGCGGCGGAGGTTCTGGACAGTATGCTGATCACCCGGACGGAATACCGGAGGGAAGAAAAACAGGCATAAAAAAAGACCTTCCGAAAAACGGAAAGCCTCTTGTATCTTCTTGTATGTTTTTACTGCTTTTTATAGGAATATTGTCCTCATATTGTCCTCAACCCATACATAAAAGTCAATGGGCGTTCTCTCGATTTGAGAAAACGCCCATTTTCCAATGTTTTATTGGAGCTGATGACCGGATTTGAACCGGTGACCTACGCCTTACCAAGGCGTTGCGCTACCACCTGTGCCACATCAGCAACCTTATCAATTATAGCACAGTGAGGATGGTTTGTCAAGCGTTTTTTCAAAAAAAATCCGGAAAGTTTGAAACTCGACAAGGAAATCACGGATTTTCGGCAATTTTATACGATTTACAAAATTTGTGAAATCCCCTTGCATATCGCTTTAAAATGTGTTATAATAAATTTTAAAGGGTTTTTACAAGGGAGGCGAAGCAACTGGAAACATTGCATAAGGAACTGCGGTTTGCCGCAGTCGGTACACTGGCGCTGGATGTCCTCGTGTGGCTGTGTTCCTTGTTGCTTGTCGGCATCGGATTTGCCGTGCCGCTTGGACTTCTTCTGGGGAGTGCGGGCATGCTCTGCAATCTCTGGCTGCTCAGCCGGAGCATCTGCAATGCCGTGTACCACGGCAGAACAAGGGATTTCGGCGGCTATCTGCTGCGCTGCGGAATTTCCTGCGGCGTGATCGCCGTCGGGATGGCGATCGGACATGCATGTGCATTGGCAGTGATTCTGCCGTTTCTCTATCCGAGGCTCCTATTCGGGCTTCTCTCATTTAAAAAAGAGAAGAAACGGTGACATATATTATGAGAATATAAGGAGGTGTGTGAGCCTTGCATTTCAGTGATTTTTTTAAGGGCACGACGGAAATCAACGTCACAGGTCCCAAAATCATTGCGTCTTTTGAGGTGTTTGGCATTACCATCAATTTTACGGAGAGTATCCTGCTCAGCTGGATCATCATTGCAGGCGTGACGCTGCTGCTGCTGTGGCTGACGAAGGATATGAAAACCAAGAATATTTCCAAACGGCAGGTGCTTGCCGAATGGGCAGTCCAGACGGTCTACAATCTCGTGGATGATACCATGGGCAAGGGAAACCGTAAATTTGCACCGTATATCGGGGCGCTGTTTACGTTCTCCATTCTGGGAAGTCTAATCAGTCTTTTCGGTCTGCGTTCCGTAACAGCGGATTTCAGCGTGGTGCTTTCTTGGGCGCTCATCACATTCATCTGGGTGCATGCCACAAAGCTGCGCACAAATGGTCTGTGGGGTTATCTCAAGGGCTATGCATCGCCCGTGTTTGTCATGCTGCCGATGAATGTCCTCAGTGAAGTTTCACTGCCGGTGTCCATGAGTATCCGTCATTTCGGCAATATCGCAAGCGGCATGATCATTTCCGGTCTTGTTTATTATGCTCTGACATCCATCACAAAGGCAATCGGCGTGGCGTTTATGACGATCGGTATTCCTGCTGTGCTGTCACTGTATTTCGATCTGTTCAGCAGCTTTATGCAGGCATTTATCTTCATCATGCTGACCATGGTAAACGTGGCGAATGCCGCAGAAGCTGATTGATCAACCGTTAAAAACCGCTTTGCGGTTCAATATAATAGTCAAAATTTACTTGGAGGTAATTTATTATGGAAAAAGCAATTGTTCTCGCAGCATCCGCAATCGGTGCAGGTACCGCAATGATCGCAGGTATCGGCCCCGGTATCGGTGAGGGCTACGCAGTAGGTAAGGCTTGTGAAGCGATCGGCAGACAGCCCGAAAGCTCCGGTGCGGTAACTCGTACCATGTTCATCGGCTGTGCAATCGCAGAGTCCACCGGTATCTACGGCTTCGTAGTAGCACTGCTGCTGATGTTCGTAAACCCCTTCATCGGCAAGCTGTAATTGTATAATTGGAGGAACTGAGATTTGGATTTTTTGTCAATTGATGTCGGCACCATTCTCTTTACCCTGATCAATACCCTGCTGATCTTCCTCGCATTCAAGCACTTCCTGTTCAAGAGAGTCGATGGCATCCTCGAACAGCGTCAGGCGGAGCTTGCGGCAACATATGCGGCTGCCGATGATGCACAGAATGCTGCAAATGCGGACAAGGAGCAGTATGCAAAGCTCATGGCGGACGCCAAGGACGAAACCGCACGCATCATCAGCCGTGCCGAAAAGCAGGCACAGGCAAAGGGCGATGCCATCGTTGAGGATGCACGCCGTGAGGCGCTTGCAGTCCGTGAAAAGGCGGATCGTGACATTGCCCGTGATATGGCACAGGCAAAGGGTGAGCTGCAGGGCGAGATTTCCGGTCTTGCATTGGAGCTGGCACAGAAAATTATGGAAAAAGAAATTTCCGGTGAAGACCACAACCGTCTGATCGACGAATTTCTTGATGAAATGGGTGAAGAGGCATGACACAGACAGTAGGTAAGGTGTATGCCGAGGCGCTCCTGCGGCTCTCACAGGAGGAGCATTGCGAAGAAACTGTGTATGAGCAGCTCAATGCGGCTGCGGATATGTTTGCAGAGCATCCCGATTTTATGTCGCTTTTGTCCGTGCCGGATATCGGTGCGCCGGAGCGTGTCGAAATCCTGCGCAGTGTCATCGGAAACGAGGCAGGCATCACGGAGAATTTTCTCTGCCTGCTCGTCGAAAAGCACAGGATCAACCGCATCGGGCAGATCCGTGAAGCGTTCAATGCGATGTATTATGAACTGTTCTCGATTGCCGAGGTCTTTGTCACATCGGCACAGCCGCTGACAGTGCAGCAGCGTGATGCGCTGAGTGCAAAGCTTGCGGCAAAGCTTGCAAAGAAGATCAGACTTGTCGAGTCCGTGGATGCGTCCCTTCTCGGCGGTATGATCGTGCAGTACGGGGATACCAGAATGGATAATTCCCTGCGTACAAGAGTAAAGGAAATGTCCGACAATCTGAAAAAAATATAATCACCAGCACATTTCTGTGCGGAAAGGTGTTCAATTATGAATTTACGTCCGGATGAAATATCCAGCATTATCAAAGACCAGATAAAGAATTATCAGTCAAAGATCAGTCTGACCGATGTGGGTACTGTCATCACCGTGGGCGATGGTATCGCCAATATCCACGGACTTGAACAGTGCATGTCGGGTGAGCTGATCCAGTTTGAAAACGGTACCTACGGCATGGCGCTCAACCTTGAACAGGACAGCGTCGGTGCGGTACTGCTCGGCTCCGATGCCGAGATCAAGGAAGGTTCCACCGTCAAGCGTACGGGCGAGATCATGTCCGTACCCGTGGGCGAAGCACTGCTCGGCAGAGTGGTCAATGCCCTCGGTCAGCCCATCGACGGCGAGGGAGAAATCAAAACCACTGCGACTGCCCCCATTGAAAAGGTGGCATCCGGTGTTATCACCAGAAAATCCGTTCATAAGCCCCTGCAGACCGGCATCAAGGCAATCGACTCGATGATCCCGATCGGCAGAGGTCAGCGTGAGCTGATCATCGGCGACCGTCAGACAGGCAAGACCGCCATTGCCCTTGATACCATCATCAATCAGAAGGGCAAGGACATGATCTGCATCTACGTTGCCATCGGTCAGAAGCGTTCGACTGTTGCGAATGTTGCCGAAACCCTGCGCAAGGCAGGTGCGATGGAATATACCATCATCGTTTCCGCAACTGCATCCGAGCTTGCGCCCCTGCAGTATATCGCACCGTATTCTGGCTGCGCAATGGGTGAGTACTTCCTCGACCAGGGCAAGGACGTGCTTTGCGTCTATGATGACCTGTCCAAGCATGCGGTGGCATACCGTGCGCTTTCTCTGCTGCTCAAGCGTCCTCCGGGACGTGAGGCATATCCGGGTGATGTCTTCTATCTGCATTCCCGTCTGCTGGAAAGAGCCTGCAGCTACAACGAAAACTACGGCGGCGGAAGCCTGACGGCACTGCCGATCATCGAAACACAGGCAGGCGACGTTTCTGCCTATATTCCGACCAATGTCATCTCCATCACCGATGGACAGATCTTCCTCGAAACCGACCTGTTCAACGCAGGTGTACGTCCTGCCGTGAATCCCGGTATCTCCGTATCCCGTGTAGGCTCTGCGGCACAGATCAAGGCAATGAAGAAGGTTTCCGGTTCTCTGAAGCTTTCCTATTCCCAGTACAGAGAGCTGCAGGCGTTCTCCCAGTTCGGTTCCGACCTCGATGCGGATACCAAGAACCGCCTTGCAATGGGTGAGCGTATCGTGGAAGTCCTCAAGCAGGATAGAAATGCTCCCGTTCCGGTAGAGCTTCAGGTGTGCATCATCTACGCCGTGACCAAGGGGTATCTGAAGAATGTGGACGTGGACAATATCAAGGACTACGAGGAGCAGATGTTTGCGGATATGCAGGAGAACCATCCCGAGATCCTTGCATCCATCCTTGAAACCAAGGAAATGACTGCGGAAAATGAGGAAGCACTCAAAGCTGCACTCGAAGCCTTTACGGCACAGTATGCGGCAGCACACTGATGGGAGTAGACTATGCCGAATCTGAAAGATATCAAGCGACGCATCCATAGTGTGGAAAGCACCATGCAGATCACCAAGGCAATGGAGCTTGTGGCGTCCTCCAAGTTCCGACACGCCAAGGAGCGTGCGGAAACCGCACAGCCGTTCTTCAATGCGACCTACGGGCTGATGGCGGATATTGCTGCGGAGGATCCCTACTTCAATTCCGTTTTTGTGCATAAGCGCAGCGATAAAACTGCCGTGCTGCTGATCGTCATTGCAGGCGACAGGGGACTTGCAGGCGGCTTTAATTCCAATGTGCTGAAAATGGCACAGGCAAGAATCGACGAGGTCAAGGCGCAGGGAGGAAATCCCGTGGTCATGCCCATCGGTCAGAAGGCTGTGGATTATTTTGCACGCCGTGATGTCAAGGTGCTGAAAACTTATGACCATATTGCGGAGCATGCCAATATTTACCTTGCCATGGAAATGGCAGAGCTGGTGCTGGATACCTACCGCCGCCATGAATCCCTGCAGAGCGTGGAGCTGTTTTATACAGATTATATTTCTCCCATTATGCAGGAAGCACATCAGATCAGCGTGATTCCGCTGAAAAACCTTGCAGACAGCCAGCCGAAAAACCGTGCCGTGGAATATGAGCCTTCACCGGAAGTCGTGTTCGATCAGCTCGTTCCGCAGTATGTGGCAGGTCTGATCTACTGCGGTATTGTTGAATCCTTTGCCTCCGAGCAGGCGGCAAGACGCACGGCAATGGAAAATGCAACGGATAATGCGGAGGAAATGATCGACAATCTGTCGCTGCTTTACAACCGTGCAAGACAGTCTGCAATTACGCAGGAACTGACAGAAATCGTTGGTGGAGCGAATGCGCAGGGGTAGTATTCAGGGAGAACTTCTTCCTGTTCCTGCCAAGAATGCATTCTTGCAGTCTTAGCGTTTTGCCTTTACCCCCGCAGGGGGCAATGGCAAAACGGCTCGGGATTCCAAAGGGATGATATCCCTTTGGCAGGGGGTCAGGGGACAGCGTCCCCCTGCATCCTCCTGCGCACTTGCTCTACGAAAGGAGTTTTTATGCAGAATATAGGAAAAATCGTGCAGATCATCGGTGCAGTTGTAGACGTTCGCTTTGCGAAGGAAAACCTGCCCCGACTGCTCAATGCCATTACTGTGGATAACCACGGAACCAAGCTTGTTCTGGAGGTTGCGCAGCACATCGGTGATGATATCGTGCGCTGCATTGCCATGAGCAGCACCGACGGATTGATGCGTGGCATGGATGCAATTGATACGGGCGCACCGATCACCGTTCCCGTAGGACGTGAAACGCTTGGCAGAATGTTCAACCTGCTGGGTGATGCCATTGACGAAAAGCCGGCTCCGGAAACCGCACAGCACTGGGCGATCCATCGTGAAGCCCCCAGCTATGAGGAGCAGCAGGCATCAAGCGAGGTGCTGGAAACCGGCATCAAGGTTATTGACCTCATTGCCCCCTACCTTAAGGGCGGTAAGATCGGTCTGTTCGGCGGCGCAGGCGTCGGCAAGACTGTACTGATTCAGGAGCTGATCAACAACGTTGCCAACCAGCACGGCGGTATCTCCGTATTTACCGGTGTTGGTGAGAGAACCCGTGAGGGCAACGACCTTTATAACGAAATGACCGAAAGCGGCGTTCTGGAAAAGACCGTCCTCGTGTATGGTCAGATGAACGAACCGCCCGGCGCAAGAATGCGTGTGGGACTGTCGGGTCTGACGATGGCGGAATATTTCCGTGACGAGGAAGGACAGGACGTGCTGCTGTTCATCGACAATATCTTCCGTTTTACACAGGCAGGCTCCGAGGTGTCCGCACTTCTTGGACGTATGCCCTCCGCCGTTGGCTACCAGCCGACGCTTGCGACCGAAATGGGCGCACTGCAGGAGAGAATTACTTCCACAAACAAGGGCTCCATCACTTCCGTGCAGGCAGTTTATGTGCCTGCGGATGACCTGACCGACCCTGCACCGGCTACGACCTTTGCACATCTGGATGCAACCACGGTTCTGTCCCGTCAGATCGCATCGCTGGGTATTTATCCGGCAGTCGATCCGCTGGAGAGTACCTCCAGAATCCTTGCGCCCGAGGTTGTCGGCAAGGAGCATTACGAAACCGCAAGAGCCGTGCAGACGATTCTGCAGAGATACACAGAGCTGCAGGATATCATTGCCATCATGGGTATGGAGGAACTGTCCGAGGAGGACAAGCGCACCGTAATGCGTGCAAGAAAGATCCAGCGTTTCCTGTCCCAGCCGTTCTCCGTTGCGGAGCAGTTCACGGGCATGCAGGGTAAGTATGTGCCGCTGAAGGAAACCATCCGAGGCTTCAAGGAGATCATCGAGGGCAAGCATGACGATTTGCCGGAATCTGCATTCCTCTTTGTCGGCACGATCGACGAGGCAGTGGAAAAAGCAAAGAGCCTTCAGGAATAACGGCAGGAGGGGAGTAGCATGAAAACCTTTCTTCTGCAGATCATCACGCCTGATAAGACCCTTTTTGAGGGACAGGTGGTGCAGCTGACCGCACGCACGACCGAGGGGGATGTCGGCATTCTGGCGGATCATACCCGCTATGCTGCCATTCTGAAAACCGGTGCGCTGACGATCAAGCTCGAAAACGGTGAAACCAGAACCGCTGCCGTTGCAGGCGGTGCGATGAAGGTTTCGGATGATAGGACTACCATCATCACGACCGCTGCCGAATGGGCGGAGGAGATTGATGCGGACTGGGCGGAGCGTTCCCGTCAGGATGCGCTCGCAAAGCTTGAAGCATACAAGGATGAACCTGACCGCCACCAGCGTGCAAACCTCAAGCTCCAGAGAGCCTTGAACCGTCTGCGTGTTTCGAGCAATTATTCGAAAACTCTGATATAACAAGAGAACTCCCCACGGCTTGTGGGGAGTTTTTTGCGGGGCAGACACAGGATACAGTCCCGCTTCGTCGTAATGAATAAAAATCAACGCTTTAACACGCCAAAACTATGCGAAAATGCCGTAATTGCTTTGGAAACAAAAAAATGCGGTGAAAATTGCGAAATACCACTTGACAAATTTTATAAAAGAGTGGTATAATAAGTGTACCGCACAGCGAGTACAGTTGTATGCCGTGTACGGAATTTTGATTGAGGAGGTTTTTTAACAATGGCGTTAAAGAATCAGTATTTGGTAGATCTGCTTGCAAGAGTTGAGAAGAGAAATCAGGGCGAGCCTGAGTTTATTCAGACAGTAACAGAGGTCCTGGAATCTCTGGAGGCAGTTGTAGAAAAGAGACCTGACCTTGTAGAGGCAGGCGTTCTTGAGAGAATCGTAGAGCCGGAGCGTCAGATCACATTCCGTGTTCCGTGGGTAGACGATAACGGCAAGGTACAGGTAAACCGTGGTTTCCGTGTACAGTTCAACTCCGCAATCGGTCCGTACAAGGGCGGTCTGAGATTCGCTCCCAACGTATACAGCGGTATCATCAAGTTCCTGGGCTTTGAGCAGATTTTCAAGAACTCCCTGACATCCCTGCCCATGGGCGGCGGCAAGGGCGGTTCCGACTTTGATCCGCAGGGTAAGTCCGATGCAGAAGTAATGCGTTTCTGCCAGAGCTTCATGACAGAGCTGTTCCGTCACATTGGCCCGAACCTCGACGTTCCGGCTGGTGACATCGGCGTTGGCGCAAGAGAGATCGGCTACCTGTTCGGTCAGTATAAGAGACTGGCAAATGAATTTACAGGCGTTCTGACAGGTAAGGGCATGCAGTACGGCGGTTCTCTGATCCGTCCGGAGGCTACCGGTTACGGCGCTGTTTACTATACAGTAGAAATGCTGGAGCACTTCGGTGATTCCATCAAGGGCAAGACCTTTGCAGTATCCGGTTTCGGCAACGTAGCTTGGGGTACTATTAAGAAGGTAAACGAGCTGGGCGGTAAGGTTGTTACCATTTCCGGTCCCGACGGTTACATCTATGATGAAGACGGTATCAGCACAGAGGAGAAGGTAAACTTCCTGCTCGAGATGAGAGCATCCTGCCGCAACCGTGTTCAGGACTACGCAGACAAGTTCGGCGTACCGTTCTTTGCAGGTGAAAAGCCGTGGGGCACTAAGGTTGACATCATCATGCCCTGCGCAACACAGAACGAAGTTGGCATGGCTGAAGCTGAAAAGATCGTTGCAAACGGCATCAAGTATTATGTAGAAGTTTCCAACATGCCGACTACAAACGAGGCTGTTGCATACCTGAAGGCTAACGGCGTAATCGTTGCTCCCTCCAAGGCAGTTAACGCAGGCGGCGTAGCAGTTTCCGGTCTGGAAATGTCCCAGAACTCCATGCGTTACAACTGGACAGCTGAAGAGGTTGACGAGAAGCTCAAGGGCATCATGAAGAACATCTTCAAGTCCTCCGTTGATGCTGCGGCTGAATACGGCATGGAAAATGACCTCGTTGCAGGTGCAAACATTGCAGGCTTCCTGAAGGTTGCTGAAGCAATGAAGGCTCAGGGCTGCGTGTGATTTGCAGATTTGATTGAAAAAAGTCCGGTTTCCAACAGGAAACCGGACATTTTTTTAATACAGATTTACGACTCCTGCCGGAATCGTCACGGAAGAAATGCCGGCATAATTGCATGCAGTGGGTGCAAGCGCCGTGACGGGAAGCCCCTCCACGGATTTCGGAATGATGGGGGAATTGCTGCTGCCGTGATAGAGCAGCAGCGTCACTTCCGAACCGTCCGACTGCCAGAGCCAGTCGCTGACGGGGGCTGTCCAGATCAGTGCGCTGTCGAGATATGCGGCGATAATTTCGCCCATGTGACGCATCCGCTGCACGGGAGCCGTGCCTGAAACAATAGCCATATGCTCACCTCCTCATTATATAAAGATTGAAAGAGAAAGTTGCATAATTCAATGCAACGCACGGAATAAAAACCGCAGAATGCGGAAAAACACGGAAAGTTTTCTGCGAAACCTTGACAAATGGGTGGAAACGTTGTAAAATAAAATTATCAATATCTAATTGAGAGGGGAAGTTATATGAAAAAAATTCTTGCATTTGTGACAAGTCTTGCACTGTGCGCTGCGGCTTCTGCTGCACCCGTGCAGAACATTGTCACAGAGCCGATGGAAGCGCAGGCGGCTGCCAACAGCGCTTACAATTACGGCGAAGCACTCCAGAAGTCCATGTTCTTCTATCAGGTGCAGCAGTGCGGCGTACTGCCGGAATGGAACGAAGTAACATGGCGTGACGACTGCATGACCAACGACCCGACACCGGGCGGCTGGTTTGACGCAGGTGACCACCTGAAATTCACACTGACCAATGCCTATTCTGCAATGACGCTCGGCTGGGGTCTGCTCCAGTATCCGGAGGGTGCTGAAAAGGCAGGACAGACGCAGATGTACAAGAACCATCTGGAGTATGTACTGGATTATCTGGTACTGTGCGACCGTGGCGATGAGATCGTATACATGGTCGGCGAAGGCGGCTTTGACCACAAGTGGTGGGGTGCCTGCGAAGTGTATATGAACAAGTTTGAACTGATGACAGGCGAAACGGTTCGTCCGGAATATACCTGCAAGGACAGCTGTATTCAGGGACAGATGGCGGCAGCTCTGGCACAGGGCTACATGATCTTCAAGGATTCCGATCCGGATAAGGCAGAAAATTACCTGCGACATGCGGAGGATCTCTTTGAGCGTGCGGATGAATGGAAATCCATCGGTGACGACGCTGAAGAGCATGCTTACTACAAGCCCTCCAGCTTCTATGATGACCTGTTTTTTGCGGCAAACTGGCTGTACATGGCAACGGGAAATCCGGCATATATGGACAAGTGTGAATCCTACATTCCGAATCTGGGCAAGGAATCCCAGTCGGAAGAGCTGAAGTTCACATGGGGCTACTGCTGGGATGACGTACAGCAGGGCGGTACACTCCTGTATGCGATCAATACAGGCGATGAAGAATGGAAGAACCAGTTCAAGAAGCATCTGGAATATTGGACGACCGGTTACGGCGGCAAGCAGATCCAGTACACCCCCGATGGTCTGCCGTGGCTGTTCCAGTGGGGTTCTCTGCGTCACGCAACAACCACTGCATTCCTTGCATATGTGGGCGTTGATGAGCTGTTTGCAGATGATGCAGAACTGTCTAAGAAGTATACCGACTTTGCGGACAACATCATGAACTATGCGTTCGGTGACAACGACCTGAACATGAGCTACATCGTTGGTATGGGTGACAAGTATCCGCAGGCATGGCACCACAGAACCTCCTCCGGTGCGTGGAATGATAAGTGGAGCAACATCGGTCAGACCGAGGGCGAGGATGCAAAGCCTCACGCTCATGTACTCTACGGCGCACTCTGCGGCGGCCCCGACCAGACGGGTAAGTACTCCGACAAGATCGGTGACTATCAGTATACTGAGGTTGCGATCGACTACAATGCAGGCTACACCGCAGCACTCTGTGCAATGGTTGAGAAATACGGCGGAACCTCTGATCCCGAATTCCCGCCGACAGAAACCCCGAAGTGGACAGAATTCTTTATGCGTGCGTCCATCAACCAGTCCGGCACCAGCTACACCGAGATCAAGGCATTTGCAATGAACCATTCCGCATGGCCGGCAAGAACCGTCAAGGATCTGAGCTATCGTTACTTCTTCGATATTTCTGAGCTTGTTGATGCAGGCGCTTCCATTTCCGATGTGGAAGTCAGAATCGGTTACGACCAGCATGCAGGCGGCAAGGGTGCGGTTACGATTTCCGATCCCGTGCAGTATGACGGCAATGTATATTATGTAGAGATCATCTTTGAGGACGGCAGCGTAGTAATGCCCACCGGTCAGTCCGAGCATCGCTGTGAGTGCCAGTTCCGTGTCGGCGTTCCGGACAGCCTTGGCGTGAAGTGGGATGCGTCCAACGACCATTCCTTCCAGGATCTTGTAGTCGGCGGCGAGGATAAGATGGTGGAGACACCTTATATTACAATGTATGACGCAGGCACTCTCATCTGGGGCACCGAGCCTGACGGCACAACTCCGGAAGATGTCGTACAGCCCACTGAGGCTCCGGATAAGCCCACCGAGGCTCCCACAACGAAGCCCGCAGAGGAACCGGACCAGCCCACAAACGGCGGCACCACCAACGTTCTCTACGGTGATGTGGATCTGAGCGGCAGCGTGGATATCCTCGATATCATCGTGCTGAACAAGGCACTGCTTGGTTCCGGCGAAGCTCTCAGCAAGAAGGCAATGCTGAGTGCGGACGTTGACCTCGACGGAAAGCCCGCAGCGGCTGACTCCCTTGCAATCATGAAGTATATCGTAAAGATCTTCGATAAGCTTCCCGTTTGATGAAAATCTCCCCTCCCTCACAGAAATGTGGGGGAGGGCGTTTTTGTAGGATATTTGCAATCTATGCAACTTGCACAAAAATCAAGAGAACAGTTTATAATATATTCCGAAAATCTGGAAAAGGCTTTACTTTTAATTGCAAATACACTATAATTAGATTGATAGGAGAATTATGAGCGGACGAGTGTTTTTTCATGCGGAAAACGTCCGCAAAGAATTTTCCGTCGAGACCGAAATTGCATCGGATTGCACTGTCCGATGTGATGAAAATCTAATTTCTATTTTTATGGGAGGGTAAAACATGCTGAAAAGAAAACTCGGCAAGAAGCTTGCTGCGGGCGTTACGGCACTCGCAATGGTAGCCAGCGCTTCCGCAGCTTCTATGACAACCCTGACAGCATTCGCAGGCGAAATGCTCGGTGAGGGTACATTTAACGAGGGCGCAGGTCTGCCCTGGCACGTTTGCGAAAACGGTACAGGCTCCATGGCGTTCGCAATTGACGACGGCGTTTACTCCATTCTGATCAAGAACCCCGGCGGTGTTTCCAACGGCGGTGAGGACAGATGGGACTGCCAGTTCCGTCACAGAGGTCTTACCATTACATATGGTAACACCTATCGTCTGACCTATAGCGTATACGCTACAAACAGCGGTTACATGTACGCAAAGATGGGTGACATCACAAACGATGACTGCGAGTACTGGCACAATAACGGTACTCCTCTGAGCATGGAATGGCTCGGTGAAGACGCTACAATGGAAGAAGTAGAGTCCGCACTGAAGTCCGCATCTTCCAAGGGCGAAGAAGTAAAGTACTACCAGGGCTGGGACAAGTGGAAGCAGGATCAGATCCCCGCTAAGAAGTGGACAACCTATGCTTGGGAATTCAAGATCAACAAGGAAGACATGCAGAACCTGAACGGCAACTTCCCGGATGGTAAGGGTACTGCTGAGTGGACATTCCACTTCGGTGGTGACGGTCAGTACACACCTTCCGCTTGCTTTAAGGAAGGCACAATCCTGAAGTTCGACAACCTCGCTCTGATCGACATGGACGGCAGCAGCGGTGACTACGAGAAACCAGCCGAGAAGGAAAAGGTAGGCATCCAGCTCAACCAGGTTGGTTACTATCCGAACCTGAACAAGGTTGCTACTCTGGAAGTTGAAGAGGGCGATTCCGCAGCGAAGGAATTCACAGTTTACAACAAGAGCGGCAAGGCTGTTTACACAGGCAAGTCCTCCGGTTATGTAAAGGACGCTGCTTCCTGGCTGGGCACTCAGAAGCTTGACTTCTCCTCTGTAACAGAAGAGGGCGAGTACTACATCGAGTGCGATGGCAAGAAGTCTCTGACATTCAAGATCGGTACAGATCTGTACGGCGATCTGACAAGAGATGCTATCAACTACTTCTATCTGAACCGTTCCGGCGTTGAGATCGAAGGCGAGTATGTTGCTAACGGCGGTAAGAACTCCAGCAAGGACGCTCTGGCGCGTAAGGCTGGTCACTCTCCGGATAAGGCATACATCACAGATGAGTGGGTATTCATCTACACGAAGGATCCCTGCGGTTCTGAATACTCCAAGACTCTGGACGTAACCGGCGGTTGGTATGACGCTGGTGACTATGGTAAGTACGTTGTTAACGGCGGTGTTTCCATGTGGACACTGGCTAACATGTACGAGCGTACCGTATTCAACGGTAACGAGGATAAGTTTGCTGACGGCAGTGGTCTGGTTAACATTCCGGAAACCGGCAACGGCACTCCCGACATCCTCGATGAGCTTTGCTGGGAAGCTGACTTCTTCATGAAGATGCAGAGAGAAGACGGCATGGTTTACCACAAGATGCATGACTACAAGTGGACTGCTCTTGGTGTAATGCCCTATGCTGAGTCTGACGACGAAAAGCTTCTGGCAGTACAGTTCCCGAGCCGTATCATCAAGCCCGTTACTTATGCAGCTACTCTGAACACTGCAGCAGCTCTTGCACAGCTCGCAAGACTGATCAAGGAATATGATTCCTCCGCAGCTTCCAAGTATGAGGCAGCAGCTATTAAGGCTTATGACGCAGCTAAGAGCGCATTCCTGAAGAACTATGACAGCATTTATGCTAAGGTATCCGGCGACTTCGAAGAAGACCCGATGTTCGCACCTCTGACACACAATAAGGGCGGTGGCCCCTACGGCGATACTCAGGTATCTGACGAATTCTACTGGGCAGCTTGCGAGCTGTACATCACAACCGGCGAATCCGAGTACTACGATGATCTGAAGGAATATCCTGAGGCATTCGAAGTAGTTACCGAACTGTTCGGTGGTGAAAACCAGGGCTCCTTCACATCCTTCACTTGGGGTACTCTGGCATCCCTGGGTACTGCATCTCTGGCAATGAACCAGGATGTTCTGACTGACGCTGAGGCTAAGATGGTTGTTGAATCCTTCCAGGTAGCAGGCGACGCTTACATCGAAGCTGAGAACGAGTCCGGTTACGGTACTCCTTACAAGGGCATGGACTATGAAGCAACTGTAACAAGAATCACAGGCGACACCAGTGCAGACGATACATTCGTTCTGAAGGGCGGTTACGAGTGGGGTTCCAACTCCATGGTAGTAAACAACGCTATCATCATGGGTCTGGCTTATGACGTTACAGGCGACGTAGCTTACCTCAACGGCGTATCCACAGCACTTGACTACATCTTTGGTAGAAATGCTATGGAGAACTCCTATGTAACAGGTTATGGTTCTGAGGGCTACACCTCCAAGAATCCTCACCACAGATACTGGTGCCATGAGATGAAGAATGATTGGCCGTCCGCTCCCGATGGCGTACTGATCGGTGGTCCGAACTCCAACATGAACGACCCGATGATCCAGGGTGCTGGTTACAAGATCGGCGAACTGGCTCCGATGCTCTGCTACTACGATCAGGTTGACGCTTGGTCTGTAAACGAAATCACCATCAACTGGAACTCTCCTCTGGCTTGGGTAGCTTCCTTCATGGCTGACGAAGGCGATGTTGAAGAAGAGCCTACTACAAAGCCCACCGAGCCTGATACAGGTGATGAGCCCACAGAAGATGAGCCCGGCGATGTCCTGTACGGTGACGCTGACTGCAACGGTGAAGTTGACATTCTGGACGTAATCGTTCTGAACAGAAACATCCTCGGCGCAGGCTCTCTGACAAAGCAGGGTCAGAAGAATGCAGACGTTAATGAAGACGGCAAGCCCGGTTCTGATGACGCTCTGGCAATTCTGAAGTACGTTGTTAAGGTTATCGACAAGCTTCCCGTTTGATGATAATCTGCAATGACAAATTGAATTAACAAAAACAGGTCGGTTTTTACCGACCTGTTTTTTTTGGAAAGTTCTCCCCCACCGCAGGTGGGGGAGAACTCATATATTGATTCGGTTTTCACCAACCTGTTTTGGACGGGAATTCTCCCCACCTGCGGTGGGAGTTATTTTACAAAAATATCCGATGTACAGCCGATTTCCCCTTCCAATGTATATATGATACGGCAGGAAAGTCCGTCGTCGTGCGTGATGTATTCGATGCTGCGGTCGAGGATTTTCACATTGGAGAGGAAATTCTTTTCATAGCGGACGATCGCACTGTTGAGGGCAAGATTGGTTTCCTCAACACTTCGGGTGGAGGATTCGGTTACGGTTTCGGTAAAAGTGCGCCGTACAATGCCAAATGGCAGCTCCCGTCCAAGAAACCAGAAGGGAATATCCGTTTCACTTTCGGTGTATTCCTCGAAAGAATGAAATGCAAAATTCAGCGGAATTTGCAGATGAAAGAGCCGAAAATACCGTTTTGTGGCGGATTTTTCGGTTGTTTCCGTTTGCGAAACAGTGAAGTATTCGCTCAGCTCTGCTTCTTTCCGATAGATTCCCTTAATAGATGCAATGGCGTGGTGGTAAAAAATGCCGCCCTTGTCATCCTCCAGAACACCGCTGACAAGCAGTTCTCCTTTTTTCACGCCATCGCCGATCAGCCGCACAAGCTGTCCGTTATAGACACGCACATCTGTAATCTGTGCGTCATACATGGACACGATATTGCAGGGGACACGCTCGTGGAGCATCTCCGTTTTCGGCGTCGCTTCATGAACCTCCACAACGATGCGGCTTCCCTCGTGGCGGATCGCAGCCCACGCAAGTTCCGGCACATACAGCCGCAGCTTTCGTTCGCAATTGATGTAGTCGATATCCGTGATCCATTTTCCGGGGTGCAGTCCCTCATGTGACAGCACCGACAGAATCATGCTCTCCGAAACCTGCTCGTTTCCACGAACTTCAATGGTCGAAACGGTGTTCGAATAGAGAAAGAGGATCCCAAGGCAAAGGAATCCGCCAAGTGCAAATCCGAGTCGCAGCCGATAGGGACGAAGTCTGCCGAGAATTGTGGGAGAGGGCTTTGTTTTAAGGGAAATACCGTGGATATCCGCAAGTTCTTGTAGATGCCGCAGATCTGCACGAAAAATGCGGCAATGGAAGGCTTCCCCCCTACATCGCTGGTGTGTGCAGATCAGATCGCTTTGGCGGATGGCGTTGATGAACGGATAGAGTCTTCCGCCCGTGGCGGAAATATCAAGTCTTTCACGGATGTAGAATCCCATGGTTCACCTTTTTTCCTGCAGCTGCACGGATTCGATCGTTCCATGCACGATCACGCTGCTGTCGTTATAGTCGGATACCGTAAGATCAGTCCCCCAGATGACAACGAGCATATCCCTTGTTTGCAGGCGGACAAGTACCTCGTTATATTCAAGGATCTTCATGCAATTATCAAGACGCAGCTCGTGATTTCCCATCATGTGCACATAAGTGTCCAGATACACCCAGCTGCGGAATGTCCGTTTCCACTTTCTTTCCAATTCCATCACCTCGATTGATTCTATGCACAGCGACAGTCGGATATGTCGCATATTTGCACGTTCGAACGAATACACTGGAACGGGTGATACTGATGAAATTACGAAATATCGGCATTTGTGCAGCCTTCCTTTTATTTTTTGCTGCTGCAATCCAATACCGTTCAGAAATCACGGCTGCCATTCTCGAAGCCGGCAGCCGCTGCATTCTGGTAATTGTTCCGTCTCTCTATCTCTTTTCAGTGCTTGCGGCGTTCTGCGTGCGTTCAGGTGTGTTGGAGATCCTTGCATCCCCTCTGGAACGGCTTGCAAAAAAATGCCTGCACATGGACGGGAGTATCCTGATGGTGCTGCTGTTTTCGCAGACTGCCGGATATCCCATCGGCACGCAGCTTGTGCAGCGGATGTATGAAAAGGGTGCAGTCGGAAGAAAAGAACGGGAACTTCTCCTATGTACCTGTTTTGGCTGCGGCCCTGCATTCCTGCTCGGAACGGTCGGGGCGGCGCTGCATCTTCCACCCTTGCTTGCTGTCTTTTTGCAGCTTTCCGTTTCGCTGCCGAATTTCTTGCTTACAGTGTTTTTGACAAGATATGGTAATTTTTTGACGAACCGTAATCCGGAGCTTCGGGCGAGGCTCAATCCACAGGATTTTACGGAGAGCGTGGAAAATGGGGCTTGCGCAATGCTGAAAATTTGCAGCATGATCCTCGTTTTTGCTGCAATTTCGGGCATTGCAAAGGGAAGCGGTGCGGTGCGTTTTCTGTCCCATGCAGTGGAATTGACAGGCTCTTCTGCGGATACTGCCGAGCAGCTTGTACTGTCAATTCTGGAGATCAGTAATCTGCCTGCCTATCTGCAGCAAGGCGGCAGCCTTCCGATGGCGGCAGCGCTCCTTTCTTTCGGCGGTGCTTGTGTGCATTTGCAGAATGCCGCCATTTGCGGCGGCGATTTTCCGTGGCGGAAATTTCTTTGCATTCGCCTGATTACGGCGGCATGCGCCTATTTTCTGTGTTCCGCATCCGTGCATTTGTGCTTGGACGGTGAGCTTGCTGCCATGCTGCCGATACGGCAAGCCTACGAAATGCAGCTGACGACCCGTGGGGTGATTCCGGTTATCTGTCTGCTTGTGATGTCGGTTCTTTTACTGGCAAAGGAGGATAGGCTGCAGAGTTTGAAAAAATACACAAAATTTAGAGGTAATTTGTTAGGATAGAATTGACAAAACAAAAAAAATAGGGTACAATAGAAGTATAATGGAAATACTGTACAAACTCGTCTGCGGAGCTTGTGCGTATCCATGAATTGTTCGTGATAAAAAGAGGAGGTATTATCATGAAGGTATGGAAAAAGCTGACCGCAGCTGTCGCTGCACTGACACTCTGCGTCAGCAATGCTGCAATCGCAGCACCTGTCAATGCCGTGGATGACGGCAACGATGACTGGCTGCATGCAGTCGGCAGCCGTCTTTACGATAAGGATGGCAATGAGGTATGGCTCACGGGTGCCAACTGGTTTGGCTTCAACTGCAGCGAAAACTGTGTTCACTATCTCTGGAGCGTGGATGTGGATGATGCACTTTCATCCATCGCAGATCACGGCATCAACGTGATCCGTATTCCGATTTCCACAGAGCTTCTGTATTCCTGGATGAACGGCACACCGAATCCCGTATCCAGCGTACAGGCAAATAACGATCCTGCGTACACGATCAATCCCGATTTCTGCGATGCAGATGGTGAGCTGAAGGACAGTATGGCGATCTTCGATGTTCTGATGAACAAGTGTAAAAACTACGGACTGAAGGTCATTCTGGATATTCACAGCCCTACGGCACATAACTCCGGTCATAACTACAATCTGTGGTACTATGACGAGAATGCAGGCAGTGCCGACACGATGGCAATTATGCCCGATGGCACAAAGGTAACATCCAAGATGTGGCAGGATACGCTGGTCTGGATTGCCGGAAAGTACAAGAATGATGATACGATCATTGCCTATGACCTGAAGAATGAGCCGCATGGCAAGGGTCAGGAGGGCAGTGCTGCTGCAAAGTGGGACGGCTCCACGGATGAAAACAACTGGGCATATGCGTCCAAGAAGTGCGCCGACGCCATTCAGGAGGTCAACCCCAATGCCCTGATCTTCATTGAGGGCGTGGAGCAGCAGGTAAGAAATGACAGCTTCAAGTGGGGTCAGCCTGATTCCAAGACCGATCCGCCGTATTATCCCGGCTGGTGGGGCGGTCAGCTGCGTGGCGTGCGTGATTACCCTGTAAAGCTTGAGGCATCCGGCACAAGCAAGATCGTGTATTCTCCCCATGACTACGGCCCTTCCGTATGGCCGCAGACATGGTTTGAAGGCGATTTCACAACACAGAGCCTGCTCGATGATTACTGGTATGATACATGGGCATTCATCGGTCAGGAGGATATTGCCCCCCTGTTCATTGGTGAGTGGGGTGGTCACATGGGCGGTGACAACCAGAAGTGGATGGAACTGCTGCGTGACTATATGATCGACAATCACGTCAACCACACGTTCTGGTGTCTGAACACCAATTCCGGTGATACCGGCGGTCTTTGGACGGCAATGGGCTTTACACCGGCAAACGGTTCAAGCATCACATGGGATGATGAAAAGTATGGATTGATGGAGAAAGCCCTCTGGCAGACGGACAGCGGCAAGTACATCAGCCTTGACCATGAGCGTCCGCTGGGTGTGAATGACACGGGCATTTCCGTATCCGAATACTACGCAAAGGGTATGAGCAGTAATCTGGATGCAGGCGGCAAGGGCGAGCCTCAGCCCCCTGTGGTAACGCCCACAGAAAAGCCCACAGAGGCTCCGACCGATAAGCCCACAGAAAAGCCCACAGAGGCTCCGACCGATAAGCCTACAGAGAAGCCCACAGAAAAGCTGACTGAAAAGCCTACAGAGAAACCCACAGAAAAGCCTACGGATGCTCCCGATGAGAAGCCCACAGAAAAGCCTGCTGCAGTTCTTTACGGTGATGCGGATGAAAACGGCGAGGTGGATATCCTCGATGTCATCTGCCTGAACAGAGCGCTGCTTGGCGTTGGCGATCTTTCCGATCAAGCGATTCTGAATGCAGACGTGGACGGCGATGGAAAACCGGCACCTGCCGATTCTCTGAGTATTCTGAAATTCATTGTGGGTCTGATCAAGAAGCTTCCCGTCTGAGAATGATATGATTCCGTACTTCTCACACACGGAGAGGTACGGTGTTATAGAGAAAATGAAAATTCGTGATAAAAAAGAGGAGGAATTATCATGAAGCTTTGGAAAAAGCTGAGCGCAGCTGCCACTGCACTGGCAATTTGCGTCGGCATTACCGCAAATGGTGTGACTGCCACACTGAACACCAATGCCGTGGATGACGGCAACGATGACTGGCTGCATGCAGTCGGCAGCCGTCTGTACGATAAGGACGGCAACGAGGTATGGCTGACCGGCGCCAACTGGTTCGGCTTCAACTGCACCGAAAACTGTGCGCATGGTCTGTATGCGGCGGATGTGGATGTGTTCCTGTCCAATGTTGCGGACAAGGGTATCAACATCATTCGTTTCCCCATCTCGTCCGAGCTGCTCAAGTCCTGGATGGATGGCACACCCAACCCCGTAAACAGTGTGCAGGCAGGCTATGAGCCGCCCTATGTGGACATCAACCGTGACTTCGTGCTGGAAGACGGCAAGACCATGAAGGACAGCATGCAGATCTTCGATGTCATCATGGGCAAGTGCAAAAAGTACGGCATCAAGGCAATGATCGACATTCACAGCCCGCATTCCGATAACTCCGGTCATAACTATGAGCTGTGGTACGGCAAGGCAGGTGTAACCACCGATGTGTGGATCGACACCCTCGTATGGCTTGCGGACAAGTACAGCAATGACGATACCATCATCGGCTATGACCTCAAGAATGAGCCGCACGGTAAGCGTGGCTATACCGGTGATAAATGCCCGAGCGATATTGCAAAGTGGGATGGCTCCACGGATGAAAATAACTGGGCATATGCTGCAACAAAGTGTGCAAATGCCATTCTGGAAGTAAATCCCAACGCACTGATCTTCATCGAAGGCGTTGAGCAGTATCCCAAGACCGATAAGGGCTATACCTACGATACGCCCGACGTATGGGAAGCGAAGGGCGATGCATCCCCTTGGTACGGCGCATGGTGGGGCGGCAACCTCAGAGGCGTGCGTGATTTCCCGATTGTTCCCGATTCCGGCACAAGCCAGATCGTATATTCTCCCCATGACTACGGCCCGTCCGTATATGCGCAGACATGGTTTGATAAGGACTTTACCACCCAGACACTGCTGGATGATTACTGGTATGATACCTGGTCTTATATTGTAGAGGAGGATATCGCTCCGCTGCTCATCGGCGAGTGGGGCGGTCATATGGATGGTGACAAGAACCAGAAGTGGATGGAGCTGCTGCGTGATTACATGATCGACAACCACATCAATCACACCTTCTGGTGTCTGAACCCCAACTCCGGCGATACCGGCGGTCTGCTCAGCTATGACTTCCAGACATGGGATGATAAAAAGTATGGTCTTTTTGAACCCTCTCTCTGGCAGACAGACAGCGGCAAGTACATCGGACTTGACCACCAGCGTCCGCTTGGTGTGAATGATACGGGTATTTCCGTTGCGGATTTCTACAAGAGCGGCGAAGGCAGCAACCTCGATGCAGGCGGAAAGACCGATCCCAAGCCCCCGGTGGATACTCCCGACGATCCCACCGATAAGCCCACAGAGAAGCCTACCGAGAAACCCACAGAAAAACCCACAGAAAAGCCTACCGAAAAGCCTACCGAAAAGCCTGCTGGCAAGGTAGTATACGGCGACGCAGATGAAAATGGTTCGGTGGATATCCTCGATGTTATCTGTCTGAACAGAGCGCTGCTCGGTATGTCTTCCCTGTCCGATCAGGCAATTCTGAATTCCGACGTGGATCTCGACGAGAAGCCGTCACCGGCGGATTCCCTGAGCATTCTGAAATACATTGTCGGACTTATCAAGGAGCTTCCTGTTAAGTAAAACAATCGTGACTCCCTGCAATGCGGGGAGTCACATTTCTGCGTATTGTGTAACATAATAACAAAAAAGCCCCGGCAAAACCGGAGCTTCTGTATGCGGTCTGGCGCCCCCTGCGAGAATCGAACTCACAACTAACCCTTAGGAGGGGCTTATTATATCCATTTAACTAAAGGGGCAGCGCCTGTGACCATAAAATATTATACCATATTCCGCTGAAAATTGCAAGAAAAAAATTTACAGATTGAAAAAAACAGATATATTTGTGCAATTTGTTTAAAATGTATCAGCATTTGAAGCGTAAATGTGCGGAATATTTGGAAACTATGTGCATTTTTACCAGAAAAGTGATAGTTACCGTTTTGTAATAAATTAGAAAAAACGTCAAAAAAGTATACTGAATGCACAAAAAACATAAATGTTTTTTGTGCATAACATTCAAAAAAAGTGAAAGAATGGTTTTACCCATTGACTTTTTGGGCAGAGTGTTGTATATTTAATTTATGAAAGAAAGTGCTATGCGCACTATGCTTTGAAACGCAGAATACAACGTGGCATTGAAGGTGTTTTAGATGGTTTCGATTAAAGATATTGCTGCAGAATGCGGCGTTTCTACTGCAACCGTCAGCAAGGCGCTCAATGACCATGATGATGTGGGAACTGCGACAAAAGAACGTGTCCGTGAAGCAGCCAAACGGCTCGGCTACATGCCCAATTCTCTGGCACGTGCTTTGAAAACCAAGAAGTCCTATAATATAGGAGTACTGATGGTGGACAAGGCAAACAGCGGTTTGCAGCATCATTATTTTGCGGCGATTCTTGACAGCTTTAAAGTAGAAATGGAACGCAGCGGCTATGATCTGACTTTTATCAGCAGCCATGTCGGTGACAGTTCCTATTCCTATTATGAGCATTGTATGTACCGCAATGTAGACGGTGTGCTTGCTGCCTGCGTGGATTTCACAGCGGCGGAGGTGCAGCGGCTCTTTTCAAGTGATCTGCCGATCGTTTCGATCGATTACATATCCGATGAAACATGTGCGGTGGTTTCCGATAATGAACGGGGCATCCGAGATTTGCTGGAATATGCCCTGCGGAAGGGGCACAAAAGAATCGCATACATTTACGGTGATGACGCCCAGGTTACCCAGGCACGTCTGAAGGCGTTCCGTGAGGTGATGGGGGAACACCAATGTGAAGTGAACGAGGCGTTTTTAAAGCCTGCAAAATATCTCAATCCGACGGATGCATACCGCCTGACGCTGGAGCTTCTCAGAGAGGAGAGCCGCCCGACCTGCATACTGTATCCCGATGACATCTGTGCGGTGTCCGGTATAGAGGCGATCCGCAGCTGCGGACTGACGGAGGGCAGGGATGTTTCTGTGATGGGTTATGACGGAATTCCGCTGATGCAAATGCTCAGACCGGGACTTACGACCATCCGGCAGGATACAATGTCCATTGGCAGAAAGGCTGCCGGGCTGATGCTGCGACTCGTTCGTAAAGAAGAGATTCCGCAAACGGAGCGTGTGCAGTACTGCAAAGGACAGCTCCTGGAGGGGAAAACGGTGGAAACACCGGCTTAATTACGGAATATTATATTTCACAAGGAAATATAATAGATATATCTTAAGGAGGAATTTACCAATGAGCAAAATGAAGAGAACACTTGCGCTGCTCGCAACACTGGCTATGGCTTCCACAGCATTCGTTGCTTGCGGCCCCGCAGAAGAGTCCAAGACAGAGTCCAAGACAGAGTCCAAGACAGAGTCCAAGACAGAGTCCAAGACTGAAGAGTCCAAGACTGAAGAGTCCAAGGGCGGCGAAGTTAAGCTGGCAGACGACGGCGATTGCCTGACAATCGTATGCTGGACTGACACAGACCTGAACAACATGTTCGACGTTTACACTGAGAAGAACACTGATGCTAAGGTTGGCGAGAACATCAAGTATCAGAACTGCGGTGAGAACGGTTCCGGCGCAGCTAAGGAGTATGCAAACTACCTGAACGCTGGCGATGATGTTGACCTGTTCGTAGCTGAGGCTGGCTGGATTCTGAACTACATCAACGACAATTCTTTCTCTGCTCCTCTGTCCGACCTGGGCATTTCTGAGGATGAGTACAAGGACGCTTATGACTACACCGTAAAGATCGGTACAGACAACAACGGCGTTCTGAAGGGTGCTTCCTGGCAGGCTGCAGCAGGCGGCTGGGCTTACAACACTGACATCGCTAAGGAAAAGCTCGGCATCGAGACTCCTGAGGCAATGCAGGAAGCTGTTAAGGATTGGGATGCATTCATGGCTACAGCTGAAAAGCTGAAGACAGCTACTGACGGCAAGGTTAAGATGACTGCTACTCTGGGTGGTCTGTGGCAGTGCTTCTCCACAGCTACAGGTGCTGCTTGGGTTAACGGTACAACTCTGGACACCACAGCTGTTAAGGAATTCACAACTATGGCTAAGGACATGGTTGATAAGGGCTATGTAAATGCTGCTGTAAATCAGTGGACACCTGACTGGACAAACGTAGGTCTGGGCGGCGAGACACTGGGTTACTTCTACTCCACATGGTGCCTGGCTTCCGGCGCACAGCTGGAGCAGAACGGTGGTACAGCAGGTAACTGGAACATCGTTAAGGGCCCGCAGGAATACTTCTGGGGCGGTTCTTGGCTCTGCGTATCTCCTAACTGCGACAACGCTACAATGGCAGCTGACTTCATCAGATGCTTCACTGTAAACGCTGACACAATGGAGAAGTATGCTCTGAACTCCGGCGACTTCACAAACAACAAGGTTGTTATGGAGAAGATCGTTTCTGAGAAAAAGAACTCCAACGCACTGCTCGGCGGTCAGGATCAGTTCGCTGTATTCGTAGACGTAGCAGCTGGCATCAACATGGACGCTTCCATCTCCAAGTATGACCAGTCCCTGAAGGACACATACCTGAACGCTCTGCAGAAGAACATCGACAAGTCTGCTGATGAGATTCTGAACGTTTACACAACAGATGCTATCGCAGCTAACCCCGACCTCTCCAAGTAATTCAGATTTTCATAAAATCTAATTAACACACATATATGTAGCCTGTGGGGGCGAAGTGCCCCCATAGGCACATGTTGTAATTTCATGTCGAGAGGGTGAAGGTAATGGCGTCAGCTGCACAGCGTCGTATTAAGTCTATTAGCTATGCCAAATATGGATATATGTTCATTGCACCTTTTTTCCTTGTGTATTGCTTTTTCCAGATTTGGCCTTTGATCTACACTTTTATCTTGTCCTTCCAGGGCAACCAGTCCTTAAACGGACAGTTCGTTGGCCTTGACAACTACACAACGATCCTGTTTGGACATGGTGTTGCACAGGGTGCTGCTGCTACCAGCGAGAAGTTCATGAACGCCCTTGGTAACACATTTATTCTTTGGTTCGGTAACTTTATTCCGCAGATTCTGCTTTCGCTGCTGCTGGCTGTATGGTTTACTGATGCCAAGGTTAAGCTGCCCGGCAAGGGCTTCTTCAAGGTAGTAATGTACATGCCGAACATTATCACTGCTGCATCCGTTGCGGCTCTGTTCGTAAACCTGTTCGGTGACTCTAAGTACTACTTCATTAACGCAACCCTGATGAATATGGGCTTGGAAGAGCCGATCAAGTTTGTAACTGATCCTATCGTTTCCAAGATCATGGTTATGTTCATTCAGACATGGCTGTGGTTTGGTAATACCATGATCATGCTGATGTCCGGTATCATGGGCATCAACCCGTCTCTCTTTGAGGCTGCAAATATCGACGGTGCTAACTCCAGACAGGTATTCTTCAAGGTAACACTGCCCCTGCTGCAGCCGATTATGGTTTACACACTCGTAACCTCTATGATCGGTGGTCTGCAGATGTTCGATATCCCGTTCCTGTATCACCAGGGTGCAAACTACTCTCTGGATCTGGAGACAGTAGCGGTATTCATCTATGCAAACTTTAATAAGGGAACTGTTGAGCAGGCTAACTATGGTTATGCAGGCGCAGCCTCCATTATTATCTTTATTATTACTGCGATCCTCGGCTCCATCACATTCTATATGAACCGTGATAAGGACGAAATTGCGCAGAAGAAACAGCGCAAGAGAGCAATGAAGCAGTATAAGGAAAAGATGAAGAGAGGAGGTCTGACATTATGAGCATGAAACAACAGTATGGTCAACCCAAGGATAATTACCATGCAAAAATTATTGCAAAGTCGACCTTTATCTTTATCATTTGCGTGATTTTGACTCTGATTTGTCTGATCCCGATTTACATTCTGATCGTAAACTCCACACATGGACATATGGATCTGGCAAAGAATCCCTCCAACTTCTGGTTCGGAGACAGCCTCGCTGACAACTTCAATACCCTTTTGGGTAAGGTAAAGACAGGTGCTGCTCGTCAGTACTCCGGTTCTTTCGACGTTGTTCAGGGTTACATTAACAGCTTGCTCATCGCCGGTGCAACCACAGGTCTGACAGTTTTCTTCTCTGCTCTGACTGCATATGGTCTGACCGTTTATGATTTCAAGCTGAGAAGTGCTGCGTATACATTTATTATTGCAGTTATGATGATTCCTGTACAGGTTTCCTCTGCAGGTTTCGTTAGATTTATGTATCAGCTGGGTCTGATCAACAACTACATCCCGCTGATCGTTCCGGCAATTGCTGCTCCTGCCGTTATTTTCTTCATGCGTTCCTATATGAAGTCCTCCTTCCCGTTGGACATCGTAGAGGCTGCACGTATTGACGGCTGTGCAGAATTCCGTACATTCCTGACCATTGCGATTCCGATGATGAAGCCGGCTATCGCTGTACAGGCAATCTTCGCATTCGTTGCTAACTGGAACAACTTCTATACACAGAACATGATTCTGAAGAATGAGAAGCTTGTAACAATGCCGATCATGGTTGCTAAGGTACTGGGCTTTGATAAGAACATCGACTACGGTGTAAACTATCTGTGTATTACACTGTCCATTCTGCCGATCGTTGTTATCTACTTCATTCTGTCCAAGTTCATCATTGCCGGTGTTGCACTCGGTGGTGTAAAGGAATAATTTCAACGTACATACGTTATTGCAAAACATCAATCGCCCGCTTATAAGCGGGCGATTTTTTGCAATAAATTAAGGGATTTCCTGACGGGAAATCCCTTGTTTTTATAGTAATTCCATCTGATTGGCTTCTTCGAGATTTTTCGCAAGTTTCCCCGCAGCCGGTGCGGATTTGATGCGGAAGCTCTGGACGGATTCGAGAAACTCGCCCTCTGCAATTTCCGCTGAAACGACTGTTTGCTTTGCCTTGAGTGTCATGATCTGTACACCCTGCGTGCTTCTGGTGGTTTTTTCGGGGATTTCAGAGGTGCTGAGAAGGATCGCACGGTTTCCGCTGGAACGTACAAACAGATCGGAATCCTCAGTCAGCAGGAAAAGCTTGACGAGGGGGGACTTGTCCGAGAATGCCGCAGTCAGCTTTTTACGGTTGGTTTTTGTTGCATATGCAGAAAGCGGAACCTTCGCAGCCTTGCCGTTTTCAAAGATGAACAGGAGTGTTCCACTATAATCGGTGGTTGCAACCATGCCACAGACAGTTTCGTTTTCATCAAAGCCAAGCTTTGCAGGAATATAATCACCCAGAAGGCTTGCCTTGGAATCCTCAAATGCATTTGCTCTGGTCTTGTACACCTGCGCACCGCTTGTGAAGAAAAGCAGTTCCGTTTTGTTGGTCCCCTGGAGCTGTTGTGCGATGAAATCGCCCTCCTTGACCTTCTGCTCACCACTCATACGCAGTGATTGCGGCGTAATCTTCTTAAAATAGCCCTCCTTAGAGAGGAACAGATGCACCGGATAGTCGGGAGTATCATCCTGTGCAGGAAGATGATCCTCCTCCGTTGCATGGTAGAACATGGTCTTTCGGGGCTGTCCATATTTTTTAATGGTATCCTTCAGCTCTGCGATGATGATTTTCTTGATGCGTTCGGGCTTGCTGAGGATATCTTCCATGTCGGCGATTTCCGCAGTCAATTTATCCACATCCTCAATACGGGAGAGGATGTATTGGCGGTTCAGATGACGAAGCTTGATTTCAGCAACATATTCCGCCTGAATTTCGTCGATTGAAAAGCCGTTCATCAGGTTTTCAACAACCTTGGCTTCTTCTTCGGTGTTGCGGATAATGGCGATTGCCTTGTCAATATCAAGCAGGATCTTCTTCAGACCGAGCAGCAGATGCAGCCTTTCTTTCTTTTTCTTGAGGTCAAAATACACCCTGCGGCGTACACATTCCTGACGGAATGCCGTCCATTCTTCAAGAATTTCACGCACGCCCATGACCTTTGGCATGCTGCCGATAAGGATGTTGAAGTTGCATCCGAATGTATCTTGCAGCGGCGTCATGCGGAACAGCTTCTGCATGAGTTTTTCGGGATCCGTGCCTCGCTTGACATCAATTGCCAGACGGAAACCATTCACGTCAATTTCATCACGGGCATAGGAAATCTCTCGCAGTTTTCCGAGCTTGACAAGTTCCGTGATCTTGTCGCAGATCGCCTCAAGCGTCGTTGTATAGGGAATTTCGGTAATTTCAATGCATCCAGCCGCCTTATCAAAGTTCCACTTTGCACGAAGCTTGACACTACCCCTGCCCGTTTCGTAGATCCTGCGAAGCTCCTCCTCATCATAGAGTAGGAATCCGCCGCCGGGGAAATCCGGTCCTTTGAGTGTTGACAGAATGTCGTGATTGGGATTTTTCATCAGAGCAATGCAGGTTTCGCATACCTCCTGCAGGTTGAACGGGCAGATATTGCTTGCCATGGAAACGGCAATACCCATGTTGGAATTGACCAGCACCGCCGGAAATGCAGCTGGCAGCAGTGTCGGCTCGGGCATGGTGTTGTCATAGTTCGGGACAAAATCAACCGTTTCCTTGTCGATGTCACGGAATAGTTCATTGCACAGCGGTGCAAGCTTAACTTCCGTGTATCGTGCAGCGGCATATGCCATATCACGGGAATACTGCTTACCGAAGTTACCCTTGGAGTCCACATAGGGGTGCAGCAGACTTTCGTTTGCACGGGTCAGACGCACCATGGTTTCGTAAATTGCCGCATCACCGTGGGGATTCAGACGCATGGTCTGACCAACAACGTTGGCGGATTTGGTACGGCTGCCTGTGAGCAGACCCATCTTATACATTGTATATAACAGCTTGCGATGGGAGGGCTTGAAGCCGTCAATTTCGGGCAGCGCACGGGAAATGATGACGCTCATCGCATAGGGCAGATAATTCTTTTCCAGTGTGTCCGTGATCGGCTCCTCCTGCGTGATACCGGCGTTTTCAAACCATGCATCCATCGAAGGCTTTTTGGGCTTTGGAGTTTCTTTCTTCTTTGCCATTGGAAATCCTTTCTGTTTCGGGCTTTCTCATACTTTATTATCTTACCACATCCGGCGGTTTTTGTCAATTGTTTTTTAGAAAATCAGCAGTCCCCGACAATAACGGATGCTACTCAGATTGTAGATAAAGTGTATTTTCTTAGTGAAAATATGCTTGACACTGCCCCCACCCCAACCCCTCCCCGAGGGGAGGGGCTATATTGTGTGGGTACTGCGTACCCACGCCCGCAAAAACGCAATCGCCTTTTGAATCTATGAGGTTTTTCAAAAAGCTGAGCAGCCCCCGACAATAACGGGGGCTGCTGCAATGTTATTTCTTGATTTTGCTCGTAATGAATTTGAACAGCTGGATCGTCGGAAGCGTCAGAACGGACAGTCCGTAGATGATGCAGATGTGTACTGCGTCAAGTGCAGCAACGCTGAAAATACCATGCAGGAAAGGCAGCCACAGCACTGCGCTGAGCAATGCAAAGCCGATCAGGAAGGCACCCTGAATGGAATTGTTGTTAAACATGCGTTTTGTGAACAGCACGGGGGAATCCGACTTGCAGTTGTAGCTGTGAACCAGTCTTGACAGGCACAGCACAGCAAATGCCATGGTGCTTGCAGCTTCTGCGCTGATTTTCAGACCGATGAAATACGCAATGAGCGTGTAGGCTGCAATGACAATGCCGCCGGTGACGATTTGCAGGAGGACGGACTTTGTGAGGATGGATTCATCCTTCGGACGGGGCTTGCGCTTCATGACATCAGGATTATGCGGCTCCATGCCGAGGGCAATTGCAGGCAGGGAGTCCGTCAGAAGGTTGATGAACAGCAGATGCACCGCCTTGAACGGAACGGGGAGTGCGAGAATGGAACAGAACAGTACTGCAAGAATTCCGGCGGTATTGCCAGAGAGCAGGAACAGGATAGAACGCTTGATGTTGTCGTAGAGGTTTCTGCCGTTTTCGATTGCCTTGACGATGGTTGCAAAATTGTCATCGGTCAGTACCATGGAGGCACTGTCCTTTGCAACCTCGCTGCCCGTAATGCCCATTGCAACGCCCACATCCGCCTGCTTAAGGGCGGGAGCGTCGTTAACACCGTCACCCGTCATGGATACGATATTGCCCCTTGCCTGCCATGCATTGACGATGCGGATCTTATGCTCAGGGGATACTCGTGCATAAACGGAAACCCTTTCTACAAACTCCTGCAATTCCTCGTCGGAGAGATTTTCAATGGCTGCGCCTTCGACTGCGATATGCTCGTCATCGAGAATGCCGATCTGCTTTGCAATGGCAGATGCGGTAATCAGATGGTCACCCGTAATCATGATCGGGCGGATGCCTGCGGACTTGCACTTTGCAACCGCATCTGCGGATTCCACTCTGGGCGGATCCTGCATTGCAAAGAGTCCCAGCAGAATATAGCCGTTTTCATCCTTGAGGGTAACATCGGGGGAGGGAACATCTCTTTCGCAGAGTGCCAGAACACGCAGTCCCTGTTCGGAGAGCTGTAAATTTGTACTGCGCAGAAGCTCCGCATCATCGGGCGTGAAGGCACGCTTGCCTTCAGCTGTTTTCATTTCCAGAATACGGGGAATCAGCACATCCACCGCACCCTTGGTCAGCATCTTGTAATTCGGGCCGATCTTGTGGATGGTGGACATGAGCTTTCTGTCGGAATCAAACGGCAGCTCACCCAGACGCTCGAATTTTCCACGGTATTCCAGAGAAGCGATGTGGTGCTTTTCCGCATAGTTTACCAGTGCAACCTCCGTCGGATCGCCGATTTCTTCGCCGTCACGCACCGTTGCGTCATTGCACAAAAGTCCGTCAATGACAAGCTGCTTCTGGCGTTCGGTCAGTGTATCATTTTCATCAATCAGGGTATTGTCAAAGAAAATCTTGCGGATGGTCATCTTGTTCTGCGTCAGCGTACCCGTCTTATCCGAACAGATGATGGATACACTGCCCAGACCCTCGACCGCCTGCAATTTGCGGATGATGGCATTTTCCTTGGCAAGCTTCTGTGTACCCATTGCAAGCACAATGGTCACGATGGAACTGAGCGCCTCGGGAATTGCCGCAACTGCAAGTGCAACGGCAAATACAAATGCATCCACGGGGGGATTTCCACGGAATAGACTCAGACCGAATACCAGTGCGCATACAATGAGAATGCCGATAGACAGCTTTTTGCCAAAGCTGTCAAGGCTCACCTGCAGGGGTGTTTTCTTTTCCTCAGTGGATTTGAGAAGTGTCGCAATCTTGCCGATTTCGGTTTTCATGCCGATACCTGTTACCAGTACCCTTGCACGGCCGTAGGTGACAAAGCTGCCGGAATACACCATATTCTTGCGGTCACCAAGCGGTACATCGCCTTCGAGAACCGTATCTTCCTTTTCCACCGGCTCGCTCTCGCCCGTCAAGGCGGATTCTGCAACCTTCAGGCTTGCGCATTCCAGAATTCTGCCGTCTGCGCAGATGAAATCACCGGCATCGAGGATGAGGACATCGCCGACAGTCACTTCTTTGCCCTCGATTACGACAATCTCACCGTCACGCAAAACTTTTGCAGAGGGGGCGGACATCGCCTTGAGTCCCTCAAGGGACTGCTGTGCCTTACAGTGCTGTACGGTGCCGAGGATGGCGTTGATAGTGATGACCACCAGAATGATGATGGCGGATTCCCAGTCGCCAAGTACGCCGGAAATCACTGCTGCTGCAATCAGAATGATGACCAGAAAATCCTTGTACTGCTCAAAGAATACCTGAATGACGCTCTTTTTTGCGGTATCCTCCAGCTCGTTCTTACCGTATTTTTCCTGCTGTTTCGTGACTGATGCCTTTGTCAGTCCTCCTGCATCACAGCCGAGTTCTGAAAAAAGCTCGTCCTTTGAAAGTGAATAAATAGGTTTGTTTGTATCCATAGCGACCTCCTGTATGATGATAGTATTGCCCGTAATTACGGAAAGCCTGCAAAAAAAACAAGACTTTCATTACGGCATCAGCCGTAACAAAAGTCTTGCCATTTAAAACACAATGCGGATGTTTCCATCGGGTATGTCGCAAGGTGTTACGTTTCCTTTTAACGCAAGCTACTCCCTTTATGGATACTATTCTATCACGGAAATAAAGAATTGTCAAGTGCGCATACTCACGATTTTTGTCGCATGTTGTTTCAAAAAATATATATGCTTATACCAAATCAGTCGGATTGTTCCGTGGTCAGTTTTTTATTTCCCTCATACAGGTAGTCATCCGTGCTGAATAGCATTGCCGAAGTACCTGACTGCACCCAGTAGAGTTGATCGCCTGCCTTGATAGAAGCGTACTGCGCCTTTTCCTCTGCGGGAATTGCGGTACCCAGTGCAAAGCCGGAAAGCTTCTCAAAGTAAACACAAAGCTTGCCGTCCTGCTCCTCAACTTTCGTGACGGTACGCAGTGCAATGCGCCATGCTTCGGAGCCTGTTTGCTGGTTGAGGAAGGAATCGGTGAGAATTGTCCTGCCGTCCTCTGTTTGAGTGGGGGAGGAGGGAGGCGTCACTTCGATCTGTGAGGAGATGCCGAAGGTAATTCCTGCAAAGAGAATAATGACAATCGCAAGGGCAGCGACGATGCCCCATGAAACACTTGGCTTTTCGGTGATGCGGATTTCGTCATGCTTTCGGGGATTGTACCAGATGGAACGGGTTTCTCCAATGTGGGGAAGTATTGTGGGATCTTCAGTGGTAGCCTTGCTCACCGCCGTTTGTTCCCCCTCGGATGTGTAGTACTGGTATACGGGTGTGTAGCGAATGGTCTTCCGGCGATGTCCGTTATTGCGGATTACCACAAAATCACAGTCATATCCGATGCAGGTGGCGGACACTTCCTCGGTGCATTTGCGTTCTGCGATGCCGTTTACAATGAGGAACACCATAATTGCAAAGGGGAAGGAGAGGAAAATAAAAACAATGATAAATGCAACGACGATCGGGGATTCAAAATTCACCGGTAAAGAGATACTGAGCATCCCGAAATGTGAAAGACCGCTGACAACCGTCAGCCCCAGCAGCAGGAATGCTGCTATCACGGATACAATACATAGAATCGGCTTATGCTTGTGGGTAAAGCCCTTGGTGAAAGGGGAGATGATGACAGGAAGGGCGAGCATGCTTGCCGCACATGCAACGCCAAAGCCGTTTGCATGCATGCAGAACCAGCAAAACAGAAACAGCCCTGTGATCATGTACAGCCAGTTGATTGCCGTATACACGGGATGCCTGCGGTAATCCTCATCCAGACGAACGAAGGTCATTTCATAGGATTCCTGCCTGATGATCGACATCAGCTCTTCCCGTGACGGGATGGGCTCTGTGTCGATGAATTTGTGTCCCTGTCTGATTTTCTGATAGGTCATAGGATGCTCCTTTCTGGATGTCAGTCTACGCTTTTGAGGGATTCCACCATGCTGATCCTGCGCAGCTTCGGAAGCATGGCAAGACAGACGATGAAAGAAAATACCATTGTCAGGATCAGTGCATAGACAAAGCTTGAGGGAGCGATCTCACGTCCGAACATTGCCATATCCACTTCCGCTGTACGGACAACAAAGCCGTGCAGGAAGATTCCCAGCACAAGTCCTGCCGCACTGCCAAGCAGCGAGAGGATGAGGGTTTCACGAAAGACGTAGGCACCGACCTCGCCCTCATAGAAGCCCAGCACCTTGATGGTGGCAAGCTCACGCTCACGCTCGGTGATGTTGATGTTCATCAGATTATACAGCACCACAAATGCCAGAAGTCCTGCACTGATGATCAGCACTACGATGATGTAGTTGATGCTGGTGACCATATTGTGGAAGGATTGCTTCATCTCTTCCACGAGAGAAATCGTCGTTACCCCCTCACAATCAAGCATCGCCTCTGCAAAGTCGGTACCGTCTGCGGTATTGCCGAGTTTCGCAAGCAGCATGCGGTAATTGGGGGATTTTTGAAAGAGTTTTTCGTACTGCGCAGGGGACATATAGACATAGGAACCGACATAATTTTCTGCAATGCCGCCGATTTTGACCAGTACTGTTTTTCCGCTGTCCTTTATAAGCTTGAGGGAATCACCGACGGAAAGCCCCATCGTTTCCGCTGCCTTTTCCGTGAGGATCACGGTTTCATTGTCAAGTGTAAGCATATTTCCCGTCTTACGGTTTCGAAGTGTCATGTGCTGCGGGAAGCTGTCAAGGTCTTTGGGGATGAAGAGATCAGCCTCATAGGTCTTGTCATTTGCCGAAATATCAAGCGTTTCACGGTGAACGGGAAGGACGGAATCCGCATGATGGGTTTCCATCACCTGACGGATCGGTTCACTGTCGGCAAATTTTGCGTTTTTCAGCACCATCAGCACGTCATAATGGTTCAGCTCTGCATACTGCTTATCCATGATCTCGTTGATGGAATCACTCAGTCCGAAGCCCGTCACGAGCAGTGCGGTGCAGCCGGAAATCCCCACGATCGTCATAAAGAAGCGTTTTTTATAGCGCAGGAGATTGCGGATGGTAACCTTATGCGTGAATTTCATCCGCTTCCAGAGGGGCGTGATGTATTCGAGCAGCACTCGTTTTCCTGCCTTGGGAGCCTTCGGGAGCATCAGTCTTGCGGCGCATTCACGCAGCGAGTGGCGGCAGGCGCTGACAGTGGCAAGCATCGTGCAGCAAAGTGCACCGAGAAATGCGATGAGTGCGTAATTCCAGCGGAATGGTGTTTGCAGTTGCGGCAGATTGTACATGATCCCATAGGCATTCCAGAGGATGCGTGGGAAAAACTGCATGCCGAAGGTAAGTCCCAGCGCACTGCCGAGCAGCGTCGCTGTGCCTGCATACAGTACATATTTCCACATGATGGATGTGTTGCTGTAGCCGAGGGCTTTGAGTGTTCCGATCTGTACACGCTGCTCCTCGACCATGCGTGTCATGGTTGTGAGTGCAACGAGAATTGCCACCATAAAGAAGAAAATGGGGAACACCACTGCGATGGCAGCGATTTTCATGGCATTGCCCTCAAAGCTTGCAAAGGAAATATTTTCCGCACGGGTCAGGATATGCCATTCGCCCTTTTCAGCGGAATCCAGTTCCTTCTGTGCGTCCAGAAGTTTCTGCTCTGCATCTGCAAGCTCTTTTTCTGCCTTGTCACGGTTTTCGGTATATTCCGAAAGTCCCTTTTCGTATTCCGCAAGCCCTGCATCCAGCTTTGCTCTTGCATCGGCAAGGGAAGCCGTGATCATGTTCTCCGGCATTCCCATATCTCTCAGCTGCTGTGCCTGCTTGTCAAGCTCTGTATAGCCCTCGTCAAGCTCTTTTTTGGCATCATCCAGCGATTTTTTGGCATCCAAGAGCTGCTTTTCGGCATCCGCCTTCTGGGATTCATATTCTTTCCAGCCGTCCGCCAGTTCCTGTCTTGGCTCTGCAGTCAGTTCCTCAAAACGCAGGATGCACTGCGCATCTGCAATTTCCTCCACACGCTCTTTGATTTTACGGACGCTTTCCTCATAGTCCTCCTCAAAGGCATTGAGGGCATCTGCACCATCCACCGCAGCAAGGATCTGTGTGTAGCAGTCGAGAGAAAAGGCGGATTCGGGCACATACAGCACCATATTGATGCTGCCGCTGCCGACCGTCGTGCGTTCACGTTCAATAGAGAAATAATAGGGGCTGTCCACGATTCCGGTGACGGTGAAGGTGCGATCTGAAAGAATCTCGTCCGTTTTTGTCTGGGGATTTACGGAAATGCTGCTCCCGATTTGTGGGATATCGTCGATGTTCTTGAGCTTTGCCACAACGCATTCAGTGCTCTTTTCGGGCATTCTGCCCTCAAGGAGCGTGACACGGTCAAGCCACGGCTCCCCATCCTGCGCAAGACTCTGTATCCTTGTAGCACAGGTCTGGTTTTCAGGGTAATTCATCAGCACATCCGTGCTGTACATAGGAGCTGCCTGTGCAATTCCGTCGATT
>JAFXCV010000010.1 GCA_017521325.1 Oscillospiraceae bacterium | reverse complement strand
GGAGGGGGAAAGAAGTAGGGTGCTGCCGCTGAACAGCCCGTCCCCTCTGTCTCACTTTGCTCGACATCTCCCCACCCCGTGGGGAGTCACCCTACCCCGGCCTCCTGCGGAGTGCTTTTCTACTTAAGTGAGGACTCTTCGGAGTCCTCTTTTTTTTGTTTCCAATATCCAAAAAATATCAAAAAAATCGAAACACTCCGTTAATAAAATAAGTAAAATAAAGTTAATAAATGACATAAATTACTTAAACATGGTGGAAATACAACTGCTATTTGTATAAAATACCTAAAAATTCAAAAACAGATTGACAAGTAATGCCATTTGTGCTAAAATTAAGATGTACACTTCAGGGTGCATAATTAACTAAATTAAGAGAGGAAGGATAGTATGCTTAAGAAGAAAATTTTCGGCAGTGCGATTGCATGTGCAATGACGCTCAATACGCTGCTGGCAGTTCCGTTCGGAACATTTGCGGCAGAAACGAAATTTGAATTTGAGGACGGCACGCAGACAGGTTCTGCAACCGTTTTGTCTGAACAGAAAGGCTTTTCCGGCACGGGTTATGTTTTTCTGCAGGACAATGCGGACACGATTTCCGTTACTGTGACTGTTCCGGAAACCGGCATGTATGAGCTGAATATCGGTTATGCGGCGATCTACGGCGACAAGATTCAGGGCCTTGAGATCAACGGTGCCAACCAGGGCAACGTGAGCTTTGCAGAAGGCAAGACCTTTGAGGAGGTCAAGTTCGGCACGGTAAAACTGGAAAAGGGCGATAACACCGTAACAATCGTTGGTTCCTGGGGCTGGACGCTGTTCGACTATGTCAGCATTGCACCGGCGGAGCTTGCAAAACTCGAATGCTCCAATAAGCTTTGCGACCCCAAGGCAACGGACGAGGCACAGGGTCTGATGAACTACATGGCGACCGTTTACGGCGATTATATCGTTTCCGGTCAGCAGGAGATCTATGCAAACGGACACGGCGGCAATTTTGAGTGGGAATTTGATTATCTGCTCGATCTGACAGGAAAATTGCCCGCAATCCGTGGTTTCGATTTCATGAACTACAACTCCCTCTATGGCTGGGATGACGGCACGACAGATCGTGTGATTGACTGGGTAAACGAGAAGGGCGGTATTGCAACTGCAAGCTGGCACATCAATGTTCCGAAGGAAATTGAAGGCTACTCCGTGGGCGACAAGGTGGACTGGGGCAATGCGACCTACAGCAACCAGACCACATTCAGCCCCTCAAAGATTCTGAGCGATCCGGAATCCATTGAAGCAAAGTATTTTGATAACGCTGTTGAACTGCTTGCAGCAGAGCTGACAAAGCTGCAGGATGCAGGTGTTCCGCTGCTGTTCCGTCCGTTCCACGAGGCAGAAGGCTCCGGCGGTGAAACAGGTTCCTGGTTCTGGTGGGGCAAGGATGGCTCCGCAACCTACAAGGCACTGTGGCAGCATCTGTACAAGACGCTGACAGAGGAATACGGCCTGCACAACCTGATCTGGGAATTCAACAGCTACACCTATGCAAATTCCAAGAACTGGTATCCCGGTGATGAATACGTGGACATCATCGGCTACGACAAGTACAACGGCGCTGCAAACAAGCCCAATGAAAGCCCGATTTCTTCCACATTCTTTAATCTCGTGGATCTCTACGGCGGCTCCGGCAAGATGGTTGCACTGACCGAGTGCGATACCGTTCCTGCGATCGACGCAATGCTGGAAGAAGGCGCATACTGGTCTTATTTCTGCCCGTGGTATGAGGGTGAGAACGGTTCTCCGCTGTTCCTGACAGAATACAACAATGCGGATACTCTCAAGAAACTCTACCAGAGTGAGTCGGTAATTACGCTCGACGAGCTGCCGGATTACAAGACCTATGAGTACACAGGCGAGGAATTTATTCCCGAGGCGACAGAGCCGACCAAGCCCACAGAGCCGACCAAGCCCACAGAGCCTCCGAAGGAAGGCCACGCAAAGCTGACCGAGGAAACAGGCTATGTACAGATCGTATTCCCCGAGGCAGTTGGAGAAGCAGTATATCTGGTTGTAGATCTGGGCGATGAGATCTCCTATGCAAACGGCGGCCTTGGCGGCGGTGTGGAGATCGGCGGCGAATATTACTGGGTAAATACCCCTTGGGAAACCACCAAGAGCGGTGCTGTCAAGGTGGATATGACAAAGCCCTTCAACGTAACTCTCGGCACGGAAGTGGTAGAGGACGAGGAAATTATTGCAAAGGCAATTGAGCTGATCCAGAAGCAGACCACGTTCCAGGGTCAGGTATGGTGGGCTGACATTGACGGCGAGGCTGCAAGTGTTGGCGATGTGACGATTACCGATGCCTATCTGCTGACAGCTGCGGAAGGTCCGACCGAAGCTCCCGATCCGACAGAGCCTCCGACGGAGGATGAGCCGACAACTGCGCCTTCCGAAGATGACGGGGATGTACTGTACGGCGACGTTGACTGCAATGGTGCAGTGGATATTCTCGACGTGATCTCACTCAACAGAGCGCTGCTGGGCGCAGGCAGTCTGACACCCGAGGGTGAGAAGAATGCCGACGTTGACAAGGACGGCAAGCCCGCACCTGCGGATTCCCTCGGTATTATGAAGTATATCGTAAAGCTCTGCGAGCTTCCTCTCGTATAAGATAGAACGTTGATTCAAGTACCCCTCTCTAAAAGCAAGCCTCCCCACCGGATGGTGGGGAGGCGGCGAACCGCCGTCCTGTTTGCGTAACGGAGGGTTGGCGGACAACTAAAAAGCATAACAAAACCCCCGATTTTCCAATCGGGGGTTGATTTTTTAGCTCTTGACTGTCACGATAAAACCATCGGTATTGTTGCCGGAAATCTCGTACTGCTTTGATTCCGGCACCGGAACATCCGTACCGCCGGACTTTGCTTCAACATAATATACCGTATACATCGTGTCGCCCACTGTGTAATACAGCGGAACCGTATAGTCATGGGACTTCAGATAATCGTAGTATTCCGTGAGCGTGAGGTTGTTCTCGTGCATCAGACCTGCATGAACGGTACCCACATAACGCAGATGGTAGGGGGCATATTCCACACCCGTTGCCTCTGCATCTTCCTGCGGATAGCTCAGCACGAAGCCGTACTTCCAGCAGTTGTTCTTCACCCATGCATGCGGCTCGCTGAACTTGGAAATCGTACCGTCCTCGTTGAGCTGGCAAAGGTCAATGCAGTAGCCGCTTTTGCGGTCGGGAAGTGCGGTCGGATAGAGGCTGCCTGCCACATCATAGGGCTTTGTGGTGCTGTATACCATCAGATCCGCAACGCCGCTGACTGCCATGTAGGCAGTACCCATGGTGTTCATGGCTTCAAGCACCTCAGGGCGTGTGGAAAGATCCATGCGCTTCATGCGGTAGGTTTCGTTCTTGCCCTCAAAGTTTGTCAGCTCTGCGGCTTCTCCTGTATATGCGTGTGCGCCGTCAAGCTGCACGAGAATTCCCGAATGGACATGCGCTTCATCCTTGGGGATGGCAACATAGCCCTCGGGTGCGTGATTGCTTTCGGAGGATGTGCCCCCGATATTTGCATCCTGAATGGGCATGCCGTTGATGGTCTGGGAATCATCGGAAGTATCCTTTGCTTCTGTCGTTGTATCCGCATCCATTACGGCTTCTTCCCCCGGAACCTCCTCATCACTCCAGCGAATTGCGCTGGTGTCGGGTTCGTCCACCAGATGGCGAATTCCGGCATAGCACCAAAAACCGGCAATTGCTGCGGCAATTACAACCAGTGCGGCTCTGTCGAACGCAAAATGTCTTCTGCCCTGTTCTCTGTTATTCATTTTTTGTCACCTTTTCTTTTCTCTTGTTCTCTGTTCTACTGCACCTGTCTATTTTCTGTCGGTGCATTTTCTGTTTCTTCTGTATGTACATCCGTTGCATCCATCGGATAGGTACCTGTAATAATGCCGTAGATTTTGAAGGCATCGAAAATCGGACGCCATTTGGTCTGTCCGCCGGCGGTCACCGCAATGTAGGTGCGCCCGTCAAGCGTCTGTGCATAGCTTGCAAGGCACTGCCCCGCTTCATCGGTGAAGCCTGTTTTTCCGCCGAGAATCGTGATTCCCTCGACCTCCGTGCCGTACATGCGGCTGAACATCGTGCTGACAAGCTTGATGCCCTCGGGGCTTTGCGGTGTGACTCTCGTGGTGTAAGTATAAGTGGAAATGACCCTCTTGCACAGGGGATTCTGCAGGCAGTAATCCATAATCAGTGCAATATCCGTCACGGTACTGTAGTGGTTCTCATCATGCAGTCCGCTGGCATTCATGAAGTGCGTATCTGTAAGTCCCAGCTCCTGCACCTTTTCGTTCATGAGCTTGACGAAAGCCTCCTCCGAGCCTGCCACATGGATGGCAAGCGCCGTGGTTGCGTCCGCACCCGATGAAAGTGCCGTGCCGTAGAGCAGGTCCATCATCGTGCATTCCTCCTGCGACTTGAAGCCTGCGAGGGATGCATGTGCTTCATATAGGGGAGCGATGATTTCGTCCGTCATCGTGAAGGTTTCACTGTAATTGTCAATATGTTCAATGGCAACGATCAGCGTCATGAGCTTTGTCATGGACGCAGGGTAGATCCTCGTCTGACTGCTCTTTTCGGCGATCACGGTGTTATTGTCATAATCGACCAGAATGGCATATTCGCTGTCAAGTCCCGTACCGGGCTGAATGATCGAAGCTCCCCGTTCGGGATAGCTCACCGGTGGGGGCGGCTCCGTGGGAGGCTCCGTGGTGGGTTCCGTCGTCGGGGTGGTTTCAATATAGGTAACAGGCTCCGGCTTTTTTTTGCCGCTGCCGGAATCGGTCAGGAGCCAGATAATGCCCCAGATGCCTGCAATGATGATCAGCCCCATAACGACCAGCAATACGACACCGGCTGCCGAAACACGCCTGCGCCGTCTTCTGCGTTTTCGCTGCAATGGAAACGCCTCCGTTCTCTTTCTTTTTTCTACACAATCTGTTTATCTGTCTACACAAAAGCAGAAATTTCGATATATCTATTTTAATTGTAACACATTCCGACTTCGTTGTCAACAGCGCTTGCTAAAAATAATAATTTTTATGCAAAAGTGCAATTTCGACTGTGGAAACGACGTATTTCGGATTCTCCGTTTTTCACTTTTTAGTTATAACGACGAAAAAATGCTTTTTTCAAAAAAAGACTTGCATTCCATCGGAACATATGCTATACTATATAAGTTAAATAGTACTACTGTCTAAAGGAACTGATGGGCTACTATGCAATTTACACATTGATGAAAGAGGTGAATTCTGATGAGAAAGGACATCCATCCTACACTGTTCAAGACAACCATTACCTGCCACTGCGGTAACGTGATCGAAACACAGTCTACCAAGCAGGATATCAAGGTGGAAATCTGCTCCAAGTGCCATCCGTTCTTCACCGGTAAGCAGAAGCTTGTAGATACCGGCGGACGTGTTGACAGATTCAAGAAGCGTTTCAATCTGGATAAGTAATTTGATTGTCATGAGAAAGATACGGGTAGTTGTAAGGCTGCCCGTTTTTTCGTCATATTCACACAATTACCGATAAAGGCGGGGATGTTATGGAGTATTTTACGATTGCGGAGATTGCCGAAACCACGTTTACCGAAAAGCGTTCGGAATTTCTGGGCTATCTTGCGCCCGTGCGCACAAATGATGAAGCAGTGGCGTGGATCAATGAGATCAAGGCAGGACACCGCAAGGCGAAGCATCATGTTTATGCCTATATTCTGAGGGATTCCAACATTACCCGATACAGCGATGACGGTGAGCCGCAGGGAACGGCAGGCGTTCCGGTGCTGGATGTCCTGCAAAAGCGTGGGCTGACGGACGTGTGCTGTGTGGTGGTGCGCTATTTTGGCGGCATCCTGCTCGGCGGCGGCGGTCTTGTGCGTGCCTATTCCCACAGTGCCGCCATTACCTGCGATGCGGCAAATATCCTGCACATGTGCGAGTGCTGTCCGCTGATCCTGCGGATGGACTACACGCTCTACGGAAAGGTGACGCATGTTCTGCCGAAATACGGCGTGATCGAGGTAACAAGCGAATTCGGCAGTGATGTGTATCTGGAACTGAACGTGCGTCTGGAGGTGCTGGATGCACTGCAAAAGGAGCTGACGGAATTGTCCGGCGGCAGGATCCGCATGGAGTGCGGCGCACAGCAGTTTGCCGATTTTTCTTCTGTGGGATAATTTTTTACAAAAAAAAGAGGGTTTTCCGCATTTCGGTGCGTATAATAAGATAGAAAACAGAAAGGGGGATGCGTATGACCATTCGTGAACAGATCGAAGCAAGCGAAGCGAAAACGCTGCATGCGGCAGCATGTCTGAGCTGTGATACTGCCATGACAAGGCGTGAAAAGGATGAAGCTCCCTGCACGTTCCGTACTGCATTTCAGCGTGACCGTGACAGAATTCTGCATTCCAATGCATTCCGCAGGCTCAAGCGCAAGACGCAGGTGTTTCTTTCCCCCGTTGGTGACCACTACCGTACACGTCTGACGCACACGCTGGAGGTGGCGCAGATTGCGAGAACCATTGCCCGTGCCATGTCCCTGAATGAGGATCTGACCGAGGCGATCGCACTCGGACATGATCTGGGGCATTCCCCCTTCGGCCATGCAGGAGAGAGCGTGCTCAATTCCATCTGTCCCCATGGGTACAAGCATTATCTGCAAAGCGTGCGTGTGGTCGATTACATAGAAAAGAACGGCGAGGGGCTGAATCTGACCTATGCGGTCAGAAACGGCATTGCCTGCCATACGAATGCCATTGCCGATACACTGGAGGGCAATATTGTCCGTGTTGCGGACAAGATCGCCTATATCAACCACGATATCGAGGATGCAGTGCGTGCAGGACTTCTGAAACATGAGGAGCTGCCGCAGGATGCGCTGCTTGTGCTTGGGCAAAACAAATCCGAACGCATCACCACCATGGTGGCAGGTGTGGTGGAACATGGAACGGACTCCATCGAAATGGTTCCGCCCATCCAGAAGGCGCATGACATTCTGCATGCGTTCATGTATGAAAATGTCTACCACAATCCGACCGCCAAGCATGAGGAAGCCAAGGCAAAGCTGCTGCTCGAAAAGCTGTATGGCTATTTCCGGGACAATCCCGAACGGCTGCCGGAGGATTACCGCCGCATTGCAGAGAAAATGGATGTGGACAGAGCCGTCTGCGACTATATTTCCGGCATGAGCGACGGCTATGCGGTGGATCTCTATTCGGAACTCTTCATTCCGAAATTCTGGAAGTAGGTGATTTTATGCTTCCGGAGGAATTTATCTACCGACTGCGTGAATCGAACGACATCACAAGTGCCTTCGGGATGTACGTCAATCTGAAAAAACGTGGCAGAACGCATGTCTGCAACTGCCCGTTCCATTCGGAAAAAACGCCGTCCTGCACGGTATTTCCCGACACCCAGAGCTTTTATTGCTTCGGCTGCGGTGCGGGCGGTGATGTGATCACCTTTACCATGAAAATGGAAAATCTCAGCTATATCGAGGCAGTCCGGCTGCTTGCACAGCGCAGCGGTTTGGAGCTGCCGAGTGAGAATCCGGACGAAGCAAGAAATGCAAAACGCCGTGTGCGCTGTCTGGAAATCAATCGGGAATCGGCAAATTTCTTTTATAAACAGCTCGTTTCGGGAAACGATAAAAGAGGTCTGGAGTATTTTGCGCAGCGAAAGCTTCAGCCTGCGATCATCAAGAAATACGGACTGGGCTTTGCACCCGATGACTGGCATGCGCTTCGGGATCATCTGCGTTCCAAGGGCTATTCTGATGAGGAAATGGTCGTTGCAGGCGTCTGTCAGCAGAGCCAGAACGGAAATGTGTATGATAATTTCCGAAACCGTGTGATGTTTCCGATCGTGGATCTGCGTGGAAATGTCATCGGCTTCGGCGGCCGTGTGCTGGATGACAGCAAGCCGAAATACCTCAACACGGGAAAATCCCCCGTATTTGACAAGGGACGCAATCTCTTTTCGATGCAGTTTGCAAAGAATGCATCCTCCACCACCATGATTCTGGCGGAGGGGTATATGGATGTCATCGCCATCCATCAGGCAGGCTTTGAAAATGTCGTGGCAACGCTCGGCACGGCGATCACCCCCGATCAGGCAAGGCTGATCTCCCAGTATGCCAAGGAAGTGGTCATTGCCTACGACAGTGACGGCGCAGGACAGGCTGCCACGCAGAAGGCGCTGAATCATTTCAGTGCAGTGGGACTTCCCGCACGCATTCTGAAAATCGAGAGTGCGAAGGATCCCGATGAATTTATCAAGAAATTCGGAACCGAACAGTTCCGCATTCTCATAGACCATGCCGGTGATGCACTCAATTTCCGGCTGGACAAGTGCCGTGAGGGGCTGGATTTGCAGACCGAGATCGGCAAAACCGAGCTTCTCAGACGAAGCGTCAATGTTCTGGCAGGCATCAGCAATCCGCTGGAACGGGATGTCTACATCACACGAACGGCTAAGGAGCTAGAGGTGCGTGTGGAGATGCTGCGGTCACAGGTGGATCATGCGGTGCAGCGCAATTCCACAAGTGCCAAGAAATCGCAGTTCCGTGCGATCGAAGCACGCTCTTTGCAGAAGGATGAGATCAATCCTCTGGCACAGCAGTTCCCGAAGGAGAGCAAGGCGGAGGAGCAGATCATTTCCTACCTGCTGCGCTATCCCGAGGAATACGAAATGGTCTGGAACAGCCTTTCACCGTCGTATTTCATCACGGATTTCCACAGGAGGGTGTACGAGGCAATTTGCCTGATGATGCCGGATTATGCACGGTTCAGCCTTTCGGTGCTGTCGGGCAAATTCACGGTGGAGGAAATGGGACGCATCAGCGGTATTGACGCAAAAAGCCGGGAATTCCCCGTGGACAGGGACACGCTTGAGGAATGCATCCGTGTGCTGAAGGAATCACGCAGCCGCATCCAGCCAAGCGAAAACATGTCGGACGACGACCTGCTTGCGGTCATCGCACAGAAGAAGATACATAAGCCAAAGTAGGAGGAACAGAAATGGACAAGAAGTCAACAATTGAAGCGCTGCTCGAAAAGGGCAAATCCGCCGGAAAGCTCACCACCAAGCAGATTTCCGATGCACTTGAAGAAATGGACTTTGACGCTGATCAGCTCAACTCCTTTTACGACAGCTGTGAACAGCTGAATATTGAGATCATCGACAACAATGTCGTGGATGATTCTCTGGATCTGAACAACATCCCGATGATCGACAATCTGGATGACGATCTGGAATCCGCACTCTCCACGGAGGGGCTTGCCGTGGATGACCCCGTGAAGATCTACCTCAAGGAGATCGGCCGTGTGCCGCTGCTTTCGGGCGATGAGGAGATCAAGCTTGCAAAACTCATGGCAGAGGGTACGCCGCTGGAGGCAAAGCGTGCAAAGCAGCGTCTTTCCGAGGCAAACCTGCGACTGGTTGTCAGCATTGCGAAGAAATATGTCGGCAGAGGCATGCAGTTCCTCGACCTGATTCAGGAGGGCAACCTCGGTCTGATCAAGGCTGTGGAGAAGTTCGACTACAACAAGGGCTTCAAGTTCTCCACCTACGCAACATGGTGGATCCGTCAGGCGATCACCCGTGCCATTGCCGATCAGGCAAGAACCATCCGCATTCCTGTGCATATGGTGGAAACGATCACCAAGGTCAAGAAGATCTCCAGCCAGCTGCTGCACGAGAATGGTCACGATCCGACGCCCGAGGAAATTGCAGAGCGTCTGGAAATGCCCGTGGAGCGTGTCCGTGAGATCATGCGTATTGCGCAGGATCCCGTTTCTCTGGAAACCCCCATCGGTGAGGAGGAGGACAGCCATCTGGGCGACTTTATTCCCGATGATGATGCGCCCGCACCTGCGGATGCGGCATCCCTGACGCTGCTCAAGGAACAGCTTGAGGAGGTACTTTCCACGCTGACCGACCGTGAGGCAAACGTGCTGCGTCTGCGTTTTGGTCTGATCGACGGCAGATCACGCACACTTGAGGAAGTGGGCGCACAGTTCAAGGTGACAAGAGAGCGCATCCGCCAGATCGAGGCAAAGGCGCTGCGCAAGCTCCGCCATCCGAGCAGAAGCAAGAAGGTCAAGGACTTTCTGGATTGATAAGTGATAAAAAGCCCCTGCATTTGCGGGGGCTTTTGTTTGTCAAAAACTTCCATGGATTCAAAAGGCGATAGCCTTTTGGCGGGTGTGGGTACGCAGTACCCACGCAATATAGCCCCTCCCCTTGGGGAGGGGATGGGGTGGGGGCAGTTTCATGCAAGCTTTCACTAAGAAAATAGATTTTTTCTACAGACTGTGCCCTTGCATTTGCGGGGGCTTTTGTTTGTCGCCTCCCCCTGAAAAAGAAGGGGGGCACACTGCAGGTGTGACTTTAGGACTTCGTCCCCGAACCTCATTTGTGGAGCGAGGGTGTTCGATTCACGAAAGGGTTCGGGTTAGGAGAATCTATACAGGAATGCTCCAAAAAAAATCCCCTGCTGATGCAGGGGATTTTTCTTAATTCTTGGACGGAATAAATCTTGCCACAATACCTGCAAACTTCGGAAGCGGCATTGTCTGCAGCCAGATGCGGCCGGGGCCGGAAACTTTGGTGTTGAAGAGACCCTCGCCGCCGAGCAGTGCATTGCCGATGCCCTTGACTGTTTCAACGGACATCGAGCAGGTTTCCTCCATTGCAGCCAGATGACCGGTGTCGATCATCATCGACTGACCGGCAGCCAGATCGTATGTAATCACGCTGCCGTCGATTTCCAGCAGCAGCAGGCCTGTGCCTGTGAACTTCTGCATGATGAAGCCCTCACCGCCGAAGAAGCCTGCGGAGATCTTCTTCTGGAAGAAGGTTTCCTGTGTTACGGTCGGTGCGGATGCAAGGAATGAGGATTTCTGTGCAACGATGGACTTGCCGGGAGTAAGCTCAATTGCCATGATCTCGCCCGGAACAGCTGCTGCAAATGCGATCAGGCCGGGGCCGCCCTGTGCGGTGTATTCGTTCTGGAACAGGGATTCGCCCGTGAGCGCACGGCCGAACATCTTGCCCAGAGAGCCGCCCTTTGTCTGCATCTGCACGTTGGGGGTCGCCCATGACATGCCGCCCTTCTGGCAGACGATGGTTTCGTTTGCGTCAAGTGTGACGGTCGCTGCGGGATAGGGTTTGCCTTGGATTTCGTACTTCATTGTGAATTTCCTCCTATATTATGGGTTTTATCAATTTCGGCAAGCCATCCGAGCCACAGCTCTGCAAGTGTATGCATGCCCTGATAGGTCGGATGAATGCCGTCAATTGTCTCGATATGTGCATCATATGCAGCAAGGTCTGCGACCATGCATTGATGCTGTGCAGCGGTGCTGCGGATGACGTCGTTGTAAGCCCCGACCGGATGCAGTGCATCGGGGACTGCGTTGTCCTTCTGGAAAATGGTAGTGCAGATGACAAGGCTTTCGGGGTATTTGTTCCGCAGCTTTCGCAGCAGAATGTCATACGCATAATGAAAATCATTCTTGCTGTGGGAATCGGCTGTAATGGGGCTGTGGAAGATCCAGTCGTTTGCTCCCATGCAGACAATGATGATGTCGGGGAGAATGGTCCGGCTGCAAAGCTTCTTTCGGATGGTATTGCCCTCGGTCGGATAGTGGTAGGAACCGGGGTTGCAGTGCAGCTCGCCGAAGCGCAGCAGATGCGTGGCACTCGGAAAATCCATGCCGCAGACCAGACTGCCGGAATAGGAATTGTTGACGCACAGATCACTGCCCGTTTCTGCAAGCACCCTTACCCACCAGGTATCCTCCGGTCGGGAAATACCGGAGCAGTCCGCATGTGGATTCTGCATATAAAAGGACTTGCAGTATGGCGGCAGAAATCCCTTCAGCGTGCCGATGGAATCGCCCAGTATGGATATATGCTTGCCGGAAAATAGTGTGTTTTTGGGCATTGGGGGTACCTCCGAATGATGTGGGAGCCTATTTCTCCCATTTATTGCAGATTTCAGTCAGCTGATCGGTGAGCTTTGCCACATCCTTATTGGTGCGGCCTGTGCTGCGGTGAATGAGCTTCGTCAGGCGGTCAAGCACAGCAAGCAGGCGCTGGTATACGGGATTGCCGCCCTTTGCGGAAGACTTGTGCTCGATGCGTTTCGGCTCTGCCTCAAAGGTCACGGCATTTGCGATGATGTCAAATTCCGTGCCGCTGTAGGGTGCATAGGCATCAAGACCGAGTCGGTTGCGGATATGTGCGGTGAATGCATCCGCCGTATCGCTTTCGCCGTGAACGACGAAAACACGCTTGACATTTTTGATGTTGGAGATCCAGTTTGTCAGACCGTTGAGGTCAGCGTGACCGCTGATGCCGGGCAGCTGCTTGATCTCTGCGGCAACCTGAATGGTTTCGCCGAAGAGCTTCGCAGTCTGTGCGCCCTCCACCAGAGAACGGCCGAGTGTGCCGTAGGACTGGTAGCCGACAAAGAGGATGGTATTGGCGTTCTGCCAGAGATTATGCTTGAGGTGATGCTTGATGCGGCCTGCCTCGCACATGCCGGAGGCGGAAATGATGACCTTGCAGTTCTTGTCGAAGTTGATGGCTCTGGATTCATCCGCAGATGTCGCAAGCACAAGATCGGGGAATGCAAGAGGGTTCACGCCACGGTTGACGAAGCTCAGGGCTTCCTCGTCGTAGCAGCTCTCCTGATTGCTCAGGAATACATTGGTCGCTTCAATGGCAAGGGGACTGTCCATATAAACGGGGAAGCCGTCATGTCCCTTGACAAGCCCCTGTTCCTTGATCTGTCTGAGGAAATACAGCAGCTCCTGTGAACGTCCCACCGCAAAGGAGGGGATGATCACGCTGCCGCCACGGTCAAAGGTGCGCTGCAGTACTTCGGCAAATGCCGTAACGTAATCCTTCGGACGCTCGTGCGTGCGGTCGCCGTAGGTGGATTCCATCACAACATAGTCCGCATCCTCAATGAAGATCGGATCACGCAGCAGCGGCTGGTCGATGTTGCCGATATCGCCCGAGAATACGAGCTTTCTGGTTTCATCGCCTTCTGTCGCCCAGACCTCGATGCTTGCAGAGCCGAGCAGGTGGCCTGCGTCGATGAAACGCACGTCCACACCCTCGCAGAGGTTGAAACGCTCGTCGTATTTGTGGGGACGCATCAGCTCGATCGCACCGAGTGCATCCTTCATCGTGTACAGCGGCTCATACGGCTCCTCGCCCTTGCGCTGTGCCTTGCGGGTGCGCCACTGTGCTTCAAATTCCTGAATATGTGCGCTGTCACGCAGCATGATGCTGCAAAGTGAAGCGGTTGCCTGTGTGGTGTGGATCTCTCCCTGAAATCCGCCTGCATACAGCAGCGGAATCAGACCCGAATGGTCAATATGTGCATGCGTGAGCAGCACATAGTCAATTTCGGACGGAGCGCAGGGGATACGGGCATTTTCGTAGATGTCACGTCCCTGTTCCATGCCGAAATCTACAAGGATTTTTTTGTTTCCGATCTCAAGATAGGTGCAGCTGCCGGTTACTTCATGTGCCGCACCGATGAATTGCATTTTCATGGCGAAACCTCCTTGTGATAAAGTGTTAAACTTAGTATAACACATTTTTCGTCATAATGCAATAGATATAAAGAAATTTTTTGTATTTTTTGGTAAAAATATTGCCCGTATCGCTTTTTTGAAGAAATTGCCGTGCCGAAATACCGCCAAAAACAAAAAAACTTGCATTTTTCGGGCGATTGTGTTATAATAAAATGTCAGACTATTTTTAAATGAGGAGGGAATCCCTTGCCGCAGACATTGGATATGGAAAGGCTCCCCGCACCGGAATTCTGTGTGCAGGAGGTGCGCAGCTGGACAGAAGCACTGCCGCAGCAGCCGCTTGCCTATCTGCACAGCTTCGGCTGCCAGCTCAACGTGGCAGATGGTGAGAAGCTGTGCGGCATTCTCCGGCAGATGGGCTATGGTTTTACGGAGGACATCGAAAAGGCGTCCCTGATTCTGTACAACACCTGTGCCGTCCGTGAGAATGCGGAGGATCGTGTGTTCGGCACGCTCGGGAGCATCAAAAAGCTCAAGCGTGAAAATCCTGCACTGATCATCTGCGTGACGGGCTGCATGACGGCGCAGCAGCAGGTTGCCGATAAAATTCGTGAATCCTACCGCCATGTGGATATCGTGCTTGGCACATCCGCCGTGAGCCGTTTGGCGCAGATGCTGTATGCACACATGCATGGGGTGCGGTATGCGCAGGATATTGAGATTTATACGGACATTCCCGAGGGACTTGAGGCAATGCGGGAAAGCAGCTTCAAGGCATCCGTTCCGATCATGTACGGCTGCAACAATTTCTGCACCTACTGCATCGTTCCCTACGTCAGGGGACGGGAGCGCAGCAGAAAGCCGGAACACATCATAGAGGAAGTGCGCTCGCTCGTGGCGCAGGGCTACAAGGAAATCATGCTGCTTGGGCAGAATGTCAATTCCTACGGCAAGGATCTGGACGATGGCATGGATTTCCCGACGCTCCTGCGTGAGCTTGACAAGCTGGAGGGGGAATTCTGGATCCGTTTTATGTCGTCCCATCCGAAGGATGCCACAAAGGAAATGATGGATGCGCTGATCGAATGTGCGCATCTTGCAAAGCACCTGCATCTTCCGGTGCAGTCGGGCAGCGACGATGTATTGCAGAGAATGAACCGCCGCTATACGGTGGAAAAATATCTGGAAAAGGTGCGCTACATCCGCAGTCTGGATGCGGAATTTTCGCTGACGACCGATCTTATCGTGGGCTTCCCCGATGAAACGGCGGAGGATTTTGAGGGCACGCTCTCGCTCATGCGTGAGGTGCGCTATGATAATGTGTATTCGTTTATTTATTCAAAGCGCACGGGCACCAAGGCGGCAGTGATGCAGGATGCCACATCCGATGCGGAAAAGAGTGAGCGCATGCAGCGGCTGCTTGCATTGCAGCGTGAAATTTCGGTGGAAAACAACCGCCGTTTTCTGGGCAGGACAATGCGTGTGCTGGCAGACGGCAGAAGCCGCAAGCGTCCCGAAATGCTCACGGGCAGAAGCTCGGAGAACATGCTGGTGGAATTTGCGGGCGATGAAACGCTCATCGGCACATTCGTGGATGTCCGCATTACGGAAACGCACAACGGACAGGTAACGGGTGTGCTGATAAAATAGCATGAATCCGGCAATGAAAGGTCGATAATCAATTCAAAAAGGTGATCGTCTTTGCGGTGGAGGTGGTGCAACCACCTCCCTATACAGCCCCTCCCCCTCAGGGGGAGGGGTTGGGGTGGGGGCAGTCTTGGGGTGCTGACCCCGAAAAAAGTATCTGTAGTTAATTGCAGGAGCAATAAATGAAAAGGAGAATAAGTTATGGATATCATTCAGATGACAAGAGAACTGGGCAAGGCACTGCAGGCGGATGACCGCTATATTGCGTACAATCTTGCAAAGCAGGCAAACGATGAGGACGAGCAGCTGCAAAATCTCATCGGCGCATTTAACTTGAAGCGCATGGAACTGAACATGGAAATGGGCAAGGAGGACAAGAGCGACGAGAAGATCGCAGAACTCAATGACGTGATTCGCTCTCTCTACAAGCAGATCATGGAAAACCCGAAGATGATGGTGTTCAATGCCGCAAAGGAGGGCATGGACAGCCTGATGAACCAGATCAACCACATCATCACCATGGCAGCAAACGGCGAGGATCCCGAAACCTGCGGTACAGGTGAAATTTCCTGCGGCGGCAACTGCAGCAGCTGCAGCGGCTGTCACTGATCGGGGAAAAGTTTCTGAAAAGGGGTTCGGGGACGAAGTCCCCGAACTATAGCCCCTCCCTTCGGGGTGGAGCAGGGCAGTCATATCGAATACAAACAGAAAGGGACGTAGTCCCCGGCGGGGTGGAGGGGTCGCAGACCCCCCATCTAATTCCCCCTCCCTTTGGGAGGGGGGCAGGGGGTGGGCAATTCTATCTGTTCTATCCGTAAATGCATGGCATTGAGGATGAAATTTCACTTTTTTCAAGAAAGGAAGGCGTCAGCGTGGAACTGAAGGATCTGAAGGATAAAAAGCTGTCACCGATGATGCAGCAATACGTGGAAACCAAGCTGAAACACATGGATTGTGTGTTGTTTTACCGGCTGGGAGATTTTTATGAAATGTTCTTTGATGACGCCATCCGTGTATCCCGAGATCTGGAGCTGACGCTCACAGGCAGGGACTGCGGACTGGAGGAGCGTGCGCCCATGTGCGGCGTGCCGCATCACAGCTGCGAGCTGTACATCAAGCGTCTGATCGACCTCGGCTACCGTGTTGCCATCTGCGAGCAGATGACGGATCCCGGCAAGGGACTTGTGGAGCGTGAGGTGGTCAGAATCGTCACCCCCGGTACGGTGATCGAAAACAATATGCTTGACGATGCGTCGAACAATTACCTGTGCAGCGCCTACTGCGGACTCGATGGTACGGCACTCTGCTTTGCCGATCTTTCCACGGGAGAAGCTGCACTCTATCCTGTTTCCGAAAAGAATACGGAGGATGAGATCATCAACCTTCTGTCACGTTATATGCCTGCGGAGATCATCTTCAACAAGGCGTTCCTGTCGCTGCGTGAGGTGGGGGATTTTCTCAAAATCCGCCTTCGATGTGCGGCGGCGCTGCGTGATGAAGAAAGCTTTTCTCCCGAAGCATCGGGAGAAATCGTCTGCGGTCAGTTCTCCGTTGACAGCCTTGCAAAGCTTGGACTGAAGGACGGGGGCAGCGAAACCGCAGCAGTCTGCGGCATGTTCTCCTACATACAGGACACCCAGAAGGTTCCCGTCGGACGATTTGTGGGGCTTGAACTGAGCGACAATGCGGCATACATGACGCTCGATTACAATGCCATGCGCAATCTGGAGCTTGTGCGCACCATGCGCACGGGCGAAAAACGTGGCTCGCTGCTGTGGGTGATGGACAGTACACGCACCTCCATGGGCAAGCGTATGCTCAAAGCGTGGGTGGAGCGCCCCCTGCGCAGCCCTGCGAAAATCATGGCAAGACTCGATGCCGTCGAAACGCTCATGCAGCACAGCATGGAGCTGATCGAACTGCAGGACTGCCTTGACAGGGTGTACGACCTTGAACGTCTGATGACACGCATCGTTTACAAAAAGGCAATGCCCCGTGATCTGCGTGCACTTGCGGCAACGGCACAGGAGCTGCCCCATCTGAAAGCGCAGCTGGAGATGCTTTCGGGCTGCGCACTCCTCCGAAAGCTGAATTCCCAGATCTCCGATCTGCACAGCATCGCAGATCTGGTTGACCGTGCCATCGTGGAAGAACCGCCTGCGCTGATCAAGGACGGGGGCGTCATCCGTGAGGGCTTTGATGAGAGGCTTGACGAGCTGCGCAGAATCCAGAATGGCGGCAGCAGCCTGATCGACGAGATCTGCGAGCAGGAGCGTGAACGCACGGGCATCAAGAATCTGAAGGTCGGCTACAACCGTGTATTCGGCTATTATATCGAGGTCACACGTTCCTATTATGAGCTTGTGCCCGAGCACTACATCCGCAAGCAGACGCTTGCAAACTGCGAGCGTTTCATTACGCAGGAGCTGAAGGATGCGGAAAATACGGTGCTTGGTGCCAAGGATAAGGCACTGCAGCTCGAGCAGGATCTCTATGCGCAGGTGCGGGATTACCTTGCACAGGCACTCGTGAGCGTGCAGGAAACTGCCGCCGCAGTCGCTGCGGTGGATGTACTGGTTTGCTTTGCGGAAATTGCCGCAAGGAACAATTACTGCAAGCCCGAAATCGCCATTGACGGCACGCTCTTTATCCGTGACGGACGCCATCCCGTGGTCGAGCAGATGCTTGACGAGGAAGTGTTCGTTCCCAATGATACTTATCTGGATACGGGCGCAAACCGCCTGTCCATTATTACAGGCCCGAATATGTCGGGTAAATCCACCTACATGCGGCAGACCGCACTGATCGTGCTGATGGCGCAGGTGGGATGCTTTGTGCCTGCATCCTATGCGAAAATTTCCGTTGCGGACAGAATTTTCACCAGAGTCGGCGCATCCGATGACCTTGCCGCAGGACAGAGTACCTTCATGGTGGAGATGCGTGAGGTTGCGGAAATTCTCAATTACGCCACAAAGGACAGCCTTGTCGTGCTTGACGAGGTCGGCAGAGGCACTTCCACCTTTGACGGCATCAGCATTGCAAGAGCCGTAGCGGAGCATATCTGCAGTGCGAGAAATCTCGGCTGCAAGACGCTCTTTGCAACGCATTATCATGAGCTGATCGCACTCGAATCCCTCATGGACGGCGTGCGCAATTACAGCGTTGCGGTAAAGAAGGGCAGGGACGGTATCCGTTTCCTGCGTAAGATCGTTTCGGGCGGCACGGACGACAGCTACGGCATTGACGTTGCAAAGCTTGCAGGGCTGCCGAATAAGGTGCTCAGCCGTGCAAGACAGCTTCTTTCCGAGCTTGAGGAACAGGCAGCGGCAGCAAAGGCTGCCGAACGCATACAGGACGACGGACAGTTCAGCTTCGGCGCACAGAGGGAATCGGAAATCCCCGACCGCCTGCGCCGCACGAATGTGGCGGAACTGACGGATGCCGAATGCCGTGAGCTTCTGGAGGAACTGGCGGCAATGCTGGAATAAATCAGGCGACATTTAGCGGGTGTGGGTACGCAGTACCCACACAACAAACGTCCTGCCCATGCAGGCATAGCAATCAGGAAAGGAGAGCCGGATATGGCAGTCATTACCGTACTTGACAAAACCGTTTCGGAGCTGATCGCCGCAGGAGAGGTGATCGAACGCCCGTCCTCGGTCATCAAGGAACTTGTGGAAAATTCCATCGACGCAGGCGCAAGACACATCACTGTAGAGATCAAAAACGGCGGAACAACGTTCATGCGCATCGTGGATGACGGCTGCGGTATGGCAGCGGAGGATGTTCCCACGGCTTTCCTGCGGCATGCGACCAGTAAAATTACGGAGAAGGCAGACCTTGATACCATCTGCACCCTTGGATTCCGTGGGGAAGCGCTCGCTTCCATTGCGGCAGTCGCAAGGGTGACGGTGCTGACAAAGCGTCCGCAGGACGACTTCGGCACGAAATATGAGATCGCAGGTGCGGACGCAGGCGTTCCCGAGGAATGCGGCTGCCCCGATGGCACGACGCTCATCATTAAGGATCTGTTCTTCAATGTGCCTGCACGCCGCAAATTCATGAAGCGTGATGCGGCGGAGGGAAATGCCGTTTCGCAGATCATTCAGAAGATCGCCATTTCCCACCCCGAAATTGCCTTCCGCTTCATCCGTGACAACAAAATGGAATTCCACTCCGACGGAAACGACACACTCCTTGCCGCCATCCATGCCGTTTACGGCAGGGATTTTGCAAGGGATCTGCTCCCCGTGGACTATGCGCAGGACGGAATTTCCGTGAAGGGCTTCGTCATCAAGCCCCTCTATGCGAAAAATAACCGCAGCTTTCAGAATTTCTTCGTCAATACACGCTATGTGCGCTCCCGTGCATGCACCGTGGCACTGGAAAGTGCCTACGAAAATCTCCTGATGACCAATAAATTCCCCGCATGCGTTCTCATGCTGCAAATGCCGCCCGACACGCTCGATGTGAATATCCATCCTGCCAAGGCGGAGGTGCGCTTTTCCGACGAAAAGACCATTATCAACACCATTTATTTTGCGGTGAAGAATGCACTGCTCAAAGCCGGGCTGATCTACGAATTTCAGGCAAAAAAGCCTGCGCAGGACTGGTATGCAAAGCCAGCCCCTGAATATACCCAGCAGCCCCTTATTCCAGAAGAGCCGAAGAAGGCGGCACCGCAGCCGATAACGGCACCGCCCCCGAAAAAAGCGGAGCCTTTGCCGATGGCGGCAATGCCCTTTGCAGCACCCCCTGTCAGCGTGCCGGAAAAGAAGGAACCTGTGCAGGAAAAGCAGAGCTTTTTTGCGAAAGAAACACCGCCGAAAACGGCGATTGTGACGGGGGACATGCAGGAATGCGGGCAGGCAGCACCGCCTGTGCAGCCCGAACCTGCAAAGCCCGTACAAATGGCGGAAACACCGCAGGAAACGGTGCAGCCCACGACAGCGGCGGTGCAGGTTGCGGAGATCGAAACCGATCCCTTCCCCGATGTAAAGGTCATCGGTGAGCTGTTTGCCAATTACATTCTGGCGCAGTCGGGCGACACGATGATCATCATCGACAAGCACGCCGCACATGAGCGTGTGATCTTTGAAAAGCTGCGCCGTGACAATTGCAGCCAGTACCGGCAGATGCTCCTTGCGCCTTGCCGAGTGCTTTTGACTATGGACGAATTTTCGGCGATGGAGGAGAATACGGAGCTTCTCGCAAGACTGGGCTTTGCATTCGATTTCTCGCAGAAGCCCTATGCCGTGACAACGGCAGCGCCCGTATTCTTTGAGGGGCTGAATATCGACGAGATCGTGCAGGAACTGGCGCATAACCTGTTTCTTGGCAAGATCAATCCCCAGACGCATCTGCTCGACGACATGCTCCACGAGCTTGCGTGCAAATCCGCCATCCGTGCCAATGATAAAAATTCCATCGAGGAGCTGCAGGCACTGACGGAACGTGTGTGCAGGGATGAGAACATCCGCCACTGCCCCCACGGCAGACCTGTGATGTTCACAATGTCAAAATACAATCTGGAAAAACAGTTCCGTCGGAAGGTGTAGGTGAGGTATGGAAAAACAACGTGTCATTGCGGTTGTAGGTCCCACCGCATCGGGCAAGACGGCACTGGGCGCTGCACTTGCCAAAAAACTGGACGGCGAGATCGTTTCTGCCGATTCCATGCAGATCTATGAGGGGCTGGATATTGCCACCGCAAAGCCCACGCAGGAGGAAATGCAGGGCATTCCCCATCACCTGATCAGCGTGATCCCCAGAAATCGTTCGTTCTCCGTGGCGGAATATGTCACGCTTGCAGGCGAAACCATCGCCGATATTGCCGCAAGGGGAAAGCTCCCCATTCTTGTCGGCGGTACGGGGCTGTATGTGGACAGCCTCTTGGGCGGCATGCGGTTTTCCGAGGAGGGCAATGACCCGAAGCTGCGTGAGCAGCTCTATGCACGGGCAGAGCAGGAGGGCAGGGAGGCACTCCATGCACAGCTTGCAGCACTTGATCCCGAAGCTGCGGCTGTCATCCATCCGAACAATGTCGTGCGTGTTGTGCGTGCGCTGGAGGTGTGTATTTCCAGCGGCAGGACATTTTCCGAAATCAAGGCGGAGAACGCCGCCGCACCCTCTCCCTATGACAGCGTGCTGATCGGGCTTGACTATCCCGACAGGGATATCCTCTATACCCGCATCAACCGCCGTGTGTCCGAGATGTTCCGACAGGGACTTCTTGAGGAGGCGCATGCGGTCTGGAAGGCAGGCGACCATGGCACCGCTGCAAACGCCATCGGCTGCAAGGAACTGATTCCCTATTTTGAAAAAAAAGCGTCGCTTGATGAATGCATCGAACGGATACGGCAGGAAACACGCCGTTATGCCAAGCGGCAGCTGACTTGGTTTCGTCGAAATCATCAAATAAATTGGTTGAAATTGGGAGAATGTGACGAAGTGCAAGAAATTTTAGAAAAAGCTGAAAAAATGATAGCCAAATGAAAAATTTTGTGGTATAATGAATTATAAGTGCATCCGCATAAAAAGACAGGGTGCATGGAAGAGAAAAACCGTTTGTGGAAAAGGAGAAAACATCATGAACAAGTCAATCAATCTGCAGGATACATTTCTGAATCTTGCCCGCAAGGAACGCAATGTTGTGACCATTTATCTGGTCAACGGATTCCAGTTCAAGGGCATCGTCAAGGGCTTTGACAATTATATTGTCATTCTTGACTGTGACGGCAAGCAGCAGCTTGTGTACAAGCATGCGATCTCCACGATTGCACCTGCACGCCCGATCTCGATTTTAGATGCCGAAGAAAAATCAGAATAAAGCCGGTGATGGTATGAATTCCGGAATGCTGAAGATCGTATTCGGTCTTGTGGCGGTTTTTGTCATTCTGACGACGGTGAATATCGGCTATCAGAGAATGAAAAAAGGCTACACCACCGAAACGGCACTCCTGTCCGTCGGAAGTGATTCCGAGCAGGTACGGGGCGTTTTCATACGGAATGAAGAGGTTGTTACATATAACGGCAGCGGCGTGATCAACTACGAGGTTGCCGACGGCGGAAAGCTTGGCATCGGCTCTGTCATTGCCAATGTCTATTCCAACGAAAATCAGATCAAGATCAAACAGCGTATCCGCAATCTTGAGAATACGCTGGCGCTCCTTGAGCGCATTTCCAATCCCGGAACGACCAATACAGCGCAGCCCTCCGATATTTCGGAGCTGCTCAACGAGAAGTACAAGGGCTTCCTTTACAATCGTGAGCAGGGAGATCTTTCCGCTTTGAAGGCGGAGCGTGAGGAAATGGTGGTGCTGCTGAGTACCTACCAGCTCGTGACGGGAAAGCACAGCGGCTATGGACCAAGGATGGAAAGCATCAAATCCGAAATGACTTCTCTTGCTATTGCGCAGGAGCCGCCGCTGGATGTGATAACGGCAAACCGTGCAGCATACTTTGTCAGCTATGCCGACGGCTATGAACAGCAGCTTACGCTTGACAATGTCGAGTCCCTTACAGTCGAGCAGCTGCAGTCGATAACGGACAATCCCAAGACGGACGCAAATATCGTCGGAAAGCTCATCGACGGCTACAGCTGGGTGCTGGCGGCAGTGGTGGACAATTCCGAACGAATCTATCAGCTGGAGGATCGTGTCACACTGAAGTTTTCATCCACTTCAGAAACGGTAAGCGGCGAGATTATCATGCTCAACCGCAATGAGGGCGATGACAAGACCGTCATCGCAATCCGATGCGAAACGCTGACGCATGATCTGGTGCAGCACCGCACGGAAACCGTGGAGATCATCCGAGGTGAGTACAGGGGAATCATGGTTCCCCGCAGTGCGCTGCATTTCCGCACGCTGACAGAAGATGTGAAGGATCCGGAAACGGGTGAGATTTCCACTGTGACGGAAAACCACAGAGGCGTGTACGTCCTCAACGGAGAACAGCCGGAATTTCGTAAGCTTGAGGTGCTCTATGAGGGTGCTGATTATGTCATTTCCGCACAGAATGCCGGAAACGGCTATCTGCTGCTTTATGATTCCATTATTACGGAGGGAATTGATGCGGATGGAACGTGATTTTTCCTATGTGCGTGATAATTACGCACGCATAGCTGACGCTGTGGCTGCTGCGGCAGTCCGGTGCGGCAGGGATCCCGGAGAGATCGCATTGATGGCAGTGACCAAGACTGTCGCTCCGGAGATCGTCAACTGCGCCATTGACTGCGGTATCCGCCTGCTCGGTGAGAACCGTGTGCAGGAATACCAGTCAAAGCGTGAGTTCTATCGTCCCGATGCACAGGTGCATTTTATCGGGCATTTGCAGACCAATAAGGTCAAATACCTCGTGGGCAGCGTGGAGATGATCCATTCGGTGGATCGCCTGTCGCTTGCGCAGGAGATCAACCGCTGCGCCGCAAAGCAGAATATCTGTCAGGATGTGCTGCTTGAGGTGAATATCGGGGGCGAAGAAAGCAAAAGCGGCGTCATGCCGCAGGAGCTGCCCGAGCTGCTCGAACAGGCTGCCGCACTTCCCAATGTGCATGTCTGCGGTCTGATGACCATTCCGCCTCCGACACAGGATACACGCTGCCTGGAGGCAATGCAGAAATTATTTGAAGATACCAAGGCACGCAATGTGCAGAATACCGAAATGCGGATTCTCTCAATGGGAATGTCGGGCGATTTTGAAGCCGCCATTGCCTGCGGCTCCACACTCGTGAGGATCGGTTCCGCATTGTTCGGTGCAAGAGTATACCCCACTCTCCGATAAACTGTCGGAGAATTACCATGGATCAATCAGGTGACCGCACACACCAAAAGAAATGACAAAGTGCGGAGAAAAGGAGAAAACTATGAAACTTTTTGACAACATGAAAGAATTCTTTTTCCCGTCCGATATGCCCTCCGAGCAGATGGCAGCTCCGGAGATCCCTGCACCCCATCCGGGCATGAACGCAGAGGATATTCCGTTTGAAAGAACTCCGGGTTCCAATATTGTCAACATTCAGGCAACTGCACAGCTGCAGGTGGTTCTGGTAAAGCCTGAGGTGTTCACAGATGCTAAGACCATCGCAGATCACCTGATCAGCAGAAAGACCGTTGTGCTGAACCTCGAAACTGCTTCTCCTGAGAACAGAAGAAGAATCATTGACTTCCTCGTTGGCGTATCCTACGCTATCAGCGGCACACTCAAGCCCGTTGCAAACCTGACCTACATTATCACACCCTACAACGTAGGCTTCATCGGTGATGATCTGGCAGCGGAGCTGGAGAATAACGGCGTGATTATCTGATGCTGCTTGATAAAAAACAGCAGGAGGCGGATAAAATCCTTCTGGCGCATGTGGAGGATATGGTAAAGCGTGGAGCATTCCGCAGCTTTACATCCTTTCTGGACATGCGGCAGTATACCCTGCTGTCACAGCACCTGCAGGCAGGTACCTACCGCTTTTACGGCGGATACCCCGATGCGCAGAGAGGAATGCTCTGCATCCATCCGCAGGATTTTCCGCCGGAGGATGACGAGTATCCGTTTGTGTGCCTGACGATTACCCATCGTGTTTCCGATGTGCTTACGCATCGTGATGTGCTGGGGAGTATCATGGCGCAGCAGGTGCAGCGTGATACCATCGGAGATATTGTTGTAACACCGGGGAAAATCCAGTGCTTTGCAACACCGACGGCAGCTTCAGTGTGCATGCAGCTGAAAAAAATCGGCAGAGTGGGCGTTCAGGTGACGGATACCCTGCCGTTTTCCTGCAAAATATCGCAGAATATCAAGGAAATCAGCGGTACCGTGGCAGCCCCAAGACTGGATGCCATCCTGCGTACTGCGCTGAATACGGGCAGAAATGCCTGTGCGGACTATATCCGTGGGGGACTTGTGACGCTCAATTATATGCAGGTGCAGGATGTTTCCTGCATGGTAAAAGAGGGCGATGTGTTTTCCGTCAGGGGATATGGCAAATTCCGGGTAAGTGAGCTGAGCGGCCCGACCAAAAAGGGACGCTTGCATATAACAATTGAAAAATTTCTATAATTATGTAAGAGGTGAAATCATTATGATGACTGCACAGGACATCAGAGACAAGCGTTTTGAAAAGGCAGCATGGGGCTATCGTCCCGAGGATATTGATGAATTTCTCGGTCAGCTTGAAGCGGCTTTTCAGGAAATCGACAACGAGCGTGAAGAAAGTAATCGTAAGATTCAGATTCTCGCAGATAAAGTGCGTGAGTACATGAGAGATGAGGAGGCGCTCAAGGATGCGCTTCTCGGTGCGCAGAAGCAGGGTCATCAGGTGATTGCGGAAGCCAATGAAAAGGCTGCGCAGATCCTGGAAAAGGCAAAGGAAGAGGCTGCGGTGCTTCTTGACGAAGCAACCAGCCAGCACGAGGCTGCAATGGAAAAGAACCGTGCGGAAATTGCAAAGGAGCAGGAAGCACTGCTGCAGGCAAAGAAGATGGTTGCAGATTTCAAGCGCAGTCTGTTTGATATGTACAAGAGCCACCTGGAAATGATCTCGGCAATGCCTGAGGCAGACGATGCAGAGGAAGAAGCTCCCGCAGCACCCGTCAAGGAGGAAGCACCGGCACCGGCTCCCGCTGAAAAGCCGGCTGCAGAGGTCAAGTCCGACCCCTTTGCAACCTCCCAGTTCTCCACAAGAGTGATTCGTGGCGCATATGAATCCAGATTCAGCGATCTGCAGTTCGGTGAGAACAACAATCAGAGCGGTCAGGGCTCCACAGAGGCATAATCGCTCTGCGGTCGATATTTTTCATTGAGAAAGGAAACTACCACAATGGCACAGGATTACAAGAACAGCTTGAACATGCCGCAGACAGATTTCCCCATGCGTGGAAATCTGCCCAAGCGTGAACCGGATACACTGGAAAAGTGGGAAACACGCCGTCTGTATTACAAAATGATGGAAAAGAATGAGGGCAAGCCCACATTCATTCTCCATGACGGCCCTCCCTATGCAAACGGCAACATTCATCTGGGTACTGCACTGAATAAGACACTTAAGGATTTCATTGTCAAGTACAAGAATATGAATGGCTTCTATGCACCCTACGTTCCCGGCTGGGATACCCACGGTCTGCCGATTGAGCTGAAAGCAATGAAGTCGATCGGCGTGGAGAACGGTGCGATTTCTCCGGTAGAGCTGCGCCGTCACTGCAAGGAATTTGCAATGGCGCATGTTGCAAACCAGATGAAGCAGTTCAAGCGTCTGGGTACATTGGGCGATTATGACGATCCCTATCTGACACTCAAGCCCGAATATGAGGCTCGTCAGATCGAAGTGTTCGGCAAGATGGCAAGGGATGGCTATATGTATAAGGGACTCAAGCCCGTATACTGGTGCCCCGACTGTAATACCGCACTTGCGGAAGCCGAGATTGAGTACGAGAACGATCCGTGCCATTCTATCTATGTAAAGTTCCGTGTAACAGACGATAAGGGTCTGTTCACAAAGATGGGACTTGACCTGAACAATGTGTATTTCGTGATTTGGACAACGACCACATGGACAATTCCGGGCAACCTTGCAATCTGTCTGGGACCGGAGTACAATTACACACTTGTCAAGGTCGGCAATGAATATTATGTGATGGCTGACGAGCTGGTCAAGACCACCATGGAAACCGCAGGCATCACTGACTATACCACCGATGGAATCTTCACCGGTGCAGAGCTGGAAGGCATGAAGACCGCACATCCGCTGTATGACAGACCCTCTCCGATCATCGTGGGCGACCATGTTACACTCGAAAGCGGTACGGGCTGCGTTCATACTGCTCCCGGCTATGGTGTGGAGGACTTTGAGGTCTGCAAGAATTATGATGATATCGGCATCATTGTCTGCGTTGACTCCAAGGGCCGCCAGACAGAAGAAGCAGGCGAATTTGCAGGCATGGATACCGATACTGCCAATAAGGAAATCGCAAAGAAGCTGGAAGAACTGGGTGCCTTGCTTGCGATCCAGAAGATCGTCCATCAGTATCCGCATTGCTGGAGATGCCATCAGCCGATCATCTATCGTGCAACCGAGCAGTGGTTCTGCTCTGTGAAGGGCTTTAAGGATGCGGCAATCAAGGCAATTGAGGATGTGCAGTGGATTCCCGAATGGGGCGAGGAGCGCATCAAGGGTATGGTGCGTGACCGCAGCGACTGGTGCATTTCCCGTCAGAGAACATGGGGCGTTCCGATTCCGATCGTATACTGCAAGGACTGCAAAAAGCCCATCGTAACGGACGAAACCATTTCCTGCATTGCTGACATTTTCCGTGCAGAGGGTGCGGATGCATGGTGGATCAAGGAAGCAAACGAGCTGGTTCCCGCAGATACACAGTGCGAATGCGGCTGCAAGGAATTCACGAAGGAACATGATATCATGGACGTATGGTTCGACAGCGGTGTTTCCCATACGGCTGTGATGGATAATTATGATTGCCTGAGCTGGCCGGCTGACCTCTATCTGGAGGGCGCAGACCAGTACAGAGGCTGGTTCCAGTCCTCTCTGCTGACTTCCGTTGTATATAAGGGCACAGCACCCTATGAATCCGTATGCACCCACGGCTGGGTAGTTGACGGTAAGGGTCAGAAGATGTCCAAGTCCCTGGGCAACGGTATCGAACCGGGCGAGATCATCGACCAGTACGGTGCGGATATCCTCCGTCTGTGGGTGGCTTCTTCCGACTATCACTCCGACATCAGAATTTCCAAGGAGATCCTCGGACAGCTTTCCGATGCCTATAAGAAGATCAGAAACACTGCAAGATACATCCTGGGTAACCTCAGCGACGGCGAAACAACTTTCAATCCCGATGCTGACAGCGTTTCCGATGATCAGCTTGCAGAGATCGACAAGTGGATCCTCATGCGTCTGGATGCACTGACCGATAAGGTCAAGGCAGGCTATGATGCGTATGATTTCCATGTTGTATTCCATGCAATTCACAACTTCTGCGTTGTTGATCTGTCCAGCTTCTATCTGGATATCATCAAGGACAGACTGTATTGTGAGAAGGTGGATTCCGTAACCCGCCGTGCAGCACAGACAACGATGTATCGTATTCTCGACACCGTTGCAAAGCTGATCGCTCCCATCCTGAGCTTTACCGCAGAGGAGATCTGGAGTTTCATGCCGCACAGCGCAAATGACGATACAGAGAGCATTTTCCTCAACGAAATGACTGCAAAGACAGGCATCACCTGTGATGATGCATTCACCGCAAAGTGGGATACCATCTATGCAGTGCGTGAAGCTGTCAACAAGAAGCTGGAGGAAAAGCGTAATGAAAAGCTCATCGGTAAGTCCCTTGAAGCAAAGGTTGTCATCACCTGCAAGACCGCAGAGCTTGCGGAGCAGTATGCAGCAATGGCAGATGACCTCAAGGAAGTCCTGATCGTGTCCGCAGTTGCAGTGGCACAGGGCGAAACAGGCGATGAGGATGTTGCCTACACCATCGAAAAGGCACAGGGCGGCAAGTGCGAACGCTGCTGGTGCTATTCCGAGAGCGTGGGTACGGATGCAAATCATCCGACACTCTGCGCACGTTGTGCAGGCGTAGTAGAATAATCATTCAGCGGCTTGCCGTCCGTAAAGGGCGGCAAGCTGATTTTCGGTATGCTCTGTGTTTAGGAGGTAGAATCTTGCTGATAATAGCAGCGATTGTCACAATTGTACTGGTCGTGATCGACCAGCTGATCAAAAACTGGGCAGTTGCGGATCTCAGACCCATCGGAGAAATGGAGTTTCTGCGAATCGGCGATCTGGATATCATGCATCTGACCTATGTTGAAAATACCGGCTCTGCATTCGGAAGCCTTGCAGGACAGCGCTGGCTGCTGCTGGCGATTTCCATTCTGGGCATCGGTGCATGCGCCTATGTTCTGGTGCGGCATGCGAAAAAGAAGCCCTTCCTTTTCTGGAGTCTGGTGCTTGTCATTGCAGGCGCAGCCGGCAATCTCTATGACCGCATGTTCCGTGGCGGTGCTGTTGTGGATTATCTGGATGTACAGCTGTTTGAATTTGCAGTGTTCAATTTTGCTGACTGCTGCGTGTGCATCGGTACGGCAATGCTTTTCGTGTACATCCTGTTTTTCATGGATAAGCAGCCGAAAAAAGCAAGCGCACAGGAGGCATCCCATGACGAGGCATGAGCTGATTTTTCCGGAGGAAGCGGTCGGTTCCCGTCTTGACAAGTGGATCGCCACACTCGGGATCGGGCTGACAAGATGCGCCGTGCAGGGGCTGATTGCCTCGGGCAATGTCAAGGTGGAGGGGAATACCATCCCGAAGAACTACCGTCCCAAGGCAGGACAGCACATCGAAGTTGTTGAGCCGCCTGCGGAGGAAATCGACGTGGTTCCGCAGGATATTCCGCTTGACATCGTGTATGAGGACGAACATCTCCTTGTTGTCAACAAGCCCAAGGGAATGGTCGTGCATCCTGCGCCCGGAAATTATGACGAAACCCTCGTCAATGCGCTGATGTTCCACTGCAAAGGCAGTCTGTCGGGCATCAACGGAAAGATCCGTCCCGGCATCGTGCATCGCATTGATAAGAATACCAGCGGTCTGCTGATCGTGGCGAAGAACGATAATGCCCACAAAAAGCTTGCGGAACAGATCAAGGAACACAGCTTTACGAGAGAATATGAGGCGATCGTCACAGGCGCATTGCGTGAAAGCGCCGGAACGATCAACGCCCCCATCGGCAGACATCCGGTTGAGCGCATGAAAATGTGCGTGACGGATAAAAATTCCAAAGAAGCAGTGACGCATTATGAGCTGATCAGGCAGTACGGCGGCTTTGCGCATGTCCGTCTGCGGCTTGAAACGGGCAGAACACATCAGATTCGTGTGCATATGTCCCATATCGGGCATCCCGTTTATGGGGATAATGTCTACGGAAAGGTTGTCAAGGGCGTGCAGGGGCAATGCCTGCATGCACGCAAAATCGGCTTTATTCATCCGGTAACGGAGGAATACATGGAGTTTGTAAGCGAGCTTCCGGTGTATTTCCAAAAAATTCTGGATAAGATGGAGAAGATGTAAATGTTTTCAGATCCTAAGAAAGTGATCATCGTATCCGATCTTGACGGCACACTGCTGCCGCCGAGCAAGATTCCGCTGGAGCGTGATCTTGCAGCAATCCGCCGTTTTGAGGCGGCAGGCGGAAGATTTGCCATCGCTACGGGACGAACCATACAGGCGGCAATCCGCTATCAGGAGATGCTGGGACTTCAAAATCCGATGATCGTCTATAACGGTGCGGCGATTTATGATTCTATGAATGACAAGGTGCTTTTTTCCGAGTGCCTGCCCCCCGATGCCATCGAGATGACAAGGAATATCATGGATGCCTGTCCCGAAGTCGGTGTGGAGGTGCTTCGTGCGGAAACCGCCTATGTTGTCCGCAATACGGAGTGGGAACAGCACCACATTGCCCTGTGCGGTGTGGATCCGGTGTACTGCACACTCGATGAGATTCCGAAGGACGGGTGGCTCAAAGTGCTTTTTGCCATGTCACCGGCGGAAATTCCGCCCTTTATCGAAAAGGTCGCAGAAATGGGCTATTCCCATGTGGATTTCATCCAATCAGCGGATATTTTCTACGAAATGCTCCCGAAGCACGTCACCAAGGGCAGTGCCCTTGCACCATACCGCAGTCTTGTGGGAACGGAGGATGCGGTGATCGTGGCAGTGGGGGATTATGACAATGATCTTGATCTGCTGCGGCAGGCGGACTTCAGTGCCGCACCTGCCAATGCCGTGGAAATCGTCAGACAAACGGCTTCGCTTGTGCTGGGCCGCACCTGCGAGGAGGGCGCAATGGAAGAGCTGATTTCCCGTATCCTCGGCGATTTGGCAGAAAGATAAACCAAATATGGAGCGAAAGCTCCTTAGAAATAATGGAGGTATACTCATGGACGTAACAATCAAAAAGCAGCTGCAAAAAACAGCCTGCAACATCCGCATGGGCGTTCTGACGGGAACATTCCATGCAAAGTCCGGTCATCCCGGCGGATCTCTTTCCATTTCCGACCTGCTGACCTACCTGTATTTTGCTAAAATGCATGTAGATCCCAAGAATCCGAATATGGAAGACCGTGACAGACTGGTACTTTCCAAGGGTCACTGCGCACCTGCACTGTATTCCGCACTTGCGGAGCGTGGCTTCTTCGATAAGGAAGAACTGACGCATCTGCGTCACATCGGCGCACTGCTGCAGGGACATCCCTGCATTCACATCGACGGTGTGGATATGTCCAGCGGCTCCCTCGGTCAGGGTATCTCCGCTGCATGCGGTATGGCACTGGCAGGCAAGCTGAAATCCGCCCCCTATCATGTATACACCATTCTCGGTGACGGTGAGATCCAGGAGGGTCAGGTATGGGAGGCTGCCATGTTTGCAGCGCACTATGGACTTGACAATCTGACAGCGATCGTGGACAACAATGGTCTGCAGATCGACGGCAAGATCACCGATGTCTGCTCTCCGGAGCCCATTGATGAGAAGTTCCGTGCATTCGGCTGGCATGTCATCATCATGGACGCACATGATTTTGATGACATTGAACGAGCATTCAACGAAGCAGAAAGCATCACAGGCAAGCCCGTTGCCATTATCCAGAAGAGCACCAAGGGCAAGGGCGTATCCTTCATGGAAAATCAGGTTTCGTGGCACGGTGCTGCACCGAATGCGGAACAGTATGAGCAGGCAATGGCAGAGCTTCGCCAGCAGCTGGCAGAATTGGAGGCGTAACAATGGCTGATGTAAAGAAGAAGGCAACCAGAGAAAGCTACGGCGAAGCGCTGGCAGCACTGGCAGATAAATATGAAAACCTCGTGGTTCTTGACGCAGACCTTGCGGCTGCAACCAAGACGGGCATTTTCAAGAAGGCATGCCCCGAGAGATTCTTTGACTGCGGCATTGCAGAAGCAAATATGATGGGTGTTGCAGCAGGTCTTGCAGCATCCGGCATGATTCCGTTTGCAAGCTCCTTTGCGATGTTTGCAGCAGGCAGAGCATTTGAAATCGTCCGCAACTCCATCGGTTATCCCGGTCTGAATGTGAAGATCGGTGCAACACATGCAGGCATTTCCGTTGGTGAGGACGGTGCAACACACCAGTGCAATGAGGATATCGCCCTGATGCGTACCATCCCCGGCATGACAGTGATCTGTCCTTCCGATGATGTGGAGGCAAAGGCAGCCGTTGAAGCAGCAATCCTGCACAATGGTCCCGTTTACATGCGTTTCGGCAGACTTGCAGCTCCCATTCTGAACGATCCGGAAACCTACAAGTTTGAGCTTGGAAAGGGCATTACCGTTCGTGAGGGCAGCGACATCACGATCGTTGCAACAGGTCTGATGGTGGGCGAGGCAGCAGAAGCTGCGGAAATGCTCGCAGCAGAGGGTATCAGCGCAAGAGTGCTGAACATCCACACCATCAAGCCCCTGGATGAGGAGCTGATCCTCAAGGCTGCAAAGGAAACCGGCAGAATCGTGACTGTGGAAGAGCACAGCATCATTGGCGGTCTTGGCAGTGCGGTTGCTGACTGCGTAACGGAGAACTATCCGGTTCCCGTGACAAAGATCGGCGTGAATGATGAATTCGGTCATTCCGGCCCTGCGGTTGACCTGCTCAAGGAATTTGGTCTGTGTGCGGACAATATCGTGGCAACGGTGAAGAAGGTTCTGGGTAAGTAATACGAATCCCCCTGTTCCATCAGCGGAACAGGGGGATTTTTGCATCAAAAAACTGCCCCGCCATATCGGCGGGGCAGCCGGATTTGCTTATTCAGCAGCGGACATATCCATCATTCTTTCGTAGAAATTCAGAACGCCCGTGTTGCCGCTGAGGGAGCGTCGTCTGACAGTCATGTGCGTGTATTCACCGTCAATGACTGCATAATAACTTGTGTCGTCAATGGCGATCAGGGAGAGCTGTGTTTCCGTGCCGTCCGCTTTCGTGTAGCGGAATACCGCTGCAGGCTCTGCGGTGACATCCACCTGTGCATCCACGTCGAGCGTGTCGAATTCCAGATAGGCAACCGACTCATACAGCAGCTTGAAGGTTGCAGCCGCATTTTCCTCAAGGGTGCTGATGTCCGTGCCGTTGAATTTCTGCATGCCCGTTTCCGCATCGAGTTCCATGCGGAAGGTGATGTCATCAACGGAAACGTCCAGTGCCTTCACCTCGTTCATCGGCAGATACAGGAGTCTTGGCTCAATGAACTCCGAAATTTCAACCGACAGGAAGTTCAGATGCCCTGTTTCCATCGCCGCAATTTCGTTTGTGTTGTGCAGCAGCACATGGGTCACACCGTTGTTGGGATCGGGCTTTGCAAAGTCGATCACCGTTTTCTCACCCTTGACATTCTTTACGGTCAGCGTAGCGTAGGGCTTGCTCAAACCGTAATCGGCAGGCTTGCAGGAATCTCCCACAACACCTACATAGCTTTCAAACATCAGTCTTGTCAGAGAGGTGAGCATGGAATTGACTTCCGAGGAAACGATATTCGCATTTGGAAGCGGCGCTGCCATTTTCCAGTGATTGTCCTTGGTGACCATATCGAAAACCAGCTTGCCGTCACGTTCCAGAGAAACCTCCACAAGATCTACTTCGGTATCGTTGATCATGTAGGGGGTCTTGAGTGCCTGCGGATCGCCGTAGAGAATGACACCTTGTTCATATTCAATGCCATACACCGTATCGTTTCCGGGAACCATCACATAGAAGTATTCCTGTGTGGGAGTGGCGTTGCCCACATGCAGCGTGTAGTCCTTGTTTCCGGCACTGCACGTCAGAACAACGGGATCAGCAAGACCGTAATTTTCAAGCTTTTCGAGATCCGCATTGAACTTGGTCGATGCCGTCAGTCCACCCATGTAGGAGCAGATGGTCGAAATATAGGAAGGGTTAAGCGTGATCGGATTCTTGTAGTCCGTTTCGGCAATCGCCCAGACGCTGTCCTGCACGTTGAAACGGAAGAACCCCTGCTTTGTGTCAAGTGTAACTTCGTCAATCGTCAGCGGATCGAAGGAAAAGAGTGTCATGGATGCCAGTTCCTCGGCTTCTTTCTTTTCTCTGGCACTGATGATGGCGTCGGCAATCAGATAGCCGCCGATCGCAAGCACCAAAAGAACCACCAGAATGAGGATCAGACCTTTCATTTTCTTGGAACTCATGAATACCTCCTCTTGAGCCATACGCCCAGACCGATGAGTCCTACGAATACGGGAACTACGACAAACAGTACCACAGTGCCGACTGCCGCAGACTCGGAATTAAGCCGCATGAAGTCATAATCCTTTTCCTTGCTGGCAATGCCCATGTCCAGATCAAGGTTACTGTTATACATCCATGTGATCGTGGAAAGCATGAGGTCTACGGGGATGATCATGTAATCCTCTTTCAGGCTCTGGTCGTCAATGAATTCCGCATTGCCGAATACCAGAACCTTTGCGTCGTTTCTTGCAGGGCTCATGGCATACATTGCAAGATCCAGCGCATAGCCCTCGATATCCTCCGTTGCGTTGCCGCCGTAAGCCTGACCGATTGCGGTGAAAATGGAATTGCCCATCTCGTCCGTGCTTTCAATCGTCTGCATGAGCGATTCGATCTGCAGTGTGGTATCCTTTGGGCTGGTAAAACGGTAGAAGCTTCTGGTGTTGCGCATGAATGCAACATAGCCGTTGTTGGTCATTTCAATCAGCTCATCCGTCAGATGGGCGCTGTAGTCGGAATCGGATGCGACCATGGATACACGGAAGGTGTAATTGTCGCCGACGTAGAGATTCGGGCTTGCTTCATAAACAATGTCGTAGTCCATGCCGATACCGAAGGATTCCATGATGGCTTCGATGTTCTTGTAAACGACATCGTCATCGTTCGGGGACATGAGGAAAGAAACATTGCCGCCCTTGTCCAGATAATCGTTGAGCTTCTTCGCCTCATCGTCCGTCAGGTCGGATTTGGGCGCTGCAAGAATGACGATCGCAGCGTCATCCGGAACTGCCGGTGCAGTGGTCAGATTCAGCTCTGCTGTGCCGTAGTTGCGGTTTGTCAGATTTGCATGGAAGGTCTTGTAGTCGTTGTCGATCGTCTTTTCACCGTGACCTGTGACAAAATACAGCTTGGAGGTGCGTCCCGTTACAACGGCTTCAATGGCGCCGCTGATGCGGTTTTCGCCTTCAAAATACATGGCTTCCAGAGAGGCCTCGCCCGCTTCATTCACGTTGTACTTGGTGGTGTACATGTCATTGCCCGGAATCCTCTTGACATTCTCACCGCAGCGGATGACAATGTCACCAATGGAAAGCTGCAGCTTTCCGTCGGGATTGATCTCCTCCAGGATTGCCGGCTCGTCGTTCGGATTGAAATCCACAAAGTTGATGCAGTCGTATTCGCTGTACTGTCTGAGTGTGTAGTACAAAGCCATACTTGAATTGTCCGTTGCCAGCATATCCATATCCATCAGGAAATAGAAATCCACTTCTTCTTCGACCGTATCCAGATAGGAAGTTGTGGATTCGGAAAGCCGGTACATCTTTGCCGGCGTCAGGTCCCAGATGATGTTCAGACGGCTGGCAAGGAGATTGACGGGAATTGCCACCGCAAGTGCCAGTGCGCAAAGAATAGCGGCATATGCGGTGAATTTCCGGTTTTTCAGATTTTTGATATTTTTTTGTTCCATGATAGAACCCCTCTCATCGTGTGGCGTATTTTATGCTCTGCTCCAGCGGCGCTTTTCAATGGCAATGGTTGTCCACGCCAGCACAACGGCAATTGCAGAGAGGAAGAAAATCAAGTCTTCCAGACGGAACATTCCCTGTGCAAAATAATAGAAACGATGCTGCAGGGAGAACCATTTTACAATGGAATCCAGTGCCGGATAGGCTGCAACAAGACTCGTGAGTGCAAAATTATCCAGGAAGAGAAGTCCCTCCATGATGATCTCACCGAGGATGGCAGCAATGATGGCGTATTCCGTCAGAGAGGACAGAAGCATGCCGAGTGCGATACAAGCCAGACCCCAGAAATAGAAGCCGATATAGGCGCAGATGAGGGATGACCACATCACCTCGCCGTTGATGGCGGTGACGATCGGGAAGAACAGGGAGAATGCGAGCATGAACAGGAAAACCGTTGCAATGGCAAAGAACTTTGCCATGACGATTTTGAACACGCTCAGCGGACTTGAGATCAGCAATACTTCCGTGCCGCCCCTGCGCTCATCCGCAAACGAACGCATGGTGAGAATGGGGATAATGAAGATGAAGTAGAAGAAGTTGTTGTAGAAAATATTCGGGAATGAGAATTTCAGTGTGTTGCTGTCAAGATTACCGATCTGCAGGGCAAACGCCAGCGAGAAAATAAACATGAACAGTGCAGTCAGCACATAGGCAAACGGGGAGAAGAAGAAAGACTGCAATTCCTTTTTATATAATGAAAACATCGTTATTCCTCCTTATTATCAGGCTCGTCGGCATCCGCAGGGGATTCGTCAAGCAATTCTTCAAGCGAGGAACGCTTTTGTGTCTGTGTGGTGAGCTTCATGAATACCTGCTCGAGATCGAGCGTCGCCATGGATACCTCCATTACGCCGCAGTCGTTTGCAACCAGTACGGAGAGAATCTCCTTGCGGATGTCCTCGGTTTCGATCTCTACTTTATATGTATAGACACCTGTGCTGATGAAATTGATATCCGTGATATCGCCCACGCCCCTGATATCCTTGAGCAGACGCACCACCTTGTCCTTGTCGCCCTCGACCTTCAGACTCAGCTGGTTCTTGCTCACCATGGATTTTCTCAGATTTTCGATCGTGTCAATTGCCATGATCTCGCCCTTGTTGATGATAACAACACGTTCGCAGACTGCACTGACCTCCGCCAGAATGTGGGAGCTGAAGATGATGGAATGATCCTTCTTCAGATCAAGGATCAGATTGCGGACTTCAATGACCTGCGACGGATCAAGTCCGACTGTCGGCTCGTCGAGAATCAGGATCTTCGGATTGCCCAGAAGTGCCTGTGCAAAGCCTACACGCTGCTTGTAGCCCTTGGAAAGATTGCGGATCAGACGCTTTCTCATGTCCGTGATGCGCAGACGTTCCATGGCGGATTCGATCTGCTGCTTGCGGTCGGCCTTTTTAACACCCTTGATGCCTGCAACGAAGTTGAGGTACTCCTCCACACGCATGTCCGGATAAACCGGCGGAATTTCCGGCAGATAGCCGATACATTTCTTCGCTTGTGCTGCCTGCTCCGTAATGTCGAAGCCGTTAACAATGACCGTACCTCCTGTCGAGGGAAGAAAGCCTGCGATGATGTTCATTGTAGTGGATTTTCCCGCACCGTTCGGCCCGAGAAAACCGAGGATCTCGTTGTCACGGATTTCAAAATCTATGCCACGCACGGCAGGATTTCTGCCGTAATATTTGGTCAGGTTTTTAATTTCAACCATAAGAATCTCCTTTCAAAAATTCTGTATCATCCCATTAGGGACACACACTATAAATATACCATGTTTCCATGAACGTGACAAAGATATTCTGTGACTATTTTTTGAATTCCCGTCAAATTTCATAAAAATATACAGAAACATGGTTGATGAGTAAGTCTCTGCGGAATTGAAAAAATTGTAAAATTATATTTTTGCACTAACACAGCATATATGAAAATTGTGTGTATTGTGTGAAGAATTGCAGAGGATTTGCAAAAAAGAAACGGAAAAAATATGAACGTACAGAAATACTTGGCAAAATAACCAAAAAGCAAATGCCGGTCATGTTCGAAGTGACGAAAAAAATTTAAAAACAGTTCTGATTTTATGTAAAGACTTGACAAAGAGAAGGGAATCATATATAATGAATATGAAAATGCTGTAGGCGTAGCTATAGCTATTTGCGCCCATCTGCATTTTGTAAGGTCTTATATGTGGCGGTTGTACAAAAGAGGCGCAGCTGTCATAATGAGGATGGGAGAAATCCCAAAAACGAATTGGGCGAAAGCCCGCAAATTTTTTACGAGAGGGGAAATTTCAATGCTTTTTAAGAAGAGCAAGGCTGTTATTGCTGCTGCACTGTCCGCTATGATGGTAGCAAACGCAATGGTAGCAACTGTTGCATCCGCAGCAGGCAAGAGAACAAAGGCAGAGGCATTCGGCGATTCTACATACGCTGAGCGTTTCCTGTCCCTGTATGACGACGTTGTAACAAACGGCGTTGACAACGGTTACCTGAGCTCCAATGGTGCTTCCGGCAGCGCTTTCGGTATTCCGTTCCATGCAGTAGAAGAAGTTATCATCGAGGCTCCTGACTACGGTCACGAGACCACATCCGAGGCTATGTCTTACCTGGTATGGGTAGCTGCAATGAGAGATAACATTGCAAAGAACCATGCAGATGCTGTTGGCACATCCGTTACCAACACAAACGATCTGGCTAAGGCATGGGCAACCATGGAGAACATGATTCCTACAGTTCAGGACAACTTCTGGACAGCAGGCACAGTAAGTGCGCAGTACTGCGGTGAGTATGATACTCCCGATCAGTGTCCTGACGAGTGGGCATCCGAAGCTAACAAGACAGCTTCCAACCCGATCCACAGCTACTTCACATCCGCATATTCCGGCGAAGGCAGACTGTATCTGATGCACTGGCTGGCTGACGTTGAGAACTGGTATGGTTTCGGCACAGGCACAAACTTCACCTTCATCAACACCTTCCAGCGTGGTGAGCAGGAGTCCTGTTGGGAAACTGTTCCGCATCCCTGCGTAGACGAGCTGAAGGCTGGTAACTCCACCAGAGGTATGAAGGGTATCTTCAACAGAGATGAGAAGGTAACTCCTCAGTACGCATACACCAATGCTCCTGACGCTGAGGACCGTGCAATTCAGGGTGTTTATGATGCAAACCGTTGGGGCGTAGAGGATTCCAGCGTAACTGCTAAGGCAGCTATGATGGGTGACGAACTGCGTAACAACATGTTCGATAAGTACTATCAGAAGATCGGTGAGGACACAAGCTGGTCTAACGGCAACGCTGGTTACGACTCTGCTCACTACCTGATGAACTGGTACACATCTTGGGGCGGTGCTCTGGCATCCTCCGGTCAGAACTGGGTATGGCAGATCGGCTGCTCTCATGCGCATGAGTTCTACCAGAACCCGCTGGCAGCATTCGCTCTGATTCAGGACGCAGGTCTGAAGAGCGGCATGAAGGCACAGAAGGCTGTTGATGACTACACGACCTCTCTCGAGAGACAGATGGAATTCTATCTGTGGCTGCAGTCCAGCAATGGTCCGATCGCTGGTGGTGCTACCAACTCCTATAAGGGCCGTTACGAGAAGTATCCGTCCGGCGCTTCCACATTCTATGGCATGATGTATGTTGAGCATCCTGTATATGCTGACCCGGGTTCCAACCACTGGATCGGTAACCAGGTATGGGCAGTACAGCGTCTGGCTGAGCTGTATTACTGGGTAAAGACCGAGGGCGATACCACAGGTGTTAAGCCCGGCGGCATGACTCTGGAAGCTGCTCTGGAGCAGATTCTGGACAAGTGGTGCGCATGGTTTGTAAACAACACAGTTCTGGTAGGCGAAGATGACTACTACATCCCGTCCAACCTCAACTGGAGCGGTCAGCCTGACAAGTGGGGCGGTTCTGCTTCTGCTAACAGCGGTCTGACATGTGAGATCACTGGCTACGGCAACACTGACACAGGCTGCGTAAGCTCGCTGTCCAACACTCTGCTTTACTATGCTAAGGCAAAGGGTGTTACAAAGGCTGATGTTGCTGATTCCTATGACTGCATCGGTTCTACAGCTCCCTCCGGTATCGTTGATGATGTAAAGAGCAGCGGCGGTACTGCAATCAAGGGCGGCGACGCTGATCTGCCGGCTGCATGTCTGTACCTCGCAGCAAACCTGATGGATCGTATGTGGGAACAGAGCCGTGATGACATCGGTCTGACCAGAAATGACCACAACGGTTCTCTGGCAAGATTCTTCTGCCAGCCCGTACACGTTCCGTCCTCTTACTCCGGCACAATGCCGAACGGCGATGCTATTGAGAACGGCGCAACCTTCCTGAGCCTGCGTTCTATGTATGAGGATGCTTCCAAGTGCAAGGGCGTTAAGACTTCTCAGGAAGCTCTGGACCTCGTTCAGGAACTGAAGGCTGCTTATGAGAAGGACGTTGCTGCTGGTGCTAAGTGGAGCGGTTCCTACTCTGCATCTTCTGAAGAGGGTAAGAAGGAGCTGGAAGGCTTTACAAACGTTGGCGCAGTAAATCTCGAATACCACAGATTCTGGCATATGGGCGACGCTATGATGGCTCTGGGTACTCTTGCTGAGCTGTATCCTGACCTCAAGCCCGGCGATCTTTCCGGCGGTGGTTCTTCTGAGGATCCTACAGACGAGCCTACAACAGAGCCCGTGGGCGATATCCTGTACGGTGACGCTGACTGCAACGGCGAAGTTGACATTTTGGACGTAATCGTTCTGAACAGAAACATCCTCGGTGCAGGCTCCCTGACAACACAGGGTCAGAAGAATGCTGACGTTAACCTCGATGGCAAGCCCGGTTCTGACGATGCACTGGCTATCCTGAAGTACGTTGTTAAGGTTATCGACAAGCTTCCCGTTTGATGACGGTTTGACAGTCAAAACTAATTGAACAAATGAAGCAGGGCGGTGAAAACCGCCCTGCTTTTCTATGCAGAAAAGCCCGATTCACGGAGAATCGGGCTTTTTGATTTTTGTGTTTCCTTCATCATCAACCGCAAGATAGGGTTCCCATGCGGTGTAAATTTCGGCAGTAATCCCCTCGGTGTAAAAGACCTCCAGAATATTGACAAAGCCGTGGATATGTTCACGCAGATAAATGACGTTTTCCGCAAGATCCTCGGTGCAATGCGGCAGAACGAGAAGCTGCTCTGCGGTGGCGGTATTGATGTTGATCATGGGGATTTCCGGCGGGTCGGTCGCTGCGGTCGTTTCTTCCTGTATCGGCTGCTCGTTTTCGATGTAGAGATGTCCGCTGATGCGGGAAAGCGTGGCTTCTCCGATTCCGTTGACCGAAAGCAGCTGCCTGCGATTGACATACTTCCCTACTTTTCGACGAAATTCGACAATTTCTGCCGCCATGGATTCGCCGATGCCCGGCAGCAGGCACAATTCCTCGATGGTAGCCGTATTCAGGTCAAGGAGAAGCTCTGTGGGAAGTTCCGTGGCAGAAATTGCAGTTTCCGTGACGGGTTCGGAGGGTTCCGATGTTTCCACAGGCGTCAGGAACAGATAATTGCCGAGTGTAACAAACAGCGCCTGCGGCATGCCGGGAACCTCCCGAAGCTGCGAAAGACTCGTGAAACCGCCGATTTCCCTGCGATATTCCGTGATTTTCTCCGCAAGCGGTCTGCTCAGCCCCGGAATCTTTGCAAGCTGCGCCGCCGTTGCAGCGTTCAGTTCGAGCTGCAAAGACTCCTCAGGTTCGGAAAGCACAAACCCATGCTCATGGGGGATGGGCGTTTCAAAGGAATCCGAATACGTCAGAAAGCTGTACACACAGATGCCCGTGATTGCCGTACTATATAGAAAAAGTAGGATATATAGGTGTTTATCCTTCATAATCAGCGGTACTTATAGACTGTTACACCCTCAAATCCGTCAAGCAGATGATTGATCTTCTGGAAGGCAAGCCCCGTGCCCTTGGCAACGCAGTTGACCGCATCCTTTGCCAACACGCAGTTGACATTCAGCGTGCGGTGGATCAGCTCACGCAGACCGCCGAGCAGCGAGCCGCCGCCCGTAAGCAGAATTCCATTTTCGTAGATGTCGCCGACCAGTTCCGGCGGTGTTTCTTCCAGAACCTTCTTGATCGCCTCCATGATGGCGAAAATCTCGTCTTCCATAGCGTCGAACAGTTCCATTTCGTTGATTTCGACCGCATCCGGAAGCCCACGCATCACGCTGCGTCCCTTGACCATGAGCCTTACATCATCACGGGGATCGTAGAGATTTGTCAGGCGGATCTTGATCTGCTCCGCCGTCTGTTCACCGATGAGCAGCTTGTAACGGTTGAGCATGTACTTCATAATTGCCTGATCTATGCGGTTTCCTGCGGATTTGATGGAGTGGGAGGTTACGATGCCGTTCATCGAAACGATGGCGATATCCGTTGTACCGCCGCCGATATCCACGACCATGTGACCCCTTGCCTTGCCGATATTGATGCCGGCACCCAGCATTGCCGCAATGGGCGCATCAATCAGGTACGCCTTGCGGCAGCCCGCACTCATGACAGCGTCGCCTACGGCACGCTTTTCAAGCTCCGTAATGAAGGCAGGCACGCAGATGATGATACGGGGCTTGACCAGCTGATGGCCGCTGACCTTGATGAGAAATTCACGGATCATGCACTGCGTCAGAAGATCATCGGAAATGACGCCCTCGGAGAGTGGATGTACCACCTTGATGTAGGCAGGGGTCTTGCCGATCATCCGATACGCATCCTGACCGACAGCGAGGATGCGCTCCGTGCAGGTGTTGTAGGCAATGACGGAGGGCTCCGTCAGAACAACGCCCTTTTTTCCGAGCGTCATAACAATATTGGCAGTACCCAGATCAATTCCGATATCCGGTGTTGTGTTCATAGTTCCTTCCTCCTGTTTTTCCGAATGGTGGTTGCCGCTGCAGCGGCATATACCGAAGCTGCGCCGTTTTCCTTGAGGAGCGCTGCGCAGCGGTTTAAGGTGTTGCCCGTTGTGAGTACGTCGTCACAAAGCAGAATCCGCATGCCGTCAAGCCGCTGTGCGGTAATTCCGAAGCTGTCTAAATGTGCGGCACGTTCATCGGCAGACAGCTCATGCTGCGAGATTGCCGAACGTTGCTTGATGAGAATGTCCTCATAAAGCGGAAGCTCCAGTATCCGTGCAATTTCGTCTGCGATCAATGCAGCCTGATTGTAGCCACGCATGCGTTCCTTGGAACGGTGCATGGGAACGGGGATCACGCAGTCGAACTGAAGACGTTCCTCGTGCAGACGCTCTGCAAGGATGCGTGCGGCAAATATCGCAAAATTGGTGTTCCTTGACTGCTTGAGCTGTAAAATTGCCGCAACCGTTCCCTCCGTGTAAGTGCTGCAAACAACCGCACCGTCATAGGAGAGGGAAGTCTGCCTGCACATGCAGTCGGGTTTTCCGCAGATGCGGCAATATTGCTCCTGCGAAAGAGGGAGCGTATCCGAACATGCACAGCATAAAAGCTCATGCGCCGTCAGAATGCAGTCACATGCAGGACAGCGGTTCGGGTAGAAAAAATTAAGTAAAGAGCTTGTCCATTTCATTGTCATCACCCGTTTGCATGCTCATTTCGAGCATGTGCTTCAGACAGGAATAACGGTTGGTGCGGCGGTTGTTGCTGACCATCTGTTCCACTTTTGTCGGGGAACCGATCAGAATCAGCAGCCGCTTTGCCCGTGTTACCGCAGTATAGAGAAGATTGCGGTAGCTGAGCTTTTCGAATTTTCCAAGCAGCGGAATGATGACCGCCTCAAATTCGCTGCCCTGGCTCTTATGTACGGTGATCGCATAGGCAAGCTCAAGCTGTTCGAGCAGCATCAGCGGATAGACCGTGATTCTTCCGTCAAAGTCGATGACCGCTTCGCCACGGCGGCGGTTGATCGTGCGGATATGCCCGATATCACCGTTGAAAATCCCCGTGCCGTTTTCACCATCCTTCGTCCATGTGATGTCATAATTGTTCTTCGTCTGCATCACCTTGTCACCCTCACGGAACTGATAGAGTGCGGATTTTACCTCCGCTTTCTCTGCCGTGGGGGGATTGAGTCTGGACTGCAGCGCCTTATTCAGCTCCACCACGCCCAGCACGCCACGCCTTGACGGACAGATGACCTGAATGTCACGGGTGGGGGAGTAGCTGTAGGCATTGGGCAGACGGCGGCTGACAAGATCGAGCAGAAGCTCCGAAGCTTCGGGGAAATCCTGTCTGTGGAAAAAGAAGAAATCGTTATCCTTCCTTGTCAGATCCGGCATTTCACCACCCACGATCTTGTGGGCATTGGTCACAATGCAGCTCTGCTGCGCCTGACGGAAGATCTCCTTGAGCGCAATCACGGGCATGCAGCCGCTGTCGAGCAGATGCCGCAGGAGATTTCCTGCACCCACCGAGGGGAGCTGGTCGCTGTCGCCCACGAGGATCACCTTGCAGCCGAGCGTGAGCGCACGCAGGAGATGCGAGAACAGCAGCACGTCCACCATTGACATCTCGTCAATCACCAGCACATCGCAGGCAAGGGGATTTTCCTCATTGTGGATAAATTTCTGACCGCCGGCAGGATCGAACTGCACCTCCAGCAGACGGTGGATGGTCTTTGCGTCATACCCCGTCAGATCGGAAATCCGCTTTGCGGCTCTTCCCGTGGGGGCGGCGATCATCACCCGAAAGCCCTGTTTTTCGTAGAGCGAAATAATGGCGTTAAGTGTCGTGGTCTTGCCCGTTCCGGGGCCTCCCGTCAGAATCAGAAGCCCTCGGGACAGTGCTGCCTGAATTGCTTCACGCTGAAGTTCCGCATACTGTATCCCTTTGGAGCGTTCCGCCTGCGTGATCATTTCGCTGTAGTCGTCTTCGTTTCTTGCACCGAAATCACGCATCACCCCGATGCGGTCGGTGATATAGCGCTCTGCCTGATAATATTCTTTGAGGTAAACAAATTCCCGTTCACCCTTGATGTATTCGACGATCGTTCCCGACTTTCGTTCCTCCTGATAGCCGTTGTAGAAGGCAGGCTCGCTGATTTCGAGAAAAGCACATGCTGTCTGTGCCAGACGATCCAGCGGCAGGCAGGTGTGTCCGAGTCCTGCATTGTGCCGCAGAAGATGGGTGATACCCGCACCGATCCGGCACTGTGCGTCCTTCGGAATGCGCAGGTCACGGGCGTAGCTTTCCACATTTTTGAACTGCATGCCGATTTCCTCAAGGCACATGAGATAGGGATTGTTTTCAATAACATCACGGCACTGGTCACCCCACACACGGAATGCACGCATGGCAAAGCGTGATTTGATACCGTAGTTTTCAAAATAGGAAATGACGCTTCTGAGCGCAAAAATATGCTTTGCTTCGTTTGCAACCTCCTCGCACTTGCTTCTGGACATGCCCCGCACTTCCATCAGACGCATCGGATCATTTTCCATGATCTCAAGCGTCCGTGCGCCGAAGGTATCCACGATTTTTCCCGCAAGCACCTTGCCGATTCCCTTTATAACGCCCGAGGCGAGATAACGGCGGATGCTGTCAGTGGTGTTCGGGAGCTTGCGCTCGCACGATTCCGCCTGAAACTGCGGCCCGAACCTCGGATGTGTGATGTATTCGCCATAGAGCGACAGGCATTCGCCCTCGTCAATATCGCCAAGCTCCCCGACCACCGTGACAGGCTCACCGCCTGCGTCCAGATCCAGCACGACATAGCCGTTTTCCTCGTTGCGGAACAGGATGTTCTCAACCGTTCCCTCAATATGCAGCGGCTCCGCCATTTTCTCACCTCCTTGGATTCAAATATACATACTCTTTTATTATACAATATTTCGGGATGAATTGCAACCGCTTTCAAAGTTTTTTTCGGTGATTTCCGTGAACATCAGCCGTTGTGCAAGAAGCCCCTGCGCCTGTGTCAGCGACATGCAGGTGAAGAAATCATACTGCCGTGCAAGTTCCCTGCACAGCTCCGCCGTGTTCTCGTCCCCGTCGGGATGCACCAGCACCACGCATTGCAGCACGCTGCTGTCCATCCACGACACCTGTCCTGCGAACAGTTCCAGAAAAGCTTTCGTGGATGGCGCAGCATCCGTCACAGGGAGTACAGTAAAGGGCACAAGTGATACAGGCTGCCCGATTTGTGTAGGGGAGCAGATGACATAGGCAAGAAGTCCTCCGACTGACATCAGAAGGAGTACACTGAGCAATACGACAGTTTCCATAGATACCCTCCAATTTCAACAAAATTTCCACTTTACATTTTATGCAAAACCCCCAAAGATGTGAAATGCGAAAAAAATTGCGAATAAGTATAGAAAAAACAGGCGAGGTATGGTATAATAAAAGGAAACAGAAGTGAAGGAGGAATGCCCATGCTGCCGATGGATTGCCATACACATACGGACCATTCGCCCGACAGCGACGCTCCCATTGCGCAGATGTGCGCCGCAGCACGGGAACAGGGACTGCAGGCATTTGCGATTACCGACCATATTGAGCTATGCCGTTTCTTTTCAAAGGGCTTCTATGGCACGGAACCACGCAACGAGGAGGATTTCTTCGACTATGCATCGGTCTGGGAACGCTCCATGCAGCAAAATCTTCTTGCGAAGGAGCAGTTTGGTGACGGCATGCAGATCATCTGCGGCATTGAAATGGGTGAGCCGAATGCGGATTTCGGCTTGGCAGACAGCCTTTTGCAGGACAAGCGGCTGGATTTCGTCATTGCTTCGCTCCATGAACTGCCCGATATGCTGGATTTTTATTTTCTGGATTACGGGAAGCTTGATGCGCAGGCGCTTCTGGATACTTATTTTTCGGAGCTTCTGAAGATCTGCAAATGGGGAAAATTCGATGTTCTCGGACATCTGACCTATCCGCTGCGGTATATGATCGGGGATGCGGGCGCTTCTGTGGAGCTGTCACGCTATACCGAAATGGTGGCGGAATGCCTCAGGGCGGTCATCCGCAATGGCAAGGGAATTGAACTAAATACATCGGGATTCCGTCAGAAATACGGAATGCCCTTTCCGCATGAGGAATATCTGAGATTGTACAGAGATCTGGGCGGAACGCTCCTGACGCTCGGCTCGGATGCACATTGTCCCGAGCATGTGGGCGGCGGCATTGCACAGGGCGCAGCCCTTGCAAAAGCATGCGGCTTTGACAGGGTATGCTATTTTCTGCGGCATGAGCCGCATTTTATAGAAATTTAGAACGGAGGAAATGAACATGATGAATGAATTGCTGGAACTGCTCAGACAGAACGCCAGACTGACCAATGCGCAGCTTGCCGATATGCTCGGCACAACGGAGGCGGCAGTGGCAGCGGAAATCCATCGGCTGGAAGCCAAGGGGATTATCAAGGGCTACAGTGCGATCATCAATGATGAGCTTGCCAAGACAAGTGAAGTAGAAGCCATTATTGAACTGCGTGTTACCCCCAAGCGTGACTGCGGCTTTGATGAGATTGCAAGAACTATTATGATGTATGAGGAAGTGGAAAGCCTTTCCCTGATGTCCGGTTCCTATGATCTGTCCATCTGCGTCAAGGGCAATACGCTCAAGGAAGTGGCAATGTTTGTTTCCCAGAGATTGTCCGCACTTGATGGTGTGGTATCTACCGCAACCTCCTTTGTGCTGAAGCGTTATAAGGAGAAGGGCATTTTTATTGAGGAAGAAGAAAAGGATGAAAGGGGCTTAATCTGTCCGTGATGAATTATGAGAAAATTTTATCCGACCGTGTGCGGAATATGAAACCCTCCGGCATCCGCAAGTTTTTTGATCTTGCAGCACAGATGGATGATGTCATCAGTCTGGGCGTTGGCGAGCCGGATTTCCAGACGCCGTGGTCGATCCGAAAGACTGCCATCAATGTGCTGGAGCGTAAGCGTATTGTGTATACTGCAAATTCCGGTCTGATGGAGCTGCGTGAATCCATTTCACGCTATCTGAAGAGAAAATATAATCTTACCTATGACGGTGCGCATGAGATCATTGTTACTGTCGGAGGCTCGGAGGCAATTGACATTGCCATCCGTGGACTGATCAACCCCGGCGATGAGGTGCTGATCGTAGAGCCGAGCTTTGTGTGCTATGCGCCGATCGTTGAGATGACCTGCGGTGTGCCGGTTCCGATTCCGACAAAGGAAGAAAATAAATTCAAGCTGACGGCACAGGAGCTGCGTGAGAAAATCACGGATAAGACAAAGCTTCTGATCCTGCCGTTCCCCAATAACCCCACGGGCGGCATCATGACCCGTGAGGATCTTGAAGCCATCGCAGAGGTGCTGCGTGGCACGGATATCATGGTGCTGTCGGATGAGATCTATTCCGAAATGACCTACGGCAGAAAGCACTGCTCCATTGCAGAGCTTGACGGCATGCGGGAGCGTACTCTGGTCGTAAACGGCTTTTCCAAGGCATTTGCCATGACGGGCTGGCGTCTTGGCTATCTGTGCGGCCCCGAGCCTGTGATTGCCCAGATGGTGAAGATCCATCAGTATGCGATCATGAGTTCTCCCACGGTCAGCCAGTATGCGGCAATCGAAGCACTGGAGAACTGCGACGATGAAGTGCAGCACATGGTCAAGGAATACAATGTCCGCCGCCGTTATCTGGTGGAGGCATTCAACCGCATCGGGCTTACCTGCTTTGAGCCGGAGGGTGCATTCTATGTATTCCCGTGCATCAGAAGTACGGGGCTGACGAGTGAAGAATTCTGCTCACAGCTTCTGGAACAGAAGCAGGTAGCGGTAGTCCCCGGCAATGCATTCGGCGAAAGCGGTGAGGGCTTCGTGCGAGTTTCCTATGCATATTCCCTCAAGCACCTGATGGAGGCTGTCAAGCGTATTGAAGCATTCATTTCAGAACGCAATCAGTGAGGACGGCATGAGAAAAACAATGAAACTGCGCTGCAACGCCAAAATCAATCTTTCACTGGATGTGACCGGAAAGCGTGAGGATGGATATCACACGCTGGAAAGCATTTTTCAGAGCGTTGCAGTATATGATATATTGACCGTGACCGTACAGACAGGCAGCGGTATTTCGCTGCGCTGCAATATTCCTGCACTGCCGAGGGATGCACGCAACCTTGCGTATCGTGCAGCACAGGCAATGCTGGAGGAAAGCGGCAGGGAATGCAAGGTCATCATTGACCTGCACAAGCATATCCCCTCCGGCGCCGGAATGGGCGGCGGCAGTGCGGATGCGGCGGGCGTAATCTATGCCCTTAATTCCCTGCTGGAATGCGGCTATTCGGATGAAAAACTGCGTGAAATCGGACTTTCTTTGGGTGCGGATGTACCGTTCCTGCTCATGGGCGGCACTGCACTTGCACAGGGCGTGGGAGAACTGCTCACGCCCCTTCCTGTGCTGCCGGAGCTCCATCTGGTAATTCTCAAGGGCAGGCAGAGCGTTTCCACACCGAAGGCATATGCGGCAATCGACGCACTGGAGAAGCCTTTTCATCCGGATACGGCACAGATGCTTAAAGCGATTGAAACGCAGGATATGGCACTTCTCGTCAAGCACTGCGGCAATACCTTTGAGGGTGCCGTGGCACTTGCGGATGTGGAAAGAGCCAAGGAAGCCCTGCTTGCAGATGGTGCGCAGTGCGCCGTCATGACGGGCAGCGGCTCGGCAGTGTTCGGAATTTTCCCTGACAAGCAGCGTGCAGCGGACTGCGCCGCAAAGCGCAGGGGCGAATTTGCGTTCGTGCAGGCATGTACAACGGTTTCACAGTCGCTGCCGGTAATCACGGTGCGTTCCGTGGGTTATCCGGATAATCAGAAAAACCGTAAGAAATAATCCTACCTTTTGATGGGGTGAAGATCATGAAAATCAACAGAATCACGGCTTGCCTGCTGGCAGCAGCGCTCATCTGCCCGATGAGCGGCACAGCGCATGCAGCGGAAAAATCGGGGAGGGGACTGCATTATTCCCCGTTCTCGCCCGACTGGAGTGCAAAGCCTGCTGCAAATACGGCACTTCCCGCAGCCTTTGACCTGCGGTGCGAGGGAATCGGCACGAGCGTCAAGGCGCAGGGGAATTATGGCGTCTGCTGGTCATTTGCCGCAATGAATTCCATCGAAAGTGATCTTGTCACGCAGAATCCCGATGTGGATCTTTCCGAATGGCACCTTGCTTATTATGCTTATTCCGAGAAGTTCGGCTTTTCGGTGGGAGAGGATTACACCGAGGAGGAGAAATTCCAGCAGGGCGGCAATTTTGAGCTTCTCACCCCCATGCTCTGCAGCTGGCTGGGACCGGTTTCCGAAAAGAAATTCCCCTATGGGGATTTTTCCGTGCTTGACAAGCAGAAAACCGCAGAGGAGCTGCGAAGTGAAGCGGAATTTCATGTGACAAAGGCTGTGGAATTCTTCCGCAGATCTCCCGAAACGTCACAGGAATGGGATGCCTGCATACAGGCGGCAAAGACTGCCATTTATGAGGGACATGCGCTGTCGCTGAGCTATTCCGAAAATGACAAGCACTATAATCATGCGACAGATGCCTATTATTGTCCCGACGAGGGGCTTGACGGTACATACCACGCAGTCAGCGTGATCGGCTGGGATGATGACTATGATGCATCCAACTTCAAGCGTAACCCCGGCAGGGACGGTGCGTGGCTGATCAAGAACAGCTGGGGTGCGGATGCGTGCGATAACGGCTATTTCTGGCTGTCCTATGCGGATAAATCCATCTATGAGATGTATTATCTTGAAGCGGAGCCTGCGCAGAAGCACAGCGATAATTACGGACATGACGACTATGGCTGCGGTGTGGCACTTTCCGTGGAATTGGAGGATACACAGGCAAAGGTCGCAAATGTGTTCGATGCGCAGAAGGATTCCTATGTGACGGATGTGATGTTCTTCTGCACCATGCCGCAGGCGGATTATGAGGTGCAGGTCTTTTCCAATCTCCGCTATGCGGATAAACCCGATTCGGGACTCCCGTCCGCTGTGACGAAGGGGAGTGTGACAAATCCAGGGTATCATACCATTACGCTCGATCAGCCCGTCAAAATCACGGAAGGTCAGGATTTTTCCGTTGTTCTGACGGTTGGCGGTGAGCCGGGACAGTACATTGCCTGCGAAGCGACGCAGCGGCTCACGCATGTCTACCGTGACGGGACACAGAAGGTCGTGAGCGAATATCCCGTGACCGAGGAAATGATATTGCAGGATTTCAACGAGGGCGAGAGCTTTTACAGCTACGACGGTGATAACTGGGCGGACATCTTCCATGAGATTGTGGATGACACGGTGACCGACGGTGTGGATGATGACGGCAAGGCGGTTGAAATCGTGCAGGAAACACTGTTCGGCAATCTCTGCCTGAAGGCGCTGACGAAGGATGCAGGGGTTGTGGAATTTTCCGATTACAATACCGCACTGCCCCTTGGTGAAGAAATCACGCTGCAGACCGTAACGGGTGAGCCGATTTATTACAGCATCAACGGCGGTGCCTACATGCCCTATACAGAGCCGATTGTCTTTGAAAATGCAATGACCGTCCGTGCCTATGTCGAGGGCTGCGATGCGGTTTATGAACAGCAGTATGCCGTGCGAGAAGCAAGGCTGAGTGTGCTTGGCTTTGAAACGGGCTACGATGCAGGGGAATTGCAGTTCCGCCGGACGGGACTGCACACCTATGAGGCAACGCTCAGCGGCGCAGCACCGCAGAGTGTGGAGCTGATGCCGATTACCACGGGGGAAGTCCTCTGTGATGGCACGGCATTGCCGACGGGCGAGATGACGGCGATTTCCGTTTCATCCGAGCAGAAACAGCTTGTGTTGAGCGTTTCGCAGGACGGCATGAAAACGACGAGATATATCGTACATTTCGGTGCATCCGCTGACTTTACGGCAGGCGACTGCGATTTTGACGGTGCGGTCAATGCAAAGGACGCAGCCGAGATTCTGGTGTATGCGGCACTCATCGGCGCAGGCTCAGATGCCGCACAGCCGACTGCACAGTGGCAGCAGCGTGCGGATTTCAACTGCGACAGTGAGATTAACGCCGTGGATGCGTCGGAAATTCTGGTATATGCAGCGGAGGCTGCTGTGAACTGAGCGAAAGAGAACTATGTAATGAAGGATGAGGATATTTATGTTAACACTGATTGATTCAATACACAGCGAATTGTTGGTACTGATCACCTTTGTATTGTCCATGGTGCTGATGCTTGTCGGAATCAACGGCTTCAGCCGTTTCCTGCCGAAGGATCAGGGACGTGAATTTGCGGTCAATGGATCGCTCTCCGTCGGCAAAACAAGGGGCGTGGGGCTGATCATGATCCTTGCACTGATCGTGACATGCATCATCTGCATGCCGCTGTCGGTGGAATACATCATCTACCTTGCAGCCCTGTTCATCGAAATGCTCAGCGGCTATCTGGATGATGCATCCGAAAAGCCGTGGGGCGAGCTGAAAAAGGGCATCATTGACATGGTGGTTTCCGTGGGTGTATCCGTGACGGTGTACTATTTCCACGGGGGACTGATTGTTCTGCCGGTTCTGGGGCTGACCTTTACCGTACCGATGGTGCTGTATGTGATTCTCGGCACGATCCTCATCTGGGCAAGCATCAACGTGACAAACTGTGCCGACGGCGTGGATGGGCTTTGCGGCATGCTGTCGATGGTAACGCTCAGTTCTGCTGCGATTCTGCTGATTGCATCGGCACATGCCGGAATGCAGACCATGATCATTGCCATGCTTGGAATCCTTTTTGTATATCTCTGGTTCAACTGTTCGCCGAGCAGTGTGCTCATGGGCGACGCTGGTTCCCGTGCGCTGGGACTTCTGATCGCCATGGCATTTATGATTGCAGGCGTACCTGTGCTGTGGATTCCGCTTGCACTGCTGCTTATCATTGACGGCGGTCTGGGACTTCTGAAGCTCACGGTGCTGCGTGTGCTGAAAGCAAAGAACTTCATGAAGAACATCCGCACTCCCATCCATGACCACTGCCGCAAGAACAAGGGCTGGAGCGACACACAGGTCGTGATGCGTTTTACACTGCTGCAGCTGGTGATCTGTGCGGTGGTTCTTGCAATTTGCTGGATTCGATAATGACATAATACAGTGAGCTTCTCCGAAAGGGGGAGCTCCCTTTTTATGTAAATGATCTTGTCGGAAATCAAAAATTATGGTAAAATGCTTTACTTTTTGGGGGATTTATAGTATAATATAAGTAATTATACAGAAAAAGGATAACTGCCGATGAATGAAATGCATGCAATTAAGAAGATATTCGGAAAAACGCCCGTAAAGCTCCACTGTGAGCCGCTTGCGGAGCATCACGGAATCACAGGACGCATCGCCTATTCAAGAGCCGGAATTCTGCGGTATCATGCGGTGTTTTCCGATGACTCGGAGATTTCTTTTATCGGCAAACGCAAGACCTCACGCATCGTTTTCAAAGGCATGTGCATGCTCAGCACAGGGGATCCCATGCTCTTTCTGATGCTTGCACGCAGTCATAAAATATTCGGCTATAACCGCAGTGTCCTGCGTGAATCACGCATCTACCGTGCAGCGGAATCCCTCTTTCTTGCACCGAATGTGTTCGGAAGTGCGGCATCTTTTTTTGCAGGCGAAAGCCTTGTGGCGATGGAGGAACTGCCGGAGGGGGAGCCTGACAAGCAGGTGCTGTATCCTGCACTTGCCGCTGCAGCAGGATTCCATGCAAAATACTACGGGGATGCGGAAAGTGCCGCAAAGCTTTTGCTCAACCGCTATACAGCGGCAGATTACCGCAGGACAAGAGGCTGCCTGCGGCGGCTTTTTGATAAGCTTGCAAAGGAAAGCGAGTGCTTCACACAGGAACAGCTTGACTGCCTCCACCGGTTTATCGACAGCATTCACACGGAATTTGCAGCCGTTTCCCACCGCCGCACACTGACGCACAATGACTACTGCGTGCGCAATTTCTGCATGCAGGAAAAGGGGCTTACTGTCTATGACTGGGAGCTTGCGTGCTTTCAGAATCCCGAGCATGACGTCGTGGAGCTGCTTATTTCGGTGATGGAATCCATGAGCGATGCGGAGATTCTAAACGCACTGGATTATTATCGGGATACGCTTGCGTCGCTTTCGGGCATTACACTCAGCGATGCGGAATATGAGGCGGCACTGCGTTTCAATACACTCGAATACATTGTCAATAAGCTCAGTCTCCTGCGCCATGCGTGCCGCAGTCTGGGGCGCAGTGACATGGAACTCCTTGCAGCGCAGGCTGCACGCATGATGGAGCTGCTGGAAATACATTGAGAAAAGAGAAGGATTATGCATCAGGAACTGGAAATTTTATCACTTGCAGACTACTATGAAAAATTCTCGGAGGGCGGCTGCAGCGCATATCTGATCATCAACAAAAAGATGGAGGATCACAAGTGCCTGTTCGGATTTACAGAGCTTTCCGAATCACTTGACGATGCCCGTGCGCTGTTTTCGGCAATGGAACGCCGTGCCAAGGAACTTGGATATGATACGCTCGTGGGACCTGTCAACTACTGCTCGTGGATGACCTACCGCTGGGCGATCAGCAATTATGAAACAAAACTCTTCCCCGACTGCACCAATCCCCCGTATTATGTGGATTTTGTCAAAGCACTGGGCTATCGGGAACTGTACACCTACCGCAGTGCGTGCATTGATATTGACAATCCCCTCTTTCATGTGGGGGAGCAGCTCTACAAGCAGAAGCTCCGGGAGGGCTTTACGTTCCGCCTTTATGAGGGAAAGGAAGCCTATGCAATGGCGGATGCGGTGTTTGCAATTTCGCAGGAGGCATTCCGTGGCAGCTATCTGTACTGCGACATTCCCAAGGAATGCTTTGACAAGCTCTATCTGAGCTGGACAAAGGGACTCAAGCTTGCGATGTTTGTGGCATTTCATGGTGATGAGCCTATCGGTTATGTCATGGGCTATGACAGCCCCTATGGGGACTGTTTTGTATCAAAAACCAGTGCCGTCAGAACGGATTATCAGAAACACAAGCTGTATACGGCGCTGCTGTATCTGGGCTGCAAATATGTGCTTGACAAGGGCTATCGGGATATGATGTACCATTTCCAGTGCGAACAGAAGGATATTTTCAGACGATTTGAGAAAGAGATCGAATCGAACGAAAAACGCTACGCCGTGTTTACCAAGGAGCTGTGAGATGAAGAAATGTACACGCTGTCTGAATGACGGCACGGTCAGACGGATGAAGCTTGATGAAAACGGGGTGTGCGGTTACTGCAAAAGCTATGAGCGCATTGAATCACAGCTTTCCGATCGGGAACATCTTCAGAAGCTATTTTGCGAACGCATTGAACGGGTTCGGGGAAAATACACTTATGACGCAGCACTGGGGATTTCCGGCGGCAAGGACAGCGTGTTCGTGCTGCATGAGCTTGTCAGACGCTATGGACTGAAGGTGAAGACTTTCACGATGCTCAACGGATTTTTCAGCGAGGATGCAAGAAAAAATGTAGACAGACTCGTGCAGGAATTCGGCGTGGAGCATGAATATATCGAATTTGATCCCGCACTGCTCAGACGCTTTTTCCGTTATTCCATGCAGCACTGGCTTACCCCCTGTGTTGCCTGTTCCTATCTTGGCTATGCGGCGATGATCAACTATACCACACGCATCAACGCCGGGCTGTGCATCCACGGCAGAAGTCCGCAGCAGATGCTCCGTTATTATGGGGATGATGTGTTCACGCCCCTCGTTGACGCAGGGCTGAAGCCTGTGGACGAGGTCGATGTGAATGCGCTGTATGCGCAGCTGCTTGCATCCATTGAAGAACGCATGGACAGCACGCTGCTTCAAGATGTGAAGGGAATGCTCTATCAGGGGATTGCTGAGGGGGATTTCCGTGAATTCGTCCCTTATTTTTTGTATCACCCATATGATGAGCAGAGTATTGTAAGGTTTCTGCGTGAAAATACGGGCTGGGTCACGGATGAAAAGTATGACCACTACGACTGCCTTGTGCATAACGCAGCGCATTATATCTACCAGTGTGCCGAGGGCAGACCGCATTGTCTGCCCGAGGTGAGCGTGCTGGTGCGCAGCGGAAAGCTTACCCGTGAGGAGGGTATGCGCCTTGTACAGGCAGCGCATTATGCGGAAAAGCCGCAGGAGGAACTGAAATTCCTGTGCGATACGGTGGGACTGAAGGCTGCTCCCATCCTGCTTAAGGCAGGCATCTACAAAAGGTTTGTAAAGAAATGAAAGCTTTAAAATATCTGTTCAGAAAAGGGATGCTGCCGCTCTATTGCCTTGCAGCGGCGGTTATTTCCCTTGTTTTTGCGTTGTGCGCAGGCGGAGGATCCGCCGTATTTCTGCGGCTTTTGCCGATGGTGCTGTGCATTCTCCTGCTGCTGCGAGGGCTTGATGACCATGCCGATTTTGAAAAGGATGCAGGAACAAAAACGCAGTACCTGTCAAAACAGGGCTTGCTTATGCTGATTCTGCTTGCAGCCGTCTGCTTTATCAGTCTGAATCTTTTGTTCTACGGCGCCAAAGGCTTTTTCAGCCTTGCGGCAGTAGGATTTTTTCTGCTCATGCAGAAGCTGCCGCTGCTTAAGACATTTTGTCTGATGCTTGCATTTTTGTATTTTTTCTGCCTTGAAGGCGTTAACATCGGCGTGATGCAGATCATGGTACTGCTCGGATGCGGCGCAGCTTCGGTGATCTTCCACATGCTGAAAAGGAGGAAGCGTAAATGAACTCCATCTATGAAAATACAGCCACGGAAGTGGCGGAAATCGGCGGCAAGGCGTTTCATCTCGAACGCCTTTGTGCCATGGGCATGAATGTGCCGCAGTTTCTGGTGCTGCCGTCGCAGCTTTTTTGGGAATTTCTCGGAGAAGCACGGACGGAATACCGCCGGCTTCTGTGTGACTACAGCGAGGAAAACCGCCTTGCAATTCTGAATCTCATTGACAACGCTGTATTTCCCGATGCGGCAGTTGCACGCATTGCCGAACGAATGAATGCCCTGTTCGGTGAGGGCGCAATGCTTTCCGTGCGTTCAAGCGCAGCGGATGAGGACGGCGAGAAGCATTCCTTTGCAGGCATGCTGGAGAGCTTTCTGAATGTCAGCGGCATTGCCGAAGTGCTTGACTGCGTGAGAAGCTGCTATCGCTCCTGCTTTTCGGAAAGAATTATGGAATACCGCAGAAACAACGGGCTGATTACGCCCGATATCTGTGTTGCGGTGATCGTGCAGGAGATGGTGCAGGCGGAGTATTCGGGTGTCATCTTCACGACCGATCCTGCCACCAACAATCCCGATGAAATGCGCATCAGCGTTGTGGAGGGGCTTGGCGAAGCACTGGTTTCGGGAGATTCCGACAGCAGCGACTATATCGTGGACTGCACGGGGGAGATCGTCAGCCGACACGAAGCAAACGTAACCCTCCCCGATGCACAGGTGATGCAGCTGTTCGAAGCTGCACGGAAGATTGAAAAAGGCTTCCTGCCACGCAGGGGACAGGATATTGAATTCTGTCTGAAGGATGGAGAGGTGTACATCCTTCAGTGCCGTCTGATTACGAATTACAGCCATATTGACAAGGATGCATTTTTGACGGTGCTGGATAATTCCAACATCATCGAGAGTTATTCGGGCGTGACAACGCCCCTGACCTTCACCTTTGCAAGGGAGGTCTATGCGAAGATCTACCGACAGACACTGCGAAGTTTTTTTGTCAGCGAGGAGGCGATTGCCTCCATCGGTGATGACCTTGACAACATGCTGCATTGCTATGAAAACAAGATCTACTACCGTCTCAACAGCTGGTACAAAATGACTGCCCTGTATCCCGGCTATCAGAAAAACAAGCAGTATATGGAAAACATGATGGGCGTCAAAACCACCATGCATGAGTCGGAAATGGGCGCAAAGACAAGGCTTGTGCGCATTTACGCAAGCTTTATCCGCAAGATGCTGCGCATGAAGAAGGACAGCCGCCGTTTCATTGAGCGTTTCAATGAGGTGACAAAGCCCTATTACGGCAGTGATTTTGAGGGACTTGCAAATCCGGAGCTTCTGGAAATTTACGATACCCTTGAGCGTGAGATTCTGGATGATTTCATCACACCCATTGCAAATGATATGGGGGCGATGATTTTCTATGGAATGCTCACCGAGCAGCTCAGAAATCAGGGCATTGACAATTACGAGGGGCTGATCAGCAGCGTCATCAGCCGTCAGGGAAATGTGGAAAGTGCCGAGCAGAGTGCAGCCCTGCTGCGCATTGTTGCAGAAATCAAAAGCGATCCTGCGCTTACCGAGCTGTTTGCATCCGATAATGAAACGATCATGAAACGGCTTGACGGGGAGGAACCCGTATTCCACAGGATAGCGGACTATATCTATTGCTATGGTGCAAGAACGATGGAGGAGCTGAAGCTTGAAACCGTCACGCTGTTTGAGGATCCCGCATTCCTGCTTGACACCATCCGTGGTTACCTGCGCTGTGATTCGCTTCCCGAATGCGGGGGCGAGGCTGACAGCAATGCAGAAAAGCAGCTTCTGTCGCACTTCGGCATCAAACGTCCGCTGATCCGTGTGCTTCTGAAGGTCACGAAGTATTTCATCCGCAACAGGGAATCCCTGCGTCTGCGGCGCACCTATATCTATTCGATCGTGCGCAATATTTACCTGCGCATCGGAAAAAATCTCGCAGCCGAGGGCATTCTGGAGCAGTTCCGTGATGTGTTCTTTCTCGAAAAGGACGAAATCACGGCACTCGTGCAGGGAAATGGCGAGCCGTCGGAAATTCTGCGCAGCAGAATTGCGCAGCGTAAAGCGGAATATACCGAAAACAAAACCCGTCCCATCCATGAGAGAATGTATTTTTATGGGGAGGTTTCTTCGGAAAACATGGTGCCCATCTACTCCAGACAGGAGGTTTCGGGCGATGACATCCTGCATGGTGTTGCAGGCGGCGGACAGGTCGTAACGGGCATTGTCAAGCTGGTGGAGGATCCCACCGGTGCGGATGTGGAGGGCTACATTCTGATGGCAAAGCGCACCGATCCCGGCTGGACAGTGCTGTTCCCGATGGCAAAGGCGATCATCATCGAACGTGGCAGCGTGCTGTCGCATTCGGCAGTCGTTGCAAGGGAAATGGGCATCACGCTTGTGGCAGGCATCCGTGGGCTGACCACGGTCGTCAAGGACGGAATGAAAGTGCGTGTGGACGGCGTCAAGGGAACTGTGGAGGTGCTGGAGGATGGCGATGCGTAAAGCAGATTTTTCCTTTATCCGATATTCCAACTGCTGGGAAGATACGCACATCCTGCGCCGTGCGCTTTCTATAAAACGAGGAGAAACGGGCATTTCCGTTGCATCCGCAGGGGATAACACCTTTGCGCTCCTTCTGGACGATCCGAAGCGCATCTATGCGTTCGATCTCAATCCCACGCAGCTGTACTGCTGTGAGCTGAAAATGGCTTGTTTCCGCTGCCTATCGTATGAGGAAATGCTCACGCTCCTCGGTGTTCTGGAGGGCTGCCGCAGACCACTCTATGAAAAATTGCGGCATGCACTTTCTGAGGAAGCGGTGCGCTATTTTGATGCGCATCCCGAAATCATTGATGCAGGAATCATTCATGTCGGAAAATTCGAACGCTATTTCGGGATTTTCAGACGCTTTGTAATTCCGCTTGTCGCAGGCAGCGAAGCGTTCGGGCATTTTGCACGGGCAAATACACTTTCGGCGCAGTGGAGATTCTACCGCCGCTACATCGACACAGGGCGATTCAGGGCGATGTTCCGCCTGTATTTCGGCTATCGTGTCATGGGGCAGCTTGGACGTGACAGCAGCTTCTACGACCATGTCGAGGAAAAAGAACAAAGCGGAAGTGACATTCGCAGCCGCTTTGAATACGGCATCCGCAATACTGTCAATGCGGACAATCCCTACATCAATTACATCATCACGGGGAATTACACCCGCCGTTCGCTGCCGCTGTATCTGCGGCGTGAAAATTTTGCTGCCATCCGCAGCCGCATTGACCGCATCACGCTGATAAAGGGAGATCTGCTTTCCCTGCAGCTTCAGAATGTGGATTTCGCCAATCTTTCGGACATTTTCGAGTATATGAGCGAATCGGACGCACAGCGGAACATGCAGCATCTTGCAGAAATGCTGTGTGAGGGCGCAAGGGCGGCGTGCTGGAATATGCAGAACCGCCGTTATCTGGACGGTGCGGATTTTGTGCGTGATGCAGCACTTTCCGAAGAACTCTTCCGTCGGAATCATTCGTGGTTCTATCGGGATTTCATGCTGTATCGGAGGGGTGATTTCCATGAGTGAGATCGTTGACAGATTTGATGCGGTCTGTCGGGAATATCCCGACCGCACAGCAATCATCTGTCGTGTGGGACGGCATACGGAAACTCACAGTTTTTCGGAGCTTTCGCAGGACGTGGGCAGGATGTGCAGCTATTTTGCAAGCTGCGGCGTTAAAAAGGGCGACCGCATCCTGACCTTTGCCCCGACCTCCTACAAGCTTTGCGTCTACATGCTTGCGGCTCTGAAAACGGGGGCTTCGGTCATGTATGTGGACATCCGTGCAAAGCAGGAAAAGCTGCGTACCGTGTTCGCCGATTACAGACCCGATCTATTACTGGTTTCGGATAAAACACGGTATCTGCGGCTGTTTTTCGGCGAGATCGGAAAGATCCGCAGGATCATCAACATTGACCGCTTTGAGAAATTTACGGCATCGGATGCCGCACCGACGAACATTTCCGAGGATGCGATTGCACTTCTGACGATGACGACGGGTTCCACGGGAAAGCCGAAAATCGCTCTGCGAAGCCACCGTGACCTGATGCAGCAGCTCATGCTCATCAATCGCAACCTGCGTACCGATGTGCATGAAACCGTGCTGACTACATCGTATATCTACGTTTTTACAAATATCCTCAACGGCTTTACCACGGTCATGCCGCAGGTGAATACGGGCAGATGGAACGAGCGAAAGCTTAACCGTGCGCTCTCGGTACTGCGGGATATTCCCGTGAGTATGCTCATCACATCCCCCGATTTCTGTCTGAAGGCGAAAAATCAATTCCCGAACCTGCGCACCGTCTACTGCGGCGGTGCCATCCTCAATTATCACGAGGCAAAGCAGATTCGGGACACTTTTGAGGGATGTGACTGCCGTCTGATTTACGGTTCGACCGAATGCAATCTCATTGCCATGGCGCAGCTTTCCGAATACATCCGCATGCTGGAAACGGAGCAGGTTTCCATCCTCGGCAGACCCGTGGAGGGTGTGCGTATCAGACTTACAGCGGATGGAGAAATCCTCGTTGCAAGCGATGCGCTGCTTGAGCGCTATCTCGTGGAGGATGCTGCCACGAAGGAAACGGACGACGAGGGGACGCTGTGGCATCATACGAATGACGTTGCCTGTCTGCGTGGTGATCTCCTCTGTTTTCTTGGGAAGAACCGGCATTACATCATGATCGGGGATGAAAAGCATTACAGCAACTGCATCGAACAGGCAATCATTACGCAGTTCCCGGATATTCCTAAATGCGCCGTTTTGCAGCACGAGGGAAGAATCCATGTCGTGCTGGAACGTGGAAAATCCCCTGCGGATACAGCGGCGATCAGCGCATTTCTCGGACAGATGGGCATTGCATCACCGCAGTTTGCGGAAATCAAAAAAATCCCCTGTGATGTCAAGCATCACACAAAAATCAACTACGAAAAACTAAAGGAATCTATGAAACATGGAAAACTATAGCATTCACGCCATTCTATGCGATGGCGAACAGAAATTCAAGGGGCATCCTTATATTTTCGAGAGAAAAGGGGATGCATTTGAGGGGAAACCCTACGATACATTTGCAGCTGATGTCAGACGCATGGCAGCGGCACTGCTTGGCATGAAGCTTAGCGGCAGGAATATCATTCTCTACGGAGAAAATTCCTATCACTACATGGCGGCGGATATTGCCATCATGGGCTATGTGGGCGTGAGCTGTACGCTTTCGAAGGAATGGGGTTTGCGGGATCTCTCGAACGCCGTGGAGCTGCTTGATGCAGGTGCGGTGGTGTATTCAAATGCAAAGACGGACGTAATTGCAGAACTTCGTCATCGCAATCCGCAGCTGCGCTGTATGACGTTTGACGAGCTTGCAAATTTCGATGCGCAAATGCCCCTTACGCCGAGGAATCCGCACGCATGCAGCAAGATCATCTTTTCGTCGGGAACAACGGGCATCCCCAAAGCAGTCATGCTTTCAACGGATAATATGTATGCAAACTGGGAGAGCCTGCGCCTGCGCACACCCTTTACGCCGCAGGACAGGGATTACCTCTTCCTGCCGCTGAGCCACACCTACGGGGGCATCTGTAATTTCCTCTACTCTCTCACCTGCGGCATGCAGATCTATCTGTGCAGCGATACCACGAAAATCATGGAGGAGCTGCAGATGGTAAGACCGACGGTGTTCTGCGCCGTACCCCTTATTTTCGAACGAGTGTATGCGGCATGCACGCAGGGAAATATTCCGCCTGCGGCGGCACTTGGCAGCTGCGTCCGCTATCTGTTCAGTGGCGGCGCTTATCTGAAACCCGAAATCCGTGCATTTCTGAAGGGTGCAGGGTTGAATCTGCTGGAGGCTTACGGTCTGACGGAAACCTCGTCGCTCATCAGCTGTGAGTACACCGATGCACAGGAATTCGAGTCCGTGGGAACAGTAATGGAAAACATGGACGTCCGCATTGACTCTCCCGATGAAAACGGTGTCGGGGAAATTCTGGTGCGTGGCGGCAATGTGTTCGGCGGTTATTACCGCAACGAGAGCGCAACAGCGGCGGCATTTGATGAGGAGGGCTTCTTCCGCACAGGGGATCTCGGACATCTGGTCGGACGTAAGCTCTATCTGATGGGCAGAAAGCGCAGGATGATCCTGCGGTCGAACGGAGAGAATGTGTATCCCGATGAGATTGAAACGCTGCTTGCGGAATTTCCGCAGATTCACCGTGCAAAGGTCTATGAACAGGATGGCGTGATCAAAGCAGCGCTTTATACGGAATATGGCTTTGATGCAGCGGATGCGGTGGAAAAGATCAATGAAAATCTTCCGAAATTTGCAAAGATCGGTGCATTTGCGTGCATCACAGACAGTGTGGATACAAGGCTCAAATAGGATACACAAAAACGCCGCTGCATCGTGCAGCGGCGTTCAGCATCGGAAAAGGGGTTCGGGGACGAAGTCCCCGAATGCTGCTCCCCCCTTGGGGGGATTTTGACAGCACTATCATTTTTTGACAAACTAACGCCACCGCATAAAGCGGTGGCGTTTTCTGACAGAAATCAATAATTTTCAACGTGAACTTCAAAGTAGCTCTGCGGATGTGCGCATGTCGGGCAGATCTGCGGAGCCTTTGTGCCAACAATGAGATGACCGCAGTTGCGGCACTCCCATACCTTTACTTCGCTCTTTTCAAATACCTGTGCGGTTTCCACATTCTTGAGCAGCGCACGGTAACGCTCCTCGTGGTGCTTTTCAATTGCAGCTACCAGACGGAATTTTGCAGCAAGCTCCGGGAAGCCCTCTTCCTCGGCAGTCTTTGCAAAACCATCGTACATGTCCGTCCATTCGTAGTTCTCGCCATCAGCAGCCGCTGCCAGATTCTCAGCGGTATCACCGATGCCGCCCAACTCCTTGAACCACAACTTTGCGTGTTCCTTCTCGTTGTCCGCAGTCTTCTGGAACAGTGCTGCGATCTGCTCAAAGCCCTCCTTCTTTGCCTTGGATGCAAAGTAGGTGTACTTGTTTCTTGCCATAGATTCGCCTGCGAAAGCAGCTTCCAGGTTCTTTTCTGTCTGTGTTCCTGCATATTTGCTCATACTATTACCACCTTTCATTGAGATTTCATCAGCGAAATCTTCTGCTTTTATTATAATCTCTCGTTTATATTTTGTCAAGAGGGAATTGCAGCTTCGATCTGTTTCGCATACCGAAATCTGTTTGTGCCGTTTATCAGATATTCTTTCCGGTGCTTTTTGCATTATTCATCATTCCGATGCACATTCTTTTAGAATTTATGTGTATTTTGTCCACCATTTCTTGTTTTTTACAGTTGACGGAATCGTTTTGTTCTGTTATGATGAAAATATCTGAATTTTGCGAAAAATGACAAAAAGGAGTTGTGTTTATGAAACGATGGATTGCTGCTGCGTGCGCCGTGCTGCTCGCAGCGATGCCCGCCGTAGGGATGCCGCTTACCGGTTTTGCGGACAATCCCATTGCGCAGAATGTCTTTACTCCCGACCCTGCCCCGATGGTCTACGGGGATACGCTGTACATGTATACGGGACACGATGCGGATGGTGCGGATTATTTCACGATGCCTGACTGGAGAGTTTACTCTACGACGGACATGCAGAACTGGACGGATCATGGTGTGATTCTCAGTGATTCGGATTTTGCATGGGCAGAGCCTGATTCCGCATGGGCGGCACAATGCGTGGAACGAAACGGAAAATTCTACATGTATGTTACCCTCGTTCCGGCAGCGACCGGCGGCCGTGCGATCGGCGTCGGTGTATCCGATTCTCCCACAGGCCCGTTCAAGGATGCCATCGGCAAGCCGCTGTGCGGTCCGAACTGGGACTACATCGACCCTACCGTTTTTGTGGATGATGACGGGCAGGCATACCTGTATTTTGGCAATCCACGTCTTTATTATGTCAAGCTCAACGAGGATATGATCTCCTATTCCGGTGAGATCAACCAGATCGAAATGACGCAGGATGCCTTTGGTGTGAAGGAAGATCATTCGACCTATACAGAGGGGCCGTGGTTTTATAAGCGTGGCGATCTGTACTACATGCTTTATGCAGCAAACGGAATTCCGGAGGATATCCGTTATTCCACCAGCTCTTCTCCCACCGGCCCTTGGAAATACCGTGGTGTCATCATGCCCCAGCAGGGTACCAGTTTTACCAATCACTGCGGTATCGTTGATTATAAGGGACATTCCTATTTTGCATACCATAACGGCACACTTCCGGGCGGCGGCGGCTTCCAGCGTTCTGCCTGTGTGGAGGAATTCACCTACAACCCGGACGGCACCATTCCGGAGATCAACATGAGTAAGGAAGGTCCTGCGCAGCTGCAGGCGCTCAATCCTTTTGTACGCAACGAAGCCGAAACCATCTGCTGGTCGGTTGGAATTGAAACCGAGGTCTGTGAGGCAGGCGGCATGAACATCGGCTTCATTGAAAACGGCGACTATATCAAGGTCAGCGGCGTGGATTTTGAGAAGGGCGCTGAAAGTTTTACCGCAAGCATCGCTTCGGCAGGCAACGGCGGCAGTATTGAAATTCGTCTTGATGCCAAGGACGGCAAGCTCGTCGGTACCTGTGATGTTCCCACAACGGGTGGCTGGCAGACATGGCAGGAGGTAACCTGTGACATCGAAGGCGCAGAGGGTGAGCATGACCTCTATTTTGTATTCACCGGCGGTGAGAGCTATTTGTTCAACATGGACTGGTGGCAGTTCGGCGGCGAGAAGATCAAAGCCATCAAAGCCGACATCGACATGAACGGCGTTGTGAATGCCTTTGACCTTGCATGCGCAAAGAAGGGTCTTGTGAAGGATTTCGCAAGCACGGCAGCCGCAATTGCAGCGGATGTGGACGAGAACGGCGAGTTTGAGGTTGTGGACGTTGTACAGATCATGAAGTTCGTGATGGGCAAGATTGACGCATTTACCATCGCAGAAAAGCCCACAGAACCTCCGACGGAAGCACCGGCTGCCATGAGCATGGCAGAATACACCGCACTGTGCGCATCCAAGATGGTGGAATTTGACCCGAACAATGTTCGTACAGAGCAGGGCGGCGTGCAGTATGGTACCGTCAAGAGTGCGACCTACTATTCCACCACCTGCAAGAGAAACAAGCCCTACAACATTCTGCTGCCTGCAAACTACAGCACGGATAAGAAGTACCCCGTCATGTATGTGATGCACGGTTACTGGGAAAATCAGGATCGCATGATCATCAAGGGCAACGGCACGATGTACACAAGACAGATGATCGGCAATCTGATCGCATCGGGCGAGGCAGAGGACATGATCGTGGTATTCCCGTACATCTATTCGAGCGATACGCAGGATGCGTGCAACGCAATGGATGATTTCAACAACAGAGCGTATGACAACTTCATCAACGACCTGACGAAGGATCTGATGCCCCATATCGAATCGACCTACAGTGTCAAGACGGGCAAGGAGAACACCGCAATTACGGGCTTCTCAATGGGCGGCAGAGAGTCGCTGCTGATCGGCATGCAGCGCAGTGACCTGTTCGGCTACATCGGCGCAATCTGTCCTGCACCGGGCGTAAGCGGCGCATTCAAGTGGGACAGCGGCAAGGAGCCGTACCTGCTTCTGATCACAGCCGGCAGCAATGACACGGTCGTATACAGCAACCCCGAAAACTACCACAATAATTTCACCAAGAACAACGTACCGCACCTGTGGCAGTACTGCAACGGCGGTTATCACGGTGATAATTCCATCCACGCACATCTGTACAACTTCGTCAGATTTGCGTTTAAGGCAACGAAATAAGAGAAAGATCTTTTGAGCATCCCCTCACCAACGGTGGGGGGATGCTCAGTCTGTCAAAATAGTCCGTCCAGCCAGTGCGCCTTACGGCGCACGACTGGACTAATTTTATTTATTTTTGTTGCGCCTTCGTCCCCTACAACCCCCATTATATAGCCAAAAAGCACTCCGCAGGAGAGCGGGTTGAGGGTGCGGGGCAAATTTAAGCGAAATAATACTTTTTTGACAAGCTGCGCATTCCCCTCACCAACGGTGGGGGGGATGCTTTTTTTCACCATCACCAAAGCCCGTATCCCTCACGGCAGCTGCACGTTCGGGTGCAACTGTGAGAGCAATAGAATTTCCACGAAAAGCGAACGGTTTTCACAAAAAGCGGTCGGTTTTTCAGAAAGCGAACGGTTTTTTGAAAAACCCAAAAAAGCCAATAAAAAAGAAAATAAAAATAAAAATGAAAAAGAAAGTCAGAAATGAATTTTACTTTTTTCTGTAAAAAGCAATCCCCCATCCGAAAGGATGGGGGATATTATCATCATACGGGCAGCTTGTCCACAAGCTTTACAACGTATTTCATAACCTGCAGGGAGTCACTTGCAGAGGGCTTGCCGTCGCCGTCAACGTCAGCATTGATCTTTCCTGCGTCGCTCAGCGTTTCAGCACCAAGCACGTTTCTGTTGATCATGATGACATCGAGGATGTCCACCTGACCGTTGCAGTCGGCATCTCCGTACAGCACGCCGTCGGGAGCTGCGTCAAGATAGGCAACCTGAACACCCGTGGTAACAGCGTAATTCTCGGCAGTCGAACCCTTGCTGCATCTGACGATGAATTCCGGAATGACCTGATGCACGAAGATGTACGAATACTGACCGTTTGCAGTAAATGTGGAGGTGCAGCCGAATGCCTCAGCGCCGATGACAGCGTCCTTTGGCAGAACTGTGGCTTCCGTCAGCGCCTTGCAGTTGGTGAACGCCTCCGAACCGATTTCCTTCACGCCATCGGGGATCGTCAGGGAAGTGAGTCCCGTGTTGTAGAATGCGCTCTTTTCGATGGTTCTCAGGCTCTCGGGGAACTTCACGCTTGTCAGTGCCGTGCAGCCGTAGAATGCGCTCTCACCAATGGTTTCCACACCCTCGGAGATCACAACGGAGGTGATGGATTTATTGAGATTGAAAGCGCTGCCGAGGATGGTCGTTACGCCTTCGGGAACCACAACCTCACCCTTTGCGGAGGTGCCGTCAATGAGAAGACCGTTGATGATCAGCAGCGGAGATTCCGCAAGCTGCGCCTTGAGCCAAGGCGTGTTGCTGAATGCGTCGTCGCCGATTTCCTCAATTGCTTCGGGCAGATTAAGTGCTGTGAGCTTGGAGCAGCGTGTGAATGCTTCCTTGCTGATGGCGGTAACGCTTTCGGGGATCACAACCTCGGTCACGAAGGCGTTCTTCTTACCGAAGATCTGCTCGCCGATGCGTGTTACGCCCTCGGGAATGGTAATAACAACGGGATCGGGGGTGTTGTCCTCAATGATTTCCTTTTCGGGAATCTGAACGCCTGCGGAGGGTGCATCCTCAACAAGACCGCCGTTCTGCTCACACAGATAAGAGGTCAGCCACGCAAGTGCCGCATTCCAGTTGATGGCACACTCGTTGACGGAATATGCCTCAATATCGTCCACATACACTGTCTGCGGCGGAACCTCGCCTGCTTCAAATTCCAGATCCTGTACGATCGGATCCTCCAGACCGCAGTTCGGACCGCCGACCAGAATACCGCAGGGTGCCTTGGGGAATTCGGGATTTGCCTGCACTGCCCACCAGCGATGGTGCGGATACTGCGAGGTGTGTACACCGTAGCCGGTGACATAGGAAATATCCAGCGGATTGCGTCCGAGGAGATAGTCCATTGCGCTGACTGCGCCGTTAAGGTATTTGCTGTTCTTGCTGATCTCATGCGCATACGACAAGATCACGGCATTGTCCGCAACAAAGGAGTTGGATCCCCATGTGTATCTGGAATAGGTATCGCCCGTCTCCTTTGTGCCCTTGTAGGGCAGACCATATCCCTGATTGTCGGCAACATGGAGGTATTCATCCGCTGTGGCAAGGAGACTCTCATACAGCGTATTCTTTTCGGTTTCTGTAATCGCATCCGGAGTAAGCGTCAGCGTCAGAGAGCCGAGGGATGCGGTGTGTCCCCAGTCAAAGCTGCCGGTAAAGCCGGTTGCCTCGCCGCCGTTCATATCGGAGGGAACATCAAATGCCCATGCGGACTTCTGGAGATCGGTGTAATATGTCTCGTCGCCCGTTGCTGCATACAGCTCGCAGGCAGCCCAGTAGAATTCGTCGGTCACATTGTCATCGCCGTATGCGCCGCCGCCGTCGATGGTCGTGTCGGTGAGGGGAGCGTACATTTCGGGATATGCCTGTGCCGCAGCATAGGCATTCTTTGCAGCAGTCAGACATTTCTCTGCAAACTCGGCATCCAGTTCCTTCCACAGGCGATAGCTCTGTGCTGCACATGCTGCAAGGTTGAGCGTTGCCGCAGTGGTGGGCGGCAGGATGATACGGCGCTGCTTGTCGGTGGAAGGATCGGTTGCAAGCGCAGTCCACTTGATGCCATGCACCTTGTGGTAGACCATGTCCTTGCAGTCGCCCTCCTGTACGATCATTGAAAGCATCCATTCCATCTCATAACGTGCTTCGTCAAGAAGATCGGGATAGCCGTTATCATTCTCAGGAATCTGCATGGTGCCGTCCGCATATACATCCGCTGTGCCGTTGGCGGACGCACGCTCGTACTGGTTCTGCATCAGCCACAGGGAAACACCTGCATTTACCACATATTTGCCGTGGTCGCCTGCGTCGTACCAGCCGCCCGTCACATCCTGCTTGCCGGCGGAAGCCTCATAGCCCCATGTGCGGTAGATGTCCGCAATATCGGAGGCATGACCTGCCGCTCTTGCAAGTGCCTCGGCATCACCGGAGGTGATGTACTTCGACTCAATCGCAACGCTCGAACGCTGCTGGTAGAAGAAGTTCAGCGCATCATAGGTCAGCCCCGACATCTCGTCAATTACGCCGATCTTGAATTCTCTGGAAACGGCATCCCCCGCCTTGAGCGTGTAGGTACCTTCCGTTGTGAATTCCGTGAAATCCAGTACATGCACCTTGTCGCCCGACTCCTCGTCGAATCCCATGGGCGTGGAATTTCCGCTGAATACAGTCTTTCCGTCCTTGTCGAGCAGCTCGAATTTCACAGCCTTTTCTGCGTCGCTCAGAAGGGTTGCTTTCTTTGCACCCGTCTTGAAATAGCCGATCTGGTTTGTAATGATGTATGCACGCTTCCAGATCTTTGCAAGCTCCGCTTCTTCCTCTGCCTTTCTCTTTTCCTCCTCGATCTCTGCAAGGCGGATGTTGACAGCTTCGGATGCGTCAATGAGAATTCCGTTTACCACAACCTGAGGATCCTTCTCCTTCTGTGCAGCGATCCACGGTGTATCGCCGAATGCGGAATTGCCGATGTAGGTCACGGATTTCGGAAACTCGATCGTTTCCAGTGCCTGACAATCGTTAAATGCAAAGCCTTCGATGGTCGTCAGCGTGGAAGGAAACTGGATTTCCGCAAGACTCTTGCAGTGCCAGAACGCACCGGAAGCGATGGTCGTCACGCCCTCGGGGATGACGATGCTTTTCAGTGAGGATTCGTAGAATGCGGTCGGGCCGATTTTCGTAACGGGCATTCCGTCGATTTCGGACGGAATTTCGACAGTCTCCACGCCCTCCTCGCAGCCGCTGATGATGACGCAGCCATCCTCAGTGGTGTACGTCAGCACGCCGTAGGTGGGTTTCTCTTCCTCAGCAGCCGTCACTGTCATTTCCTGCCGGGCGAAATCGCCAAGCGGCAGTCCCGTGCAGAGCATGCACAGCGCAGCTGTCAGTGCAATGAATGAGTGTTTTTTCATATTTTTCCCCTCTCTTACCGCAGATGCGGTGTAAATTATCTACATTATAGCAAAATCATGCAACAAAATCAATAGTTTTGTGAAAATCTCCTGTTTTCGGCACTGAAAATTTATTAAGAATTTGTTAAAGAAACAAAAAAATTCACATTTGCAATATAATACAAACCGAAAACGCTTTGTATTTATGTTTTGAAAATAGGTTTTTACAATTTTTAATTCGTTCTTTTCAAAACAAGCGCTTCACTTGCCAATTTCGCAGGCTTTCCAAAGTGAAATGACATGCTTGGTGAAATCTCCCAAAGAATAGAAGCGGGAATTGTGCGAAATGCAGGATGTTTAGTAAAAGGGATTGACAAGTCT
>JAFXCV010000002.1 GCA_017521325.1 Oscillospiraceae bacterium | reverse complement strand
TTGGACGTGGGTGATTTGACGGGTATGTTCTTCCTAAAAAAACTGACTCCCCTTGAAAAGAGGAGTCAGCATAGGATATCTTATTTCTGATTGAGCAACAGACGGCGAAGGAGTGCCAAGTCAAATGCATTGATCTTGCCGTTCTCATGAAGATCTCCCGCCTTCCAATCGGTCAGTTTTGCATTCGGAATATTGAGCAGCCACTTCTGCATCATAATCACATCAAGCGATGAAAGCTTGCCATCGGCATTTACGTCACCTCTTATGGGCTGGCTGCCGATGTAGTTGATTTTCCACCAGTTAAGGTTGTACAGGTAGCCGCCGCCACCCTTGAACACGAGGTAAACATCCTGCTTGCCCGTGGTCTTTTCAATGTCGCAGTTCTGGGTTTCCCAGTTCTGCCAGCCACCCGTTGCATCCACATTCAGCGTACCAATGAGCTTACCATCGGCAGAGCCAAGTCTGACTTCAAGCGTGCTGCCGCTGTTGTTTGCACCGACACGGAAACCGAGGGAATTTGCACCATCCTTGAAATCTACATTCTTAAAGCAGATGTAGTCACCGTTTTCGATGTAGGCAACGTCCAGACCGCCTTCATTACAATCCTCAGTATTGATACCCGACTGATCCGTGTAATCCTCCGCTTCAATGATACCATCTACGGGAGCGATGGTTCCTGTAACGGTTACCTTGCATCGTGCCTCAAACTGTTTGTCACTGTCTTCCACAGACTTTGCGATAATCTCCGCTTTACCACTGGACACTGCAGTGACAACGCCGTTTTCGTCAACTGTTGCAACAAGAGGATTGGAGGATGTCCAGATCACGACCTTGTCGCTTGCATTGTCGGGACTGACTTTTGCGTTGATCGTCGTCTTATCTCCGGCATCCATCGTGATATCACTCTGATCTAAAGTGAGACCGTTTACCGCAACAAAATCACCTGCCCGCTTCCAGATTACCTGAATTCTTTGGTTCTGGTCAGGCATGATAAACGTGGAAACAGAGCCATTCTGTGTTACAGGTGTCAGATCGGTATGTTCAATACCAACCTGCCAGCGTTCAAAGACATATCCGGGTCTGGTCTTGGCATCAATGGTCACGAGTTCACCGGGCTTATGATAGGAAGCAACGATTCTACCCATGGAATCACCGACCTGGCTGAGTACTAAGATGCGTTCTTCCTGTCTCTGGATTCGTACAAGATGCATATTTCTTCCGCCGACTGCTTCGGGATTTGTTTCACCTGCGGGGTTGATACGGAATACCAACAATTGGTCGAGGTCGTAGCCCTCCAGAATCTTCACACGAACAGTCTTGCTTGTTTCACCTGCGTTAAATGTAACGGAAGGATCATCCATAAAACTGTAATCCTTGTCGGGGCGTGCGTCACCTGCAACAGGGGTTACTTCAAACTGCATGGTTTGGGTTGCAGGTTTGGTCAGATTCAGTTGAAGCTCAATGACGTCACCGGGCTTTACAGAAGAATTGAGTTTACTGAAACTTACATTGACGCTCTCTGTCAGCTTCAGATTCTTGTTGTAGCCGACATCTGTTTTCGGATATACCGCATAGGCACCTCTGTCTACGCCGCCGTCGCCTGTGCCGATGGCAGGGCTGCCGGGCTTCAGACGGAAATCGTATTCCGCAACATTCTCAAACATCGGATCTTCCGCACTCTCAGTTTCGGAACCGATCTGTGCATTGAAGGCATCCACCGTAATAGCGGGCTGTGACGGATCCATGTAACGAACATAGTTCGTTTTTCTCTCCGAATGCCACATATTGTTTCTGAAGATGTGGAAGCCGCCGCCCTTTGTATAAACACCATGCCACGGATGGAAACCGTTTACGGTAGTTTCCTTGACAAGAAGACCGTAGGTATCATTCTTGTTGTACATACTTTTATCATCTTCGTAAGCGATATTATTTCTGACTTCATTGTTATAGGATCTGTCCAGACAAATACCGTTTTTCAGATTGTAGGTAACATTGTTGACCCATCTTGCATCCCATGTGGAACCCGTATCCCAGAATGCTGAGAACAGACCCGATTCAATGCGCTGTGCACGGAAATCCGTGAAATGCTCGGGATCATCAGGCATACGTCCGTTCTGATCGACGGGCTTATTATAAACGATATTTTCATATGCCCAGTTTCTTGTACATTCCGATTCGTTGAACAGGAAGTACGCAGTATTATGGGCAACATTTCTGACTGCGGTAAAATCTCTGACACTGATGTCCAGCCAGATCGTTCCGCCGTTGACAGAACCGCCCGAATAGTTGAAGGCAAAAGCATTATCTTTGTTGCCGTCAAATCGTCCGCCAAGCGTGGATGACTCGGAACCTGCGTAATCTCCGTTTTTGCCGATTGCACCGATAAAAGTGTTCTCGCAAATGATATTGTCCTGAGAGCTTCCCTCGTAGCACGTTGTTTCACCATAGACATTCTGGAAGTGATTGTTACGGACAACATTGAGCTTGCCGGCTACGGGCAGTGTTACGTCACCACGCAGACAGCCGTTTGCCGTCCAGTGCCAGATGGAATTATACACGCAGCCCAGATTCTCAAAGCGGTTGTTGATGACAACATTTCCCGTACCCTTGATGTTGATGGTATTACGAGCGTACTTGTAGTCCTTGAACACAAAGCCTTCGATCCAGATGTAGTCCCTGTGGAACAGACTGAATACATCAGTCAGCTGGTTTTTACGACCTGCAATAGAATACTCAATTGCTGCATTGTCGTAATGCTTTACCTGTTCCTCCGTCCAACCCGTATCACGAAGCCAGTCAGCCTTGACCTGCGGCGTGATGGTGGAGCCGTCAAACTTGTCATTGTGCTTGATAATAACCTTACCCATATCCGCATCGGTTTCCGGTCTGAACACAATCATTGCCTCCGGCGTACCTGATTCTTTGGGAATAATATTCTCCTCAATATAGGTACCTGCACCGACAAGTACGGTTGTACCTGCGGTTGCCATGGATGCCGCTTTGGCAATGGAACGATAGGGGTTGTTCTTGGAGCCGTCACCGTTGAAGTCATTACCCGTTTGAGCAACGTAGATGAATCTCTCGTTCACGGATGCGGCAGCAACGGCGTTCCCCTGCTTTTGCGGCAATTGTGGGAAATACGCAAGACCTGATCCCGTACCGACTGTTGAGGCAAGTGCGACAATCAGCAGCCTTTTGAGCAGCTTGCTTTTTTGTTTCATATGTAAACCAATTCCTTTCTGTTACCAAGTATTTCTTCTCTCTGCTAACGCATTATAGTAACTTTATTATATCATTTCGTTCTGTAAATAAAAACTGAAATTATTAACATTTGGTGGATTATTTTAACATTGTATCGAAGGATCGGATCAAGCACAACTGCCACACGGGACATATAACCACTTATTCGTCAGAACTGCATCAATCTTGTCACCGGCGTTCTTATCCTTGGTCAGAACCTTTCCGGTCTCTACTTCCTTTACAATCTTATTCACAAACGTGAACCACTTGCGGTCTTGACTGTATTCTTCCTCGTTCTGACATTTCATGGAAATGTGATGGATGCCTTTAATCATTCTGATTCTTCCTCAAAAACTGATTATTCCGATAAACTCCACCCAAAATCCCCATGATAAATCATCTGCTTCGTCATGCCGCCGTCAATACAGATATTCTCACCCGTGATAAATCCCGCCTTATCCGAGCAGAGAAACAACACCATATTGGCGATATCAAGAGGGTTTCCGACTCTGCCGACAGGCTGCTGAATTGCGTCTGCTCCTTCATACACGGTATACGTTGTATCAATCCAACCGGGAGAAATGGAATTCACACGCACCTTTCCCGACAGACTAACCGCAAGCGCATGAGTAAGCGCTGCAATCCCGCCCTTTGCCGCAGTATAGCTTTCCGTCTGCGGCTGGCTCATGCGGTCACGGGAAGAGGAAATATTGATGATGGAGCCACCCTCATTAAAATGGGGCGCAAAGAGCTTTGAGAGATAAAAGGGTGCAGTCACGCCCACTGCTAATGCATACTGGAATTCCTCGTAGGTACAGTCATTAATCCCTTTCATAATGGGAAGGGCATTGTTGATGAGGAAGTCAATCTTTCCATGCTGTGAAAGCACCGATTGTGCAAATGTTTCCAGCGTTTGTTGGTCGGCAATATCTCCCACAAAATGCTCACCCTCTGCCTTATCAATGACATGGACAGATGCGCCGTATTTACGGAATTCCTCGGCGATACATCTGCCGATTCCGTTTGCGCCGCCTGTGATGACGGCAACTTTATTTTGAAATGTGGTCATGACGTTACTCCTTATATTTATATACAATCATGGAATGATGACTTGACGTACAGCTCCATATCAATACACTCCCATACACCGATCGGCATTTCGCATTTCCGTCTGCCATACTCCTTGAAGCCGATTGCTTCATAACAGTGCTTTGCGCTATCGTTATCAGCAAATACTCCTAAATCAATTCTTTGCGCATTCAGATTTTCTTTCACATACCTTATGCCAAGGCAGAGCATTTCCTTTCCATAGCCTTTGCCTCTCAGTGCAGGATCGACAATAACAAATCCGAATCTGACCAGAGCGTCATCATTTTCTCTTGGATATCGAATAATAAAATGCCCCAGTACTTGATTGTTTTCATCAATTGCTGTGAGGGGGAAGAATCTTCCACCTTGAATCTGCAATGCATAATTCTCATCAATATCATTTTCAAGGAGCGGAAATTTATTGAACCTGTCAGCCGACCATCTGTACAGTTCTTCTTCCGTTCTGAGCCATTTGCAGATAATTGCGGAATCTTCTTTTTGATATGGTCTTAGAATCATAGCAATGTCCTCCTTGAAGATACAGTATTTCCATGAAGAAAAATCAAAGGCTCTCCCGTACCTGCTTCTTCATAAAATACGTTTTTACCCACATATTCAAAATAGCTCATGCGCTTCATTCCTCCCGTTCTGTCTTTGATTATACCACAATTCCCCCTACATTTCAATCACAATTTTGCAAAGATACAAAAATCCCGACACTGCATGTGCAGCATCGGGATTTCAGAATGTAGTAAAATTCCTTGTTTCTGAGATTAGAACCTCAAAGCCTGCCCCACCCCAACCCCTCCCCTTGGGGAGGGTCTATACTGTGTGGGTACTGCGTACCCACACCCGCTAAAAGGTACCGCTTTTAAATCCATTATCGATTTCTCATTGCCGGATTCATAAAAATCATCCCGACACCGTATAAACAGCATCGGGATTTCTTTTTATACAGGAAGTTCTTTAATGAGCTTTACAAGGTATTTCATAATACTCAGAGAATCCGCAAAGGAGGGCTTGCCATCAAGATCGACATCGGCATTTTCCTGTCCCTGCTCTGTCAGCTCAGCAGTGCCCAAAAGATTTCTGTTCAGAACGATAACGTCAAGAATATCGACCTCTCCGTTGCAGTCTGCATCACCATACAGCGCACTCTTCGCAGGCAAGGTTTCTTTTCCTGCAGTACCGTCCGGCTCCACGCCGCCAACCAGCTCGCCGTTGACATAAACGGTGATCTTATCGGTACGGACAGCTGCATCGTTTTCATCCTCAAAAGAGATCAGATCCTCATAGCTGTAGTCATTGGAGGAATCCCATGTGGTCGTGTAGGTCTCGGGGTTGATCTTATTGACCAGACGGAACTGGAATACACGGCTGCCGTAGAACAGGCAATCCTTCCAGTTGACCTCGACATAATAGGTACCATTATCATCATACTTGATGGGATCGGATATCGTTGCATGACTCTTTCCGTTTGTCATTGCATCCTCTGCGTCATAGTCCACGCAGCACTCTACGAAAGTTTCATCCTCGCCGATATCATACAGCTCCTGAATGTTGAAATAGTAACGGCAGGAAATATCATCCATGAATCTCGGCGGATTCGTAGTATTATTGTGGATAACCACCTTGACCTGAAGTCCGGATTCGGTTTCCTGATTCTTCGCAGCAGTTACGAAGATTTCGGGATGCTCCTCAACAACGCCTTCCTTCTTGGGAACGGACATATCCCAATCAGGGATGATGTGATTCTGCTCTTCAAGCTCCTTGCCCTTTGCACCATAGAAATGGTAGAGTCCTGCAAGATCGCCGCAAAGACCTGCGTTATAGTCATCGGTAACCTCGTTATAGATGTAATCCTTGGTTTCGTCGTGGTGATAATCCTTCAGATCGGGACCGCCGACCAGCGCACCGTAGAGCATATTCTCTGAACCAATGGGATTCTCCTGCGACTGTGTTGCCGAGCAATGTGCCGCACGGTGATGGGGCAGACTTGCATAATTATTTTCATAGCCGACGATGTACGCATAGCCCATGGGGTTGTCGCCGAGGATGTATTCCATCTGACGCTTTGCCCAAGGCAGGAAGGTATCGTCACCTGTTGTCTTTGCATAAACGGTAGCGCACAGACCTGCTGCCGTATTGTAACGTGCGGAGCCGTATTCAGATACGACTGCCCATCCATTCGGAGACTTTGCAATAAAGTCGCCGCTGGACTGGCTGTCGGGAAGATCAGGAATCTCATCGCAGGTCATGGGTGTATTCCAGAGCGTATCGTCCAGACCGAAGTACTTGTGACTGTGTACAGGCTCATAGCCCCAATCGGAGCTGTCGATCGTCGAAGCGCAGCCGGACCAGTATTCCAGATTGTAGCGGAAGATGTACCAGTCACGTGCAAGATTGGTGACAGGTGCAAGCTTTGCAAATACACCGCCCCAGACAGTATCCCAGCAGTGAACCCAGATGTTCTGCCAGCACTGACCGGTATCGGAGATAATACGCTTCATATAGCCGGTGTAGGGGTGGCTTCCCTTCTCGGTTGTCACTGTTTCATCAACTGCGATGATATCTTCAATGTAGTCATAATCCTCTGTACAGTAGTACAGCCAGACTGCTGCCCATGCCAGTTCATCATAGTCATAGCTGGACGGATAGAAGCCGCCGTCATAGCCAAGGCTTGTGGACTTGGGTGTTCCCTGATCACGGTCATCAATCTCTGAATGGGTTTCAACGGCAAAATCATAGAGTGCCAATGCGTATTTAAGGGATTTCTCTGCATATTCGGGATCAGTATCCTTGAAATTGAGGTAATTGATCGCAAGGGACGCCGCTGCACCGGCACACTGGTCGGAAGCAGGCGTTTCCGTGGTTGCAAAGTAAGCAGGACGCTTTACCGCACAGGAAGCCGTTGCAACAATCGTTCCATCCACCTGAAGCTCGGGCGCACACCAGTAATTGTGGTCGTTGTTGCCCTCGCCGACCTGATAGCAATAGCCGACAACCTTGCCCTCATCATCAAGGAAGGTTGCCTTCAGGAAATAATCATTGATCCAGCGAAGCTCATCCTCGACATGCTTCTGCAGCCCCATCTCCTCATAGGCATCACGGAATTCATAATAACCCCAGCCAACCGTAGAAGCAGAGTAGGAACCGGGCAGACCGAATTTCACATGGTCACCGGCATCGTGCCAGCCGCCTGTCAGATCAAGCATGCCGTCGCCATCAGGATCAAGGAATTCACGGTTTGCCTCAATAAACTCCTCGCTCATGTTGGTGCCTTCGTACAGTCCCTCCTGTGCGGAAAGACCGCCGTCGCCCTTGCCGCTGTCCTCGGATGCCTTGTCATCGCCGTTTTCAAGCACCTTCATCGACTGAAGCGGAATCTGCCCGTCCTTAACATGGCAGTCCTCACGCCATGTGTAGTATCCGTCCTCGCCAACCTCATCACCGCACTTGTTTGCATCATAGAAACAAAGCGCAAGCTGCAGAGCCTCAGCAAAATTCTGATAGTTGTTCTCGTTCTCCGGATCAATTACTTCCGCAGTGACGAGAGACATAGACAACGATGCGGTTAACGCTGCACAGGTCGTCAGAGCAGTCGCTGCCTTAAGGATTTTCCGTAAGTTCATAATTCTGCCTTCCTTTCCCGGGATAGCTATCCCAAGTAATATTTTGAAGAAATATGCCTCATAGTTATGATTCCTCTACAATTATAATCCTTTTTCCATGCTTTGTCAATGGAGTTTTGGCTGAATTTACAATTTTTTTCAATTTTTTTACAATAATGTTTCTATTTTATATACTGTTCAACATTGACAAATCAGATTGCAGATGGTATAATTTAGATATAGAATTTTGATATATTTCCGCATTACAATCGTATATACGGCAGATATATATACTATAAGTTTAGAGATAGGAGGGTTTATCATGCAAAGGAATCGAATTGTTTTTCCTGCACTGCTTGCAGCACTTCTTGCCCTGATGCCATCGGGCGTAAAAGCTTTGGAAGAAACACCATCAGGCGACTGCAATGGTGATGGGCAGTGCAGTGTTGCGGATGCGGTGATGCTGCAAAAATACCTGCTCGGAGCAGGCACGCTCACGCATGCGGGAAATGCAGATCTTGACGGAAACGACAAGCTCAACGCATTCGATTTAGCACTCCTCAAGCGCAAGCTGCTTTCGGAAAAAGAGGGACGTGTGGTGGATGTTTCCACGATTGAGGAAATCTTCACAGCAATGCGAAACGCAAAACCCGGCGACACCATCCGCATTGCAAGCGGAACGTATGATTACACGGTTTATCAGGGAGCGCAAAAAATTGATACCGCAGCAGAGGGCTCGGCGGATGCGCCGATCACGCTGACTGCGGCAGATCCCGAAAATCCCCCGATTCTGACCGGCACCACGGATGCGCAGGGTTATGTGCTGCACATCAAGGGTGATTACTGGATTATAGAAAATCTGAAAATCTGCAATTCCCAGAAGGGTATTGTATTTGACAATTCCAACTACTCCATTATCCGAAACTGCGAGGTATACAACACCGGTGCGGAGGCGGTCGCCCTGCGTGACGGAAGTTCCCACTGTCTTGTCAAGGATACCTATATTCACGACACGGGCAGGGTTTCTCCCGGCTTTGGAGAGGGTGTTTATATCGGCAGTGCCAAATCTACAACAGGGTTTAACTACAAATGTGATTACAATACCGTGGATGGCTGCATATTTAAAAATGTAGCCGCAGAGCATGTGGATGTGAAAGAATATACGACAGGAACGGAAATCATGAACTGCACCTTCTACGGTGACGGAATGACGGGCGAAAACTATGCAGGCAGCTTTGTGGACATTGCAGGAAACAATGTGAATGTCCACGATAACATCGGCTATCGCAACAAGAATCCGAAGATCGTAGCTGCTTTTGAGCTGCATGAACAGGTGGAAGGCTGGGGATACGGCTGCAATTTCACGGGCAACACGCTCTACATGGATCGCCCCTACGGCGAAGAAAAGACGGACAGACGTATGTATGTTGTTGACGGCTGGTTCAGTGATTTTGGTGTCAAAAACAATCAGGTCGATTACGGCGAGGGACTGGTTGCGGCGAACAGCTGGGAATACTACAATTCCGATTATGTTATTTATCTTGAATAATATTATGACGAAGGGGCTGCATAGTGCATCCCCTTTCGTTTTATAGGAGCATTTCTTGAGAAATACTGTAAAATCCTTTATAATGTGATTATGTAAAAATACGCTTACAGGCGGAACATCATGGATCGTAAAAGACCTCGCAGCAGAGAAAAGCATATTACCTCAGGAGGAACAGGCGTCCACAGACGTGGAAGCGGTCTGGGATCCGGTCCTGTCGGTTCACCGAACGGCCATTCCGGAAGAAGCTCCGGAAAAGTTTCAAGACGTGCGGCAGCCGGCGGTATCAGCCTGCCCGTCCTGCTTTTCATCGGATGGATCATTTTCAGCACAATCACAGGCGGTGATGGCGGCGGAACGAACACGAATACCTACATAGACAACAATTCATCGCAGAACTACTTTTCCGATGAATCGTATTCCGACAATTATGAAGCCAATTATTCTTCACCTGCAAACATGAATGTTGCAGCCGGCTCACGCTCGAAATACACGCAGATTTATGGTAACAAAGAGGATACCGTGACCATCATGGTCTATATCTGCGGCACGGACCTTGAATCGAAGCACGGCATGGCTTCTTCCGATATGCAGGAGATGGCGGATGCAACGTTTGGCAGCAATGTGAATCTCATCCTCTACACGGGCGGTACTAAGCAGTGGAAAACAAGCGGCATCAGCAATCAGGTGCATCAGATCTACCAGATCAAAAACGGAAAGATCAAGCGTCTGGAATTGGACATGGTCAGAAAACAACACTGTCCATTGTTGATCTGGCAGAATTCTCCAACACCGTTCCGGATAAACTGAATGCATTTTCGAGATCCGTCAGCTCCCTGCTGACAAACAGCGACTACAAGACGGTTTCCGATGCGAGATATGCGACTCGTGAATTTGCGGTAAGTTCCAAAATTGATCAGGTTGACCTTGCACACCTTGCACTCAATATGAAAAGCTCGGAGGGCAAGGCTTTGAGCGATGCTATCAGAAGTGCAGTCAAGTATAACCGCACATCCTCAAATATCACCAATGCCTACGGCGTTTCCATCTATTTCCCCTATCGCCGCACTTCCAATGTAGATTTGGCTTGCAGTACCTACCGACAGATTGGCATGGATGCTGACTACAGCAAGTGCATCCGTCAGTTTGCAAGCATTGAAACATCCGGTCAGATCGCATCCGGCGGCACCTCCTCTCCCCTTTTCTCCCTGCTTGGTACAGTCGGCGATTCCGCAGGGTCTGCAAGTGCTGAGCTGATCGGCGATCTGCTCGGAAGCTTCCTGTCGGGCAGCTTTGACAGAAACATTGAAGGACTTGATTCTTCCAATACCGCTTACATGAAGGATTCTGCACTTTCCTCCGACGATACAGCGGAATATATCGCATCCAACTATTTTGACACCTCCAATCTCGTCTGGGAAAAGAACGCATCCGGAAAATACACCATGATACTTCCCGAAAGCCAGTGGGATCTGGTGCATGACCTCGACAAGAATCTCTTCTATGATGATGGCGAGGGCTATGTGGATATGGTACTTGACAATGTCTTTTCATTTGACGATGACGGTAATCTCATTGCGGATACCGACCGCACATGGCTTGCGATCAATGGTCAGCCGGTTGCCTATTATCACACGGATACAACGGAAATGAGCAATGATGTGTATTCGATTTCGGGTTATGTTCCCGCAATGCTCAATGGTGAGCGTGTGAATCTTATCCTTGTGTTTGATTCGCAGAATCCCAAGGGATACATTGCCGGTGCAACAACGGATTACAAAAATATGGAAACTGCAACCGTTGCCAAGAGCCTGATTGAGCTGCAGGTGGGCGATACCCTTGATTTCCTCTGTGATTACTACACCTATGACGGCGACTATCTTGACAACTATTACCTCGGTGAGAAAATGACGGTCAGCAGCAATATGCAGATCAGCAATGTCGATGTAGGAGAAGGTAATCTCAAAATCACCTACTGCTTTACGGATATCTACAACCAGAAATACTGGACACCTTCCATTCAGCCGTAATAAACAAGGCAAATTGAATCCCCCGAAAGATGAATTCTTTCGGGGGATCGTTTTGTTTATCCTACTGTTTTACGAATCTCTGCGGAATGCTTATTCCTTGTCCTTCGGCAGTGTGCCGTTGAACTTAGCGATTTCGTAGGTGTAGTATGGCAGCGGAGCTGCAAGCACTTCTTCCCACTTAGGTCTCAGACCTGCACCCTTGTTTGCTGCGTATACCAGAATATTCGCTGCATCAATTGCATTCAGATCGGAACCATCTTCACCGTAATTCTTGGATTCTCCTGTTACATCGCCGAGGAAGTAAGAGAAGTATTCCAGAATCTGATCAGTTTCAGAATAGAGATATGCATCGTTGCCGGCACCCTTAGCTGCTGCATATACCAGAATTTCTGCTGCATCCAGTGCGTTCGGCACGCCATCGAGTGTAACGTCACCCTTGACAGCGATGTATGCATTTGCATTAGTTTCAACAACCTGTCCGTCGATCGTCACCGGAACAGAACCGATATAGCATACACGGTATTCATAATCGGATCTTACATTTCCGTTCTCATCCAGAACCTGTGTGTCGAATACTTCCTTGGGATTTCTCCAGCCGTCCACGTCAAACGCAATATCAAACGTTGTCCAGTCAGATACGACCTCTGCCTCACCTGTTGTACCATCAGAGTACAGTGCGTAGCGAATAATACGCTCGATCAGATCTTCAACGCTGAAAGGTCTCGGATCGTGAGAGAAGTAGAACTTATCCTTACCGGTTACTTCATATGTGTAGCCAATTACAGATGTTGTAGTTTCCGTAGGCTCTGTGGAGCTTTCCGTTGTTGTGGTTGTTTCCTTGGAAGTAGTCGTTGTTTCCTTGGAAGTTGTTGTTGTCTCCTTGGAAGTAGTCGTTGTTTCCTTGGAAGTTGTTGTTGTTTCCTTGGAAGTAGTTGTTTCCTTGGAAGTAGT
>JAFXCV010000009.1 GCA_017521325.1 Oscillospiraceae bacterium | reverse complement strand
ACTCATCTGCCTGTTCGGATGCGGCGGCAACCGTGACAGAACCAAGCGTCCGCTGATGGCAAAGGCTGCGGCGAAATTTGCCGACAGACTCATTGTCACATCGGATAATCCCAGAAACGAAAATCCCGAGGAGATCATTGCCGATGTTCTTGCGGGACTTACGGAAACCGATATTCCCCGTGATGTGGTCGTTGACCGCAGGGAAGCCATTTTCCATGCTGTGCAGACAGCGCAGGCAGGGGATGTGATCGTCCTTGCAGGTAAGGGGCACGAGGATTACCAGATTTTTGAAAATAACCGTACCGTTCATTTTGATGAACGTGAAATCGTTGCCGATGCACTGAACGCACTGGCATAGGAGGAAGAACATGGAAACCATTTCACTGAAAGCACTTGCTGCCGCACTCGGTACAACATCCCCTGTGGATGCCGAGATCACCTGCGTCAGCACCGACACACGAAATCTGCCGCAGGGCTGTCTGTTCCTTGCGCTGCGTGGTGTGAAATTTGACGGACATGACTTTGCAAGGCAGGCAATCGAAGCAGGTGCGGTCGCTGTTGTAACTGATACACAGATTGATGATCTGCCGTGCATCGTCGTGAAAAACACAGGGCAGGCACTGCTTGACATCGGCAGCTACTATCGAGATCTGTTTGATATTCCGCTTGTCGGTGTGACAGGAAGTGTGGGTAAGACCACCACAAAGGAAATGATCGCCTGTGTGCTTTCGGAGAAATTCAATACCCTCAAAACTGCACAGAATCTTAATAATGAGATCGGCATGCCCAAAACACTTTTCGGGCTGACAAAGGAACACGGTGCGGCAGTCATTGAAATGGGCATGAACCATTTCGGAGAAATCTCCCGCATGTCCCGCAGTGCAAAGCCCACCATGGCGGTCATCACCAATATCGGCTATTCCCATATTGAGCATCTCGGTTCGCAGGAGGGAATTCTCAAGGCAAAGCTTGAGATGCTCGACGGAATGAAGCCCGATGCACCCCTGTTCGTATCTGCGGATGATCCCATGCTTTGTGATCTGCGAAAGAAGCTTGAGCGTCTTGTGCTGACCTATTCTGTGCAACCCGCTATCGGTGTGGATGTATATGCCACGGATATTAAGGAAGATGACGGTGTCACGACCTTCACCATTAACTGGAATCATGAGTCCATCCTCGCTGTCCTGCCGACAGTCGGTATCCACAACGTCAAGAACGCACTGGCAGCATTCCTTGTTGGTTATACTGCCGGTATGATGCCGCAGGAGATCGTCTGCGGACTGGCAAAGTACCAGCCGACCGGCAATCGTCAGAATATCATGGAAAAGAATGGACAGACTGTGATTGCCGACTGCTATAATGCAAGTCCGGATTCGATGCGTGCAGGACTTGGCGTTCTGGGAAATTACCCGTGCGAGGGCAGAAAGATCGCAGTGCTCGGCGATATGCTGGAGCTTGGCGAGCATAGCGAATCCTTGCATGCAATGGTCGGAGAAATGGCGAAAAATGCAGGAATTGACATGCTCTTCTGCTACGGCAAGGCAGCAAGAGGAATTGCTGCACATGCAGGCGATTCCGCTGCAGCGTTCTGCACCGAGGATGCACAGGAGCTGACAGATGCGCTTCGCAAGGAGCTGCGTGAGGGGGACTGTGTTCTCTTCAAGGCAAGCCACGGCATGCATCTGGAAGACATTATTTCCGCACTTTACGGTGAAAACTAATGCCCATCTGGCTTCAGCTGACAGCAGCGGTATCCGCCGGTGCTGCAAGCGCTCTCATGGGTGCGGCGTTCGTTCCGTTTATGAAAAAACAACGCTTCTGTGAAGAGGAAACGCCGCAAAATGGCGAGGAAGTCGTTCGGTCCGCTTTGCTGCCCACCATGGGCGGCTTGCTTGCGGTATTCGGCTGCCTGCTGGGCTTTGTGATGGCATATGTTCTGTATCGAACAGTAGTTGTCATTGATTACACAGCTGTTTCTGTGCAGCAGAATACAAAAGAGCTTCTGCTTGCAATCGGTTATGCGCTTTTCTGGGCATTGCTCGGTATGTATGCGGATATCTGCATCATTCGCAGACGGCCGTTGAAAAGACAGCCAATGCCCCTGCGTATTGCTTTTGTGTATATCGTTACACTTCTGTTTTTGATGCTCTGCGCCACACAGCAGACCGTTCTGGATTTCGGATTCTTCCGATATGACGCAGGAATTCTCTCCATCCCCCTGACGGCAGCGATGGGAACTCTGATTTTCCTGCTGACACAGGCACATGGAGAAAAAACGGACGGTATGAGTATTTCCGTCAGCGGTGTCCTTCTGCTTGGAATGGCAGTCCTCCTCATGCAGGAGGGAAACGAACTGCATGCACTGCTTGCACTTGCAGCGGCAGGAGCGTGCATGGGATGCTTTGTGTGGAATCTGCATCCTGCAAGATGCAGGATCGGCAGAACGGGCATGCTCTGGTTGGGCGCTGTCGTGACGGCAATCTGTCTGATCAGCCATCTGCATATGGCGGTGCTGCTGACAGCAGCAGTGTTCCTGATCGACCGTATTCCATGCCTTGGAAAAAATAAGAAAACCCTGCAGGAGCAGCTGCGTCAGGCGGACATGAAGCCATGGCAAAACATTGCGGTATTTGCAGGCTTTGCGGCATTCTGCATGGCCATTGCAGTGATGCTGTACGCAGCGTTCTGATGAATAGAGAGATCTGAGAAAGGGGAGGCGCATTATGGCGCAGAAGAATATTAGAAAAGCAGGCGGCAGAATGATGTCGTTCGGGCAGATCAACGAAATGAAAAAACAGCGTACAAGACTTGGCGGCGTGGATCCTACATTCCTTGTCGTGGTTCTCATTCTGCTGGGCGTGGGCATTCTGATGATGTTCTCCGCAAGCTATGCAATTGCTATCAACGAGGGCAAGGACGGCTACTTTTATGCAGTCCGTCAGGCGGTCTTTGCAGGAATCGGACTTGTGGCAATGATGGTCATGTCGTTTGTCGATTACCGCATTTTCCAGAAGGGTTGGGTTGCACTTGCCGCATATGTCGGAAGTGTGCTGATGCTGATTCTTGTGCTGCTTGTCGGCACAGATCTTGGTACAGGCTGTAAACGCTGGATCAACCTCGGCTTTACGACCTTCCAGCCATCCGAGCTTGCAAAGTTTGCGGTGGTCATCCTCTTTGCCTATGCCATCGACAAGAATTATGATAACATGAAAAAAGCGAAAATCGGCGTCATTCCGTTCATGCTCATGCTTGGCATCATAGCGGCACTTCTGATGAAGCAGCCGCATCTGTCCTGTACTATCCTGATCTGTCTGATCGGCGTTGTGCTGATGTTTGTCGGCGGTGCAAGAGTCTGGCATCTTCTCATTGCAGGACTCCTTGCGGTTGCGGCAGTCGTAGGACTTGTCATCTATAAAACCAATGAAGAGGGCTACAGCTATTTCGGACAGCGACTCAGCACATGGCTGCATCCCTTTGACAGCACGGATCTTGCATCCACATGGCAGTCCAGACAATCCCTGATCGCCATTGGCTCCGGCGGCGTGTTCGGACTCGGACTTGGTGAATCCCGTCAGAAATATCTCTACCTCCCCGAAGCGGAAAATGACTTTGTATTTGCCGTTGTCTGCGAGGAGCTTGGTCTTGTCGGAGCAATCACCGTAATTCTGCTGTTTGTAATGCTTGTGGTGCAGGGCTTCCATATTGCATCAAGCGCAAAGGATCGTTTCGGAATGCTCATCACCATCGGCTTTACACTGCAGATCGGTCTGCAGGCATTCATCAATATGAGCGTAGTCAGCGGTCTTGTGCCGAATACCGGTATCAGCCTTCCGTTCTTCAGCTACGGCGGTACCGCACTGATCATGCAGCTGATGCAGATGGGCATCGTACTGAATGTGTCAAGGCAGCGTTATGCGGCAGTATCGTCGGCTCCGCCTCCAAAGGCGGTGGTCTCGGAACCGATCGTCCGGAATGAAGCCTGACGGCTGCGATTCTTATTATACAGAAGGGTGAATCATATGAAAGTACTTTTAGCAGGCGGCGGCACGGGCGGACACATCAATCCCGCCCTTGCCATTGCAGGCATTATCAGCTCCCATTGTCCCGATGCGGAATTCCTGTTTGTCGGAACTCCCAATGGTATGGAATCGAAACTCATTCCGCAGGCGGGCTATCGGATTGAACATATCAAGGTTGCAGGCTTTCAGCGAAAGCTCACGCCCGTCAACATCGGCAGAAATGTCAAAGCACTGTGGTATCTTGCATCCTCGGGCAGCCGTGCAAAACAGATTCTTAAGGAATTCAAGCCCGACATTGCCATTGGAACGGGCGGCTATGTGGCAGGACCCATTATCCGCATGGCGGCAAAAATGGGAATCCCTACTGCAATCCACGAGCAGAACGCCTATCCGGGTATGACCAACCGCCTCCTTGCAAAGGAGGTTGACCATGTGATGCTGACTGTAAAGGAAGCACTGGAGTTCTTCGATAAGGAGGGCTTACAGTACACTGTAACAGGACTTCCCGTCCGTGCGGAGCTTCGAAAAAAAAGCAAGGCACAGGCAAGGGCGGAGCTTGGCTTCGATGACAGTTTCTGTCTGCTTTCCTTCGGCGGAAGCCTTGGCGCAGGCTGCATCAACGACACGATGGCAGAGGTGCTCAAATGGCACACAGGGAAGAAGCTTGACATCAATCATATCCATGGCTATGGCGGCATGGGGAAAGATACATTTCCGCAGAAAATGCAGGAATACGGTATCCCCGAAAAGAGCAGCCGTATCCGTGTGAGCGAGTACATCCACGATATGGATACCTGCATGGCGGCGGCGGATCTGGTTGTCTGCCGTTCGGGTGCAACGGGACTTGCAGAGCTTGAAGCCCTCGGAAAGCCCTCCATCCTCATTCCGTCCCCCATCGTCACGGGCAACCACCAGCTTCATAATGCCAATGTCCTTGGAAAAGCCGGTGCTGCAATCGTCATCGAGCAGAAGAATGTGACAGCGGAGGATATGATTGCCCGTATTGAGGAGCTTTATCAGAATCGTGACAAGCTGCGCAATATGGCGCAGAATGCCGCTGCGCTTGCCGTGAAGGATACGGAGGACCGTATCTGGAATGTGGTGGAATCACTGCTGAAAAAAAGTTAAGAAATACGCACCGAAACCGATTTCTGTCATAGAATGATGATAGAAAGAGGTGGCGTTTATGCAAAAATTAGTAATCAGGGGCGGCAGACGCCTGGAAGGTGAAATTACCGTACAGGGAGCGAAAAACAGTGCACTACCCATAGCGGCGGCAACGCTGCTCTGCGACGGCGTGAGCAGACTTGAAAACTGTCCGAGACTTTCCGATGTATATGCTGCATGCAGGATTCTGACGAATCTCGGCTGTCACTGCGAAATGCAGGGGAATGTCGTGACGGTGGATGCGAGCAGCATGCATGCGTCGGAGATTCCCGAACAGTTCATGTGTGAAATGCGTTCATCCATCATTTTCCTCGGTGCGGTGCTCGGCAGAATGGGCAGCTGCACGCTCGGCTATCCCGGAGGATGTGAGCTTGGCCCACGTCCGATCAACCTGCATTTACAGGCACTGCGGCGTATGGGCGTAAAAATCCGTGAGGAAAACGGAGTCCTGTACTGCACGACACCGAATGGTCTGCACGGCGCAAAAATTCATCTTCGTTTTCCCTCCGTGGGTGCAACGGAAAACATCCTGCTTGCAGCGGTTACCGCATCCGGCGAAACGACAATTACCAATGCGGCAAGAGAACCGGAAATCGTCGATCTCGTGTGCTATCTGAGAGCGTGCGGTGCATGCATCAGCGGTGAGGGCACAGGGACAATCTGCATTTCCGGCGTAAAACGTTTGTCGGGCTGTACATACCGTATCATGCCCGATCGTATCGTTGCTGCCACATGGCTTGCCGCTGTTGCTGCAACGGGCGGCGAAATTCTGCTGCGGCAGGTCAGATGTGCGGATATGGCAAGCATCCTTGATGTGTTCGAGGAAATGAACTGCCATGTCAGCGCAGGAGAGGATTCCATCCGTTTTCATACAGGGAAAAACCTGCATCCTGTAGGTCTTTTGAAAACCATGCCCTATCCTGGCTTTCCGACGGATGCACAGGCGATCATGATGGCGGCACTCTGCCGTGCAAACGGCACGACGCTTGTGGAGGAAACCATCTTTGAAAATCGTTTTCGTCATGTGGACGCCCTTGTGAAAATGGGGGCGGATATTCAGGTCGCAGGACGAGTGGCAGCAGTGCATGGCGTGAAAAACCTGCATGGTGCTGCCGTGGAGGCGACCGATCTTCGTGGCGGTGCTGCAATGATGATCGCAGGACTGTGTGCTTCAGGTGAAACGATCATACACGATGTCTATCATATCGACAGGGGATACGAAACCCCCGAAGAAGTACTGCGGAGCATCGGCGCAGAAATCATCAGAAAATAAAGGGGAATATTTATGAGAAGTTCAGATTCCAAAGGAAGAATGCGTATGAGGGACGTGGAAAAAACAGGCGTTCACGGCGAAAAGAATATGCGCCGTATCAGAAGGCGTGACAGAGGAAAGGCACTGTATGCGATCCTTGTGTTTTTTCTTGCAGTCGGATTGATCGTTACGCTTTCCATGACGGTGCTGTTCAATATCGAAAGCATTGAGGTAACGGGTGACGCCAAAATGTACAAGGCGGAGGAAATTGCACAGGCGACGGGCATTTCCACGGGTGACAACCTGCTGCGTATTGATCTGAAAAAAGCGGAGCAGAAGGCGCTTGATTCCCTGATCAATGTTGAGGAAATTACCGTACGCAGACAGTTCCCGAATACGCTTCTGATCAATGTGAAAAAATGCGTCCCCACATATAATATTAAGTATGACTTCGGCACGCTTGTAACAAGCGAGTCGGGCAAGATCATTGAAAATGCCATGAATCCGCAGGATGGACTCGTGACTATCACAGGATTTTCACCCGCAGATCCGGTAGTCGGCAAGTGGATCACATCCGAAGACCAGCGTGATATGAAAATACTTTCAAGCTTTATGAAGCTCATCGGAGACGGCGAGCTTGCCTATCCCATCCGTTCGGTAGATATGACGAAGCCCCATAATATCATTGTTAATTTCGACGATCGTTTTGAATTTGATATGGGCAGCTGGGACGAGATCGACTACAAGATCACCTACGCACAGTCCATCATCAGCAGGCATCCTGCCGATAAGGAAGGCTACCTGACGATGATCGGCAATAACCAGATTTCCTTCCGCAATAAAGCGGATGTGGAACGTGAACCTGAAACAACGCAGCCGCCGACGGACCCCCTGACAGGGCTTCCCATGGAACCGACACAGGAGCAAGCACCGTTGTCAGAATAACGCAAACTATGTACAAAATTGTTAAAAAGCGACGAAAAACCATGATGTAACTTGTGTGATTCTGAAAAAATTTATTTTTATCAAAAAAGTATTGCAAAATGTACTTGAATGTGTTAAAATAAATGTATATATTGAAATCTTTGTGAAATAAGTGTTTTTACATGGAAATACAAGTGTGTAGGAGGAAATACAATGGCGGACTTCATTTACGAGGAAGCATTCGATCCGGATGTAAATATTAAGGTGATCGGCGTCGGCGGCGGTGGCGGCAATGCCCTGAACTGCATGGTAGATTCCGACGTGAATGACATTGAATATGTGACAATCAATACAGATGCAAAGGCTCTGAGAAATTCCAAGGCAGCTACCCGCATCCAGATCGGTGCAAAGCTGACCAAGGGCAGAGGCGCAGGCAATAAGCCGGAGATCGGTCAGCACAGTGCTGAAGAAAATATTGAAGAGATTGAAACTGCACTCAAGGGCGCAGATATGGTTTTCATCACAGCCGGCATGGGCGGCGGTACAGGTACGGGCGCAGCTCCCATTGTTGCAAGAGTTGCACAGGAGATGGGCGTTCTGACAGTTGCAGTTGTAACTAAGCCTTTCGCTTTCGAGCGTGAGCAGAAGATGGCGCAGGCTGAGAAGGGTATTGCTGAGCTGAAGAAGTATGTTGACTCCCTGATCGTAATCCCCAACGAAAGATTACTCGTGGGTCTGGAAAAGCCCCTGACAATGAAGGAATCCTTCGCACTCTCTGACGATATCCTCAAGACCGGTGTAAAGAGCATCGCTGATCTGATCGTGGAAGAGGGCTATATCAACCTTGATTTTGCTGACGTTTCCACTACCATGAAGGGCGCAGGCTATGCGCATATGGCAATCGGTCACGGCGCTGGCAAGGACAAGGCAATTCAGGCTGCAAATGCAGTAATCAGCAGCCCGCTGCTGGAAACATCCATCGCAGGTGCAAAGCGTCTGCTGATCAATGTTGCAATGTCCGAGGATACCCTCGCTTCCGATGTGGATACCGCTTCCAAGATGATCACGGATGCAGCTGCACCCGACGTACAGTTTATTTTTGGTGCTGCATTTAAGGAAGATATGCAGGATGAGATGACAATTACGGTTATCGCAGCTGATTTTGAGGAACATGACAAGAAGATCAGCAAAACAGAAGAGGTTGAAGAGGAAGAAGACATCATTCCGATCGACAACCCGATGCTCGATGACTTCGATTTCGGTCGCATGCCCACAACAAAGAGCTCTCCGAGCGATATGAGCATGGAAGAAATCTTTGAAATCCTTGGCGGAAAATAAATGATTTTTCAGATCCGGCTGGTTTGTATCAGCCGGATTTTTTATATGTTGGAAAAATTTTGTTCATAATGCACGAAAAATGTCCGACGATTTTTACATAAAATCGCTTGCAAGATAAGAAAAAATGTGGTATAATTACTATATTATGAAAAATGGTTGGGATTAACTATGCGTATATCCCACCTTATGTAAAGGAGAGCTTGAACTATGGCAATGGAAATCCCATCCGGTGTACTGAAAACAACACTGAAACCCGGCGGTCTTGAAAAAGATTCCGTTATGACGTACTTAGACGAACTCAATTCAAAGATTACCGAATTAGAGGACGAACTGAAAAAACGTGACGAAGAACTCGACCCCGGCGAGTCCGAGCTCATCAAGGAGTACAGACGTGATCTGGAGGCTGCAGAGCGCAAGGCGAGCGAAGCTGAAAAGCGTGCTTCGCAGAGCGATGCGAAGCTTCAGGATGCGATGGATAAGGCATCTCAGCTTGCTGCTGCTCTTACAGCAGAGAAGGAAGCAAGAAATGCTGACGCACAGAAACTCAAGCAGGCACTGGAGCAGGTGAAGAGCAACGGCATTGACGAGGGTAAGGTTCGTGAGTACCAGCAGGAGATCGTAAGCCTCAAGGCAGAGATTGGTCAGCTGACAAGCGAGAATGATTCCCTGAAGGCATCTGCAGCATCCAATGACCAGCAGATGAACAGCACAGTGGAAAAGCTGAATGCTGAGATCGAGGCAAAGAATGCAGCTGTTGCTGAGGTTGAGAAGAATCTTGATGACGTAAAGGCACAGCTTTCCGGCAAGGACGGCGAGATCGACGAGCTGAAGAAGAAGGTTAAAGAACTCGAAGCAAAGGCTTCCCAGTCCACAGGCTTTGCACCGAGCTTTGATATGAGTGCGATTTTTGCACAGGCACAGCAGAATGCAATTCAGCTTGAAATGCAGGCAAAGGCACAGGCAGAAAAGGCTGTTGCAGACGCTAATGCACGGGCTGAGAAAACTGTATCCGATGCAAATGCACAGGCTGAAAAGACCGTTGCTGATGCAAATGCACAGGCTGAAAAGACTGTTGCTGATGCGAATGCACAGGCTGAAACAACCGTAACAGAGGCAAATGCAAAGGCTGAGAAGACAGTCGGCGATGCTGATGCATATGCTGAGAAGAAGATCGCTGATGCAAATGCTGAGGCGGATAGAATTGTAAAGACAGCTGAGGAGAGAGCGGCAACTGCAAATGCAACTGCTGACGAGATTCTCAACACTGCAACAGAAAAGGCACAGAAGGAATCCGACAGAATCAAGAAGGATGCCAAGGAACAGCAGGAGAGAGTAAAGCAGCTGACAGCGACCATCAAGTCCATGCTGACCATCGAGATTGACGGCATCGAAAAGAGCTTCCGTGAGGCAGGCGAGTTGATGAGCCGTGCGGCTTCTTTGATGGATGAAAAGATCAAGGCTGCAGGTGCAGTGGTTGCAGACGCAAGAGACTGCGTTGAAACCAACACAAAGATTGAAGAAGAAACCATGGAAGACATCATGAACAATACTGCTTCTTCTAAGTTTGTAAACGCTTCCGGCAATGTTTCTACAGAATACAAGTCCGGTGTGAAGCTCGAAAAGAAGCCCGGTGACTTCTCCTTCGATATGAGCGAGCTGATTAAGGATGCAGAGGCATCTGTTTCCGAGTAATTTGTTCTGAGGTGATATTCATGCCGGAGATTCGGCATATTTCCGCACAAGATCTGAAGGCTTGCGCCAAGGAATTACATATTGGTGATAAGATTTTGCTGTCAGGCTATGTGTACACAGCCCGTGATGCGGCGCACAAGCGAATTGCGGCACTGCTTGACGAAGGCGGAACGCTTCCGTTTCCACTTGAAGGTGCGGTGATCTATTATGCAGGTCCGACACCGGCTCCTCCCGGAAAGCCCATTGGTTCCTGCGGCCCGACAACATCGGGAAGAATGGATCCGTATGCACCACGTCTTCTGGATCTCGGGCTTGCCGCAATGATCGGCAAGGGCGAGCGTTCGGATGCGGTGCGTGAGGCGGTTGCAAGGAATGAAGCGGTTTATCTTTGTGCAGTCGGCGGTGCGGGCGCACTTGCTGCAAGATGCATCAAGGAAATGCAGGTTATCGCATTCGAGGATCTTGGCTGCGAATCGGTGAAACGCCTATACATAGAGGATTTTCCTCTGGTTGTTGCAAATGATGCACAGGGCGGCGACCTGTTTTCTGAAGGCAGAGCTGAATTTGCCGCAGTATCCGAATAATACGCAATACTTCGGAGGTTTCGATGCTGGAACGAACACATGTGGAGCTGGAAGGAGCTTCCGACGAGGAGCTTGCAGTGCTGGCACTGCACTCTGCGGAGGCACAGGCAGTTCTGCTGAAAAGGTATCTGAAGCTTGTAAGGTATCATGCAGGACGTTATGCGTCAGCATTGGTGGACGCTGAGGATCTGATGCAGGAGGGCTTGATCGCCTTGCTGCAGGCGGTGTCCGGATTTGATCCGGAGCATGGCAGCAGTTTTTCGGCGTTTGCACAGACCTGTATGATCAATAAAATGCGCAGCGTGGTCAGACGCAGCGGAAGCTGTGCGGCACCTGTTGCGGATATCGTTCAGATCATGGATGAGAAAGGGGAACTTGCAGATGCAGAAACCCCCGAAAGCATCCTGCTGGACAAGGAGAATTATGCCCACTGCCGTATGCAGGTGATGGCGCTGCTGTCAGCGAAGGAGTGGGAAATTCTGCAATGCATTCTTGCCGGAGCAACTTATGCGAAGGCAGCGGAGCAGCTGGGAATCAGCCTGAAATCCGTAGATAATGCCATGCAGAGGGTACGCCGTAAGATGCGTGCCGTCAGAAGTACAGAGTACTTCGAATAAAGTTCGTTTCCTGTCGGGTGACAGGTTCGATAGAAAGGGCTTGTAGCTTAAATAGAGCGTTGATTCATCAAAGGTGTCGGTTTTACTCCGTCCGTAGTCCGAAACAAATAACTGAAGTGAGGTAAACTATCATGTATGAAGACAAGACATTAACTTGCAAGGAATGCGGAGCGGAATTTGTATTTACTGCAGGCGAGCAGGAATTCTACGCAGAAAAGGGACTTGAGCATGAGCCCCAGAGATGCAAGAGCTGCCGCAGCGCAAGAAAGGGCGCACCGAAGGCTGCAAGAACACTTTACACTGCAACATGCGCAGGCTGCGGCGGTGAGGCTCGTGTTCCCTTCCAGCCCAGCGAAGGCCGTGCTGTTTACTGCAGCGACTGCTTCGCTAAGATGAGAGAAGAATAATTCGGTTTTATCTGAAAGCACAGCGGTATGCTGTGCTTTCTGCATCAAAAATAAGGAGGATGTCCTATGGCATTTGAAGTAACAAAGGATACTGTAATCGGTGATATTCTGGATGCAGATTTCGAAGTTGCACCGTATTTTCTGGAAATGGGCATGCACTGCCTCGGCTGTCCGTCTGCAAGAGGCGAAACACTTGCACAGGCATGCGCAGTACATGGCGTGGATCCTGAGGAACTCGTCGCAAAGCTTCAGGCACATTTTGCAAGTAAATAATCAACAGAAAGGGACTGCGGTGATTCTGCCGCAGCCCCATTTTATGCTAAGTGAGGATGATGATGTATGCTCAATCCAAGATTGGAAGCATGTGCGAAATTCATAAAAAATGGTGCACTTGTCTGTGATGTCGGAACCGATCATGCTCTGCTTGCGGTGCATCTGATCACGCAGGGGATTGCGGAATCTGTGATCGCCTCCGATATTGGCGAAGGCCCTCTGCTGGCAGCACAGCGTACCATTCAGAAGTACGGACTTTCTGAACAGATCTCAACCATCCTCTCGGATGGACTTGTTAACGTGCCCTCAGAAGGCTTGACGGATATTGTCATTGCAGGCATGGGCGGCGAAACAATGGTGCATATTCTGGAAACTTGCCCTTTTTCGCTGGAAAACATCAATCTTGTGCTGCAGCCTATGTCAAAAGCGGATCTTCTGCGTAAATGGCTGTATGAAAATGGCTTTGCCATTGAAAAGGAAACCTGCATTAAAGACGGAAAATTTCTCTATGCAGTCATGACGGTGCTGTATACGGGTGTAAGAGAAACGCCCGATCCTGCATGCATCCGCCTTGGAAAAATGGATCTGACAAATCCCGATTGCCTTGCCTATGCACAGCGGCAGTATGATGTCGTGTGCATGTCGAGGGATGGCAGAAAGCAGGCAGGAATGGATGCATCGGAATTTGAAGAAACCGCCGAGGCAATTCGCCTTGCAATGGAAGGAGTACGGAAATGATCACAGTAGGGGATATTTATCAGTATCTGGACAAAATTGCACCGTTTGCATCACAGGAAAAATGGGATAATTCGGGGCTGCTCGTCGGTTCTCCTTGGCAGGAGGTACGCCATGTCATGGTGACATTGGATATTTCCGCAGAAACTTCAGCAAAGGCTGCGGAGCTTGGATGCGATCTTGTGATTGCACATCATCCTGTCATTTTCTCGCCTCTGCGCAGCATTCCGGTGGAGCATCCTGTTTATGGTATGATTACAAACGGAATTGCAGCCATCTGCACACATACGCCGCTTGATATGGCACAGGATGGCATTAACGACATTCTTGTTTCCAAGCTCTGTGAAACGCTTGCAGTTGAAAATGACGTGCAGCCTCTGGATGATTCGGGCATTGGCAGAATCGTCACGCTCACAGAACCCATGGCAGCTTCGTCACTTGCACAGAGCGTCAAGGAAATGCTTGGCTGCACCGTTGTTCGTTACAGTGACAGCGGAAAAGAAATTGCGACCCTCGGCATTTGCAGTGGTTCGGGTTCTTCCTTCCTTGAAGAAATCGCAGGAAAATGCGACGCACTCCTGACAGGCGATGTCAAGCATGACCGCTGGTACGCCGCAAAGGATCTGGGAATTAGTCTGATCGACTGCGGTCATTATCATACGGAGGTTGTGATGGTCAGCGCACTTGCGGAAAAGCTGCGTGAGAAATTCCCGATGCTGACAGTCACAGAATGGGAAGGCGGCGATCCGGTTGCGTATGTCTGATTCGATCTGGAGCTGCCCCGTTTGTGGGAAGCCCCTGTATTCCGCAGAAAAGAGCCTGCGCTGCGAAACAAACCACAGCTTTGACAGAGGCAGAAGCGGTTATGTGCATCTGCTGCCGTCGAATCGGCAGAATGCGAAATTGCCGGGAGATAATCCCGATATGGTCCGTGCAAGGCGAAATTTCCTGAATAAGGGATACTATGCGCACCTGTTGGAATCTCTCAGTACGGCGGCAAAAGCATATCTGCCCGAAAACGGCGTGCTTCTGGATGCAGGCTGCGGAGAGGGGTATTATACTAAGGGAGTGCGAGAAACTATGGCGCAGCTTGGACGAAGCGCTGCTTTCTACGGTGTGGATATTTCCAAGACTGCGGCAGATCTTGCCGCACGCAGTGATAAGCAGTGGATTATGCCGTCGGCAGCGTATTCCATCTGCCTGTGCAGTCCGAACGCTGTGACATGGTGCTGAGTATTTTTGCTCCGTACTGCGGTGAAGAATTCCGCCGTGTGCTGAAATCCGACGGATGTCTTGTCATGGCAATCCCTGCGGCAAAGCATCTCTGGGAGCTCAAATGTGCGGTCTATGACAAGCCCTATGAGAATTCCGTGAAGGATTACGAACTGGAGGGCTTCGCATTTACGGATAAGCTGACGGCGAAGAAGGAAATTATTCTGGAAAATCCACAGGATATCGCCGATTTATTCAGCATGACGCCCTACGCCTACCGCACTGGCGAAAAGGAGCGCAGCCGTCTTGCGGCACTGGAACGCCTGACGACGCAAACGGAATTTGAAATTCTGATTTACCATAGAAAATAGCAGGAGGAATCCCCATGGCATTTGACGGTGCATATTTATATGCAGTGAAACAGGAAATCGAAGCGCTTGTCGGCACAAGGGTGGACAAGCTCCACCAGCCGTCCCGTGATGAAATTGTGATCCATCTGCGTGGGAGAGAGGGGATGCAGAAGCTCCTCATCAGCACAGCAGGTGACAGCGCACGTCTTCACCTGACGGAAGTTTCCATTGAAAATCCCGCAGTACCGCCCATGTTCTGCATGCTGCTGCGTAAGCATCTCGGCGGCGGAAAGCTTCTTGCCGTCCGTCAGGATGGTCTGGAACGCATTCTGTTCCTTGATTTTGAATGCGTCAACGAACTTGGCGACCGTGTGCAGCTGACGCTTGTATGCGAGGTCATGGGACGTTATTCCAACTGTATCCTGACCGATCAGGAAGGAAAGATCATCGACAGTCTGAAACGCAATGCGGATGTCACAAGGGAACGTGTGATACTTCCTGGTTTTCCCTATGAAATGCCGCATCGCAGCAGACGTCTGAATTTTATGGAAACGGATGATGATACCATCATTTCCGCCCTGCTTCTTGCGTCGGGCACGGCGCTTGATAAGGCATTGGTACAGATTTTTGAGGGCGTATCTCCCTTGCTTGCAAGGGAATGGGCATACTATGTCTGCAAGGGCGATTCCGTCCGAACTCACGAAATGACGCAGACGCAGCGTGAACGGCTGCTATTTGCACTGCACCGCACAGCGGAAATGCTCAGAACAAGGAAGTACAGCTTTTCGATTCTCCAGACACCGGAAGGACAGCTGAAGGATTATTGCTTCCTGCGCCCCGAGCAGTACGGCGCATTGATGGTGGTTCGCCCGATGGAGAGTGCGAGTGCGGCACTGGATGAATTCTATGCAAAGCGTGACCTGCACGCTCGCATGAAACAGCGTGCAAACGACCTATTCCGACTGGTGATGACAAGACTGGAACGAGTGAGCAGAAAACTTGCCAATCAGCGTGAGGAGCTCGCACAGACGGATAAAATGGAGCAGAACAGGCTTTACGGGGAGCTGCTTTCTGCAAATCTCTACCGTCTGCAAAAGGGCGATACGGTGGCAGTTGTCGAGAATTACTACGACGAAAACTGCGCACAGATCACAATCCCCTTGCAGGTCAATCTCACCCCGTCGCAGAATGCGCAGCGTTATTACACGCTCTACCGTAAGGCGGCAACGGCGAAGGAAAAGCTTGCGGAGCAAATTGCGCAGGGCGAGCAGGAGCTTGTGTATTTAGAAAGCGTGTTCGATGTTCTCAGCCGTGCGGAGAGTGAGGCGGATCTGTTGCTTTTGCGTGAGGAACTGTATGAACAGGGCTACAGCAAGAAACGGAATGCCCGACAAAAGCCGCCCAAGCAGCAGCCCCCCATGGTCTATCGCTCCGAGGATGGATTCATGATTCTTGTCGGCAGGAACAACCGCCAGAATGACCTGCTCACCACCAAGCAGGCAGCAAAGCAGGATCTCTGGCTGCACACGCAGAACATCCCCGGTTCCCATGTGATCCTTGTGACCGACGGCATGGAGCCGACTGAAACCGCCATCCGACAGGCGGCGATGCTTGCGGCGTATCACAGCAAGGCAAGGGATTCGGCACAGGTTCCCGTGGATTTTTGCAGAGTCAAATTTGTGAAAAAGCCCGCCGGAGCAAAGCCGGGCATGGTGATTTTCTCAAACCAGCAGACCATCTATGTCAAGCCCGATGCCGCACTTTGCGAAAAGCTTGCGCAGTAGGTGCAGCCCTTGAAAGGAGTATCCATGAAACGACTGGACGAAGCCTTTTTTCACCGTGACTGCTTGGAGGTTGCGCCCGATCTTGTCGGCAAAATCCTCGTGCGCCGTCTGCCCGACGGCACAATCCTGCGTGAGAAAATTGCCGAAACCGAGGCATACCGTGGCACGGAGGATCTTGCCTGTCATGCGTCAAAGGGCAGAACCCCACGCACGGAGATGCTTTATCGGGAAAGCGGCGTGATCTATGTCTATCTCTGTTATGGAATGCATTATCTGATGAACGTCATCACGGGAGAATCCGAGCAGCCGCAGGGCGTGCTTCTGCGTGCTGGTGTGACGCACAATGGCCCCGCAAAGCTGACAAAATATCTACAGGTGGATAAGCGATTTAACGGCGACAGCTTTCTGACAAGTGAGGAGCTTTGGATTGAGGATGACGGCATGCCCTGCACCTACCATACGGATGTGCGTGTCGGAATTGATTATGCAGGCGAAATCTGGAAGAACAAGCCCTGGCGGTTTGTTCTCGATCAATAGGGGAATAGTGAAGCCCATCTGCCTTTGGCAGATGGGCTTAGTCAATTGAAAAACGATTTTTGCTGCGCCGGAGGCAGCTTAAAAGTTTTCGGTCCAGCCTTTTTCAAAAGGCTGGCAGGGGTCAAGGGGACAGAGTCCCCTTGTCGCTCACCGCAGTGAGCGAAATTTCTTTAAGCCGTCGCTTTTTTCAGGGGTGAATTCAAAAAACAGTCCGGTGGACTGTTTTTTGGAGAGGGGCACTTTTTTGCAAAAAAGTGCCCCTTACTTTTCTATTGCATAAAGCCTTCCTTTGTGCCCTTGGGCACAAAATTACTTTATCAACAAGCCAAGCCCATCACTCAAATTACAGTATACGGAATATAGATAATTTCCTCTCCCGTCACGGCATCGAGAATATATTCCTCATAACCGTTGATGCCTACAGCTCTGTAAGCAAGCCTTGGAGGATTTTCTCCAAGTGCATCCACATAGATAATCAGTTTCGGCTCTTCTGTATCAATGCAGGTGGGCAGAACATCCCAACCCGACAGAATTTCCTGTTCTGTATCAACTTCTGTGAACAGCTTGGGATCAACTACGAAATTGACGGTATCGGACTTGCCAACAACGGCATAGACATTTTCATCGCAGTTGATATTGCCGTAGCCATGCAGCAGAATATCCTTGTAGTAAATGGAAAACAGCTTGCCATTGAAATAGCTTGCAAGCGGATGGTCGGGGTCATGGACAAAGGTGAAATCCGAAAAATCCATGTCGGGATAGTCACGCTCAAGCATGTCATACAGCACAGCGCTCTCCTTCGGTGTGACTTCTCCCTGAGAATACTTGATCAGCGGCATTGCCTTATCCTCTGTCAGCAGCTTCTTCATGAATGCTAAATCAAACACATTGACCACGCTGTCATCATTCATGTCCACATTCTTTGCACTTGCAAGAGTTCCGTCGCCCAGCAGCCATTTCTGGAACATGACGATATCGGTGACGGAGAATTTACCATCAAGATTGCAGTCGCCCATAAGCTTCGGTTCAAACGCCGCTTCGCTGATCTCCTGAATTGAAAGGTCTTTGCCGATTTCATAATACTGTGTCGTTTCAGAGAGTACTTCCGTTTCCCATTCACGCTTTTCTGTGAAATTCAGTGAGATCTTGCCGGGCGTGAGGGGCTTGTAGACCATGATGGTGTTGGTCAATCCGCCGCCAAATGCCGTGAGCGTGGTGCGGCTGACGGAATAATCCTGAATCAGTTCTGCCCGTCCAGCGCCATTCTGCTCGGTATATAGCTGATAGCCGCCGTCATGTGCAACCTGACCGCAGTACACAATATAGCCGTCCATGATGTTCACGCCCTTGTTGGCGGCGTGAAATTTCTCCCATTCCGTGATGCTGTCGGGCAGCCATGCGCTCAGATCCGTCTGTGTGATCGTTCCACCCTCTGCAATGTCAAATTCCATTACCGCATTCGGATTCGAGTGGTCAAATCCCGCAGACCAGTCAAGTCTGAGCGTTCCTTCGGACAAGGGTCTGTATACGATGACCTCATAGCGGAAGCCAACCGACATAGGATGCTCCGCTTCAAATTCCGTCAGTCCTAATTCTTCAAGCGCTTTCAGATATGCATCATAACTTTCGGTATCCGATTTATCGGGCTTTTCGGGCATTGCAAATTCGTAGAAATCTTGCGATATTACTGTATGATTCGCAGTGCTGCCGTCGGTACCGATCTCATAATCATTCTTGCCGATCTGCTCCTTGCGGACACAGCAGATCAGTCCGTCCTCTCCAATGTGGTGTTTTCCATAGGTGTTTTCAAATTGCATTGCCTGCGCAAAGCTGTTCGGAATCCAGTCGGGCGGGATTTCCTGTGTCAGTGCGGAAGCAGAAAAATTTGCCGACATAATTCCTAACGCTGCAGCAGAAAGTAGTGCAAGTGTTCTTCTTTTGATGTTCATAATGATACCTCCTTTGTGTTGCGTGAAAGAGTGATTCCTCTCTATTTATATAACAACCAAATTTGAATAATATTGGATATTATTTGAAAAGAATTTCGATAATATTTCTTGCAGATGTTACATTCTGTAATTAGTTCAAAGAAATGATAGAAATGTCAATTAAATGATATAAAGCAGACGGAATCCACGATATAATGAAAGCATAAAGCATGTACCCCTAAGCCAGTGAGCGTCATCAACTTGAAACGGGGGGATGGGGAATTACACATAAACCATCAAAGAGCGCAGGGGCATGAACTGCGGTCAAAGCTTTCGGGTTGATGACATTACTGACACACCAAGGAGGAATTGAAATGAATATCAAGAAGATCTGTGCGCTGTGTGCAGCATTTGTCCTGCTGACCGGCTGCAGCCCCGCAAATACAACATCCGATGAGGAAACCAAGCCCACGGAAACCACCGCTGCTGAAACAACAGAAGAAACAACGGAGGAAACCACTGAAGCTGCGACTGAGAAGCCGTCCGATGAGGTTCCGGAGATTGAAGGCTATAACCTGCTCTGGCATGACGAGTTCGACGGCGATGAACTGGATGAAACCATCTGGACTCGTGAAGTTCGTGAGCCGGGCTGGACGAATCAGGAACTGCAGGAATATACCACATCCACGGACAATGTCTTCGTGCGTGACGGTAAGCTGATTCTTAAGGCGATCAAGACCGAAAAGGATGGTGCGGATTACTACACCTCCGGTAAGGTGAATTCCCAGAACAAGAAGGATTTCATGTACGGTAAGGTCGTTGTCAGTGCAAAGGTTCCGGAAGGACAGGGACTGTGGCCCGCAATCTGGATGATGCCGCAGGATGAGCAGTTCTACGGTCAGTGGCCCAAGTGCGGTGAGATCGACATTATGGAAGTGCTCGGCAGCAGTGTTGACACTGCATATGGTACAGTCCATTACGGTGAGCCGCATGCAGAGCAGCAGGGGACTGTTGTTCTGGAGAATGGTTCCTACGCAGATTCTTTCCATGAATTCTCCGTTGAGTGGGAGCCGGGGGAGATGCGCTTCTACATTGACGGTGAGCATTACCACACAGTAAATGACTGGTTCTCAGCCGTCAATGGCGAGGATGAAAAGCCATATCCCGCACCGTTCAATCAGCCCTTCTTCGTACAGATGAATCTGGCTGTAGGCGGCACATGGCCGGGCAATCCCGATGAAACAACGGATTTTGACAAGGCAGAATTTGAGATTGACTATGTTCGTGTTTACCAGAAACCCGAATATGATACCAATGTCAAGAAGCCTGAAACCAATTACCGTGAGGCACTTGAGGACGGCAACTTCATTTACAACGGTGATTTCTCCGAGAAGGAAGATCTGACAGATGACATCAACTGGAAGTTCCTGCTGTTTGAGGGCGGCGAGGGCGCTGCTGAAATTCGTGACAACATGATGGTGATCACATCCGAGGCAGAGGGTACGGTGGATTATTCCGTACAGCTCGTGCAGCCCGAGCTGCCGATGATCAAGGGCAAGAAATACCGTGTGACCTTTGACGCATGGGCTGATGAGGAACGTGATATTGTAGTCTGCGTTTCTGCACCGACAGCAGGCTGGATCCGCTATTTGCAGGATACCACTCTGACCGTTCCGACGGAAAAGAAGACCTTTACCTATGAGTTTGATATGAATGACAGAAATGACCCCAACGGTCGTCTGGAATTCAATCTCGGACACAGAGGCTCAACCGCAACCGTTTATCTTGCAAACGTTCGTGTTGAGGAAATCAAGTAAGCATTGTGCAAGAAACCGAATTCATAATATCTCCTTTATGTTACTTCTCTTTGAGGCTGTCCTGCTTTTGCAGGGCAGCTCTTTTCTTTATAAAAAATCCCCGTGATTTTCATCACGGGGATTTTGAATATCTTACAGATCGTAGTAGCTTGCAAATTCAGCCGGATGCGGAATTTTGTTGATCGCAGCAGCTTCAGCACGCTTCTTCTTGAGCCAGATTTCGATCAGTCTTTCGGGGAATACGCCGCCCTCTGTCAGGTAGTCGTGGTCAGCCTCCAGAGCGTCAAGTGCCTCGTCAAGGGACTTGGGCAGAGCCTGAATCTGTGCCTTCTCCTCATCGGAAAGGTTGTACAGATTGAAGTCGAACGGACCCCAGCCGCACTTGGAAGGATCAATCTTGTTCTTCACGCCGTCAATACCTGCCATGAGAATTGCGGAATATGCATAGTACGGGTTGCAGGTTGCGTCGGGGCTGCGAAGCTCAAAACGACGCTTGTCGGGAGCCTTTGCATAAGCCGGAATACGAACAACGGCACTGCGGTTGGAGGTTGCATAGCCGATGGTAACCGGTGCCTCAAAGCCCGGAACCAGACGCTTGAAGGAGTTCGTGGACGGGTTTGTGAATGCACACAGGGAGCCTGCATGCTTGAGCAGACCACCGATGAAATACAGTGCGGTATCGGACAGCTCAGAATAGCCGTTCGGATCATAGAATACAGGCTTGCCATCCTTGAACAGCAGCATGTGAACATGCATGCCGTTGCCAGCCTCACTGTAGATGGGCTTGGGCATGAAAGTAGCGGTTCTGCCCTCCTGCAGTGCAGCATTCTTTACCATGTACTTGATGGTCATGGTGTTGTCCGCCATTTTTGTCATCTCGCCAAGCTCAACCTCGATCTCCACCTGACCGGAGCCGCCAACCTCATGGTGGTGGTACTTCACCTTGATGCCACGCTCTTCGAGCATCAGGCAGATGCGGCTTCTCAGATCGTAGGTGATGTCGTTGGGCAGGTCTGCGTGATAGCCACGGTGACCGGGTGTGATGTAGCCCTTGTTGTTGCCGGAGGTATATGCGGAATTCCACGAAGCCTGTCTTGTATCTACAGTGAAGGACATATCTTCAGGCTTTACGCTGTATGCAACGTCATCGAAAATATGGAACTCAAACTCAGGGCCGATGATCATTTCATCCGCAATGCCTGTGGATTTCAGATATTCCACCGCATGCTTGGAAACATTTCTGGGATCCTGATTGAAGCGGTAATTGGGGCTTGCAATGACATAAACGTCGCCAATCATGGAAAGCGTTGTCACCTCTGCGAAAGGATCGAGGGATGCGCTGGACAGATCGGGGATGAAGATCATGTCACTCTTCTCAACCGGCGCAAAGCCGTAGTTGGAGCCGTCAAAGCCGATACCGGATTCCATCAGATCCGGAACAAAGCGGCTCTCGGGAATCGCAATGTGTCTCCAACGGCCGTCAAGATCGACCATCTTAAAATCGAGCATCTGTACTTTATTGTCTGCACAGAACTGTTTTGCTTCTTCAAAGGTTTTAAACATAATTACACTCCTTATTTGTTTCATTATAGTGGCATCGGTCCGTTGCAACGATTGTCGTTTTCAACACATTTTATGCACTATATTATATATTTTACCATACATTCTACCAAATGTCAAGCGGCTGAAAAAAATAACGAAAATTCGAAAAAATGGGCTTGACAACGTACAAAAAATGGTGTATAATATTTGTTGTATGGTTATCGGCAGAGTAACCGCCTGCGGATACCCCGTCTTCCTGCATTGCATCTTGATGCTGGGATCCCCGTTCCTGTAACATCGCAAAGCGGGCAGATGGAATACCTAATTTTATAAAACGGAGGAATTGATTATGTCTACAACCATGCCTAAGGCTGGCGAAGTCAGCCGCAAGTGGTATATTTTAGATGCTACAGACAAGCCCCTCGGCCGTGTTGCTGCAAAGGCTGCACACATTCTGAGAGGCAAGCACAAGCCCACGTTCGCACCCCACGTTGACTGTGGCGACCATGTTATCATCATCAACTGCGAGAAGGCTATTCTGACCGGCAAGAAGCTGGAGCAGAAGAAGTTCTACTGGCACACCGGCTGGATCGGCGGTCTGAAGGAAGTATCCTACAAGAAGCTGATGGCTGAAAGACCGGAAAAGGCAATGACAATTGCAGTTACAGGTATGATTCCCCACACAGCACAGGGCAGCGCACAGCTCAAGCGTCTGCGCACTTTCAAGGGTGCAGAGCACAACCATGCAGCACAGAAGCCCGAAGTGCTTGAATTTTAATGAAGGAGGCAGAACGATATGTACGAACCTAAGGTAGCTTACCACTATGGTACAGGCAGAAGAAAGCATTCCGTATCCAGAGTAAGACTCGTTCCGGGTACTGGCATTATCACAATCAACGGCAGAGACATCAACGATTACTTTGGTCTTGAAACTCTCAAGCTCATCGTTCGTCAGCCTCTGGCTCTGACAGAAACAACTGAGAAGTTTGACGTTATCTGCACAGTTGAGGGCGGCGGCGTAACAGGTCAGGCTGGTGCAATTCGTCACGGTATCTCCCGTGCACTGCTGCAGTATGACGCAAATCTGCGTCCTGCTCTGAAGGCTGCAGGCTTCCTGACTCGTGACCCCAGAATGAAGGAAAGAAAGAAGTACGGTCTCAAGGCTGCACGTCGTGCACCGCAGTTCTCCAAGAGATAATTTCAGCCCTTACAAACGGCGTATTTATGCGGTTTGGGGCAATCCATTATCAATTTGGTCAACTATTTGGTCAACTAAAAATTGCATTATTAACCTCCCTGTTACCGCAGGGAGGTTTTTATATGCATATATTGTTATCCACGCTTGAAAAACGATGTCCGTCACAGACGGAAGACAATGTGAAAAAACACCAAGCCCTCCCGTTTTCACAATAGGAAAAGGGGAGGGAACCGGTGTGTAGAGCTTTTAAAATTTTAGTAGTATCCGGTTTTCCCGGACCCAAATAAAGTATAACATATCGACAAGAAACTGTCAATAGAAAATGCAGAAATTTTATTATAAAAATTAATCAAATGTCGAAACTTGTCGAATTTCCATAAAATGGATATTTTTATAAAAGTCATATATGAACAAAAGATGCCCCTTCAGGGGCATCTTCTGTTTGATGGGATTTGTTAAGTTTGTGAAGGTGAATAGTAAATACTCCTTATGCAGGAAGTTTATCAACGAGCTTAATGACGAACTTCATGATGAGCAGAGAGTCAGCGGAAGATGTGGAACCGTCATTGTTTACGTCTGCATTCTTCTGACCTTCCTTTGTCAGAGTCATAGCACCGAGCAGATTCTTGTTCAGTGAAATAACGTCGAGAATGTCAACGCTGCCGTCGCAGTTTACATCACCGTACTTTGTTGCGGTCTCAACATTGCCGCCGTTATCTTCGGTTGTCGTAGTGGTAATAGGAGTTGTAGTAGTTGTTGTGGTTGTTTCCTTGGGTTTTGTTGTTTCGGCAGGTGTAGTTTCTGTTTCGATGGGCTTGATGGTTGCAGCCACTTCCATTACTGCATCATATGCAGGCTTGGGCTGGTAGTTTGCACTGAACAGCAGCGGGTTCTGATCCTTACGCCAGCTGATGGGATCCATTGTGCCCCATACAGTCAGACAGGAAATCTTATCTCTGTTGTCTACTGCCATCTGGAAGATATCCTTGTAAAGCTTTGCCTGAGCAGAGAAGTCGGAGCATGTGATATCCAACTCTGTGATCTGAACATCCAGACCTGTGCTGATGAACTTTTCCAGTGCTGTCTTGTAAGTATTTGCATCCGGATAATTTGTAGCTAGGTGGGACTGCATGCCAATACCGTCGATAACGCCAAGTCCCTTAAGCTTCATAGCAATATTGTAGATGTCGTTTGTCTTTGCGGGGATGTATTCGTTGTAATCGTTGATGTAGAGCTTGCAGCCCTTAGGAGCGTACTTTCTTGCGTATGTGAATGCGTTGATGATGAACTCATCGTTGTTTGCGCCATATACAGCTGCCCAGTGTGATCCGGGAGGGCCTCCGGGCTGACGGAGTCCGCCGCCGTCATTGAGGAAGAGCTCGTTACATACATCGTATGCATACAGGTCAAGCTTGGGATACTGTGTTGCGATTGCTTCAAATGTGTTCTTGATGAAGCTTTCCAGACGCTGGTTCATAACTTCTTTACTTACATATGCACCGTTGCTTGAGAAGTTCTCCTTGAAGAACCAGTCGGGAGTCTGGCTGTACCATACGAAGGTATGGCCACGAACGCCGATGTTGTTGTCCTCACAGAACTTCAGTGTCTGTGCAGCTCTGTTCAGAGAGATCTGTGTATTTACGTTGTTGCCACGCTGCTGACAAGCCTGCTGGTCGATCAGAGCGTCGGGCTTGAGTTCGTTTTCGGGAGTGATGCTGTTGAAGTGCTTCTTGATAAAGGATGCGCCGCTGCTCAGTTCGTGAGGGCTTACAGAAGTACCAAGTCTGAAGCAGGAAGAGAATGCATCCTTCAGAGAGTCAGAAGAAGGTGTGCTGGGAGGATTTGTGGTCTCTTCTTCCTCGGGTTCGCCTGTTGTGCCGCCTGTAGCTGCAGGAATCTTTGTGCCCTCGGGAGCTGCGAATGCTTCGTCCATATAGAAGCTGTTGAGGCTCGTGTCGGTTTCCACATAGAGCAGCAGATCGGTTGCACCTGCGGGAATCTGATAGCTTGTGTTTGCAAGCTGTGCCCATTCGCCCTTGGAAGCGGTACCTTCAGCGATGGTGTCATAATTCTTTTGACCGTTGAGAGAGTATTCCAGAGAAAGCTTGAAGGTGTCAGAAGAAGCTGCATTCTGCATTACCATTGTGCTGAAGCTGTAGGATACGCCGGGTACAAAAGTATCGGTATCCAGTGTGTAGCCTGCACCGTTCCATGCCTCTGCTCGGTTGGTGACATACAGGGACTTGCTGCCTGCAGCATACGAGCTGCCGTCGGTAGCAACGCTGTTGTCGCCTCTTGCACCCCAGCTGTCAGAACCGGACTCAAAGGTGGAATGGAAGTAGTAGCCGTCTGCACCGGGCTCGGGAGCTTCCGGCGGATCGGTAGGCTCAGGAGTGTAGTTTTCGTCAGCCTTACTGGGATCAGTGTAAACATTGAGCTTTGTGATGTCTGCAACACCGCTGCTCTGCCAGCCTTCAGCGTTCAGTGCAACCTCGTAGAGGTTACCGATTTCCCAACCCTGTGCAGCCCATGCTGCGAAGTGGTCGGATACGGTGATGTGACCGGATTTTCTCTTATCCTGACGAACACTGAAATACTGCCAGAATGTTTCGTGGCCGCTGTTAATGCTCGGGCCGCTGTGCTGATTTTTGAAAATCTTATACTGAGCGCCGTCGATGGTTACCATCGTACCCTGTCCATCGGGGCACCAGTCCACCCAGTCCTCGATGATGTAGTACTCAACAAGCGGAACGCCTGCAAGTCCCTTATTCTGGAACCAGCCGTATACGCAGAGACGGGAGTTGCCGTTTGCACTGCCTGTCTGACGATAATCAGCCACGTAGTCCATACCGATGTACGGATAATCGGTAGCTCTCTTCTGGGAACCGAAATCCAGTCCACGACGAGCGAGGAAGTTACCGCTGGGAACGCTTGCGCTCCATTCAGCCTTGAATGTGGCGCCCTGTCCGAGTGTCATTGTACCGCTGCCACCCGTATTGTCGAGCCAGATTTCGTAGCTGAAGCCGTCGCTTTCGCCCTTGTGCTGGTTCTGACCATTACCGACGCTGAGCACCTGCCCAGGAGCCGCCAGAGAGGTGAGTGCGGCATGCGGAAGCATGGATACGCCCATCACCAGTGACAAAACTGCGCTCAGCAGTTTGCCCCTACGCTTTTTTGTTTTCATAATACCTGCCACCTTTCGTTTTTTGCTGCATCGTGCATTGCAGCAAACTTGAAAATTTGAACTGCACGTGAATTGTTTGCAGTTTTTAATCTGCAATACAATTGTAACATACTTTTGCATGTTTGTCAATATGATTTGGATAAATCTTTAAAATTTTTTTTAAAGAAAATGGCTAAATATAGGTTTTGCGAGGACTATGTTGACTTTCAATATCATTTTATTGACTTTTTATATCCGATATTTATTCTGTAAAAAAATGACTTTTTCAAATATAGTCATTGCAGAAATCGAAGCAACCTTCGGAATAAATCGAAATATACTGTTAATATTTTGTGAATGCATATTTTCAAATAACTGAAATTTTTCTCTTAATCTGATCTGAAATTTGTCTTGGGGTATGGACAATCGGGAAATATTGTTGTATAATAAATATAGGACTGCATTGTATTAGCAGACTAAGCAAACAAGAAAATGCCATGACAGGTGATTTTAGAAAGGAAGAAAAACATGAAAAGAAAAATAAGTACAGCACTTGCGCTTTGTGTATCTCTTGTACTTCAAACAGGGGGATTGCAGGCATTTGCACTGCATGCTGATGTAAAGGAAGTGAAATCTGCCGGTTCTGTGGAACTGACTGAGGACGGAAAGCTCCGACGCAGCATGACGGCCATTTCCAATGAAATCCCGATGGCTGCCCGTACCGCAGTGCTTCCCGAGCGATTTGACCTTCGCACGAAAGGACTTGTCGGCTCTGTCAAGGATCAGGGTGATTACGGCACCTGCTGGACATTTGCAGCAGCTGCTGCCATGGAGAGCGATCTCCTCACGAAGAATCCGTATGTTGACATGTCCGAGTGGATCCTTGCCTATACCACCTATTCGGAGGATTTCGGATTTTTCCGTTCAAAGCCTGATGTGGAGTGGTATGACGAGGGCGGACTTTGCGAATATACCCAAGCTATTCTGACGCAGGGAATTGGTTCGGTACTTGAGTGCGATGATCAATTCTGGTACGGTGACATGGAAATTGCCGACTGTGATTACACGGCCGATGAATGGCGAAGCCTCCGTTATTGTCAGGTCACAGATTGTGTCAAGCTGCCTTATAGCAACTTTGATGACGATGAGTTGAAGGAACATATTCAGGGCATAAAATATGCCGTCAGCGAAGGCAATGTAGTTGCGATTGATTATTTGGATAATCCCTCATGTCATGACGAAGTGAATGGCAGCTACCATCACGAATACAATTTTGATGTTCCAAGCATTGATTCCTACATGCATGCGGTTGCTATCGTGGGCTGGGATGATAATTATCCGGCGTCGAACTTCCTCTATGAGCCGTCCATGGACGGTGCATGGCTGTGTAAGAACAGCTGGGGAACACAGTGGGGAAATAATGGCTATTTCTGGATGTCCTACGCCTGCGATTCGATTTCGGGTGCATACTATGTTGACTGCGGAGATGTCGATATTTACAGAAATATTGACCAGTATGACAGATTCGGCTGCCGCAGCACTGTTGCCATCGGAGGTGGAGAAAATGGTGACGATTCTGCCTATATTGCGAATGTTTTTACCGCAAAAGAAGATCTTTACGTCAATGCAGCGATGCTCTGCACGACGATGCCTGATGAGGATTACGAGATCATTGTTTACAGTGAACTGACTGATCCGTCGGATCCGACATCGGGCAAGGCATCCGCTGTGACCAAGGGGCATCTGGAATATGAGGGCTATCGTACCGTGGATCTTGCAGAGCCGGTATTTGTACCTGCCGGTGCGAAGTATGCGGTAACGGCAAAGCTCAGCGGTGAAACGGGTTACCATATTGCCTGCGAAAGCTCATGGTACAGCACGACCTATTATGATGACGGCTCGGAAGAAAGCTATACGGATACGCTCTGGGATATCATTGCAATGAATGCAGTTCCCGGACGGAGCTTCTGCAGCACAGATGGCACTGTATGGGATGATATGTTTGAATTCGGTCATGAGGTGACAAGTGATGATTATGAATGGACAGAGTCTGAAAAGAACGAATATCGTGAAGAATACGGCCCTGTCCCGACACGGTTTGAATCCGAAACCTTCCATACCACGATCTGCCTGAAGGCATTCACGCAGCCTGCGGATGCGGTGTTCTTTTCCGAAAACTCACCCTATCTTGCAGAGGGATCGCTCATTACACTGACTGCAAGGGGCGGTGAGGATATCTACTACCAGCTTGACGGAAGCGATCCCGTGCTGTATACGGAACCGATTCCTTTCACGGGAACTGACATGTCCATCAGTGCGTACACGAGTGATGGGGAGTATCTCTATGGAAAGTCCTATTCACTGAAGCAGCCGGCACTTTCGAGTCTGCTTGCGATTGAGTATAATCCCCAGCAGGAGAATGTGTATCCTTACTATATGACACAGTACGATGAAATCTACAAATTCTATACATGGTCTGACAGTGACCGAGTTGAGCTGATTCCGATGAGTACGGGACAGATCTTCATCAACGGCGAGGAAGTCATCTCGGGAACTGTGACAACCGTAAATATTGACGGTGAAGCGATTACGGAGATTCCCATCCGTATTGTGGAGGATGGTATCGAGGCAGAATACACGGCATATGTGATAGATATTGCAGAGGGGCTTTATGGTGACACCAATATGGACTGGGAGATCAACGCACTTGATGCGGCAGAGATTCTGGTCTATGCAGCAGCAGCAGGATCGGGCAATGCCCCCGAGCTTCCGGATGAGGAATGGCTGCTTCGTGCAGATTTCAACAGCGATATATCCGTAGATGCCGTTGATGCAGCGGAGATTCTCCAGTATGCCGCATCGGCAGCTGTAGGTGATGGCGCTGTGGGTTAATATGTATTAATAAGAGAGCCGCTGCAATGCAGCGGCTCTCAGCTTTGAAATGAAAGAAATATTCCGCTTAAATTTGCCCCACCCCCTAACCCCCTCCCCAGAGGGGAGGGGGAAAAGAGTAGGGTGCTGCCGCTGAACAGCCCGTCCCCTCTGTCTCACTTTGCTCGACATCTCCCCACCCCGTGGGGAGTCACCCTACCCCGCCCTCCTGCGGAATGCATTTTGATACACAAAGAGCCGCTGCATTGCAGCGGCTCTCTCTTATCCCTTCTTCTTTTTAGGCTTGATATTCCGGATGGTCTTTTTTTCCTTAGTTGATTTTACAGCATGCCGCTGCGTCGGATTTTTGCCATGCACGGCAGGGGATTTCCGCTGCTGTGCCGGTTTTGCAGGATGCTCCGCCGGAGCAATCAGGCAGCCCTGCCCCGTGCCGATCAGATCATGTCTGCCCGTCATGCGCAGTGCCTTCTCCACCAGATCACGGTTTTCCTTTTTAAAGTACTGCAAAAGCACACGCTGCATTTTCTTTTCCTCCGCTGTTCTCGGTACAAACAGCGGCTGCATCGTGTAAGGGTCAAGCCCTGTGTAGAACATCGCCGTGGAAATTGTACCGGGCGTGGGGTAGAAATCCTGTACCTGTTCGGGACGGATGTTGTGTTTTTTGAGAAATACCGCCAGATCCACCGCATCATTGAGCGTGCAGCCGGGATGTGAGGACATCAGATAGGGAACCAGATACTGTTCCTTTGCCATGCCCTTGGTGATCTCGTAGAACTTCTTTTCAAAACGCTCGTACACGTCGATATGCGGCTTGCCCATGTAGTCAAGCACACGATCGCTTGCGTGTTCGGGAGCCACCTTCAGCTGACCGCTGACGTGATTTGCGATCAGTTCCTTGAGGAATGCATCGCTCGTATCTTCCATCAGATAGTCATAGCGGATGCCCGAACGGATGAATACACGCTTGACCCCCTTGATTTTGCGAAGCTTTCGCAAAAGTGTGAGGTATTCGCTGTGATCGACCTCCAGATTCTTGCACGGCGTCGGCGCAAGGCATTTTCTGCCCTTGCAAAGTCCGTGTTCGAGCTGTTTTTGGCAGGACGGCGCACGGAAATTCGCCGTAGGCCCTCCCACATCGTGGATGTACCCCTTAAAGCCCTCTTTTTTGGTGAGCATTTCCGCCTCATTGAGTACCGACTGCTCGCTGCGAGTCTGGATGCGTCTTCCCTGATGCAGTGCAATCGAGCAGAAATTGCAGAAGCCGTAGCATCCACGGTTGTGGATGATGGAAAATTCCACCTCACGGATCGACGGCACGCCGCCCTCCTTTTCATACATCGGATGGTACGCACGCATGTAGGGAAGCTCGTAGGTGCGGTCGAATTCCTCCTGCGTGAGACTGCGCTGCGGGGGATTCTGCACGAGCATCAGATCACCGTGCCGCTGCACGATCGTCCTGCCGTATACTTCGTCCTGCTCATCGTATTGCTTGCGGCACGCCTTGGCATATGCTTTCTTGTTGTCACGCACGATCTCAAAGCTGTCGCACTGCACCGCCCCCATCGGGGTGTTGATAGGCTGTGTCAGATAGCAGGTTCCACGGATATCGTGCATTTCGGAAAGCTTTTCGCCGTTTCTCAGTCGATTGCAGATCTCCGTGATCGTCACTTCTCCCATGCCGTACATCAGAAGATCGGCACCGCAGTCCATAAGGATCGAGGGAAGCACCCTGTCCGCCCAGTAGTCATAGTGGGCAAAGCGGCGCAGGGATGCCTCCAGACCGCCGACGGCAATTTCCGTATCGGGAAAGAGCTTTCTGAGCTTTTTGCAATAAACCGTCACTGCACGGTCAGGACGTTTGCCGCCCTTTCCGCCTGCACTGTAGGCATCGTCGAAGCGTTTCTTTCCTGCAACGGTGTAATTGGACACCATGCTGTCAATATTGCCGCCCGTGACGAGAAATGCATATTTCGGTGTGCCGAGCTTCTGGAAATCCGCATCGGATACGGGCTGTGCAATCATTCCCACGGAAAATCCAAGACTTTCGGCAATACGGGAAATAATCGCAATACCGAAGGAAGGATGGTCAACGTAGGCATCGCCCGTCAGGCAGATGAAATCAAGCTGCTCGATCTGTCGTTCCTCCAGATCCTTGCGGCATACGGGTAAAAATGGCATGGGATCACTCCTTCAAAATTATTCTTCAAAAGCCTGCGCAACCTTTTTGAGCATCTGTATGATCTCAATATGCTGCGGACAGTGCTGCTCGCACTGACCGCATCCGATACAGTCGGATGCCTTGCCGTGGCGCATGGTGAGGTTCTCGTAATAGGTTCCCTGCACCGTGAAGTTCTTTTCAATTTCCTGCTGCTCCGCATTGAACAGCTCAAAGTATTCCGGAATCGGAATGTTCATCGGACAGCCGTCCACACAGTAGCGGCATGCAGTGCAGGGAATGGTGATGGTGGAATTGATGATCTCCGTCACCTGCATGCAGACAGCACGTTCCTCTTCGGTAAGGGGCTTAAAGTCACGCATGTAGCCGGTGTTGTCGAGAAGCTGTTCCATATTGCTCATGCCGCTGAGTACGACGGATACTCCTGAAAGGCTTGCCGCAAAGCGAATCGCCCAAGACGGCACGGACATGTCGGGCTCACGGGATTTCAGAAGTTTTTCTGCCCTCGGCGGTACATTGGCAAGCGTTCCGCCCTTGACGGGTTCCATCACAAGGATCTCCTTGCCGTGTGCCATGGCAGTTTCATAGCATCTGCGTGACTGCACCGTGTCATTGTCCCAGTCAAGATAATTGATCTGCAGCTGCACAAACTCCACTTCGGGATGCGCAGTCAGAATTTCATCAAGCAGCTCAGCATTGTCATGGTAGGAAAAGCCGAATTTACGGATTTTTCCTTCCTCTTTCTTCTGCATCGCAAATGCAAACGCATCAAGCTTCTGTGCGATTGCGTAGTTTTCCTGATTCAGACAGTGCAGCAGGTAGTAGTCAAAATAGCCTGCCCCCGTCTTTTCAAGCTGCTCGTTGAAAATGCGCTCCATGTCCTCCTCTGTTTTGAGGAACATTGTCGGCAGCTTGTCAGCAATGAGATAGTTCTCACGGGGATGGCGTTCCACCAGCACTTCACGCAGCACATGCTCGCTCTGAAAAGCATGGTACATGTACGCCGTATCAAAATAGGTGAAGCCCTGTTCCAGAAAACTGTCCACCATTGCACAAAGCTGTGCCTTGTCAAATGCAGTCTGCTCCTTTGCGTCCAGAAGCGGCAGACGCATAAATCCGAATCCAAGTTTTTTCATGCTATGCACCCTTTCTTATTGTTGTGTTTTCATTAAAAAACAGGGACAGATCATCGAAAATGTCCTTCACCCGTATATTGGACGGTGGCTGCATCACCTTCGTCACTGCTTAATGACTTCTGAGTGAATCTCTCTTATTCCGCAAAAGCACAAGTGCCTCTTGCGGATCATCGGTGTGCAGAACCGTTTCCTCCATCGGGCACATCCCGTCGCCCTTGCGGTTGATGATGTATTGCGTGAGTGTGCCGCAGGAAACGGGAATCCCATACCTTTGCAGGATTTCTTTCCCCGCTTCGCTCAGCACCTCGGCGTGAACAGCTTTCATGCCTGCAAGAACAAAAAGCAGGGCAGTGGCTTTCCCGACAATCTTGTCCGCAGCGGAAAAACCTCTCAGATCCGCACCGCTGTCAATTAAGTCAAGCATGGGGGAGATCCCCATCTGCCTGCTCACAAAACGTTCTTCTCCCTTGCAGAGAACGCAGGTATAATTTTCTTTGTGCAGCAGCCCGACTGCAAGTGCAAGATCTTTCATGGAAACGCTCCTTTTCATCCTCGTTCCATGCGGAAGCGGGATGCCGTGGTATTGCTTCCATTATACCATATTCCCATCGTAATTGCAAGGCATCACAGACAGAAAAACACCGTGCAGCAGTAAACTGCACGGTGCGTAGCAATTACATCTCAAACTTGAAAGGATCGTAGCGCTTGTAAGCGGCTTCGTTCTTTTTCACTGTCATTTCATCTGCCCAGCCCTTGATCATCTCATCAAAGTCTTCGCCGAACATGGAAACCTGTACGGAATAGATCTGATCTGCATTCCAGAGGTCTTCTTCCTTCATACGATCCTCCAGATCGTAACGGACTACAAGATAATACGCTTCATCCTCTTCTACAAAGAAAGGCTTGCCGTAATCTGCTGCCTTGATGTCCAGCAGCTTCTTGTATACCTTCTCACTCGGAGAGTAGGGGATCTCATCGCCTTCCTCATAATCCTCCTCGTCAATCACCATAATGATCTTCTCATTCGGATAGGAGTAAGTGGTCGTTGTGGTGGTTTCGTCCGTACCGTCACCGGAAGCTGTTGTAGTCGTCGTTGTGGTTTCCGTGGTGGTTTCCGCAGCAGTAACTACATTGCCGCTTTCATCGGTTTCTGTAGCAGCAGCCTCTGTTGCAGAGGTTTCTTCAGCACTTGCAGCCGATGCATCCAATGTTGTGGTTTCTTCAGCGGTAGTTGTAGTTGCCTCAGTCGTTGTAGTGGTTGCAGTGTTGGTAATTCCCGCAGCCTCCTGAGAAATAGAAGTGCAGTATGCATTGTATTCATCCTGTACAACGCTCATCTCGGTCATAACTGCTTCAACGCCGCCTTCAGCGTAAGCGGATTCTACACGCTCCTGGTAGTCCTCCACCATTTCCTTCATTTCCTTCTTGCCGTCGGACTTGAGCAGATTGCCTGCACCGTCATACAGCTTGAAGTTCACATACTGTGTGCGGATATTATTCTCAAGGTAGTATTTCTTCAGCTCGTCCTCGTTTACGCCAAGCTCACTCTCTGTGCCATAGTAGTAGTCAAATACAGCCTCGCTCTTGTAGCTGGAAACCATGATCTTGCGGAAGGAATCCTCGCTGATGCCGTTCTTGGTCATGGAAGCCTCATAGCTTGCCCAGTAATATTCCATCATGAAATCGCAGTTCTCTTTTGCCTCGTCATCCAGCTCCAGACCAAGCTCGTCGAACTTCTTCTCTACAGCCACATAGCTTGTGCAGAATTCGGTTGCCTTGTTCTGAATCCACGTCAGCGTATCCACGCCTTCAAGCTGTGTTGCCTTTACAGCCTTAACATCCTCTGTATCCAGATCAGGATTCTCTGCCTTGAGCATGGACAGCGCATTGTTATATGCGGTGTTTGCGTAATAAATATAGATGCCTGCCGGAACCTGAACGCCGTCCACTTCCATGCAGTATCTTGTATTACTGCATCCTGTGAATGCCGAAGCAATACCTACAGCGGTCAGGAATGCGGTAACTTTTTTGAAAATTGACATGATGATACCTCCAAAAAAACAATCTTTCATTATTATACTATATATTTGAAAATAAGTCCATACTTTTTTCAAAAAAAATTTGAAATTTCACAAAATTTTCAGAAAGTCCTTGCAAAAATGGGGTGATCCGTGCTATACTGATGATAAGAAACCATCGTTTTTACAGAAAGGAACGGGATTATGAGAGCGTTAATCACGGGTGCAACATCCGGCATCGGAAAAGAAATGGCATTTTATCTGCATCGCATGGGCTGGCAGCTTGTGCTGACAGGACGCAATGAGGAGATGCTCAAGTGCATGGCGCAAAAATTCGGCAGCAGCACAAAATACATCGCCCTTGATCTTGCAAATCCGGACGCTCCGCAGAAGCTGTACGACTTCTGCAGGGGCATGCGAATTGATTTTCTGATCAATAACGCAGGCTTTGGAATTTTCGGAGAATTTTCCGAAACATCCCTTGCAGGTGAGCTGGAAATGATCGACGTGAATGTCCGCAGTGTGCATATTCTGACAAAGCTTTTTCTCAGGGATTTTGAAAAGCGTGGCAGCGGTTATATTCTCAATGTTGCATCCGTTGCAGGCTTTATGACAGGGCCTCTGATGTCAACCTATTATGCATCCAAGAATTATGTCGTGCGTCTGACGCTTGCCATTCGTGAGGAGCTGCGCAGAAAGCGTTCGGGCGTGAACGTCAGCGTACTGTGTCCGGGGCCTGTAAATACGGATTTCAACAACCGTGCCGGCGTGTCCTTCTCGCTCAAGGCGGCGGATCCGAAATTTGTCGCACGCTATGCCATCGAGCAGACGCTGAAGGGACGTGCTGTGATCGTGCCGGGACTGATGATTCAGCTGGGGCTGATCGGTGCTAGTCTTTGTCCGCCGCAGCTGCAGGCTGCCGTTGTGTGTGAATTGCAGAAGAAAAAGAAGGGAAGCGGAAGATGATTGAGATCAGAAAAGCACTTCCGCCCGATCTGGACACCGTACTGCAGATGCGATACGAAACGATGCGCAATGTCTGCGGATTTTCACCGAAATATGAATTTTCGGAGGAGTTTTACACCGAAACCGAGCATTATTTTCGTCATGGAGATCAGGTAACGGTGCTTGCGTGGGATGGAGAAACGGCGGTTGGCTGTGCAAGTATCTGTTACATTTCCGTGATGCCGACATTCAGCCACCCGGGCGGAAAACGTGCGCATCTTATGAATGTGTATGTGAGGGGTTCCCACCGCAGACAGGGAATTGCAAGAAACATGCTGGAGTATCTGATCGAAGATGCCCGCAAACGAAACGCAACCCAGATCACGCTTGACGCAACCCCCGCAGGACGCCCGCTGTATGCCTCCCTTGGATTTGAAGCGTCGGGGGAAGGAATGGTGAAAAACCTCCTGCAAAATCCGAAAAAATCTTGAAATTCTTCAGGTTCTTTCCCGAAAATCTGCAAAAAAATAAACTTGCACCATATTTTTCTAAAAAAATATGAAAAAAGGCTTGACTTTTGCATCGTGTTGTGATATAATAATAAAGCTGTGTGATGAATGCAGTTCACGTGGCGGCATAGCTCAGTTGGCTAGAGTACTCGGTTCATACCCGATTGGTCGCTGGTTCGAATCCTGCTGCCGCTACCATACGGCCCGTTGGTCAAGAGGT
>JAFXCV010000008.1 GCA_017521325.1 Oscillospiraceae bacterium | reverse complement strand
CTACCTCATAATCCTCATTGTAGAGTCTGCCCCTGTCATCTACAAACAGGCGCACAGTTACTGAATCACCGCAGCATAATCCGATGAACGCATAAACCGGTTCGCCGTTTTCGTCAAATCCAAAGGAAGCGTCCGTGTCAAACAAGGCTGCATCAAAAGGAAGTACAGGAGTATCAACGTTTTCCATATCGCCATGCAGATTGTGATCATGTTCGACGAACTTTCGTTCCGGTACGGTTTCACTCACGATCTCATAACCATAGTAGTCTCTGAATGCAAATTCCTTTGCCGTTGTGCCGTTCTGCAGCAGTGCAACTGCAAAAGCTTCGGCTTCCTCCGCAGTGTAGCCGTTTGTTTCCATGCTCATGCCAATGCCGTCATACACATAGAACAGCTCATAGGAGGATTCGTTTTCATGAACGGGATGCTCATACATATGGATGATTGCCTTTTTATGCTGTGCATCTGCAGAAACATCGGGGAAAACCCGTGTAGAAAACAGTTCTCCGAAATCATTGAGAATCAGATTGACGCTGCCTTTGTCACTGACCAGCGTAATTGCAGTGTTGTGGACGACAGAATCCGCATCTTCATAGGTAATTGCTGAAGCAGTTATAAAATCCGACATATCAAACGGGAGTGAGGGAGTATAGCTCTCCGTTACGCTGCCGCTTTTCTGTTCCAATGTGTAATCAATGCACAGCAGCTCTTCGGGGATGCCTTCATATCGGAACACAAATTCCAAATCAGGTTCATGATCTTCCACCTGCGAATTTGGATCCCCCGCAAAAGGCGTCTGCCCCTGCATTCTGCCAAGCGCCATGCCGCCTCCCACCACACAAAGGCACACTGCCGCTGCGATTGCCGTCCACCTTACAACATTGCTGCGGCGGTGGATGACTGTTACGCTGCTGGTTGTTTCTTCCGTGTCAAGGAGTTCTGCGACATGCTTCTCGTCCACTTCGGAGAGCATGCGTCCGAGTTCGTTTTTATTCATGTTCTGTACCCTCTTTCCGTTAAGTAGTTGCGCAGCTTATTGCGTGTGCGAAACAGCATGGATTCGGTCTTGCTCTTGCTGAAACCGCACTGCTGCGTGATCTCCTCGATCGAGCATCCTTGCCAGTACCGCAGCAGGAACACACGGCGGTGATCGGGTTTGAGCGCTTCGAGAAAGCCGTTGATGGTTTCACGCAGCTCTGAGTCCGAATGCTGTGCATCCTGCGCATTGTCGCAGATGCATTCCGCCAGTTCCTCAAAGGATACGGCATATTCCGCATTCCGTTTTTCCGCATGCAGATATTCGTAACGTCTGAGTGCGGTGTTTCGTGCGATCACGGCAAGGTATGCCTTCAGATTGTCGGGGCGTTTGGGCGGAATGGAGTTCCACGCACCGAGGTAGGTGTCGTTTTCACATTCGTCAATATCCTCCGTGCTTTTGAGAAAGCCGGAAATAACATGCCGCACAAGTCTGCCGTACTGCGCCTTTGTGCCGGAGATCGCATCTTCCGAGCGTGCAAAAAACAATTCAATGAGATTGATGTCCGTCATGTGATCACCCTTTCTGATGTCCTTCATCCATTAAGTACGGTTTGGGGTACGTTTGCTTGCAGTTTATAAAAAAGTTCTGATTTATTAAAAATCAGAACTTAGATAACTGAAATTTTTATTGGAGTCAGCATCGAAGAACTTTCTCCACATTCTGTGGAGAAAGATCAAAAGTTCAGAGGGATTTATACATAGGCACTGCGTTTATTTGTCAGTACAGTATTACAAAGCAGCATGAGTGCAAAGAGTCCTGCTAATTCAAGACCGCCCCACAGTAACGATGCCTCCAGAACACCTGCCAATGAGAATGAACCGATAAATTCAAATACGTTTTTTGCGAAATTGTTCATGACATTGGCGATATCATAAGCAAATAACGGAGGAATAAACAGGACATATACACAGACCAGAACAATAGAGATCGGGTTACCCTTGAACAGATTCCCGAAGGTATATCCGAATTCATAATAGAACAAGAGAACAAAGGCTGCAAATAAAAGCTGTTTTCCGTAATTCACGGTAATTCTGGATGTATACAAAAACTCTGCACTATCTATTGGAACCGCCATATAAAATTGATTACGAAACCATGCCTGAACACCAAAGGCAAAAGGGATGGTCAGCAAAAACAGAAGGAGCAGCACCAGAAAACCACTCAGCTGTCTGCTCCAAAGGCTTCGATATTTCCCTAATCGTTGAACTCGGTGTCTTAACGTTCTGTTCTTAATTTCTGTTGATCCCCAGAGAAGGCCAAAGAACGACGCCAGAATCGGGAAAAATACAAGTGAGCTCTCACAAAGCAGCGAGATCACATAAGCAGATTCCATGCTGTACAGAGAGGCACACAGCATTTCATGATGGTAGGCGAGAGGGTTTTCAATTGTTCCATCCTCATAAATGCTGTAGCCCATATTCAGCTCCGCTGCGATATCATTGCCTGCTTGTTCATAGAACTCCATATTGCGTTGATAGGATTCATAATTAAAGCATGCACTCTGATAATTCAGAAAAAAAGAAAGAATTGCAGCTAAAAAGAAAAAAATCAGCATCCCGACAAGCATTCTGGAATACAACGCATATCGGAAATCAGTTTTCAATTGTCTTATCATGATAGAGTTCCTCCAGACTTCTCGATGCACGAATTTCAGGTGTAATATGAAATACTTCCTTTTCCTTTTTCAGAAAAATATGCTCTGCAATCTTTTCATAGAAAGAGAATTGGTGACCGGTCAGAAGAATCGTGCGGTTTTCCTTCATTTCAAGCAGATGTTCTGCCAATTCATCCATCATATCCACATCCAGACCGTTGGAGATCTCATCCATTATCAGATATTCCGGTTCCAGTAAATCCGCCAAAGCAAGCATCAGCTTTTTCTTTTGTCCGTAAGAATAGGATCTGACTTTCCTTTTCAACACTGTATACTCCAGATAGTGTTCAGCCGCAGCCAGTATTTCACCCTTTGATTTACGTCCTTCGCATAAAATCAGCAGATTCTGCAATCCATTCATATTAGGATAGCAGGGGGAATCATCCCAGATTACAAGGCATTTTTCCCGGACAGCAGAAAGCGGCTGCCCATCAAATAAGATTTCGCCCTCATATGCTTCCAGACCTGCAAGGCACTTTAAAAGTGTTGTTTTACCGCATCCGTTTTTGCCCATAAGAAAGCTTATGGAATTACCCGGAATTTCCAGATCCGTTGGTACATACAGAATTTGTTTCCCATAGTTTTTTTGAAATTTCACCAATTGAATCATGTGTACCTCCACACAAACGGGCGAGTTCTTATACAAGAACTCGCCTAATCGTTGCAGCTATGTTCATATCAAGATTATTTTACATTCCATTTAACGCTAATATCTCCTGCGTTTGTTAATGCAACGTGATCTTCAAAAGAAATAACAAGATTTAAATTGACTCCCTTTATAGATAAGCCGGGATTAAATTCAGTGATTGCTGTCCAACCGTGCTCCATGGGATTCTTATATCTTCGATAAGTGCCACCTTTGTTTAAAAGTATTCCCCCTGACACCTGATAGCCAGAGCTGTCTACGATTTCAGATTTGTAGTTGGTTTGCCAATTGAAACGAGATTTGACATATATACCGATGCCATTGAAGCTAAACCCACGATAAATGCCATTTTCATATGTTTTTGCACTAGCAGGAATTGCTAATGTAGATGCCATGGCACATACCGTGAATGCTGTCGTGAATGCTTTGATAATTGATTTGGATTTTCTTGTCATAATATTTTCCTTTCTATCCGAATTCGTTGATGCGGATTTTAATATATATTTAGTATATCATATTTATTTTTAGTTGTCAATAGTTTTTTAATAATATATTGGCTTAAACCTGATCATTAAGTGTTTGTGAATGATGCAAGAATACAGCATTTTTTACGTCTTGTCAACACTGCGAAATCCACGCAGGCAAGCCAATGTTAACTTTGGTTGACAAATTTCCAAGCGAAATTGGTAGAAAAATTTTTCGTAGTGTGCTATAATGGGAGCATGGAAAGGAGCTGACAATATGGAATTTCATGAAAAACTAATGCAGCTGAGAAAGTCAAAGGGATGGTCACAGGAGGAGCTGGGCGAGCAGCTGGATGTGACAAGGCAGACCGTATCCAAATGGGAGCTTGGCACGACCACACCCGAAATGGGAAAGCTTCTGGAGCTGAGCCGTCTGTTTGAGATCAGCATAGATGAACTGACGGGGAACGACGCATTTGCAAAAGCAACTGCGTCCACGGATTCCGAACCTCCTCGCAAAAGAAAGCTGACCTATGAATATAAGAGCCGCCGCATGGTGGGCAAACTGCCGCTTGTGCATATTCATTTCGGGCTGAAACCCTGTGTCGCAAAGGGAATCTTTGCCATCGGCAACATTGCCGTCGGCATTTGTTCGCTGGGGCTGGTGTCCGCAGGCGCGCTGACATTGGGCTTGGCGACAGCGGGACTGCTGGCACTCGGCGCATTCAGCGCAGGCATCATCACATTCGGCGGCATCAGTGCAGGAATTTTGGCATTCGGCGGCATTGCGCTCGGTGTGATGGCTGTCGGCGGACTTGTGTGCGGTGTGTATTCCCTTGGCGGTCTTGCACTTGCTTCCCAGATTGCGATCGGCGGATATGCGCATGCGCCCGTCGCCATCGGAGATGTTGCAGAGGGTGCGCAGCCGTTTTGCATCACGGAAAACGATGTGACTTATGCGCAGGTGGAAACGGCAATTGCACAGGAATGTCCCAATACACCGGATGCAATCCGACAGATTGTGCAGATCGTGATTGAAAGTGAGTAAGGAAACAAGAGGAATCCCGATTTTCATCGGGATTCCTCAGCTTGTCAAAACAGGTGTAGGTTTCTCTAAACTTGCCCCACCCCAACCCCTCCCCCAGAGGGGGAGGGGCAATATTATGCGGATACTGCGTACCCGCACCCGCCAAAGGACTTCGTCCTTTGAACCTGATAAGGTTTTTCGACAGACTGAGGAATCCCGATTTTCATCGGGATTCCTTTTTTCTGTTGCCATTCCTTTTTAAATATGTTATAATAAACATAACAACCACCAAAAAGGAGAACCCCCATGAAACGCATCACCCTTGGCATTCTTGCCCATGTCGATTCCGGAAAAACCACCCTCTCGGAGGGACTGCTTTATACTGCGGGTGAACTGCGCCGTGTGGGCAGAGTCGATCACGGCGATGCATTTCTGGACACGCACTCTCTGGAGCGTGATCGTGGCATCACCATTTTCTCCAAACAGGCAGGGCTGCACCTGCCCGATGCGGAATTTACCCTCCTCGATACCCCCGGACATGTGGACTTTTCCGCAGAAATGGAACGTACCCTGCAGGTGCTTGATTACGCCATCCTCGTCATCAGCGGTGCCGACGGCATCCAGAGCCACACGGAAACCCTCTGGCGGCTGCTTGAACACAGCGGCGTGCCGACCTTTGTCTTTGTCAACAAGATGGATCTCTCCCTTTCCGACCGCACACAGCTCATGGAGCTGCTCACATCCCGTTTGCACGGGAATTGCGTGGACTTTTCGGACATGCAGTCCGATGTATTTGCCGAGAGCCTTGCTGTGTGTGACGAGGCACTGATGCAGGAACTGCTGGAAGACGGGGAACTGAAAACCGAAACCATCGCAGAGGCAATTGCAGGACGGCATGTGTTCCCGTGCTGTTTTGGTTCCGCATTGAAATTGCAAGGCGTTGCGGAATTTCTGGAACTTCTGCAAGCCTACACGCTGCCCCGTCCGACGCTGTCGGAATTTGCCGCCAAAGTCTACAAGATCACCGAGGACGAGCAGGGGCGCAGACTTACCCATATGAAAATCACGGGCGGCACGCTGCATGTGCGTGATATTCTTGACGGCGTGACTCCCGAGGGCGAGCCGTGGCAGGAGAAGATCAGCCAGATCCGCCTGTATTCGGGAACAAAATTCCAGAGCGTGGAGGAAGCCCCCGCAGGAACGGTGTGCGCCGTGACGGGACTTTCGAAAACCTACGCAGGACAAGGTCTCGGTGCTGCACAGGATACGGGCAGTCCGCAGCTTGAACCGGTGCTGCGCTATGCGGTGGTGCTGCCGCAGGAAATCGACGTGCATACGGCACTTTCCGCACTGCGAAAGCTCCAGGAAGAGGATCCCCAGCTGAAGGTGTCCTACCAGCCCCAGCTGCAGGAGATCCACGTCCTGCTCATGGGCGAAATCCAGCTTGCCGTGCTGCGGCACATCCTGCACGAACGATTCAGCATGGATGTGGACTTTACCGCAGGCGGCGTTGCCTACAAGGAAACCATTGCCGATACCGTGGAGGGCATGGGGCATTACGAACCGCTGCGGCATTATGCCGAGGTGCGGCTGATTCTGGAGCCTGCGCCCTTGGGCAGCGGTCTGAAATTTACAAGCCTTTGCCGTGAGGATGCGCTTGACCGCAACTGGCAGCGCCTGATTCTCACGCATCTGCAGGAAAAATCACACCTTGGCGTGCTGACGGGATCACCATTGACGGATATGAAAATTTCCCTCGTCGCAGGGCGTGCGCACAAGAAACACACCGAGGGCGGCGACTTCCGACAGGCAACCTACCGTGCCGTCAGACAGGGGCTGATGCAGGCGGAAAGCGTCCTGCTCGAGCCTTGGTATCACTTCCGTCTGGAAGTTCCGTCTGAAAACGTGGGGCGTGCAATGATGGATCTGCAGCTGATGCATGCACAGTCCGAGCAGCCCGAAACCTTTGGAGAAACCTCTATCCTGCGTGGAAAAGCACCTGCCGCCGCCATGATGACCTATTCGGGAACGGTGATGGAATACACAAGGGGCAAGGGGAAGCTCTCCTGCACGTCCGCAGGCTACGCCCCCTGCGCAAATGCGGAGGAAGTCATTGCGAAAATCGGCTACAATGCAGAAGCGGACACGGACAATTCCCCCGATTCCGTGTTCTGTTCGCACGGTGCAGGGGTGCTTGTGAAGTGGGATGAGGTGCAGCATCACATGCACACCGAAAGCTGTCTGCGCCCCGAAACAGAGGAATATACCGCTTCGGTGAATGTGCGGGAAACCACGAAATACAGTGGAAGTGCCGCACAGGATGCGGAGCTGATGAAGATTTTCGAGCAGACCTACGGCAAGATCGAACGGCAGGAACGCCATGCAATGCACACGGAAAAACAGCCGCCCAAGCCCTCACGCAAGCCCGTGCCGATTCCGAAAGGCCCGGAATATCTGCTGGTGGACGGGTACAATATTATTTTTGCTTGGGACGAGCTGAAGAAAATTGCGAAAGACAGTCTGGAATCCGCAAGGCAGCGGCTGATTGACATTCTGGCAAACTATCAGGGGTTCAAAAAATGCCGCCTGATCGTGGTATTTGACGCTTATAAGGTCAAGGGCGGCAAGGAGAGCGTTTCGGAGGAAAACGGCGTGAGCGTCGTATACACCAAGGAAGCGGAAACGGCGGATATGTACATCGAGCGTGTTACGCACAAGCTTTGCAGGGATGCGAGGGTGCGTGTGGCAACCTCGGACGGTCTGGAACAGATCATCATCCTCGGCAACGGTGCGTACCGTGTTTCGGCGGAGGAATTCCGTCGGGAGGTTGCGGATACGGAAAAGGAAATTCGGGCGATGATTGGGTGAAAATCATCCCCGATTGAGCCGAAGGCGGCTGAAAAGTTTTTGATCGAACTTTTTTCAAAAAGTTCGTGGGGTCAAGGGGCAACGCCCCTTGTCGCTCACCGCAGTGAGCGAAGCTTTTTTAGCCATCGCTTTTTTCAGGGGTGAATGCAGCAAAACAGTCCAGTGGACTGTTTTGTGCAGAGGGGGACTTTTTTGCAAAAAAGTCCCCCTTACTTTTCGTTGATGATTTCTTTCCTTTCCGCACTTGTGCGGAAACAAAATTTAAGCGGTTCGGCAATTCAGCCGAACCGCTTTGTTCATGCCCTCTCACTAATCAGTATCTCCACCCTTCCCTGAATGGATTTTGCCACTTCTTCGGCAGTGCGTTCACCTGCGAACAGACCGCCGATTTCTTCTTCGATGATCTTCCATGTGGTGCGGTCAACATGGGAATTCATGCGGGAAAGACTGTCTATAAACGTCACAAGTCGGTCATACTCTGCCCGTGTCAGATAGCCGATGTCACGTTCTCCTTCAGCCTCCGAAATCATGTACGACTCTCCCTCATGTTCATACAGTTCCTTTGCCTTTCGCTCAAATGCGGCAGTGTTTATGGGGAATCCGTCGTTGCTGGTCGGACCCGATAATTCATAGTACAGGCTGTCGTGTGCATACTGGAACTCCTCATCGAGCATGTAGCTGATAAATTCCCATGCACCTGCCTGCACTTCGGGGGATGCAGAAGCACAGATGCTGTAACGCTCTCTGATCGTGTCGATGAACGAACCCTGCCCATCCTCCGACGGATAACCGACAAAGGTGTAGTTGATTTCCGGCAGGTTGAAATAATGCGTATGCAATGCATGATGATAATCATAGAAACCGTAGAATGTACGTTCCGCTATAAAAATAGGCATATTATCCGGATTAAAATCAATATATTCGTTCGGTGTTTCGGGAAAGCTGTTGCAGAATTCCAGCATTCTGATAAATTCGGGGGAGTCAAAGGAGCAGGTTACATTTTTATAATCCACAAACGCACTTAAATTGCCACGGATCAGATGCATGTAAACATAGTCCTTTGTATTGCGGCTGGCAAATACCGAACCCTCCGGCATTGCCTCCCAGTGCGTGCGCATTTCGTCAAATGTCCAGTTTTCCTTTGTGCCGACGTCCTCCCGAAGTCCAAGTACAGTTTCAATATTGAAATACATGGGTATCTGACAAAGCTTTCCATCCGTTTCGTGAAGCTCCAGAATGTGGGCGTTGAGTTCGGAGCGTGCGGTTCCCGTGTCACCATCCAGAAACGGATTCAGATCGGTAAATGCTCCCTTTTCCGTGAGAATTTCATAGCGGCTGATTTCTTCAAATGCATTGTCCGCCACCATGTCCACGACGTTTCCGTTCATAATATCCATTTGCAGCTTCATATCGGCGGTTTTGAGCGTGTTCCCCGAATTGTACACCTGCTCATGGTTGTACACGACCTCTTGGATATGATAGCCGTTGTCAAGCTCGTTGAATTCCTTGATTGCCTTGTCCACCTCATACCCCATGTACTTGTTGACCGCAAGGCGGATGACCACATCCCCATTTTCATCCGTCGGCGCAGGCTCCCGGCTGGCAGATGAATCCGAGGTTGTGGGGTTGTCGGGATTTGGCGTGGAAGTTCCGCTGCATGCGCTCATGGTGAGAAGCAATATCGCCGTGCAGATTGCAGTGAATTTTTTCATGTGTATGCCTCCTCTGCTATGAGCGTTCGCTGATCATGATTTCCATTCGTCCCTGAATGGATTTTGCCACTTCCTCGGCAGTGCGTTCGCCGGCGAAGTAGGCTTCGACTTCATTTTCGATGATGGTGTTTGCAGTCTTATCCACAGGAGAATTCATGCGGTTAAGGGAATCAATAAGTTTCAGTAAACGTTCGTATTCCTCCTGCGTCAGATAGCCGACATCTTTCTCCCTGCCTGAAAAGGAAAGAACCCGTGATTCTCCGGCATGGGCGATCATCCCCTGTGCGATTCGTTCAAATGCAGTCTGATTGATGGGGAAACCATCTTCATCAAGGTGAGGATTCTCCTGGTAGCTCTCACTGTCATAGGAAATGCAGTTTTTGATCTGCACATCCGCATTCAGCATATAACTGAGAAATTCCCATGCGCCTTCCTGTACTGCCGGATGCGCCGTCGCACAGATGCTGTAGCGTTTCCACAAAGTGTCAATGAAGGAACCTTTTCCGTTTCCCGAAGGGTATCCCACAAAAACCGTAGTATCATCCGCAGCTTTGTGAAATTCATCAAACCCGCTGAAGGAACACCAGTTCAGAAAGTGAATTGTATCCCAATCAGGCTGCACCTTGACTTTGGTGTCGGGAAAGCTGTTGCAGAACTCCAGCAGCTTCACAAATTCGGGAGAATCAAAGGAACAGGTACCGTTCTCATAATCCACGAACGCACCCAGATTCCCACGGACGATGGCCCAGTAAACAGGCCATTTCGTGGAGTTGTTGCAAAAGAATGTTCCCTCGGGCATTTTCTCCCAGTGCGCCATCAGCTCATTGAGCGTCCAGTTTTCCGTCGTTCCGACATACTCTGCGTCACCGCACATCGTATCCACATTGAAATACAGCGGCATCTGATACAGCTTGCCGTCATTTTCGTGAAGCTCCAGTATATGCGAATTTAACTCCGAACGTGAAATGCCCAATTCCCCGTCAAGGAAGGTGTACAGATCGACAAATGCACCTTTTTCCGAAAGAATGTCGTAACGGCTCATTTCGCTAAACGAATAATCCATCACGATGTCCACATTTTTCCCTTGCAGAATGTCCATTTGCAGCCGCATATCCGCCGTTTGCAGTCCGCCGCTGTCATCCGATCCCAGGGAATAGATCACAGGCTTTACATGATAGCCGTTGTCCATTTCGTTGAATTCCTCTATCGCTGTTTCCAGCTCCGGCGGAAGCCATACCAAATCATCCGTCGCAATGCGGATGAGAATATCCCCATTTTCATCCGTTGGCGCAGGCTCTGTTTTGGTGGTTTCCGATTCCGATACCGTTGGTTCGCCCGGAATCTGTGTGGAATTACCGCTGCATGCGCTCATGGTGAGCAGCAGTGCTGCGGTTATCATTGCAGTCAGTTTTTTCATGTGTATGCCTCCTTTTTGATGCGATACAGTAACTCGCATTCACCCTTAATACACATGACGTAGCAAAAACCTGACAAGCAGTTTAAAAATCGTAGACCTGCACAATTTGGAACAAAAGAATTTGACAAATTGAATAAAAACCTCGTTTCGGCATTTCTCCGAAACGAGGTGTGCATTACAAATTTTTAGATTCCTCATGAAACCCATCCAGCAGCGCATACTGCGCTGCAACACGCTCCGCCGCCTGTCTGCGGAAATCGGGGGGACCCAGAATTTCCACCACAGGCCCGAATCCGAGAAGCTGAATGAGCAGTTCCGTTTCGTCCTGCGTGTCGTACCACAGCCGCACCATGCATACATTTCGCTCTGCGTCCCATTCGGTGTGCTTCTCAAAGGACGCAAATTCCATCAGAAAACGCTCGATGCCGTTGCGCTCGGCGGATACCTCCACCGTCACCGGCTCCTTGCAGCGGCGGCTCTTCTGCCATTTTTCCAGAAGCCCCTCGCTTCGAAGATGCCTGCCCGTTTGGGAAATCCCTTTGATCCGTCCGAGGTTGATCGTACCGTAGCCCGAAATCCCATTGCGCCCGATGCGGCAGCAGAATACACGGAATTTGTCATTCTTTCGGGAATATTCGAGCTTGAGCGGCAGAAAATTCCCCTCCTGCTCCGTACCTTTTCCGCTGACAAAGCGAATGCGCAGGATCTCGTCACCCTGCACCGCATGCAGCAGCATGCGGAATGCTGTTCGATAGTCCTCACTTTCATAGCAGTCGCCGTCGGCGTATACATCAAAACAATGGAATGCATCCGCAGGGCAGAGGGGAGCGACATCCGCAAGTGCATGCTCCAGTTGCTCATGGGCGTTATCCGACAGAAAAAGCCGCATCTTGGGGTCTTCCAGCTTGGATTTCAGCCATCGCTTTTGCAGTGTTGTGACGAATTGCGGCGGCGGATTCTTTGTGATCCGTGAAAGGTTCCCGTCTGTTTCCGATTTTAGAAATCCCCAGCTTTCGTGAGAATCGGGGCTGAGCTTCTGCGGCAGAAAGAGAAAGGAATCACGGAATGCCTCTTCACGGATGATGGCGTCGATCTCACGCTTTGTGATGGATTCCGACTGCAAAATCCGTTCAACCGTGCGGAAATATGCACCATAGACCTCACTGAACAGCGGCATCTTCCTCACCCCTTCCGTTGTACATCGCCTGCATGCGTTCGATATCCTGCACAAAACGTGACGTTTCCTCCGAAGCACCTTCAATGGACACAATACGCCCGATGTAGGTCTTGACCCAGTGCATCAGTTCATTCGGGTCGAACACGTCCGCCGTGAAGGTATACAGTCCATCGCCCGTGCATTCCACTGTACCGCTGCGCTTTTCACGATGCAGCCGTTCGAGGATGTACGGTTCCCTTTCCTTGTCTGCCCGAATCGTCATATGAAATTTGCAGCAATCCGCGCCCTCTCTGCGGTTTCCGAAGGATACCCCAAAGCACTTGTCCTCATTACGCCGCAGCATGGCGGCATATTCGCCGTAGTTTTCGCACCTGCCGCAGGTCTTGATGCTTCTGATGAAATCCGCACGATAGGAGGTCAGACGGTGATAATGCGGATCATAGAGGATCAGATACCGCCGCCCCGTCCTTGCGGAAACATGGATTTTCAGCGGCACGCCTGTGATTTCCAGCGGAATTTTCTTTTTGCCGATGTAGGATAGGCAGACAAGCTGCTGCTCTGCGATCGCATCGGTCAGCTGCCGCAGGATCACGTCTTCGAGTGTATGTACAATGTAATTGTGCTTCATGAGGAAGCAGTCATTTTTCATCCCTGCCGCCTGCAGCAGCGTATGCCCCACAAAGCCGAATTCGGGCAGGCAGGAGAAGAATTTCACCGCATCCGCAAGTCCCTCAAAACGTCCGAACAGTGAGTGCGGCGTTTCGGATGTGAGACGATAGCCGATGGTCTTTCCGTTTTTCTCCGCAATCAGAATGCCCATTGCAGCGTATTCCCGAAGCTTTCCACGCACGGTTTGTTCCTCGAAGACAGCGCCGTAGGCATCCGCAAGTCCCTCCGTCAGGCTGCGGATGGAATGTGTCTGTCCGTCCGAGAGCAGGTCGAGGAGCAGGAAATGCAGGCGGATGTCGTTATCCGTGAAGCTGCACGAAGCGTAGGCACGGTAGAGGGGATTGGTGGCAATACGGCTGCTGTCCACGGTAATGGCAACCTGCTTGCCACGTTCGGAGGTGCCGTAGTGGAGATAATCCCCCAGCCAGCTTTCGACACGGCGTTTCTCGTTGTCATAGGTTCGTGCGCTTTTGCCGTCAAAATCCCCACGCACCTTGAAGCCGTAAATAAAGAACTCACGCACATAGTCACGGGTCTTGTCAAAATTCTTGATCAGCTCTGAAAATCCACCCATGCTGCCATCACCTCCGCAAACAGAATATGGATTTATTATACAGGATTTCGACGGAAAAATCAACACTTTAGAAGTTTCGGCAAAAAAGATGAAAAAAAGACTTGACAAACAATCCGGAATGTGATATACTATATAAGTCGCAGAGATGCGGCGACTAAATAGGGGCGTAGTTCAACGGTAGAATAGGAGTCTCCAAAACTTTTGACGAGGGTTCGATTCCTTCCGCCCCTGCCATCTATATGTGATGAAATAGATCACACACAAAAAGCCCGATTTTTCGGGCTTTTTTGTATATTTGAAGCCGAAAGTTTATATAAAAACCATAGATGACATTTTGCCTTTTCAGCCTCAAAAGAGGACTTGAACGGGCGTTTTCACATTATGGGTGAACGCCTTTCGGCGGAATTTTTATTCAAAAGATTCTGATTTCAATACCAGAGCAGCCGGCAGAAGTACGCCGCCTCCGTAGAGGAGGACGGCACCCAAAATGACGGGAATCGTCCCAAGTGTGATTACCGCTGTATAGACGATGAGAATAATGGAAATCACGATTTTCAGGATGCTGTCGGTTTTCTTTTGTTTCAATGCCGTGGGACGATCCCATGCGACCTTGTAATCACGCAGCATCTGCCAGCCGACAATGGAGGCGATGCAGGGGAGCAGGAAAAATGGGAAAAATACCAGCAGGGGAAAAAACACCAGTAGGAAGAGAAAACCACCGGTAAAGATGGATTCGAGTGATTCGAAGCCACTCTTGATGACATCTGACAGAACCGTTTTCAGAATTAGCAAGAAGAAATCGGGGATGAAGGGAATAACGAGAACGGCTATGACAAAAAGAATCGAGCCAACCAGTGCAAGTATGGTGAATATGGTGCAGAATACATTGCTGATTTTCATAAGCAGGGATGGTTTCATAGTGACACTTCCTTTCCTCATTATTATAGCAGAACCGGAAGAAACTGTCAAGAAAAGACGTTTGCCGGAATCTGAAACACCTGTATAATCCTTTCCATTTGCGGCAATGATTGGCGTATCCTGCTGGTTTGCCTATTCATAGACAGCGAATGATCTGTCCATGCGGCTTACAAAGGAGCAGGATTTCTTCCGTCAAGTCATCGAATCGCCACATTTCGATGCCATCTATTTTGTACAAGACGGACAGCAAAGCTTCCGAATGATCGGAAGCTTTTTTGTTTTGACTCATAAATCAGACTTGACATTGCTGCTATGAAGTTGAGGCTTCCGACCAATCAGAAGCCTCATGCTTTTTCTGATATTACAACAACTCAAACTCTTTCCGGTTGCTTGTGAGTATCCCCTCGCTGCGCAGCTTGCTGATCTCAGCCGAAAGTCCGCTTCTGTCCACCTCCAGATAATCCGCCAGCTCCTGACGGTCAAAGGGAATGGTAAAACGCTCGCTGCCGTGCTTTTTTGCCTGCAGCAGCAGATAGGTCATCAGCTTTTCCCTCGTTGTACGGCAGGCGGTGATCTCAAGCTTCTGGTGGAACATCAGATTCTGTACCGCCAGATTCTTCATTAGATTGAAAATGATCTGCTGATGGAATCCGCAGGCGTTCGAGCAGGAATGCATGATGCGGTGACACTCGATGAGCATGACCTCGCACGGCTCGTTTGCAATGACCGTGACGGGCATTTCCGCCGTTTCCGCACAGGCAAAGGCCTCGCCGAATACCTCCGACGGCTCGATGCCGCTGATGATGCTGCGGTTGCCGTAGTAGTCCACCCGCACCATCTGCGCAGAGCCAGACAGCATGATGCAGATATACTTCGCAGGACTTCCCTCGGCGATGATCGTGTATTTCTTGCCGAAGGATACGACCTTTGCCCCCAGACAGCCAAGCAGTGCAATGAGATCTTCATCCGCAATTTCACGGAATAATCGGCATTTTCTTAAAACATCAAAATATTTTTTCATTTTTCCTCCTTTTGTTGAAATTTCAACAGACTTATTTCTTTCATTATACTATAATAGAAACAGAAAAGCAAGGGAGGGAACCAAAAATGCTTAGAAAAATCATTAAGATTGATGAAGATAAATGCAACGGCTGCGGCGCATGTGCAGCGGCATGCCATGAGGGTGCCATTGAGATGATCAACGGAAAAGCAAAGCTCACCCGTGAGGACTATTGCGACGGACTGGGCGATTGCCTTCCGGCGTGTCCCATGGATGCCATCAGCTTTGAGGAACGTGAAGCACCGGCATATGACGAAGCGGCCGTTCTTCGGGCAAAGCAGAAGCAGCATGCGGCGCACTCCTGTGCATGCCCCGGCATGCAGGCAAAAGCGTTCGGCCGCCGCACAGATGCAGCGGTCAGACCGTCCGCACCTGCCATCAGCCAGCTGATGCAGTGGCCGTGTCAGATCAGGCTTGTTCCTGTGAATGCACCGTATTTTGACAACGCCAATCTCCTGATCGCAGCGGATTGCACGGCATTTGCCTACGGCAGCTTCCATCAGGATTTCATCAGGGGACATATTACACTTATCGGCTGTCCGAAGCTTGACGAGGTGGATTATGCGGAAAAGCTCACGCAGATTATTGCGCAGAACAACATCAAAAAGGTGACCGTTGTCCGCATGGAGGTTTCCTGCTGCGGCGGTATCGAAAATGCAGTCAGACGTGCACTGCAGGCAAGCGGAAAGTTCATCCCGTGGCAGGTGGTAACCATTTCCACGGATGGAAAAATTATCGAATAAATAAAAAAAGCGTTGATATTTTAGAAATTTTGTGATATAATGATGGTACTACATCTTGACGGAGGTAAAAAGAATGACTATTACAAACGACATCAGATACATCGGCGTGAACGATCATCAGATTGACCTGTTTGAAGGACAGTATGTCGTTCCCAACGGCATGGCATATAATTCCTATGCGATTATGGATGAGAAGATCGCAATCATGGATACCGTGGATGCGGCGTTTACCCATGAGTGGCTTGACAACATCCAGAATGCACTGGGCAGCAGACAGCCCGATTATCTGATCGTGCAGCACATGGAACCCGATCATTCCGCAAACATCGTGAGCTTTATCAAGGCATACCCCGATGCAAAGATCGTTTCTTCCGCAAAGGCTTTTGCGATGATGAAGAATTTCTTCGGCACGGATTTTGCAGAAAAGCAGATCGTTGTCGGCGAGGGAGATACCCTTTCTCTCGGCACGCACACCCTGACATTCGTTACAGCCCCCATGGTACACTGGCCTGAGGTTATCGTGACCTACGACAGCAAGGATAAAGTGCTGTTCTCGGCAGACGGCTTCGGAAAATTCGGTGCGTTGGATGTCGAGGAGGAATGGGCTTGCGAGGCAAGACGCTATTACATCGGCATTGTCGGAAAATACGGTGCGCAGGTGCAGGCACTGCTGAAGAAAGCAGCAGGACTGGATATTCAGACTATCTGCCCGCTTCACGGCCCCGTGCTGACGGAAAACCTTGGCTACTACCTCAAGCTCTATGATATCTGGTCAAGCTATCAGCCTGAGGAAGAGGGAATCGTGATTGCTTACACATCCGTTTACGGCAACACGAAAAAGGCGGTACTTCAGCTTGCAGACAAGCTTCGTGCAAACGGCTGCCCGAAGGTTGTGGTAAACGATCTTGCACGCTGCGACATGGCAGAGGCAGTGGAGGATGCATTCCGCTACAGCAAGCTTGTTCTGGCAACAACCACCTATAATGCGGAGATCTTCCCGTTCATGCGTGAATTCATCAGCCACCTGACGGAGCGTAATTTCCAGAACCGCACGGTTGCATTCATCGAGAACGGCAGCTGGGCGCCGATGGCGGCGAAGGTCATGAAGGGAATGTTTGAAAAGAGTAAGAATCTGACATTTGCGGAGAATACCGTGAAGATCCTTTCCGCACTGAATGAGGACAGCACCGCACAGCTCAACGCACTTGCCGATGAGCTTTGCAGGGAATATCTTGCACAGCAGGATGCAACCGCAAACAAGAACGATCTGACAGCACTGTTCAACATCGGCTATGGACTGTATGTCATTACATCCCATGACGGTAAGAAGGATAACGGACTGATTGTCAATACCGTCACACAGGTAACCAATACCCCGAACAGGATTGCAGTTACCATCAACAAGGAAAATTATTCCCACCATGTCATCAAACAGACGGGAATCATGAATATCAACTGTCTGACAACGGATGCGCCGTTTGCAGTGTTTGAGAAGTTCGGATTCCAGAGCGGAAGAAACGTGGATAAGTTCGCTGACTGCGAACTGCTTCGTTCCGACAATGGTCTGGTCTTCCTTCCCAGAAACATCAATTCCTTTATGTCTCTGAAGGTGGAACAGTATGTGGATCTGGGAACGCATGGCATGTTCATCTGCGAAGTGACAGAGGCAAGGGTGATTTCCGACAAGGAAACGATGACCTACACCTACTATCAGAACAATGTCAAGCCTAAGCCTGAAACCGAGGGCAAAAAGGGTTATGTATGCAAAGTCTGCGGCTATGTGTATGAGGGCGATACACTTCCGGAGGATTATATCTGCCCGCTGTGCAAGCACGGTGCTGCCGATTTTGAAGAAATCAAATAAGAAGACTATGGTTTCAGAGGTCAGAGTGCGGGGCTTTGCCCCACACGCAGTCCTTTAAAAAAAGTGATTATTTTTAGGAGGTATTTTTTATGAAAAAGTATGTATGTGATGTATGCGGCTGGGTTTACGATGAGGAAAAGGGTGCGCCGGAATACGGCATCGCACCGGGCACAAAGTTTGAGGATCTTCCCGCTGACTTTGAATGTCCCCTCTGCGGCGTAGGCAAGGATAATTTCAGCGAGGAATAATCCCAAGTCATTGTGAAAATCGTACAACAAACCCCATGTCCGGAACGTATTGCCGGATATGGGGTTTTGTATATTGTTTTTATACATATTGTATTATTTCTGCGGACTTTGACGTGTTTTACAGTGTAAAAAACAGGAATGTGAATTTTATATGAACACAAAAATCCCCAAATTCCGCACACAATGGTTTTTTTCGGTATAAAATGTGAATATATTTGTGTATATTGTCGAAAAAAAAGGGGGTGGTGGGGGGCGATTTCTACTTGCAATATATCCGTACATGTGCTATAATAAAAAAGACGCTTATTGGCAGATGGGCTGTTTTTTGCGTCAAAAAATAGTAGAATAGAGAGGTTTAACAGATGTCTGAGGAAAAAAATATAAATCTTGTACTCAAGCATGCAGAGGATAATGAAAAACCGCTTTTGACATTACGGGGCATCATTGAACAGATAAAACGTGTATTTCTGATATGGCTTGTTCTTGCGATTATTGCAGGCGTAGTGTCCGGAAGTGCAACATTGCTGATGAAATCTTCAAATATGAGCGTGCAGGCAATCATTGAGTTTACCTTTGATGGTGTAGAAGAGGGAAAGGATCCTAAGGGAAATGAATTTGATCCCACAAAGATCAAGTCTCCTGCTGTATTGGATGATGCATTGAACGCACTGGAGATGGATATTCCTGTTGACATTCTGCGTAAAAATATTAAAGTAAGAAGCATTATGCCGGAGGAAAAATATCAGGAGCTTACCGGTTATAAGTCGCTTTTCGAATCCGGCGGCTCAAGCTCTTTGAGCGCAGTAAAGGCGATGCTTGGCGTTTCCTATCATCCCACACGTTTTCAGATTGTGCTGGATCTGGATCAGGCAGACATTGAGGAGGAGCAGGGCGTTGCAGTTATGAATGCGATTCTTGATTCCTACAAGCGTTATTTCTATGAAACCTATGGATATAACAAGGCACTGGGCAGTGCAGTTCTGTCAGTTGATTATAAGGAATATGATTATGAGCGTGTCATTGAGGTGTTCGATACTACGCTGAATTCTGCGCAGAAGTATGTAAATTCGCTGTCATCTGAGGGCGGCACAAATTTCCGTTCTGTAAAAACAGGCTATTCCTTCAGCGATCTGGTTTCTGCACTGGAAACGATTCGTTCAGAAGATCTGGACTGGATCTCTTCCTACATTTCTGTCAATAATGTGACAAAGGACAAGGAACAGCTGCTGACTTATTATGAATATCGCATTCAGTCTCTTCAGCGTACAATGACTGCTGCAGAAAAGAATCTTGCATCCATTCAGGAATCCATCACAAGCTATCAGAAGGATCCTATTCTGGTAATGTCCGGCGGCAGTGACAGCGGAAGCGTTACTGTTGGACAAAGCTCCAAGCAGTATGATGACATGATCAAGAAAAAGCTTGCAGTACAGGATGAGATCGCTCAGTGTGAAAAAGACATTTCCTATTTTGAGTACCGTGTTGCAAAGCTGCAGGAAACAAGCAATGTAACATCCAAGGCACAGATGGAAGTGCTTGATAAGAGACTTGATTCCCTGTATGAAAAGATCAGTGCGCTTCTGAATACAGTGAATGAAACTGCTGATGAATTCTATGAGAATGTTGCATATGCCAATGCATGCACTGTTATTCTGCCTGCAACGGTCAGTGTTTCTTCCCATGGAGCCAACATGCTCAATACAATCATTATGGTTGAGGCGGTTCTGTTTGCGGTATTTGCATTGCTGATTCTGTGCCGTGCGTTTGCGGAACAGTATCGAAAGAATAATGGTATTGTTAAACCGGTTTCTGTGGCAGCCGATGCATCCCAAAAGGATGAAGAAGCAGCATCTGATGAGGTGCTTGCGGAGGCTAAGCCTACACAGAAGAAGAACAGAAAATAACCGGACGGTGTAGAGAAATCTCAAGGCAGGGAAGGGAAATTTCATGGAACTGAAACCATTTGAAAAAAAAGTTTGGCTTGCAACACCAAAAATGCATGGCGACGAGCTGCGTTATATGACAGAAGCTTATGAGCAGAATTGGATGTCCACTGTAGGACAGAACATCAACGAAGTGGAAAAGCTTGCAGCGGAATATGCTGGCTGCGCACATACGGTTGCGCTTTCCAGCGGAACTGCATCGCTGCATATGGCAGTTAAGCTCGCAGGTGAGAAGCTGTATGGAATGCCCAAAGTCAATGAGGGAACGCTTCAGGGACACAGGGTGTTCTGCTCCGATATGACATTCGCTGCAACGGTCAATCCGGCAGTTTATGAAGGGGCAGAGATCGTTTTCATTGATACAGAGCGTGATACCTGGAATATGGATCCGGCAGCACTTGAGCAGGCATTTTGCCTGTATCCCGAGGTAAAGCTTGTGATCCTGGTACACCTCTACGGAACCCCTGCAAAGTATGATGAGATCAAGGCGATCTGCGAAAAGCATGGCGCATTGATCATTGAGGATGCCGCTGAGTCTTTTGGCGCAACTTATAAGGGCAAACAGACCGGTACTTTAGGTGATTACAGTGCCATTAGTTTTAATGGAAATAAAATCATTACCGGCAGTTCCGGCGGTATGTTCCTGACTGATTGTAAAAATGATGCCGATAAGGTGCGCAAATGGTCAACCCAGAGCCGAGAGGCGGCTGCATGGTACCAGCACGAGGAAATTGGTTATAACTATAGAATGTCCAATGTGATTGCAGGTGTTGTGCGTGGTCAGATGCCCTATCTCGATGAGCATATTGCCTGCAAGAAGGCAATCTATGAGAGATATCAAGAAGGCTTCAAGGATCTTCCTGTGCAGATGAATCCTTATATTGAAGGAGAAATGGAGCCAAATTACTGGCTTTCCTGTATGCTGATCAATGAAGAGGCGATGTGCAGACAGGTACGTGGTGAGCAGGATGCACTTTACATCAGCGAACCGGGCAAGACCTGTCCTACAGAGATCCTTGAAACACTTGCTAAATACAATGTAGAGGGCAGACCGATCTGGAAACCCATGCATATGCAGCCGATCTATCGCACAAATCCGTTTGTGACGGCGCAGGGCAGCGGCAGAGCTGTAACCAATGCGTACATTGCAGGCGGCTGCGAGGATGTTGGAATGGATATTTTCAATCGTGGACTCTGCCTGCCAAGTGATATTAACATGACAGCAGAACAACAGGATGTTATTATTGAAATTGTAAGGAAATGTTTCCAGGCATAAAGGAGTATCAAAATGGCTGGTTCAAGAGCGACAAAAACGGTAGTCAATTTGTTCTGGCGTTTTCTGGAACGCTGCGGTGCCCAGGCGGTATCACTTGTCGTTTCATTGGTGCTGGCACGAATACTGGGACCTGAAGCATCCGGAACTCTGCAAATGGTTGTAATATTCACAACCATTATGCAGGTGTTTGTGGACAGCGGTCTGGGCAATGCATTGATACAGAAAAAGAATGCGGATGACCTTGACTTTTCAAGCGTTTTCTACTTCAATGTTGTGGTCTGCATTCTCATGTATCTGATCATGTTTTTTGCAGCACCGTGGATTGCCGCTTTCTACAAGATGCCTGAATTGACAGCGATTGTCCGTGTGCAGAGCCTGATGCTGGTGATTTCCGGTGTAAGAAATGTACAGCAGGCATATGTATCACGCAACCTGATGTTCAGGCGCTTCTTTTTTGCCACGCTCGGCGGTTCTCTTGGTGCAGCTGTGGTGGGTATCACAATGGCGTGCCTTGGCTTTGGCGTATGGTCTCTGGTGGGACAGTACCTGTTTAATCTGGCTGCAAGCACTCTCTTTCTATGGATTACGGTCAAGTGGCGTCCGAAAAGAATGTTTTCATTCGAAAGACTTAAATCGCTGCTTTCCTATGGATGGAAATTTCTGGTGTCCAAATTGATTGATACGCTCTATCTTGAGATGCGCCAGCTGATCATTGGAAAGTTTTACACCAAAAGCGACCTTGCGTTCTATAACGAGGGAAAGAAACTGCCGCATCTAATCGTGACGGATATCAACTCTTCTATTGACAGTGTACTGCTGCCGACAATGTCCAACGTACAGGATGATAAAGCATGTATCTGTGCAATGACCAGACGGTCTATCAAGATCAGCACCTATATTATGATGCCCATGATGGTGGGGCTTGCTGTGTGTGCTGAGCCGTTGGTGACTTTACTTTTGACGGAGAAATGGCTTCCCTGTGTGCCGTATCTTCGCATTTTCTGTATTACCTATGCATTGCATCCGGTACACACCGCCAATCTCAATGCGATCAAAGCTTTGGGTCGAAGCGATCTCTTTTTGATTCTGGAGATTATCAAAAAAGGCGTGGGTGTCATTCTGCTGGCGCTTACGATGTTTCAGGGCGTTATGGTTATGGCGTACAGCCTGCTGGTTTCAACGCTGCTCTCCAGCTTTATCAACGCATTCCCCAATAAAAAGCTGTTGGGTTATTCATATTTCCAGCAGATCCGGGATATGCTTCCGCAGATCGGACTCTCCCTGCTGATGGGTGTCTTTGTCTACCCCATTGTTTTCCTGCAGCTTCATCCGGCACTTACATTACTTCTGCAGGTGCCGCTTGGCGTTCTGGTCTATGTGATCGGTTCAAAGCTGTTCCGCGTTGAAAGCTTTACATACATTTTGACCACCATCAAGAGAATGTTTGAAAAAAAAGCAAAACAAGGGGTATCAAAATGAGCGTTACAACAGAGCAATTGGAACGCTTTCTGAGAAAAGTGGACGTACTCTTTCCCGTTCCATTATCACAAAAACAGGATCTGCATTTGTTTGCAGAAAAACTATCTGAAAAAGCAACAATATGTGCACAACTGATTCAAGGTGAAATTGTCGCTTTGGCGGCAGGATATACGGATAATGTCATGGAAAACCGAGGCTATCTTTCCGTTGTGGCAACCTTACCTGAGGCGCAGGGAAATGGCTATGCATCAGAATTGATACGCCGTTTTCTTGCCATTGCAGCGCAAAAGCATCTCGATGCAGTGCATCTTTATGCTGACCGCAGCAACGCTCCCGCATTGGCGATGTATCGCCGTCTGGGGTTTGTAGAGTGGAAGATGCCGAATGAACCCAGAGAATCGGATGTGCACTTTATTTTTGAGTTCGCAAAGGAGAAAGAGGAATGAATGTATTACTGACTTCTGTAGGCAGACGTGCGTATATGGTAAAGTATTTTAAGGAAGCATTGCAGGGCAAGGGACGTGTGTTTGTCAGCAATTCGGATGATAAGACGGTTGCGTTTTATTATGCCGACCAAAGTGTCATTTCCCCATTGATTTATGATGAAGCATACATTCCGTTTTTGCTCGACTATTGCCAAACCAACAGGATTGATGTACTTATTTCCCTGTTTGATATTGATCTGATGGTCCTTGCCAAGCATAAGGAAGCATTTGCTGCAATCGGCACAAGAGTGATCGTTTCAGATCCCGGTGTGATCGAAGTGTGCAATGATAAGTGGAAAACCTACCAGTATTTGAAAGAAAGAGGTTTCCACGTTCCCAAAACCTATCTTACGCTCTCCAAGGTCATGCTTGCACTGGAATGCGGGGAGCTGCAATATCCGATCGTTGTCAAGCCTCGTTTCGGCTGTGGTTCGATCGCACTTTCAATTGCAGAGGATGAAATGGGACTGCTGTATTATTACAGCAGGAATACACGTGCAGTGAGCAGGACTTATCTGAAATATGAATCGGCTGCGGAGGATGAAAAGATCATCTATCAGGAATGTCTCAACGGACAGGAGTACGGTGTGGATCTGATCAATGATCTCAACGGTACACCCCGCAGCGTGATTGCAAAAAAGAAAATTGCAATGCGTGCCGGTGAAACCGATATTGCAGAACTGGTGGATGAGCCGGCGTTGGCTGCTGAAGCAAAGCGCCTTGCGGCACTGACAGGACATATTGCCAATATGGATACTGACTGGTTTATGGTCAATGGTGTGCCATATATTCTGGAAATGAATGCACGCTTTGGCGGAGGATATCCATTCAGCCATATGGGAGGCTGTAATCTGCCTCAGGCTATTGTGAACTGGTGTAGCGGAAAGGATATTGATGATGCCTGCCTTACTGCAGAGGTTGGTACTGTCGGATTTAAGGAATTGTATCTTACTAAAATATAAGGGGAAAGATTATGAATTTAAAAATTACAGAGAATCTTGCTGAAATGATAAGTATCGGCAAGGATATTGCAGCAGAGAAAAAAGATATCTATAATGAGCGTACATATG
>JAFXCV010000007.1 GCA_017521325.1 Oscillospiraceae bacterium | reverse complement strand
GTGGTCGATTCTGGGGCAATACGGCGCGTCGCACAATGCACAATAAACTGCCACGATATTTGTCACATTTATTATCCGGAATATCGTTGACTATCCTCCGATAATGCGGTAATATACATTATGCCGAAGGGCGAAAACAACGAAAATACGGAGGTTTTACTATGTGGCACGAAGGGACAATCAAAATCGGCAGGAGCATTTTCCAATACTGGGTAAAGCACTACGATGAGCCGAGCCATTTCGGAATCGGCAACGGCAGAATCAGCAAGCTGATGCTGAAACGCAATGGCAGAATCGTATACAACTACGACCGTGGCAAGGACACCAAGGCAATCGACAGCGACACCGAAAAGGCACTTGCAATCCTGATTAGGGACTACAATTAACCATTTTCTTATCCAAAATATATCGGGAAAGGCTCTACCGAATGGTGGAGCTTTTCTCATGAAGGGAGGCGGTTATTTGAAAAAACTAAAAAAATACACACCAACAGAATTCATGGCAGAGGATTCCCACTACGACAAATCCGCCGCCGATTATGCAGTCAACTTCATTGAATGCCTGTCCCACACCAAAGGCACATGGGCGGGCAAACCCTTTGAATTGTTGGACTGGCAGGAGCGTATTATTCGTGACCTGTTCGGTGTGCTGAAACCCAACGGTTACCGCCAGTTCAACACGGCATATATCGAAATCCCGAAGAAAAACGGCAAATCTGAACTTGCCGCCGCTATTGCCCTGCTGCTCACCTGTGGTGACGGCGAGGAACGTGCCGAGGTTTACGGCTGTGCCGCTGACCGACAGCAGGCTTCCATTGTTTTCGAGGTTGCTGCCGATATGGTGCGTATGTGTCCTGCACTGAACAAGCGTGTGAAAATCCTTGCATCGCAAAAGCGTATAGTATATATGCCGACCAATTCCTTTTATCAAGTGCTTTCGGCAGAAGCTTATTCAAAGCACGGCTTCAATATTCATGGTGTTGTATTCGATGAGCTGCATACACAGCCGAACCGAAAGCTGTTTGATGTTATGACAAAGGGTTCGGGTGATGCACGAATGCAGCCGTTGTATTTCCTTATCACGACTGCCGGCACGGACAAAAATTCCATCTGCTATGAGCAGCACCAGAAAGCGAAAGATATCCTTGAGGGCAGAAAAATTGACCGGACGTTCTATCCGGTCATTTATGGTGCTGAAGATGATGCAGACTGGACTTCTCCGAAGGTGTGGAAACAAGCGAACCCCTCACTCGGTGAAACCATCGGTATGGAAAAAGTAGTCGCCGCCTGTGAATCCGCACGGCAGAACCCCGGTGAAGAAAACGCTTTCCGACAACTGCGTCTGAACCAATGGGTAAAGCAGGCTGTCCGCTGGATGCCCATGGAGAAATGGGATGCCTGTAACTTTCACTTTGATGCATCGGAACTGGAGGGGCGTGTCTGCTATGGTGGACTTGACCTTTCATCGACTACGGATATAACGGCATTTGTGCTTGTGTTTCCGCCAATTGATGAGGACGACAAATATTATATCCTGCCGTTTTTCTGGCTGCCGGAAGATACACTTCCGCTGCGAGTTCGCCGTGACCATGTGCCGTATGATGTATGGGAACGGCAAGGGTATTTGCTAACTACCGAAGGAAATGTAGTACATTACGGCTTTATCGAGAATTTCATTGAGAAACTAGGGCAGCGTTTCAATATCCGTGAAATCGCCTTTGACCGTTGGGGTGCGGTGCAAATGTCGCAGAACCTTGAGGGACTGGGCTTCACGATGGTACAGTTCGGGCAGGGATACAAAGATATGTCGCCGCCTACCAAGGAACTGATGCGTCTGACGCTCAACAAGATGATTGCACACGGCGGTCATCCGGTGCTGCGGTGGATGATGGATAATATTTTCATCAAGCGTGACCCTGCCGGAAATATAAAGCCGGACAAGGAGAAGTCCACGGAGAAGATTGACGGTGCGGTTGCACTGATTATGGCTCTTGACCGTGCGGTGAGGTGCGGTGCCGGGGATTCGGGGGCGAGTATTTATGATGCGAGGGAGATGTTGGTTCTCTAAACAGACCTACAAATTGGGATTTGTCAAGCTTACAAACTGGAAGATGTCTAATATCTTTTATACCATCAAGTCTGTTTCGTCATATGTGATAAGCCAATAATCTTTCATTTCTCCTGTTTCAAAAGAATTCCGTTTCATACCCGTTCCACCTTGCTCGGGAAATTTGTTTGAATATTTATAGGATTTTACAGAATGCAATAGCCCATGATTGTCAATAAGTATAATTTCGATGCTTTCTTCTAATACAACTATTTCTTTTATCACCATTTCAGAAAGCAATTCTTTAAACCTTTGAAGGTCATTTGAATAGTTCTCACTTGAGAGCAACGGGGAATATGTTTTTTCATATTTAGGATGACATTCCAAAACAGTGTCATCAAACAAAATGTGTTGGCTTGCAACCCAAATGCAGTAAGTCAACCATCTTACACCATATTCACCCTGCAATTTAAGCCCGAAAAAACCGGGACCGCCCATTCCATAAGTTCCATAACAAGTACACACATCAATAATATGACTGTTTTTTAGTGTTTTATAACCAAAGTCTTCAATACTTGTTGGAACTCCGAGCATTATAATTTCAGAAGAATTAGGCTTGTAACCATAAATAGGATATTTACGGATTTTTTTGAAACCTCTTGCTTCCCAAAGAGCTTTTTCGGATTTTTTTACTACTGCAAAATTTTCTTTAACAAGTCCAATGTTGAGATTTAAAAATTGATGTTTGAACAGCATAATAAATCCCCTCCTTGTTTAACAAATTCAAATTTGCAGGGCTACCACGCCCTACAGCATACCCCTAAATTATACCACATCCGCCCCGAAAAAGCAACCCTATGAAAGGAGTTGATCCCCATGAGCATTTTCAAAGGACTTTTCAAAAGCCGAGACAAGCCTCAGAACAGCTACGACAGCCCCGGCTACACCTATTTCTTCGGCAGAAGTACCGCTGGGAAAAGCGTCAACGACCGAACGGCAATGCAGCAAATTGCTGTTTACGCCTGCGTGAGGGTGCTGTCAGAGGCAATTGCACAGCTGCCGCTGCACGTCTACGAATACACAGATAAAGGAAAAGAGCGAGTGCCGAAGCACCCACTTTATTTTTTGCTGCATGACCAGCCGAACCCCGAAATGACGAGCTTTGTGTTCCGTGAAACGCTGATGTCACACCTGCTGATTTACGGCAATGCCTACGCACAAATCATCCGCAACGGTCGTGGTGATATAATGGGACTGTATCCGCTGATGCCGGATAAAATTAAGGTTGACCGTGATGAGCGTAACAGGCTCATTTACAAATACAGCCGATATGATGAGCAGAATCCAAACTTCCGTGAACAAGGCGAAATTATTCTCCCCGCGGAACAGGTTTTGCACATTCCGGGACTTGGTTTTGACGGTCTGGTCGGCTATTCGCCTATCGCCATGGCGAAAAATGCTATCGGTCTGGCGGTTGCCTGCGATGAATACGGTGCGTCATTCTTTGCCAATGGTGCATCACCCTCCGCTGTGCTGGAACATCCGGGAGTCATCAAAAATCCGGAGCGTGTCCGTGAAGCATGGCACAGGGCATACGGCAGCGGAAATGCTCATCGCACAGCAATTTTGGAGGAGGGCATGAAGTACACGCCCATCTCGATTCCGAACAACGAAGCACAGTTCTTGGAAACGAGAAAGTTTCAGATTGAGGAAATCGCAAGGCTGTACCGTGTACCGCTGCACATGATTGGCGATCTTGACCATGCTACATTCAGCAACATCGAGCATCTGTCATTGGAGTTCGTGAAGTACACCCTTGACCCTTGGCTGATTCGTTGGGAGCAGTCGTTGATGAAGGCTCTGCTGTCGGATTCCGAAAAGGGACGGTATTTTATTAAATTCAATGTGGAAGGACTACTCCGTGGTGATTATGCGAGCCGTATGAGTGGATATGCGACTGCAAGACAGAACGGGTGGATGTCCGCAAATGATATACGTGAGCTTGAGGATATGAACCTGATTCCCGAAGAAGAGGGCGGTAATTTGTATCTGGTCAATGGTTCCATGAGCCGACTTTCTGATGCAGGAATTTCATACCAAAAAAATGAAACAAAGGAGGAAACTGCACAATGAAGAAATTTTGGAACTTCGTGAAAAACGAAGATACCGATGAAACAGAACTGCTTTTTAACGGTCCCATTTCGGAGAATACATGGTTCGGCGATGAAATCACCCCTACCCTCTTCCGTAATGAACTGAACAAGGTTAAAGGAGATCTTACTGTCTGGCTGAATAGCCCTGGCGGAGATGTGTTTGCTGCATCGCAGATTTACACAATGCTCCGCAATCACAAGGGCAAGGTCACTGTGAAAATCAATGCACTGGCTGCATCTGCCGCATCCGTTGTGGCGATGGCTGGTGATGAAACACTGATTGCACCGACTGCAATGCTGATGATCCATGACCCTGTGTGTTATGCCGCCGGCAATAAGGCAGATATGGAAAAAGCAATCGAGCTTCTCGAAGAAGTCAAGGAATCCATCATCAACGCCTATGAGGAAAAATGCCATCTCAGCCGTGCGAAGATCGCAAAGATGATGTCGGAGGAAACTTGGCTGAATGCGAAAAAGGCATTGCAGCTTGGTTTTGTTGACGGTATTTTGTTTGCAAAGGAAAAGCAGCCTGCTGAAGAACCCGAACAGGAGGATATTTTCAAAGAAACAGAGAAATCCGAAGAGGATGAAGATTCCGAAGATGACGAAATTTCAGATAAAAAGCCGCAGAGGGATGCTGCATCCATGATGTACACACCGTCCCACACTGCGGCTTCTTTCATGCAGAAAATTTCTGCGTGTGATAAATCCGTACCCATTGCACAGCTGGACAAGCGTCTGGCTCTGCTGAAATAACAAGGAGGCTGATATTATGACAATTCAGGAACTGAGAGAGAAAAGAGCGAAAGCATGGGATACCGCCCGTGATTTCCTCGATTCCAAAAGAAATGCAAGCGGTCTGCTCTCCGAGGAGGACGGCAAGACCTATGACGCCATGGAACAGCAGATCGTTGACCTCGGTAAGGAAATTGACCGCCTTGAGCGTCAGGAGAAGCTTGCCCGTGAGATGAGTGCTGCGACCACAACGCCGGTTGTGACTACGCCCGGTACACACATCGACACCCCCGAAACACCCTCTACCGCAACCGCTGAATACAGCAAGGCGTTCTGGAACAATGTCCGCAATCGTAATTTTGCGGATGTGAGAAACGCTCTCCAGATCGGCGAGGATACAGAGGGCGGTTATCTCGTGCCGGATGAGTTTGAAAAGAAGCTCATTGCAGCACTTGAAGAAGAGAATGTATTCCGTCCTCTTGCCACAAGAATTCAGACGGCTCATGGCGACAGAAAAATTCCCGTCATCACCCAGAAGGGCGAAGCAGTCTGGATGGAGGAGGAAGAGGCGTATTCCCTCTCCGATGACGCTTTCGGTCAGATTGCACTTTCTGCTTACAAGGTCGGCACTGCTATCAAGATTTCCGAAGAACTTCTCAATGATTCCGTATTCGACCTGCCGTCCTACATTGCAAAGGAATTTGCACGCAGAATCGGCACAAAGGAAGAAGAAGCGTTCCTCATCGGTGACGGTAAGGGTAAGCCTACCGGTATTTTTGCGGCAACAGGCGGTGCGGAAAACGGTGCAACAACGGCAGGTACAGCTATCACATTTGATGATATGATCGAGCTGTTCTACTCCCTCAAGAGTCCCTATCGCAAGAAGGCGGTGTGGGTACTGAACGAGCAGACCGTCAAGGCTCTCCGTAAGGTCAAGGACAGCAATGGTCAGTACATCTGGCAGCCGTCTGTGACTACCGGTGTGCCTGACACAATTCTCAATCGCCCCTATGTGACTTCTGTATATGCTCCCACTCCCGATGCAGGCAGTAAGGCTATCGCTTTCGGTGACTTCTCGTACTATTGGATTGCTGACAGACAGGGACGTTCTCTTAAGCGTCTCAATGAGCTGTTTGCAATGAATGGTCAGATCGGTTTCCTCGCATCCCAGCGTGTGGACGGCAAGCTGATTCTTCCCGAGGCAGTAAAGACGCTCACAATTAAGGGTACTTCTACCGCAAAGGTGTGATGTGATGATTACACTGGATGAAGCGAAAAATTATCTCCGTATAGATTATGAGGAGGATGACAAGCTCATCCTCTCTCTGCTTTATACGGCAAAATGTCTTGTAAAAGATGTAGGCAGAATGGATGAAGAAAGATTTACACGCTATGAAGATACAACAAGAACAGCTGTGCTTTTTGCTTTGGGGTATCTGTATGAAAACAGAAGCAATCCCGATTATCACGGACTTACTATGAGCCTGCGTTCCATTCTTTTTGCACAGCGGGAGGGCATTATCTGATGGATTTCAGCAAGATGAATCAGCGGATTACTTTCCTTGAAAACCGTACTGTCATTGATGAAATCGGAAATCATACATCCCAATGGGACGAGGTCTATTCATGCTGGGCAAGCATCACCGTGAAAAGCTCTGCCGAAACCACGAATACAGGAGTCACCAAAGAAATCCAGTCCTTGTCATTCGGGGTTCGGCAGTGTGCTTTTATACGGTGCGTCAATCCCACAACCCATAAAGTTCTGTTCCGTGGGAGTGTCTATGACATCAAGTCCGTCACTCCCGATTATCTGAAAAATGACTATCTCACCATTGTTTGTGAGGCACGAAAGGCAGGCGGTGACGATGACATCTATTGACGACCTTGCCGATGAAATTATGGCAGGTTTACAGGAATATGCAGAGCTTGCCGATGATGCAATGAAAAAAGCTGTCAAAAAGACAGCAACATCGGTGAAAAAGGAAATCTCCACCAATGCTCCGAAGGATACAGGTGCTTACGGCAAAAGCTGGACGGCCAAAAAGGTCAAGGAAAACAGTCACACCTTGCAGATGACAGTACATTCCAAGAACCGTTATCAGTTGGCACATCTCCTTGAAAAGGGACACGCCAAGCGGAATGGTGGTCGTGTGCAGGGCAATCCGCATATCGCTCCTGCCGAGGAGCATGGTGCAGAACTGCTCGAATCCTTGATTACGGAGGAATTATCGTGACATACGAAGAAATCAATGACATGATGGCGGAAATGGGATTACCTTACGCATACCATCACTTTGCGGAGGGTGAAAGTCCTGCACCGCCTTTTCTTCTGTTTCTCTCCCCAGGTGAGGAAACATTTTCAGCTGATAATGTGGCGTACCACAGCTTTAAGCAGTTGGATATTGAGCTGTACACCGATAAGAAGACTCCTGCATTGGAGGAAGAAATTGAAGATGTGCTGACACAGCATGAGATATATTATACAAAAACAGAAGCGTGGATTGAGAGTGAAAAACTCTATGAAGTGCTTTATGAAATGACGATATAAGGAGGAATTTGCTATGGCGAAAAACAGGAACAAAGTCAAGTTCGGCCTGAACAATGTTCACTGGGCAAAGATTATCCAGTGGGGTGTTGACCCTGACGGAACACCGACTGTACCTGTATACGGCGAATCGGTACGACTGCCCGGTGCGGTATCGCTGTCCATTGATGCGAATGGCGAGAATGAAAATTTCTATGCCGATGACAGCGTTTATTATGTCATCAACAACAATTCCGGCTATGAGGGTGACCTCGAAGTTGCTCTTGTTACCACGGAATTTGCCACCAAAATTCTGGGAGAAATCCTTGATAACAACGGAGTACTTGTGGAGAAAAATGACGCAGAGCCGTCACAGTTTGCACTGATGTTTGAATTCAGCGGTGACAAGCACAAGATCCGTCACGTGCTTTACTGCTGCACGGCAAGCCGTCCTGCAACGGAGGGACAGACCAAGGAGGACTCCACCGAGGTCAAGACGGAAACGCTGTCGCTGACAGCATCGGCTCTCCCGACGGGACTTGTGAAGGCAAAGACCTGTGAAGCAACCGATGAAACGACATACAACAACTGGTACAAGATGCCGTATAACCCCGATACTTCGGAGAAAAAGACGGCTACTACCACAACCACGAAAACATCATAAGGGGGAATATTATGGCTATCAAGAAAAATATTCTGGTGGACGGTATCGAAGTGCCCTTCAAGGCAAGTGCCGCTGTACCTCGCCTGTATCGTCTGAAGTTCGGACGTGATATTTACAAGGACTTTGCGGCTTTGCAGAAATCCGTTTCCGAGGGTGATGAGGAAAACTCTGAACTGAGTATCGAGAGCCTTGAGGTGTTCGAGAATATCGCCTATATCATGGCAAAGCACGCTGATCCCGATACCGTTCCTGCTTCTCCCGATGAATGGCTGGAACAGTTTAATACGTTCTCCATTTATGAGATTCTTCCCCAGCTGATTGAACTGTGGGGACTGAACATTGAAACGCAGGTGGAGTCTAAAAAAAACATCGTCCGATTGACAGGGAAATGACGACCCCGCTGTTTCTGCTCCGATGTGTGCAGTTGGGTCTGTCGATGGCAGATTTGGATCTGCTGTCGATTGGACTCGTGAATGATATGTTCACGGAGAGGGAGAATGATGATGCGGAGTATGATTATCGGGCGTGTCAATCAGATTTTGATTCGTTCTGATATTGACTTTTTCTGTTTTCTATGCTATAATTCTGGTGTGAAGGAAACATGAAGCTTCCTTCGCTAAATCGGAATTTAATAGAGTAATCTCAAAATTGAAAGGCAGACGAGAAATGAATAAAAAAACCAAACTGACACTTTGCACTGTTATATCAGCAATACTTGTGGTAGTATTATATATCCTATTTCATGAAACAGGTCATTTAATCGTAATGCTTTCAGCTGGAGAAGTTATTGATGATTTCAGTATACTTGGAGCCCATGTCAGCGGACACGGCGGAGAATACACATTTGTTTCTAACCTGTGGCTTAACGCAAACGGAGCAGTTTTACCTCTGATTGTTTCTCTTGTGTATTTATTGTTCTACAAAAAAGATCGAAACAACACTTTTTACCGGATGTTTTCATTTTTCACAGGTCTTGTGCCGATATCTTCTCTGTTGGCTTGGGTAATCATTCCTTTTGTCTATCTCAAT
>JAFXCV010000006.1 GCA_017521325.1 Oscillospiraceae bacterium | reverse complement strand
TTTTTATTTAAAACGGCAAGGATTTTATCCGAACCGAACAGACCATGACTTTCTTCATAAATCTCTTGGATTGCTACTGACAATTCCTCTCTTCGTTTAGCGTATGAAGTGTCTGTTTTCTTGTTGCGTTTGATGTGATTATAAAATGTACCACGGTCAACATCCAAAGCCTCGCACAAAATGCGAACACTGAATTGTCCGTAGAGTTTTTCAAGTTCGTAAAGCTTTGTTTTCAACGGTGCTTTGCGTGTGCATTCTACGAGTTTTAGCACTTCATGGATTTGCTTTTCTTTTTCGTATTTGCGCCTATAGTTATCAAGCGTCTTTTTCACCGTGATGTCATTCGCATCCGGAACGTCACGATATCGGTTGATCCAACTATACAACGTGCTTCTGGGAACGTTGTACTTCTTTTTGATATTCGCAACGGATTCTCCGGCACGATATGCATCACAGCATTTGATGATGGTTTCTTCTGCGTACTTTGTTCTTGGCATTTTGAACACTTCTTTTTAAATTGTCGGTACAATATATCAGGAAAATATGAAGTTTGCAAGGAGTGAGGGAAGGGGGTTCGGAATGACAAAATTTCTGAGTTTATATTGAAAAAGATAGCGAAATGTGGTATAATGTTGGAAATGACAAAGAACGTTTGTATAAGAATTTGATGAACGAGGTGTGTAATGGGATATTCTACGTGTGACATTTTAGAAAAATGCAAGACGGCTTTTGATGATGTAAAAACCTTCTATAAAAAGCCTTTCATCAATTATGGTGGAAGAACATCCGATACAGGTATGTTTTACACTGAGGTCGTTGCAGAATTTCTGTGTGATCATCTTAATGCTTTTGTAAACGGCATTCCGCAGATCACCCGTAATGCTTCCTATCAAACCGAAGGACACAACGGGATCTTTCATGCGGATACGCCCCGTGAGGAAGAACGCATTGCAATGGAGATGTTCAATCAATCGAAAAGCGGAATGCGGTATGATTATATAGGCGACATGATTGATTATCAGACACCGCTGAAAAACAAACGAACTGATGAGTCAGGCAAAATCGATTTGCTTGCTTATGATGGCAGTACATTGTACATTCTGGAGCTGAAAAAGCCTGACAGTGACGAAAGCATGCTTCGCTGTGTGCTGGAAGGATATACATATCTCCGAACCGCAAATCTTCAAAAGCTACTTTCGGATTTTGGACTGCCTGCCGATACGGTTGTGAAGGCTTGCCCCTTTGTATTCCGAAACCGTGAACAGCACAAGGAAATGATGCAGGAGCGACCGAATCTCAAGAGGCTTATGGAACTGCTGGACAGTAAACCGTATTATATCACTAAAATTGATGGAAAGTATGTTGTGACGGAGGATTAAGCATATGAAAAAGTTGATTGAAAGAATTGGATTGGAAACTTTCTGGGGCGGTATTTTTGCAATTGTTACTGCGGTTGCTATTGTAATTGAGATGGCTATTGCGGGCTTTGAGCCTTCGGCTATTGCGGGTGGCACAAAGGATTTATTTGGTACTTTAATTACTATTGTGATGCTTTTAGTCGCTGTAAAAGCATTAAAACCTAAAAAGCAAACGGTTTCATTTGAAGAGAAAATGAATGCTGTGCTGAATGAATGGATCAACAACCACTCCAATATGATTGTTAAGACATCAAAAATGCCGAAAGGACATGAAAATGACTTTGGCATGAGCATGACAACAGATATGAATCGGTTTTACGACACGATACCATTGAAATCTGACGCTGGTAGTGGCGTTGGTCGTTTTTTAAGAATTACCCATATAGATAAAGGCGTGTATGAGAAGAATGAGGTGAAATTTGAGTTTTTCATTAATGCACAGACATACTGCACGTCTTCAGAATCTGAGACAATTTTACAAGAGCTGATGGATATAGCTTCCAATCTTTCAAAATACATTCAAGGTGTTATTAATGGGATTAGTGTGGGAGCCGCACATAAAGAGGGGGAACGGACGGTGATTATACCTATTTCCTTTAGAGAGCCAATAGTCAGTTCGGAAAGCGATAACATTGATATCGTCGTTAATCTTATTGATCGTATGTATGAAGCTATGCTTGTATCCGCAAGAAGAAAATAACAAAGGAAGATTTAAATGAAAATCCACATTCACCGAGGCCAAGACCAGATCGGCGGTTCTATCATCGAAATCTCAACCGATAACACAAGATTGATATTTGATGTAGGGGCAGAGCTGGATGAATCGGAAGAAATCGAAATTCCTCCTATAGACGGACTGTTTGTTGGCATAAAGAAATACGATGCTGTATTTGTATCGCATTATCATCCCGACCATATCGGGTTGTTGGGAGAACTCGTTGATGGTATCCCTGTTTATATGGGAGAAAAAGCCTTCGGCATTCTGCATTCCGCTTATTCATACAGAAAGTTGGATGTACCATTTTCTCCTCAATCTATTCACGATGGACAAACTGTGCAGATCGGAGATATTACGATAACGCCGTTGTTATGTGACCATTCTGCTTTTGATTCGTATATGTTCCTTGTTGAGGCCGAGGGCAAGCGTGTTCTCTATACAGGTGATTTCCGTGCAAACGGCAGACTTGATTTTGATAAACTGCTTGATCGATTGCCTAAGGTGGACGCAGTGATTATTGAGGGAACAACACTCTCCCGTGATGACAATATCTGCAATATCGAAGAAGAAACACTGGAAGAAATTGCTGTCAATTATCTTGAAAAACATAGCGGTCCCGCTTTTATCATGATGTCTGCAATGAATATCGACAGATTGAAAACCATTGAAAATGTCGCAAGGCGAACAGACAGACTTTTGCTTGAGGATTTGTATACAGCAAGAGTTGCGACTGCTTCAGGCTGCGCCGTTCCTGACCGCAAAAACGTAATCCGTGTCTTTATGACAAAGGGCGATAGCGAATATGCGGAGCTTTTTAGCTATGGCTCAGCTAAAATCGGTAAATCAGGTATAGCAAGGGTACCGTTCATTATGTGTGTACGTTCATCCATGAGAAGATATCTTGAGAATCTTTGCAAGCTTATTTCTTTCGAAGGCGGCGTGCTTTTCTACGGTATGTGGAAAGGCTACATGGAACAGTCAAAGACGAAGGAGTTTATTGAATTTATGCAGAGCAAAGGTGTAAAGATTCATATCCTACATACAAGCGGACATGCGGATTCCATGACAATTGACAAACTGATCCAAAGGGTAGAGCCGAAAATCATTGCGCCTGTGCATACTGAAAATTCAGAATGGTTTGAGAAATACAAAATAGCTGCATCCATAGCTAACGAATCTGAAGTTGAATTGTAGCATATGTTGCGAAATGTGCGGAATTACAACGTTTTTCAATGTCATCTATTTTGTACAAGACAGACACGCAGAATAGCCGTTTTCGAGAAATCGAGAACGGTTATTTTTATATTCCCCAAACGCCCGTTTCCGTTATTTTTCCGTGATACATACAGAACACAATGATTTGATCCGGCAAGATGTAAACCATTTCAAATTCAACGGAAGGATAAAAGTGACAAAGTAATCATTCGGGTGTAAATTTCGTAACCGATACGGACGCTTTCATAGACTCAATTAAAATAGGAGTCAACTTTCTGCAGTCGAATGAAACTGCTCGAACGTTGACTCCTGTTCAGTTCAGGATTCATTTTTTCGGAAATCATGATATCCAATCGCATGTGATGAATTGGGACCCGATTCGTGATCAAAAGGACTTCCGAATTTAAAATAACACTGTCCCATTTGTTCGTCCTTGGTATAGGGACGAAGAAGTTCCGGCGTCAGTTTTGAATCGCTGTACCACGCTTCAACTACCGCCCCATCGTACATACGGACTGCCCAATAGCTGTGATGTTCTGCTTTTGCATCACCGTAAACAAAATGTTCGTCGTTTCGTATTTCATTGGGATATATAAGCAAATAAGGTAAGCCATTCTCTCCGTAAAAATAGTATTCATCTGCCGAGAGAGAATCATAATTCTCAGCGATGTAACAGATAATAGAATCTGCTGTCTGCTTTGCCATAGAATTTGCAGATGAAATACGCCCGGCATATATAGAGGGCAAGGAGAGAGCATAGACCCAAAACATAAGACCAAAGAACAAAACGGTAATAGCAACACAGACAGATGCAATGATTATCCCATTCTTGTCTTTTCTTTGAACAGCGAACTTTGATTGCTTAGATTCCATTTGACTTTCCTCTAAAGTTTTTCATAATATTCATTATCTGATTAAATACCACTTCATCATATGCAATTGACCTGTCTGCCATGTAATGGTTCCTTTGTACCGCAACTTCCCTTATAAAGCTGCGTAAGTCAAAATCTGTGCTGCATCCACATCATGAAAGCAGCCCTTCAAAAGATTACGATTTTAATGCCAGGGCAGCCGGCAGAATTACGCCGCCTCCGTAGAAAAGGACAGCGCCCAAAATGACGGGAATCATTCCGAGTGTGATTACCGCTGAATAAATGATGAGAATAATGGAAATCACGATTTTTAGGATGCTGTCAGTTTTCTTTTTTTTCATTGCCGTAGGATGATCCCATGTGCCATTGCAGTCACGCAGCGTCCGCCAGCCGACAATGGAGGCGATGAAGGGGAGCAGAAAAAAGGGTGAAAACACCAGCAGAAGGACAACAGCACCGACACAGGCAACCATGATTGCACCGCCGGAAATAATGAATTCAAGTGCTTCCATATCGTTGGTGATACCGTCCGACAGAAGCGATCCCAGATTCACCCCTTGGTCATCAAGGATGAAGGGGAGGGCAAGACAGGCTACGAAAAAGATAATTAAGCCAATCAGTGCCAATACGGCGAATATGGTGCAGAATACATTGCTGATTTTCATAAGCGAGGCTGGCTTCATAATAACACTTCCTTTCTTTATAATTATACAAGAAGCAGAGGAAATTGTCAAGGAATGAATTATGCCGGAAATTGCCCTCGATTCTTTTTACCATATATCGTACCAACGATGAACTTGATGCAAACGGAGGGTGACGGTGCGCTGCCGCAAGCTGTGAACCATTCAGCATTTTGAGTTAAGAATCCCCACACACGGAAATACCCGTGTATGGGGATTTCTTCATTCCGCCTCCCTTTTCTTCACCCGTTTCATCGGATCCAGCTTCTCCTCGATCAGATCCGCCGCAATTTCATCTGCCGACTGAATTGCATGAACATAGATCTTCGTTGTTGTTGCAACGCTGGAATGTCCAAGGCGTCTTGATACGGTCGGAATATTCATGCCGCCTGCAATCAGGAGGGATGCGTGTGTGTGACGTAAGGAGTGCGGCGAAAAATGGGGAAGATCATGCCGTCTTACAAACTTTTTTACCCAATCCGTCAGACTGTCAGGATTCATCGGCGTTGAGTCATCCTGAATGAACATCCTGTCGTTCTGCACTCATTTTTTTGTTCCATCCGCAAGTGTGATCTCTATCAGATCTTCCCATCGGTCCTGCATTGCATGGCGGATATGGTTACGGCTGATGCCGATCGGGAGGGTTTGGAAGATTCCGAAGGAGGCGGTTTCGGAGTATATTGTGAGAATGGTGAAAAAAGAATAACAAATTCACAAAAATCTATGTAAAACACTTGTGTCTTTTGGTGAAAAGTGGTATAATATTTACAGAAACCAACATATACCGACATACAAAAACTACCATGCAGAGGTGAAAAACGTATGAATAATAGAATTGCAATTGGCTTGCTGGTTCTTCCGTTTGCATTTACCGGTTGTTCCTCGGTAACGAAAAACGTTGAGAAACAAGTGGAAGATGCCATGATGCAGAAGCTCCTTTCCGATGAGGATTATAATGCATATCTGCAGATGAAGGAAAATGGAGAGCTTGACTCCGAAAACCAATACATTTCTACCATACCTTCCATCCTGGATGATGAAGGCAAGGTGCATGTGACCTTTGCGGAAAACACCTATCTGAGGGTTTCCTATTTTCTTGATGCAGCGCTGACACAACCCATTGATGTGAATTCCTGCTATCTGGAGGCAAATGACTGTATCTATGCAGCTGCACCGGAAGTCAGGGATGGCAGCAACAGTGCCTATCATTTTTCGGAATTCAGAGTCTGGATCTATGGCGAGAATGGAAAACGTGTCGGAAAGCTCAATATAGAAAACAGTGAAGAAAACCTGATCCTGCAGATTCCGATGGATGAGCAGATCACGGAGCTTTCCGTTGAGCCGATCGGCTGTTACGAAGGGAGAAGGCTCTCTTTGTATGATTATTATACGGATGCGGATGGCAAGCAGCAGAAACTTACGGGAACATGGAGTATCAACGATGAATCCTATACAGGGGATATTGCGAGTATCAGTTCGGTAATTCCGTATTCGGTAAAGTATCAATATCATCCGGAAGAGTATTTCCTTGTAGCTGCAGAACCGGAAAACTATTCGCATAATGAATCGAAGGGTGAGGTGAATTTCCACAAAACTCCCGGTCTGTATGATGAGACACAGTATTCTGTGGAGCTGCACCCCTATATCAAGGCGGTCGGCGATAAAGGAGAAAAAAACATTCGCAGCATCAAAGTGAACGGAAAGGATGCCGCACTGCCGTGCAAGCTGAAATTCGGTGATGTAGTCGTCGTAGAAACAAGCAGCGAGTACCGTCTGTCCTGCAATCAGTTAAAACCGGAGCAGCCTGAAAAGCTTGCGGACGGCTATCGATTTTCAATTACGATCACTGATGAGATCACTGCATCGGAGCTGCTGCTGCGCACACAAAAATGGTCGAGCAAGGATATTTCGTTTGATGTCCCGAAAGAAAATATCTGGGATATGATTTCGGGTCTGTTTTCGGATAAAACAGAAGATAATCTTCTGACCGTGAGAAGCGGAGATGAAGAGCTGACCTATAAAAAACTGAAGAACGGAAAGACCGTTACACTTGACGAAACAGATCAACTGCAGATCATCGTCGGCGATGAGATCAGGAATACACCACATATTGCCTTTGTCATCTCTGTGAATGGTGCCAATCCTGTACGAATCACAAAGGCATCCGAGCAGAAAATACTTACGCTGCAATATGATGAGGTGGAATCTGTAAAGATCACAGTGGAAAAGGGTTATGTGTTCTCGTCCTCAAATATTAATAATGGTGATCTGAGGGTGCAGTACCTTGTGGATGGAAAACGAGAGGTGAAAGAGGGCGAATTCCTTGCAGAAGGAACACAGGTTGTTGTAAAGGTTATTGACGTTCCGGCTGGCATCGAAATTACGGGAGGTGCTGTCAAGCCCGGTTCGAAAACAGGAAGTGTCATTATCAGTGACAGCACCAAAAGTGCAGATTTTGTTGTAAATTCAAGAAAAAATGATCATACATAAAGGAGGCAGAGCAACATTGTTTGGAAAGAAAACGATATTGAAAACCAATCATATCATGGCGATCGCTGCGGCAGTGCTGCTTCTGGTTTGCATTGCTGTAATCTCTGTGTATTTTGCGTATGTTTTTCCGATGAAGAGAAATGCAGAAAATCATGGCGAAGCGATAGGAAATACCCTTGGCAATATCATTGGTACGGCAATCGGCACCCGTGATGGGATTCTTATTGAAATTCCGAATGGAATTGAAAAAGGTAAAGAAAAAGGCTTATCGGCAGAAGATACAAAGATCACCATTCATGAAAATGTGGCTCGCATCGGTAAGCTGGAGGTCCTGCAGGCGTCTGTCAGCATAGTAAACAAACACGCTTCGGGTGATGCCTATCAGAAATTGGAAATCATGTATGGAACACTTGTGTTCACAACGGATCTGACACAGGCACAGATTCAGGAAAGTGCAGGAGAAATTCTGATCCTTCTGCCCGAGTTGAAAGCGGATCTGAAAATTGACGAAGAAAAAACAAAGACACTGGCGGAATATGCAAAACCGTTTCTTGACGGAAGTGCCGAGGATGGATTTGATGCATCGATCAATTCTATGAAACAAATCGACGAAAACACCAGAGAACAAATCGCAAACTATGATTCCCTGGTAGTGCAGGCACAAAATTCCGCATTGAAAAATGTGAAGCTGCTTGTAGAGAAGATCAGCGTTGAAGGAAAAACGGTGACAGTGGAATTTATGGAAGAAAGCGGGGTGAGCTGATGTTCTGGCTTAAGAAAAAGGATGACGCAGAAGCACAACAGGCAAAGGCAGAAGCTCGCTTCTTCCTCCCCATCATAGGAACTCTCTCCATCATCCTGATTATTTTTATTGTACTGTGCCTTCTCACAACCGGGGGTATGGTCAGCAATGGGGCAAAAATAGCAGAAACTGCATTTTGTAACAAGAAAGATGAAGTGGCAGCGAACATCAGAAAAGAATATTACGATACGGCTTTCAGAATAACGGAACAGAGATACCATGTCAGCAATGATGTTGCAATCAATATTACCGATGTAAGGGAAGTTGCAAAGCTTGAGGTGCTGGCAGTCAGCGTTACGGAACATTCCATTGTGGATAAGGCAGACAATGATGCAAACATCACTTCCTGGCTGGAAGTAGCGGTCAATGGTGTGTATACGGTTGATCTTCAGGCAGGCGAATATCTGGTAGACCGAGCCAGAAAGACAGTTACGATCCGTCTGCCCTCGCCTGTATTGGAGCATGTTGCCATTGAAAACGAAGAGAAGCTCTTCTTCAAAAATGATTTGTTCAATGATAGTCAGGCGGAAGGCAACGCTCTGCACATGCAGCAGCGTAAAGAGGCATTTGAGAAGGCGAAAGATGAAATGATTTCCAATCCCGACTACATTGAGAGTGCTGAAAACTCCGCAAAAATTCTGATTTCCGATCTTGTGCAGAAGGTCAACAGCGAAGTTCCGGGACTTGTGGTGGAAGTGGAATTTGTGGAATGATGGAAAATTAATGAAAATCGAAAACCAGATATAGGAGCAGTCACAATGAAAAACTTGGACAAATACAGAGGATGCCTGATTGGCGGTGCGGCGGGAGATGCACTTGGATATGCAGTTGAATTTCTGTCAGAGGATGACATTTTTCGCAAGTATGGCAGGAATGGCATTACGGAATATAATTTGGTAAACGGAGTTGCTCGGATATCCGATGACACACAGATGACGTTGTTCACTGCCAATGGTCTGTTGATCGGGACTACCCGTGGCATGACACGAGGGATTATGGGGCCATACCCAAGCTATATCGCTTCCTGCTATGAGGATTGGTATCGTACCCAGACGGAAAAATTCTCGCTCGTTAAGGGAAATTCGCATGCATGGCTTATGAACATTCCCGGACTTTTCTCCGCACGTGCTCCCGGAAACACCTGTCTTTCAGCAATTTATAAATTTTCGCATGGCACAGTCGGAACAATTGAAAATCCGATCAACTCCAGCAAAGGATGTGGCGGTGTCATGCGGGTTGCACCAATCGGTCTGTATTTCGCCGATAGGGGAATGACAGTTGAAGAAATAGACAGAATCGGTGCTGAAGCTGCTGCCTTAACACATGGTCATGAACTGGGATATCTCCCTGCGGCAGCTTTGGTACATATTATTCATCTTGTTTCGCACAACGACGATGTTACACTTTCGGAAGCTGTTAACGATGCGATGAAAGCTTGCAGGACGCTGTTTGCGGATGCAAAGCATCTTCCCGAATTTATACAGATCATGGAAAAAGCAGTCCGTCTTTCACGGACGGATGCGAAGGATCTTGATGCCATCCGTGAGATCGGTGAGGGCTGGGTTGCAGAAGAAACGCTTGCAATTGCGGTATATTGTGCGTTGAAATATGAAAATGACTTTGAAAAGGCATTGATTGCTTCTGTCAATCACAGCGGTGACAGTGATTCCACAGGTGCTGTTACGGGAAATATTCTCGGTGCATATCTTGGATTGCGTCAGATTCCGCAAAAATATAGGGATAAGCTCGAATTGTACGATGTAATTCTTGAAATTGCAGACGATCTGTATAATGACTGCAAACTATCGGAATACGGCTCCCATCACGATGAAGTATGGGAACAGAAGTATATTTATGGCACCTATACACCATGATGTCAGCAAATTGACGAAGACTGATCACAGGAATTATCGGAGGTTACGGCGTCATGATGGTGCAGCTTCGGGTTGTGTTTTTGATTATGATACAATGTACAGTAATTTTAATTTGCGGCAAAAACAAGTTTTATTTCCGGAAGGCAGAGTACACAAAAACGAAACCTGCGAATGCATATCCTCCGCATTCACAGCAATGTTTTATTTCCGATATTTTTACGCTGCAGGAGAAAACGAAATATGTTACATCATATGAAATTACAATCCGAGCCGTTTCACAAAATCAAAAACGGCAGGAAAACCATCGAGCTTCGTCTGAATGATGAAAAGCGTCAGCAGGTGCAGGTGGGCGATTTTATAGAGTTTTCGCAGATGGATGCTCCATTGCAAAGACTGACGGTGCGTGTCATTGCTTTGCATCAGTTCAATTCTTTTGCAGAACTGTATGCCGCATTGCCGAAGGAAAAACTTGGCTATGCATCTGACGAAACGCCTGACCACGACGATATGCATGCGTATTACCCCTGTGACGAGCAGAAGAAGTATGGCGTTCTTGGAATTGAACTGCGACTGACCGACCTTCAGAAATTTGTTGATGCACAGGAATACGGCTACAGCTTCGGTGAAACCTATGAAACTGCGCTTTCTGAAATCAAAAACGGCGAGAAGGAAACCCACTGGATTTGGTATGTGTTCCCGCAGATTCAGGGGTTGGGATTCGGTGACATTTCAACGTATTTCTCGATAAAAGATCTGGAAGAAGCGAAGGATTATTATGCCCATCCGCTCCTTGGCGAAAGGCTCGTCAGGATCTCGGAGGAGCTGCTGAAGCTTCGGACGGACGATCCGATGACGGTCTTCGGCCGCACGGACGCTTTCAAGCTGCGTTCCTGCATGACCTTGTTCCGCTATGCCGCACCGGAACAAGAAGTGTTCCGAAAGGTGCTGGATCAATTCTGCCTTGGGGCAGAGGATGATAAAACTGTGAAGCGGCTCGGGTTGTAACAGGATTTGGATTCAGGAACCCCCATACACGGAAAATGTCTGTGTATGGGGGTTTGTTTGTGTATCTCTTTTTTGCAGCTTCCCGACAGGGGATTTTGCATGTTATACATTACTCACTTCCGAGTACAGCTTCGAAATTTCCGGCACATGCCCCCACAACTTTTTTATCCAAATCTCATTGACCGCCATAGAAAAAAACAGTATAATAGTAATAAGAAATCACAGAGAAATACTGCGGAAAAACGAAAGGGGAGTTTCCCATGACTTCGCATGATTATTATGGCTCACATCAAGCCAACATCCAAGCAAATTCAACCGAATACCCCACCATCCACACCCCACAGGACCTTTTCGAAGCCCTCCTTCACCTCTGGTCAGCCGACACCTGTGCCCCGAGAATGCGTGCAAATTGGAACGCCGACAGCCCCACACTTGGGCAGTGTTCTATCACCGCATTTCTCGCACAGGACATTTTCGGCGGTAAAGTATACGGCATCCTGCGTCCGGGCGGGAATTACCATTGCTACAACGTGGTCGGGAACTGCGTGTTTGATCTGACAAGTGAGCAGTTCGGGGACGAGATCCTTTGCTATGAAGATAACCCCGAACAATTTCGGGAGGTGCATTTTGCCAAGGACGAAAAACGGCAGAGATATGAGGAGCTTTGTGAGAAGCTGAAAGTATATTGCAGGAGAAAACGAATGGAACTGACAACGGAAAGACTGGTTCTGCGTCCGTGGAGAGAAACGGATGCGGCAGATTTATTTGAATGTGCAAAAGATCCGGCGGTTGGCCCGATCGCCGGCTGGCCGGTGCATCAGAGCATCGAGGACAGCTTGTTTGTGATCCGAAATGTGTTGGGTGGCAGCGAGTGCTATGCGGTTTGTTTGAAAGAAGATGGCAGAGCGATTGGATGCATCGAGCTGATGATGTGTGGAAAATCGGCACTGACCGACAGGGAGGACGAGTGCGAGCTTGGGTACTGGATCGGGCAGGCATTCTGGGGACGTGGACTGATTCCCGAAGCTGCCAAACGGCTGATCCGTCACGGATTCGAGGATCTTGGAATGCGGAAGATCTGGTGCGGCTATTATGACGGAAACACCAAATCCAGCCGTGTGCAGGAGAAAATGGGCTTTCAGTATCATCACACAATGGAAAATGTCCCCGTTCCGCTGCTTGCGGAAACGAGGACGGAACATATTACCTGTCTGACGAGGGAACATTGGCAGGAGCGGAACGATTAGGAGGAAGCTATGGAATTCCAGCAAATCATCGAAAAACGCAAAAACATACTTCTGGCGAAAAGCATGTAAAAAAGACGGGGAGGCTTGGACTTTAGATGAAAATGACTAAAACAATAAAAGTTGGAATAATACTGGCGGCGCTTCTTGTTGTCTTGTGTCTGTTGTTTTCGTTTGGAAAATTTCCGGTCATGATGTTGAACGGGGAGGTGTGTACCGTTTTTACAAGGAATCTGGTACTGGGTAACGTACACGACAAAGAAAAGCCTTATGATAATACTGATGTTGAAACCTTAAGCCGAATGCGGTTTCTGACTGATCTGGAAATGCGGAATACAGAGATTACGGATCTCAGTTTCTTAGAGAACAAAGATGCATTGCAACGCATACTCTACCTTGGCAAAAGCGGATATCCGATTGAAGATTGGAATTATCTTACGGAATGTGAAAATCTCACTTTCTTTCTCGGAGAACGTGTCGAAATGTCCGATTTAAGTGCATTCAGAGGATTATCCAATCTGGAAGAATTATACATTGAATACGAATACAATATACCGCTGATGGTGGAGAATCTCGATGTTCTTGTGAATGATCTTTCAGGTCTGGAAACGCTGACGAATCTGCAAAAGTGTTATATTGCTGGCAGAGGCATTTCTGATATATCCGAAGTCAGAAATTGTCAGAAAATCGTGTTTCTGGGGCTTCGTGGGACGACTCGGGATGCAGATTACTCCGTTCTTCTGGAGTTGCCGGAACTGGATGTTCTGGAAATTGATTCCGGTGTTTTACCGGAAGATATCAAGAATGAACTGTTGGAAAAAGGAATTACGGTGCATGAATATGACTTTTAGTTCATTTGTTTGAAGATTCATTACTTTTATCAGAAAAAGGTGTAGAGGTTGTTGAGAAGGAAGTGCAGGAGGATTGATACTCGCCTTAAAAGCGTGTGGTTTATCGTTGAAATCAAATTAAAGATAGGAACTGTCTTATCCTCTTGGGTAATACAGCTACAATACAGCTACGCCAAGAAAACACGCATTGGACGTCCTCTCTTTTATTATAAAAATCACTAATAGTTGCTGATTATGGGATTGTTAATGGGAAAAACGCTTTCATAAGCAGAGTTCCCTGTTTTATTTGTCGACATGTATGCATATTGCATAAATTGTTACGAGATTGTTGATATTTTATTCGATGTATTGACTTTTTTGTCGGATAGTGGTATAATATAAAAAAAGACTATCATTCGATGCAGTAAAGGAGTAGCTTGTCAGATGAGTAATAAGAAAACAAATGAAAACACATCGTCTCTTCACAAAATATTGAATATCATCGGAATCATCCTTTGTATAGTGCTGATACCGATTCTTCTGATGAATGTGACATTGATCATCAAGAGCTTTGTGCATCAGGATGAAGTTCCGAAAATCGGTGGCTACTGCCCGCTGATCGTCCTGACCGGATCTATGGAACCGGAAATCAGCAGCGGTGATATGATCATCGTCAAGCAGATCGACAGTGCAGATGTCAAGGAGAAGGACGTGATCGCCTTTTTTGATCCCGATGGGAACGGACAGAGTATTCTGACGCACCGTGTGGTCGGCATTACCGAAAAGGACGGACAGAGGGCATTCATCACCAAGGGTGATGCCAATAACGGCGAGGATCGTTTGCCGGCAGAAGCAGATTCTCTGGTCGGAATTTACATGTTCCGTATCCCGGGCCTTGGCAATGTGGCGATGTTCATGCAGACAACGGCAGGTCTGATTGTGTGCGTGGTACTGCCGCTGCTGCTGTTGGTGGGCTATGATGTGTTCCGCCGCAGACAGTTCGAAAAGCACAGTCAGAAGGATACAGCGGCCCTGCTTGCAGAGCTTGAGGCGCTGAAAGCCGAAAAGGCGGCAAAAGAAAATAATACTGACGAAAATGTGTAAGTTTATTCTTCCCCCAGTGCCACACGGGGATGGATATATCATGCATATCCCCCCCTGTCAGAAAGTGAACTGAAAAGGGAGGAATAATGAAAAACCCTTATGAAAGGAGTATTCGTATGAAAAAAAATAAAACCATGAGAGCAGCAGGCGGTCTTTTGATTGCAACTATGCTGACATCAAGTATCGTAAGCGGAACTTATGCAAAGTATGTTACCACCGATTCTGCGACAGATACTGCAAGGGTTGCCAAGTTTGGCGTAACCGTGACAGCGTCCGGTTCTTTGTTTGACAAGACCTATCTGGCAGGCACTGCCAATACCCCCGGCGGTGATACAGCTGAAACTGCGGATAATACGGTGTTGACTGTAGAATCTTCGACTACGGACAAGCTGGTTGCCCCCGGCACGAAGAATACAGAGGGTATTACTTTTGTAGTTGCAGGTCAGCCGGAAGTGGACGTACAGCTGACGGTGGATATTGGCGAAGATCTGAAGGAAGTTTTCCTCATGAATAAGGAAGGTCTTCCCGATATGACAACCGGCAATGCAACAGATACTTTTGATAATGCAGCGCCTTATTATCCTGTGAAGTTCACACTGACACAGACCAACAAAAATGGCAAGAACACACTCGAAAGCGGCGTTACACTGGCGGAAGCAGCTGCTGCATTGAATGCTCTTGATATGAGATATGATGCCAATACAAATCTTGCAGAAGAAGTTGGTACACTGAACCTTACATGGGAATGGGATTTCGATGCAAACGGTGCTGGTACATACGATAAGCAGGATACACTCCTTGGTGACCTTGCAGCCGGTACGACACTGGCTCCCGCTGTAACGCTTACAGAGGGAACAGACTACAATCTGACCGAAAACATCAAGATTGATATCACAGTTACCCAGATCGACTGATCTGACGATTCCGATTCTGACGGATCATAACGTATCATAAAGGCAATGCAGGCATGAGTGGCGATGCCTGCATATGCTTGCTATTTAGTAAAGGGGGGACAGCTTTGAACAGTACACGCAGAAGAAGCCGCAGTCTGACGGGTGTATCGCTTGTTCTGCTGATTCTTTGCGTCATTGCTTCATTGGCTGTCCTTTTTGAAAGAATCAGCATCTACTCCAAAGCGGCGCAGCATCACATCATTCCCCTCACGGAATCCATCGGTGCGACAAAGGTCGTTACTGTCAGACAGGAGGAACCGAAGGCGGCGGCTGTGGTGGATGCACCGCAGATCATTTCTCTGGCATCTCCCGGATATCAGGCGCACGATGACCGCACGGTATGGCAGGGGGAAACGGATGTGGATATTTTCCGCATCTCCTATGATAACAGCAGCGGCGAAATGACCGTCAACGGTGTTTCCGGGAATCCGGATAAGCTGATTGCCCCCGGTACATCGGGTGTTTATCAGTTTGCGCTGGAGAATACCGGGGATGTGACGCTGGATTATACGATGGACATGGAGGCCTGGATCACGGGAACGAATTTAAATATTCCCGTTAAAGCCCGTGTCTGGGACTACACCGGGGATTATCTTCTCGGTGGTGTCAATACAAAAGCGGAGGTGCTTTCCTTGAATACAGTCGAGGACAGCGGCCCGCTTGGGGCAGGCAGATTTGCCGCCTATACATTGGAATGGGAATGGCCCTTTGAACAGGGCGATGATGCCTATGATACACTTCTGGGAAATCTGGCAGTGGAGGATGAACTTGCACTGACGATCCGAATCAATACCACTGCAGTGTATAATGACGATCCGAAGGATGAGAACGCAGGTCTTGACAGTCCGCAGACGGGGGATGCAATGCCGATCGTTCCGATCGTGTGCATTCTGTGCGCTGCGCTGGCGATTGCGGTGTTCAGCTTCCTTGCAGGCTATCGTCGTGAAAATGAGAACGAAAATGCATAAACAAAAATTCAAAATCGGAACACTTCTGCGAGGTGTTCTTCTGTTGATCATCAGTCTGTTTCTGGGGACTGCGCTGTATTTGTGGAATGCAGAAACACTGGTGGGAAATGCAATGCCGATGCCGTTCGGATTCGGTATTTCCGCAGTGCTTTCGGGAAGTATGGAGCCCGAATATTCCATAGACGATCTTGTCATTGTGCAAAAAGCCGCTGACTATCAGATCGGGGATGTTGTGGTATACCAGGACGGCAGTATGCTGATCATGCACAGAATCATTGCCATGGACGGTGATACCGTCATCACAAAGGGCGATGCCAATGATGTGGAAGATACGCCTATTGGTAAGGAAACGATCAAGGGCAGGGCGGTTGCACGGATGCACAAAGCAGGCGCAGCGGTGATGTTTCTGAAATCCCCCGTGGGATTTCTGATCATGCTTGCAGGGGCAGTTGTTTTGTTTGAACTGCCATACTATCGTGAACGCCGTAAGATGATTGAAGAACAGGAGAAGATAAAGCAGGAGATCCAAAAAATCAAAGAACAATGAAAGGGTGTGATTTTGTGAAGAAAGCAGTTTCGTGCAAAGCAAAATCACATCCTTTGGTTTATAAAAACAGCTGGATGGCGGCAGCGATTCTTCTTGTACTGACGGTGATTTCCACACGGATGGTCTGCAGCCTGTATGCCCGCTATACCATCTCCGACACCGGTCGGGAATCCGCAGGTACAGCGGCAGCCGCAGGACTTGCACTGGAGGAAATTTCCGTGGAACTGTATTCCGATATCGCCGATATGGTGTCTGCTGATACGGTCTACACCTTCGGCAGCGGAACTGCGGACGGGATGGAATATCTCGTTGTTCCGGGAATGGATATTCCCAAGGATCCCTATATTTCTGTCGATGGAAAGAATCAGACACCCTGCTATCTCTATATTGAAGTGATACAAGAGCATGTCCCCGAAACGGTTTCCTTTGCACTGGAGGAGGATTGGATCCTTCTGGCGGATGTGCCGGGAAGATTCGGGGGAGATGTCTATACCTATCGGACGATCATCGGGCCGAAAGAGAAACACGAACGGATCGGGATCATCGAAGATCAGAAACTCTATGTCAGTCAGTCGTATTCCGCAGGTGATCCGTTCCGGATCGCATTCCGTGGGTATATGATACAGGCGGCAGATGGCTATACTGCATCGCAGCTGTTCCGAAATCATATGAAAGAGGGTGTGTGAACGTGCGAAAAAACAGAATCAAAGCCATATGGATACTGCTGGCGGCAGCGCTTGTGCTTGCTGGATTTACGGCAAGAATGAGCTTTGCAGAAACCTATCATACCATTTCCGTTGAATATCGGTTTTCGGACGGCACACATGCCTATGATCCCTATAAAGCAGTCTATGCGGACGGTTCGGATATTGATGTGCAGATCACCAATCCCGTGATCCCCGGCTACAAGCCCGTCAGCTCCCTTGAGGAGGGGGCACCTGAAGTACTCAAGACGACCATCCGATTTGAAAATCTTTCCGAGGATCAGACGATTCTGGTTTATTATGTGCCGGCACAGGTGAATTATCGTGTCCGCTATTATTTCCAGAATATCGAAAATGACCTGTACACGGAGGATCTTTCTCTCCCGCCGGAATATACCGACAAAAGCGGTGTGACGGGAACGTACCCCGCAGAGCTGGAAGCAATCGAATTTGAAGGGTTTACGACGCTTTTTCATGAACCCGATGTCATTGCGGCGGACGGTTCTACGGTGTTCCAGATCTATTATGACAGAAACTATGTCCTGATGAATTTTGATCTCAACGGCGGCTACGGCGTGGAACCTGTCTACGCAAAATACGGAACTGCCTTCAATATTGCCGAACCCGAAAAAAGCGGCTATGTCTTCAAGGGCTGGCAGGATAAGAACGGAACCGTCACAAAATTCACAAGCGGTACAGTTCCTGCAAAGGATGTCACCTATACTGCTGTATGGGAAGCGGTGAATACCGGATTTACTGTGATCTACTGGACCGAAAATGCGAATGATGATGGTTACAGTTATGCAGGAAGTGAATCCAAAGACGCAGTGTCGGGAACATTGGTAAGCAGCGATACATATGCGGATGAATGGAACGATCCCGACAAGGATTATTTTATTTATGATGATACCAGAATTGAGGAAAAAAGAGTGGAGGGTGATGGTTCTACCGTCCTCAATGTTTATTATCAGCGCAGGGAGTATACGCTGAAATTCTATTATGCAAGAAAACAGATGGGGGATAATCCGTCTAATCTTACTACGATTGAATCCGGAAAATCCTATCAGATCTATTGTACCAGAGCAAGAAACTATCTGACAAGCGGACAGTACAGTACCTTCGAATGTCTTGCTTTGGGTGCAGGGGAACGATTTACGCTGACAAAGGCGGACGATGCAAACGGCTATTACATCACCGATGCGCAGGGGAGATACCTGTATATTGGAAACGGTACTGCCGGTATGACATCCACCCCGACGATTATCAATGTCACCTATAATGTTGGCGGTGGTTACTGGAATTTCAGTAGTACGGACGGATGCTATCTGAATGACTGGGCAGGGGAACATAACCGTGCGGCAGGCTGGAACGGCGGCGGTGCAGCAACGGATTCCGGAAGCCAGTGGCATATTTATTCCCCTGATTTGACGGAAATTTATCAGGTCGCAACATTCACCAACAATTTCGATGCCAGTCTCGGAGAAAATCCTGTGATCGCACTTGCGGACACCATCTGGTGTACTGTTAATACAGGAGAGCTTCCGGAGCTGAGCGAACGCTATCAGGCGACACAGGGCGAAGAGATGGTCGGCGCTGTGACCTACTACTATTTCACCATCACCGGAAAATATGAGGAAAGCCTCGCCGGAAGATGGCCGCTGAACAGAGACCTTGGCAATGTCAAGGCAAACAACCGCTGGTGTTTTTTCGGCGCATGGAATCCTACACAGTCGAATTACTACAGCAACCATAAGCAGCAGTTTGCTGATAATACCACAATCAAGGGCGAATACCAGAAAATCGACCAGTTCATCATGATCGAAAATCATCCCGAACAGACCACGATCCCGTTTCTGGCATTCTGGACAAATTCTAATAATCCCGGCTGGAACTGGTCAAGACAGTGGCTTTACTATATCCATGTTCCTGTTCTCGACGGCGAAACAGCAGAGAATACGCATGTATACAATGGTGTGACCTATAAGAATCATGCGATATACAATACCTTTGATACGAATGATGCCTATAATGAGCAGACCCCCACAGCACTTGATGGCTTTACACACAGCAGTACTACCTGGGAACAGAATGCCAATGATTTTGTTCTGGAGCATGAGGGCGGCACAACCAGTATGCGTTCCTACAATGCACACTTCTATTACGCACGTAATTCCTATACCCTTGCATTCAGTGGCTACAGTGAAATGAATCGGACTGTCCCGTACGAAACACCCTTGGCATCCTATGATTTTGTACCGGAATATTCGGAGGAAAGCCAGAAGGATTTCTATCGTTTTGGCGGATGGTATACAACAGATCAGTGCTACGACGGAACAGAGTTTGATTTTTCGAAAACAATGCCTGCAAACAATATTATCCTCTTTGCAAAATGGGAAAAGGTCACTCATAACGTGACATTCTACAATGACTACAACGATTATGTCGGACGGACGGATGCACTCAAAACCGCAAGCATTGTGCATAATGAGCTGATGTTCACATCCGATGTGCCCACGCAGCTCAATCCCCCTGTCGGGGATGCACAGTTTGCAGGATGGTATTATTTTGACAACCGCAATCAGAAGGTGCGTTTCGATCCGCAGAGCATTCCCGTGACAAAAGATCTTGCGCTGTATGCGGAATGGTCATCAAAGGCCACAGCCAACTTCTGTGTTGAGTATGTCGAACAGGGAACGGGCATTCCCGTTGCCGATGTGACTGCAGGAACGGCATTCATTGGAAAGACCAAGACCTTTCAGGCAAAGGGCAATGATGCACTGAATGCAGCCCATGCATGGAAGGAGGGCGGTGAAAACTGGTGGCCTGTCGTACCAAGCCACTCGATCCTTATTGAACAGAATACACAGGATGCACAGCCGAATACTTATGTCTTTGAGTATATCAAAAAAGCGTCCGTTGGCTATTCTGTCCGCTATGTCAATGTACAGACCGGTGAGGAAGTCAGTCCGCCTGTCACGCATGAATCAAACTATTCGATCGTGTCGGAACATTTTGTGTATGTTCCGAACATGATCGCCGATGCGGTATCCAAAACGCTCGTGCTTGCGGCATACGATACGGTGGAGGAAGAATACCGGAATAATGTCATCACATTCTACTACACGCCCAATTCCACAGAAGCCCTCTACCAGGTGAACCATCATATCCAGAATCTTGACGGCAGCGGCTATACGCTGTATTCTACCCAGACGAAGATCGTCACCCTCAATGGCGAGATCAATCCGACGGATTCTGCAATTTCCATTTCCGGATATGTCTTTGCACGGGAGCTGACACAGGTCAATGGTACGATTGAAATCGGAAAGACCGAAGCCGACGGTAATATCCTCATTGTCGATCTGTACTATAACCGTCTGACTTATGGCTATATCGTGTATTACCGTGAATACGGCAATGAGAATATCATTCTTGCCACGATCGACCATGCGTCTGATCATGAGATCCTTGGTTCGACCGTTACCCATACCGCACCGTCGGAGCTGACGCTCGGGGATACGCTGTATGCAAGAATCGGCAGCGCAGAGCGCACGCTTGAGATCCGTGCGGATGCAGGATCTCCCCCGACGCTGAATGTCATCAATGTCTATTATCAGAAGAAAACATTCTATACGGTCAACTACAAAGCAGTCTGCATTCCGGAAACATCACGGGATTTCGGACAGGTGTCCCTTGATTATGAGATTATTGACGGTGATGCGGAGCCGAATGGTTCAACGGCAATGCTGCTCGATGATGTGCGTTATGTGTTCAAGGGCTGGTACAGCGATCCCCAGGGAACAAAGCAGGTCGGCAGTACCGTCTATTTCAAACCGTCAGTGGCACAGGATGCTACCTATTATGCCGTTTTTGGCATGCGCACAGCGGATCTGACGATAAACCAGAACGGCGGTGCGCAGGAGGATCATTTCCTTTATCGGATTACCGATGAGAAGGGACAGGAACGCATTGTTTCCGTCACGGGCGGCGGCAGCGTGACGATCAGAGCGCTTCCCTGTGGTGAATATACCGTCACGGAAATCACCGAATGGGACTGGCGGTACCATCACGATCCCGATGGCACACAGAAGAAAATCACCGTGAACACCGCACAGGAAAATGCAGTGACATTTCAAAACACCCCGAATGACAAGAACTGGCTTGGCGGAGAAGCTGCTACGGATAATCTGTTCTCATAATTTACGCAAATCACACGGAAAGGAGGCGGCAGTATGAAATACCGGCATCTGAAATATCCCCTCATTGCAGCAGCGGTGCTGGTGCTGATGGTATCTTCGGTCGTTGCACTTTATAAAAAGCAAACGGATACTGTGGAGAATACCTTTACTGCCGCTGTTTCGGCAGTTCCCATGATCGAGGAGAAATTCTCCGGCAGTCTGAAGGAAAACGTCTGCATCCGCATTGCGGATAACGGCTACCCTGTCTATATCCGCTGTGCCGTTGTTGTCGGTTGGAAGGATACGGACGGCGATCTGCACAGTGAGATTCCCATGCAAAATGAGGATTATCTCCTTGAAATCGGCGATGACTGGACGCTTCGGGCGGATGGTTTCTATTATTACCAAGCTCCCATGCAGGCAGGGAAAACCACACCCCTGATCGTGACGTGCAAGCCCCTCACAGAACCGCCGCAGGCAGGCTGCCAATTGAGCGTGGAGGTGCTCTCCCAGACGATACAGGCAGTCGGTTCTTCGGATGGGGAAGGCGTCCCTGCCCATCAGGACGGATGGGGAATTGTATTGGAGGAATAACAGTTCCCTTTGGCGCAGATGCATAGGAATCACCTGACGAGGGACGGATGGAAAGAGTGTGTTTCAGGAAATAGTGGAGCTGTAAGGCGAGAGCCAATGTATAAAGTAATCAGGAGGAAGCTGTGGAATTCCAGAAAATCATTGAAAATGGAAAAGTATCCGCATCTATGCGGTTTTTTCCATGAACTCAAGAAAGCCGAAATACTGTTGCATGGTTGGATTTCCGGCGTTGGAAATCTTGAAGCGGCTGCGGCGCAAATCGTGTGAATATTCAATGAAAACAACAAACCCGACTCCATAAAAGAGTCGGGTTTTCTGCATGATCAATTGTGATCCCGAAATACATGAATCAGCCGCCCCACCTGCTCCGCTGTATCACTGAGATTCTTCGCAGCGTTCTCCGTATCCATCGCATCCTTCAGTGTCCCCACGCTTCGCAGAATCGGGAAGAATGCGTCGATTCCGACGGCGTTGCAATCCGCTGCGCCGTCCTTTACCACACCGCTGAATGCGATCACGGGCTTTCCGTATTCCTTGGCAATTTTCGCAATGCCAACGGGTGCTTTCCCCATCGCCGTCTGTGCGTCCAGACACCCTTCACCCGTAATGACAAGATCGGCATATCGAATTGCCTCCTCCAGCCCCGTTTCACGGATGATGAGGTCGATGCCGGATTCCAATGACGCATGGAGATAACTCATCAGCCCGAACCCCAGACCGCCTGCTGCACCTGCACCCTCATGATCGGGATTTGCATCGGGATTGACATGTTTTGTCAGCTCCGCAAAATACCGCAGATCTTCGTCCATCCTTGCGATCATTTCCGCATCTGCCCCCTTTTGCGGCGCAAACACGGCACTGCATCCATTCTCACCGCAGAGGGGATTCTTCACATCGCAGGCAACATGAAAATTGCATTCTTTCAGTTCGGGCATGGCGTTTTCATCTGAAATATGGACGATATCCGAAAGCCCCTTTGCCCCGAAAGAAACCTGTTTGCCATTCAAATCCTTAAATTCAAACCCTAACGCCTGCAGGCATCCCACACCGCCGTCATTGGTCGCACTGCCGCCGATGCCGAGGATGAAATTCCGGCAGCCCTGCCCGATCGCATCACGGATGAGCTGCCCGAAGCCATAGGTTGTCGTGTGCAGGGGATTGCGCTTGGCAGGGGAGAGCAGCGGCAGTCCCGAAGCCGCTGCCATTTCGATGACAGCTGTATTGTTTGGGAGGATGCCGTAGCGTGCGGAAATTCCCCGTCCCAGCGGATCGGAAACTTTGGAAGTACGATATGTCCCGTGCAGTCCGGAAACGAGAGCGTCCACGGTTCCCTCGCCGCCGTCAGCGATGGGGAAGACCTGAATTTCCGCATCCGGATAAATGCGGCGGATGCCCGCTGCAGCGGCATTTCCGGCTTGTAGCGTTGTAAGACTCCCCTTAAAAGAGTCGATTGCAATGACGATATTCATGGTATCACCTCGGCGTTATTGATGATTATAGTATAGCATAAAATCGGACGGATGACAACAGGATCGGGGCAGCTGCCTCGATTTTTTTCTTGTGTTGTTCAGAGAATTATGTTATAAAGAGAATGATGAATACCATAAACAAGCACTCCGTGGTGGTAATAGCATCCACGCCAAACCTTGATGTGACTGCCGGATTGCATAGAATGCCCCCTTTCCTTTTGGTGTTACATGGATAATGTATAAAGGAAAATCGCCAATAAACGGAGGAAATTTCAAAAGTGAAAAGACAATCACAATTAAATTGAAATAACGCTGAACAACTAAGTAAAGGGCAGATCAAGTCTGTCAGCTTCGCATGGAGTATAATAATTGCTATATCCCTGCGAAAGTATGATTAAACTATGGAATAAATTTCCTTAGTGGTTATAACATAATATGATAGCATTGTATAGTAATAGATCATATGGAAAATCAGAAGAGTAATGTTTTTAAAAATTTATAAAAAAAAGAACGTCGTCCTTAGGTATAGTATGTCATGAAACGGAAATACTAATGCTGAAAAAGGAGGTTGATTCTATGTTCAAACATGAAAAAATGCTTTTCCACCCCGTTTCTGTGGAAAAGCCAAATCCGCAGTATGCCGCACTTCTGCAGGAGCAGCTTGGCGGCGCAAATGGTGAGCTGAAAGCCGCTATGCAGTATATGTCCCAAAGCTTCCGTATCAAGGATCCTGAAATCAAGGACTTGTTCCTCGACATTGCAGCCGAGGAGCTTGGCCACATGGAAATGGTGGCACAGACCATCAATCTGCTCAATGGTCACGATGTGGATGCTGCCAGAGTGCCGTCGGGCGAAATCCAGACGCACGTGCTGATGGGGCTGAACCCCGGTCTGATCAATGCATCAGGATATTCATGGACGGGAGATTATGTCAGCGTGACTGGCGATCTCTGTGCTGATCTGCTTTCCAATATTGCGTCTGAGCAGAGAGCGAAGGTGGTGTATGAGTATCTCTATCGTCAGATCGAGGATAAGAAGGTGAGGGAAACCATCGACTTCCTGCTGAACCGTGAGGAAGCTCATAACGCCATGTTCCGTGAAGCATTCAACAAGGTGCAGAACAGCGGCTCCAACCGTGATTTCGGTACGACAAAGGCAGCAAAGATGTATTTCAGTATGTCCGAGCCTTCGCCTGCGGGTACGGCATTCCCGAAAACTGATGTCAGACCGCCGTCATTCAGCTGAGGTGGCATATGGAGAAAAACGAAATGCCCGTAGGACTTGGTATGGCACTTGCAATGAATCCGGAAGCCATGCAGAAATTCGCATCACTTCCGGAAACAAAAAAGCAGGAGATCATCAACGGCACACATGCCATTTCCTCAAAATCCGAAATGCGGCAGTATGTGGAGAGCATCAAGTCTGTATATTAACAAGAGGGCTTGCCTTAACAGGGCAGGCTCTTTTAATAATATGTGGCTGGTTTGATTCCGTTCTCGGCACACCATTGGCGGACGGTCATTCGCAACAAAACACCCCTGCGACAGAATTTGACCTCTGCCGCAGGGGTGTTTCAATTTTCAATTTCGTTCAGTGTGCAGTCAGAATCACGCTGCACCCAGAATCTCATCCCATGTTTTCTGTTCTCCGGAACCAATCACTGCTGCATATACCAGAATCATTGCAGCATCATTGGCATCCGCATCGCCGGAGCTGTTCACTTCAGCGAGGAAGTATGCAAGGCTTTCGGACGTTTCGTCACTGTCGGAATAGAGGGATGCATCCTGTCCCGCACCAATCGCCGCCGCATACTCCAGAAGCTTTGCAGCATCCTTTGCGTTCACCGTGCCATCGAGGTTTGCGTCACCCTTGACACCGATATACGCTTTGACCTGCTCTGTGATCGTGTGCGTTCCGAACTCGTCAGTCACATTCAGACTCACATAGTATTCATTGCCATCCTGCGTGTAGAGGAGCTCAGGGGTCAGACCGCCGAAGTCAAATGCATCGAAATTGTCCAGAACTTCGCCGTTTTCAGAAGTTGTTCCGTCGGAATATACTGCATAGCGTGTGATGCTCTCAATCAGTTCCTCCGGCTGGAATTCGCTCATGTTGTGGGAGAAGTAGAAGTTCGGAGCCTTGGTTTCCACAACGTAGGTGTAGCTTGTGATGGTTGTGGTCGTGGATTCAGTGGTAGTTGTGGATTCAGTGGTAGTTGTGGATTCAGTGGTAGTTGTGGATTCAGTGGTAGTTGTGGATTCAGTGGTAGTTGTGGATTCAGTGGTGGTTGTGGGTTCAGTGGTAGTTGTGGATTCAGTGGTGGTTGTGGATTCAGTGGTGGTTGTGGATTCAGTGGTAGTTGTGGATTCAGTGGTAGTTGTGGATTCAGTGGTAGTTGTGGATTCGGTTGTGGTTGTGGATTCAGTGGTAGTTGCCTTAGATGTGGATTCAGTGGTAGTTGTGGATTCAGTGGTGGTTGTGGATGCTGTGGTGGTTGTGGATGCTGTGGTAGTTGCCTTAGATGTGGATGCAGTGGTAGTTGCCTTAGATGTGGATGCAGTGGTAGTTGCCTTAGATGTGGATGCAGT
>JAFXCV010000075.1 GCA_017521325.1 Oscillospiraceae bacterium | reverse complement strand
TTCTCTTGAAAATGAAAAAACGCCCGTTCAAGTCCCAAAAACACTCGAAAAAGGCCTTAGGTGATCCACGGTTTTGCGAATGAAATTTCAGTGTCCATATACGCAAAAAAGTCCGAAAAATCGGACTTTTTTGGCATGTGATCTTTTTCGTCACATATAGATGGTTGCGGGAGCCGGATTTGAACCGACGACCTTCGGGTTATGAGCCCGACGAGCTACCGAGCTGCTCCATCCCGCGATATAGAAGCTTGATGTCTGTATCAAGTACTATATTAGTATATCACAACAAGAGGGTTCTGTCAAGCGTTTTTCATGCATTTCGTTGCTTCGTACAATTTGCACATCTCACTTGTCGGTATTATGTGCGTTTTGCACAGCATTATTTATCAAATATCGTTGCAGAGGAAACTATAATATATTGGAAATAACAGACACCAGCTCCTCGTGAATCGAAGAAATCGGGCGTAATGCGTCGTTTTCACAGCATGCAATCATGTGCCAGTGCTCCGTGCCACGGTTTTCGTACGCATACATCACCGCATCACGGCACTTTTTCAGATACTCCACATCCGCCTCGTGAATGTCCTTCTTTCCCTCGTTCCCCTCATAGCGCTGCGTCAGCAGACGCTGCGAAACCTCCACGGGAACATCCAGAAAAATCACCGCATCCGGTCTTGGAATTCCAAGTCTGCCATACTCAAAATCATACAGCCAGCGGCAGTATTCCTCCCACTGGGCACGGTCAAGCTTTGTCATCTGATAAAAGGCGTTGGATGTCGTATACCTTGCGGAAATGATAGTTTTTCCCGAAAGATAGTCACTTTCCCAATCCTTCTTGAAGCTTGCATAGCGATCGACCGCATAGAATGCGCTTGCGGAATATGCACTTCTCTGCGCATCCTCCTCGTGGAATTCGCCGTGCAGATACTGCGTCACAAGCTCTCCGCTCGGCGAATCATAATTCGGGAACGTGATAAAACGGCATCCCGTAAAACGCTCCTTCAGAAGCTCAAGCTGCGTGCTTTTTCCGCAGCCGTCCAGTCCTTCGATCACAATGATTTTTCCCTGCATGCCACTCTTCCTCTCCGTCTGTTTTATCGGAAACCGCACCGCCGTTATTCTCCGAATTCAGCTCGCACCGCATCGAGTGCAGCCATGATGCAGTCATCCATATCATAGTACTTGTACAAGCCCAGTCTTCCGCCGAAAATCACATGTTTCTGCGCATCCGCAAGTGCCTTGTACTGCGCATAGAGCGCCGTATTCTTCTCATCATTCACCGGATAGTACGGATCCATCCCGTCCTTCCATTCGGTCGAAAATTCCTTGGAAATCAGCGTTTTCGGCGTATCCGCATAGCTTTCGATCTCAAAGAACTTATGCTCGATGATCCTCGTCCACGGGCGGTCATGGGAGGTGTAATTCACCACCGCATTGCCCTGATAATTGTCGGTATCCTGCACCTCATCCTCAAAATACACCGTGCGCCAGTCGAGATGTCCGAGGCTGAAGCCGAAGAATGCGTCGATTTGTCCCGTGTACACGGTTTTCCCGAAGGTCATGTCAGTGTTTTGGATGAAGTCGGAATACTCCGTTTCCGTCAGCACGTCGATGTTTTCATCCGCCAGCATTTTCTCCACGATCTGCGTATAGCCGCCGATGGGGATTCCCTGATAGCGGTCGTTGAAGTAATTGTTGTCATAACGGAAACGGAACGGCAGTCTTTGGATCGTGCTTGCAGGCAGATCCTTGCAGTCACGCTGCCACTGTTTTTCGGTATATTCCTTGACAAGCTTTGTGAACACCGTTTTGCTCAGGCGCATCCCCTGTTCCTCGAGGTTTTTCGGTTCGCCCGTCATGCCGCACTCGTCAATTTCCTTCTGAATGGCAGCCTTGGCTTCCGCAGGCGTTTTCGTGCCGAACAGCTGATAGAACGTATTCATATTGAACGGCAGGTTGTACAGCTCATCCTCATCCGTTTCGGGATTGTGGTAGATGGCAACGGGGGAATTGACATAATTGTTGAACTCGCAAAATTGGTTCACATACTCCCAGATTTCTTTGCTGTGCGTATGGAAAATATGCGCACCGTAAACATGCTGGCTGATGCCCTCAAGCCCCTCATCCGTGAGCTTTTTTGTATAAATATTGCCGGCAACATGCGCACGCTTGTCAATGACAAGGCAGGTTTTTCCACGCTTTGCAGCTTCGTATGCGAAAACCGCACCGAACAGCCCTGCGCCGACGATCAGATAATCATAGTGTTTCATAGTACTTCCTATCAAATTTCAGTTTCCGCCGCAGCGGTTATTGTCATTATAGCATATTCTGTATGGATTTGCAAGAGTTTTTGCAGATGATGCATCAATGAGATGCTCCCGATGCAGATGTGGTGCATCGGGAGCAAGAATTTAAACTATTAAGACAAATCATATGTTGTGTATCTTGTTTCACAGATCAGATTATGCAATGTGCGGAAACGAGCCTCTTTCGTACCCCTTAAAAGATAATTACCCAAAAGGTTACTCACATATATTTTTTTAAATACCACTTTTGTTTTTATACCGCTTGTGTAAAAAGTGAAATAACATTCAAGTATGTCCCTTTCACCGATACAATGATCGGATGAGGCTGCATGTTCTGCTTTGAAATTGACAGCACAGGTTTCAAAATCAATGGAATGGAATCTGCCCTTCTTATCACGATATACAATATTGCTTGACTCGTTTTCCTTCTTACCACGGTTGACAGCAAATATTGCAGTATCAGGAATGACAATGTGCTCCATGAAATCCCCTCCTAATTCGGAACATGTCCTCATTTCACATAGAACACCTGATTCTCTCTGCGCTCAATGCGGGGCTTTGGTTCACCTGCAGCGTACCCGAGGATGCAGCAGGCAACGCCTGCATAGTCGCCCTCCACGCCCCATTCTTTCAGAAGCGCCTTGCCCTCATCACTCTCGAACATCTCATAGCAGCGGTGGATCCAGCAGCTTCCCAGTCCCAGCGCATGTGCGGCAAGCTGGAGGTTCTCCATTGCAAGAGAGCCATCCTGCAGCCATGTGCCACGCTCACGATTGGCAAGCACAAGAATGACCGTGGGCGCTCCGTAGAACGGATCGCCGTTCATACCCATGACAGCAGCATTCATCTTCGACAGCTTTGCGATCACCTGAGGATTTTGCACGGCAATGAAAATCGGCGCCATTGCATTCATGCCCGTGGGCGCATAGCGTCCTGCTTCAATGACTTTCTCCAGCAGCTCCTGCGGCACCTGCTGCGCCGTATAGGATTTGATGCTGCGGCGTGATAAAATTGCTTCGTATACTGTGTTCATACTCATTCTCCTTTACATACTTTAGCGGGTGGAGGGCAGCTCCCCCATCGGGGGAGGGGTTGGGGTGGGGGCTGCAAAGCACGGAACTTCCCCGAAATTCCCTGTATTGTATTACCTGATTACATCGTCAGCAGGAATCGGATCCATCCGCCCTGCTCACAGGTAACCTGAATTTTGATCTTGTGAATATCCATAATGCTCTTTGCAATGGCAAGTCCCAGACCATAGCCGTTCTTGCCCTTGTTGTTGCGTGCCTTGTCGCCACGGTAGAAGCGCTCAAAGATCTTTTCCGTATCCGCAGGCGAGATCTCGCATCCCGTGTTGTAGAATTCCAGAATGCATTTGTCGCCACGCTTGAGGAGCGTGACCTTGATGATACCGTTTTCATCGGAATACTTCATGGCATTGTCAATAAAAATGGCAATCAGCTGCCTGATATGCTGCTCGCTGCCGCAGTATTCCACACCGGGCTGGATGTCCAGCTCCAGATTTTTGTTCAGTTCAAACGCCTGACTCTCAAACGGCAGTGCCGTGGCATTGACCGCCATGCTCAGATTGAACGGCACAAGCTCGTATTCCTGCACAGCATTGTCCATGCGTGCAAGGCGCAGCAGATCGCCCACAAGCTGATTCATGCGTCCCGTCTGCTCCTGCATGTAGCCGAGCCATTTGTTTTCGCCGATCTCATCCTGCAGAATATCCGCATTGGCAGAAAGGATCGTCAGCGGCGTTTTCAGCTCGTGTCCTGCATCCGAAACAAACTGCTTCTGCCTTGTAAACGCTGTCTGCACGGGATTTGTGATCCACTTGGAAAGCACGCAAAGCACTGCAAACAGCAGCACCAGCATGAGGCACCCCACGATGATCGTAATGCGGAACAAATTGTTCAGAAGTCCCTGATCGGAGGTCTTGTCCGTTACCACGATCAGCGTGCCGTAGTCCTTGGGCGTAACATAGTACTGCAGCCAGCCGTACATGCCCTGTTTTTCGCCTGTTTTCAGGATTCCCTGCATGATCTCCCTGCCCTGCTCGTCGGTATAATCCTCCGTATTGCGCAGTCCCAGGAATTCCCCGTTACTGCCTGCAAGCAGTGCAAAATGGTCGATCGTGATCGTGAGATTCCATTTATCGGGCTTCGGGGGCGGTTCGGGGAATACCGTCGTCGTGGTTTCCGTCACTGCTTGTGTTGTTTCCGTCACGGCAACTGTTGTGGTCGTTTCTTTCGTCGTCTGCGTCACGCTCGGCTGTGTTCTCTGCGGTGCCTGCGTCTGCGGACGTTCGGGAGCAGCCGTGGTGCTGACATGCGTAGTCGTCTGCACCGGCTGCGTTTCGGGCGGGCTTGGCTCTGTCGGACGAGGTTCCTGCGGATGTTCCCCCTCGGGACGTGTTTCGTGCGGGCGTTCACCCTCAGGTCTTGTTTCCTGCGGAGGTCTTGTTTCTTTTGGTTCTTCCTGCGGTTGTGTTTGCACAGGCGGAGGCCACCCACCCCATCCCGGCCATGGCGGAGGGAAGGGAATAAACTGCGGCTGCGTTTCAGGCGGTGCAGTGGTTTCCTGCTGTTCGGGGTTTCCCCAGCCGCCATCCTCACCCCAGTTGCCCTGCCACCAGTCGCCTTCGGCAAGGGGCTGTGCAGCGATCACTTCATGCCTGTCCGACATTTCCAGCATGGGCTTTGCAGGTGCATGCATCGGATCCGGCTCATTCCCGGGAGGCTCTAATTCATCGTATCGGTCGCTCTCTGCGATCTGTACAAGCAGCCTGTGGGACTGCGACTGGCTGACGGTACGCATCATCATATTGATGGAACCGAGCATGATGAGAAATACGGTGATCAGGATGATCATCGCAACCGTCACGAATTTGAGCTGCATGCACAGGATCATGTCAAACTTCAGCTTCGGAAATCTGCGCATCTTACTCGCCGCCTTCCAGGAAATATCCGATGCCCCTCGCCGTTCTGATCGTCACATCGGACTCCAGAACCGTCAGCTTCTTTCGCAGAAAGGAGATGTAGACCTCGACATTGTTGTATTCCACATCGCTCTCATAGCCCCAGATCTTTTCGATAAAACGCTCCTTCGGGATCAGCTGGCGTGGGTTTGCCATCATCATTTCCATAATCTGGTATTCCTTCAGGCTGAGCTTGACAAACTGTCCGTTGCGGCTCAGGCTGAAGGTGCTTTTATTCAGGGCAATGTCCCCGAATGTGAACTGATCAGTCACGACCTCGCCCTTTCTGCGCAGCAGCGCACGCACACGGGCAAGCAGCTCGCCCGTCACAAAGGGCTTTGTCAGGAAATCATCCGCACCGCTGTCAAGTCCGTTGATCTTATCCTCGACCTCGGACTTTGCCGTCAGCAGCAGAACGGGCGTGGATATGTGCTTGCTGCGCAGGATCCGCAGTACGTCCAGTCCGTTCATCTTCGGCAGCATGATATCCAGTATGATGCAGTCATAAATGCCCGTCATGGCGTATTCCAGACCATCCTCACCGTCATGCACGGCATCGACCGCATATTTGTTGCGTTTCAGGATTTCGCTGAGTGCCTCGGCAAGGGCGATCTCATCCTCAACGATCAGAATTTTCATAATAGTTCCCTCCTCATGTGGGAGAATAGAATTCCCCATTTTCAATATAACAGGGACAGCTTGAAATAAGCTTGAAATTGTGAAAAGCATTGCAGAAAATGCAGAAATATGTTATACTATCATCATAGCATATTTCTTGCGCTTGTGCAAGTAATTTTACAGAAAAAGGGCATACTTTTCACGAAAGGCAGGTGAAGGGTATGAAAATCAAACCCGAAGAATACAGACAAATGCAAAAAGAAGCAGCACCGCATTCCAAGAGCTATCTCAACATTCCCATGGCATTTCTCGTGGGCGGTCTGATCTGCGTGATCGGACAGCTTCTGCTGGAAGGCTACGGGACTTTGGGACTGGAGAAGGATGCAGCTGCAGCATGGACATCGGTCACACTCGTATCCCTCAGTGCGCTGCTGACGGGCTTCGGCGTCTACGAACGGCTTGCAAAGCATGCGGGCGCAGGAACGCTCGTCCCGATCACGGGCTTTGCCAACGCCATTTCCTCGAGTGCCATCGAGGCAAAAACGGAGGGCTTCATTCTGGGTGTCGGTGCGAAGATCTTTACCATCGCAGGCCCTGTGATCCTGTATGGCTGTGCTGCATCCGTGGTGTACGGCATCGTGTATTATTTCTTTTTGCAGTGAATTTCACCGCACGCTCCTTCGGTGTGCGGTACATAGGAGGCTCATCATGAAACTATATGTCACAAGACACGGGCAGACCGAATGGAATGCCCTTGACCGCATCAGCGGCGTCACGGACATCCTGCTGACGCAGGAGGGTATGGAACAGGCAAGGGAAATGGCACAGAAAGCCAAAGAATACGGCGACATTCAGCGCATTATCGCATCCCCCCTCAGACGTGCGCAGATGACGGCGCAGATCGTGGGTGAAACCCTCGGACTCCCCGTGCAGACGGACGATCGCCTGACGGAATGGGACTACGGCAGCTTTGAGGGGCAGAGCCGCTTTATTCCGGGCTTTGCCGAAACCAAGGCGGAATTCGGCTGCAAAATGCCCGATGGGGGCGAATCTGTCTTTCAGGTGGTGCAGCGTACATACAACGTGATCGACGACGTAAAACGCCTGTATCCCGACGAAAATGTACTTCTTGTGTGTCACGGCGGCATCTGCCGTGTCATCGACAGCTATTTCCATGACATGACCGTGGACAGGTTCATGCATTTCTTTATGGGCAACTGCGAATTGAGAGTGTACGAATTATAGGCGGCAATATCCAAACACTTTTATGATTTGCATTGACAAAGCGCAGGAAAATGTAGTATAATAAAAATAGTAGATTTATGAAGCAATTTCTTCAAAGGCTTCGAATGGAATCACTCCATGAAAATGCATCCTGAGGGGGAGTTTTTTATGAACACAAAGCAGAACGATCCGGCAAATCGTGAGGTATCCAAGCCCACACTGCGCAGGCTGCCGGTCTATCTTAATTATCTGAAAACACAGGCGGCACTCGGAAAGAAAACGATCTCCGCAACGGCTGTTGCGGCAGCACTGGGACTCAACGAAGTGCAGGTGCGCAAGGATCTTTCCGCAGCCAGCAAAAGCGGCGGCCGTCCCAAAACAGGCTATAACATTGTACGGCTGATGGCGGATCTGGAGGATTTTCTGGGCTACCGCAGCACCAAGGAAGCAATTCTCGTGGGCGTCGGACAGCTTGGCAGTTCCCTTTTGTCCTTCAGCGGCTTTGAGGCATGCGGAATGCGCATTGCGGCAGCCTTTGACAACGATCCGAACAAGATCGGAACGGAAATTTCCGGCATCCGCATCTACAATATTCAGGATCTTCCCTATATCTGCAAGCTGATCCATGTACATATCGGCATCATCACCACAAAGCCCGATCAGGCGCAGAATGTCTGCAACACCATGCTTGACGGCGGCATCCGTGCGATCTGGAATTTCTCCACCGCACACCTCGAAACCCCTGAAAACGTCATTGTACATAACGAAAATCTTGCGGTTTCTCTTGCCATGATCTCCCACGATCTGGAAGCGATGCTGCAGCAGGAGGAAGGAAAGGACGATACACAATGATGACGCTGGCTCCGATTTTTACCGATCACGCTGTACTGCAGCGTGAAAAGCCCGTTTGCATCTTCGGAACATGCACGGACGGTGCGGTCATTACCCTTACCATGGGCGATATTGCATGCGAAAGCAATCCCGCAGCCGACGGCAGATGGGAGATCATCCTGCCGCCCCTTCCTGCAGGAGGGCCTTACACGCTTTCGGTAACGGACGGGCAGGAGTCACTGACCATTTCCGACATCATGCTCGGAGAGGTATGGCTGTGCGGCGGTCAGTCCAATATGGAACTGAACCTCAAGGACGCAAAGGGCGCACAAGATGCACTCAATTCCTGTGAAAATTCCAATGTGCGTCTTTATCACGTCTGCAAGCGTGGGTTCTTTGATGAACAATTCTATCGTGAGGAAGCCGATTCCTGCTGGAATCTTCCTTCCGTTCACACCTGCCCCTACTGGTCGGCGGTAGGATATTACTTCGCCCGTGAGCTTGCCGAAAAGCTCGGCGTGACCGTGGGACTTGTCAACTGCAACTACGGCGGCACATCCGCAAGCGCATGGATGAGCCGTGAAATGCTCGCCGAAACTGCGGTCGGCAGGCTGTATCTGGAGGATTACGCAAAAGGCACCGAGGGACTGACCGACGAAGAAGCTGACCGTGCCTATGATGCCTACATGGACTACCACGTCCGCTGGAATGAAAAGGTTGCCCAGTGCTATGCGCAGGATCCGGCCATGAAGTGGGCAAAGGTGCTGGAGATCTGCGGTGAGAACCTCTATCCCGGCCCGCATGCACCGAAAAACCCCCTGCGGCCGCACGGACTCTACGACACGATGGTGCGCCGCATCATTCCGTATACCCTCAGAGGTGTGCTGTATTATCAGGGAGAATCGGACGACCACCGTCCGGATGGCTACGCCCTGCTGCTGACATCACTGATCCGTCAGTGGCGCAGGGATTTCCGTGATGAACAGCTGCCGTTCCTGATGGTACAGCTGCCGATTTACGGTGTGGAGGATACCCCCGATTACATGCACTGGTGCCGCATCCGTGAGGCACAGGAGGAGGTATACCGCAGCGTGCGCAATACCGGTCTTGCGGTAATTCTCGAATGCGGCGAGTGGAATGAGATCCACCCCAAGGAGAAGGAAATTCCGGCGCATCGCCTGTATCTGCAGGCACTGCATCATGTGTATGATCTGCAGCATGAAAATACCTGTGCGCCGATGTTTGACTATGCGCTGCCGGAAAATGGCGGTATGCGGCTGTTTTTCCGCCATGCACAGTGCGGTCTGGAGGCAAGGGGCAGCAGCGGCTTTGAACTCTGCGGCACCGACGGCATCTGGCATGAAGCGCAGGCGCAGATCAACGAGGACACGATCTTTGTCCACAGCAAGGCAGTCGATGCTCCCGCTGCGGCAAGGTACTGCTGGCGCAATTACACGGAAGTCACGGTATTCGCAAGAAACGGTCTGCCGCTGGCACCCCTGCGCACGGACAAGCGATATTAATGAAAAATCCCCACCTTTTGGTGGGGATTCAATCACGATCTTCTATTGTAATGACACTCTGCGGCTCAAGTTTTTGCAGCGTGCAGACGCTGACGATATGATTCGGCAGCAGAAACTGCATAAACGACGCATCACTGCGGTTTGTCAGAATACGTTCTCCCTCAAAGGCGAATCCAACCTCTCGCAGAGGATAGGAAATGCCAACGCCGATCGCCTTGACATACGCTTCCTTGAGCGTCCAGAGTCGGGTGAACAGGAAATCTGCATCCGATGCGCTTTCCAGTGCGGCGATCTCCTGCGCATTGCAGACACGTTCCACGATGCGTGGCTTACAGCGGCGGATGCTTTCGCAATCCACACCGCATTCGGTATCCGACAAAAGGCAGACGGCAAGTCCGCTGCAGTGGCTGAGATTGAAATGCAGCTGCGGATGATCCCGAAGAACGGGCTTTCCCATTTCTCCGAAATCCAATGCGGGAGGAAGGGAAATGTCTGCGCCCTCTTCAGCACCATATTGCAGCAGGCATTCCTGCAAAAGACGATGCGCTGCTTCGTGCTGTCCCTGCTTTTTATCCTCGGAAATGGCGGCGGCATACAGCCTTCCCCATTGCGGCGGCAGCGGCAGACGACGAATCATGCCTGTTCCTTTTTCGGGGCATACCCCTGTTTTGTCATATAGGAACGCAGCCGCAGGTAGGTTTCCTCGCTGATGACATGCTCGATCTTGCAGGCATCCTTTTCTGCTGTGACCTCATTCACGCCGAGAAACTGCTCAAAAAAGTCTGTGATGAGTGTGTGGCGCTCGTAAACCTCGACCGCCTTCTTTGCACCCAGCTTCGTCAGGCGGATCGCACCGTCCTGCGCAACGCTGATCAGCCCCTCCTCACGGAGAATGCGCATTGCACGGCTGATGCTCGCTTTTGTATATCCCAGTTCGTTGGCAACATCCACCGAACGGACATGGTCGTTCTTCTGCAGCAGCAGATATATGGTTTCGAGGTAATCCTCGCCGGATTCATGTAAGGACATGGATTCGCTCCTTTCCGCTTGCGGTACAGTACCGCAGTCAACATATTATGTTTATTCTAACATACTTTCCGAAAAAATGCAACCGTTTGCCGGAAATATTTTCACTCTCTCACCGTCTTATTCGCCATTTATGAATAAAAGAAAAATTTTATTGTTTTTCAATAAAAAGTACTTGACAAATGATAATATATATGCTATACTGAAACTACCGTAAGACAATAATTGACGGAGGTGGAAGTATATGTATATCAAGCTCATACAGCCTAAAATGCTCAAGCGGCCGATGGATACGGACATTAAACTTCACATGGCACCGCCCCTTGGACTTCTGACCATCATGAATCTGATGCGTGGCGAGCATAAAGTGGTACTTGAAAACGAAAACATTCAGAACATCTGTTACGATGACAAGCCCGATCTTGTGGGCATTTCCGTCACGGTGGACGCACTGCCAAGGGCAATCGCCATTGCAGAGAAGTTCCGCAGACAGGGTATTCCCGTGGTGGCAGGCGGCATCCACATCACCACTGCGACGCATATGATTCCGCCCGACAGCTTCGATGTACTGTGCGTCGGTGCGGCGGAGGGAACATGGCCGCAGATCGTGAAGGATTTCCATGACGGATGTCTGAAACCTCTGTATCGCTGTGAAAAGCCCCTGTGCGGCACGGATATCGTACCGCCTGCCTATGATGCGGTAAAGCCGGAGGAATATCTCTACTGCAACGTCGTACATACCAGCCGTGGCTGTCCGTTCCGCTGCGATTTCTGCTACAACAGCGGCAGCGAACAGAAATATATCAACCGTGAGATCGAAGCGGTCATTGCGGATATCCGTGCAGTCAGATCAAAGCACATCATGTTCATTGATGATAATTTCGCAGGCAATGTAAAGTGGACAAAGGAATTCCTCAGAGCGATCACACCGCTGAAGATCAAGTGGAATGCGGCGATTTCCATCAATGCCGCCTACGATGAGGAGCTTCTCGATCTGATGAAGGAAAGCGGCTGTCAGGGTTTGTTCATCGGCTTTGAGAGCATCAACCCCTCCTCCATCAGCGATGTACATAAGGTACAGAACCGTACTGACGGCTACGAACGGGCAATCAAGGCGATTCATGATCGTGGCATCATGATCAACGCAAGCCTCGTGTTCGGACTGGACGGCGACACGGTGGATACCTTTGACGCAACCCTTGACTGGATCGTCAGACACAAAATTGAAACCGTCACCTCGCACATCCTTACCCCCTACCCCGGCACTGCACTTTATGAGCGCATGAAGGCGCAGGGGCGCATCGTTACGGACGATCTTTCCCTGTACAACACGGCAAATGTCGTGTTCAAACCCGCCAACATGACAGCACAGGAGCTGTATGACGGCTACATCCGCATTTACAAGCAGATCTACAGCTTTAAAAATATCATCCGCCGCATGCCCGAGCGCAAGGATCAGAGGGCGGCATATCTTGCCTTTAATCTTTTGTATCGAAAATTCGGGAAATTCTCCGATTTTCTGTGCAAATGCATTTCCTACAAGCGCATCGGCATCTGGGGCGAAAAACTATCACGTTATCTGTAATTCCAAAGGAGGAATCTGAATGAACCCCGCACTCGACGTACAGCACATTTCCAAAGCCTATGGAAAAAAACAAGCCGTAAACGACGTATCCTTTCAGATACAGGAGGGCGAAATCTACGGTCTGATGGGCATGAACGGCGCAGGCAAAACCACCATTCTGCGTATGCTTGCAACACTTCTCAAGCCCGACAGCGGCGATGCGCTGATCGTAGGACACAGCATCAAAACGCAGCCCGATCTTGTCCGTGCCAGCATCTGCTATCTGCCCGATGAGGCAAGCGCCTACCGCAGTATGACGGGAAGAAAATACCTTGCTTTCATCGCAGGACTGTATTTCGATGAAGAAAAGGAACAGAAAACATGCGTGGAGCTTGGCGAGCAGATCTGCGGACTCGGCGATGCCCTCGACCGCAAGATCAACACCTACAGCCGTGGTATGATCCGCAAGCTTGTGCTTGCAAGAACGGTCATGCCCAAGCCCCGTCTTGCCATTCTTGACGAACCGACAAGCGGTCTGGATGTGCTCAATTCCCTTGACATCCGCAAAACCATCCGCCGCTGTGCCAAGGAATACGGCACGGCATTCCTCCTCTCCTCCCACCACATGCAGGAGCTTGCAACCACTGCCGACCGCTGCGCAATTATGAAGGACGGCGTATTTCTGGCAGAAGGCACGCCGCAGGAACTGCTGGAACGTTACAATGCACAGACACTCGAAGAAGTTTTTGAAAGGGCGGTGAACGGTGTATGATGCATCTTCTGAAGAAAGAGCTTTCGGAGCTGATCAACAAACAGATGATTCTGGGACTTCTCGGCACACTTCTTCTCATTATCCTGTTCGGAGGAATCATGACGAATACCGTGACCGAGTCCATGACAGTCAGCGGCGACCTGCATATTGTGGACTGCGATGATACGGAATTTACCCGAAGCGTCATTGCCGCACTTGAAGAGGACGGCTACACAGTGCATACGGCAGATACTGCGCAGGATCTCCCCGCCCTTCTCGAAGAAAACGGCTGGAAGGATGCGGTTGTCATTGAGGAAGGCTTTTCCAAGGCAATTCTGGAGGAACGTACAGCGGGCAAGATGCAGAGCATCTCACTGCTCACATCCACGACCTCGATGGAAATGCTCGCAGGAGGAAATGATTCGCTTTCTCCCGTGCGTGCCAAAATCAAGGAACTGCTGATGGCGCAGGTCATCGGGGAGGATATGAAATTCCTTGCAGATCCCATCAAGACAACGCCCTATACCGTAGCAAACGGCAAAATTTCGCAGACGGACACCTACACCCTCATCAATTCTCTTTCCGTGTTCGACAAGCTCATGCCGCTGGTGCTGTTCATGCTGATCGTACTGACTTCACAGACGATCATCACCGCCATCGGTGCGGAAAAGGCGGATAAAACACTGGAAACCCTGCTTGCTTCCCCCGTTCCGAGAGGACGCATCATCGGTTCGAAAATGCTCGCAGCCCTGATCGTTGCACTGATTTATGCGCTGACCTACGGTGCAGGCTTCCTTGTGGCGATACTCATGACAATGTCGGGCAAGGATGGTTCACTGGATGTTGCCGAGGCTTTCAAATCCATGGCGACTGCGACAAAGGCAACACAGGAGCTGGGACTGCAGATCCCGATGTGGGGCTGGGCAATGACGCTCGTACAGCTTGCGCTGACGCTCGGCATTGCACTGATGGCGTCGATCATCCTCGGCGCACTGGTACAGGATGCAAAAGGCTCTCAGATGGCAAGTCTGCCGATTCTGGTGCTGACGATGTTCCCATATATCCTCTCCATGATCTCCGACATCCGTCAGATGGAGGGCATTGCAGGTATCGTGATGCGGATAATTCCATTCACACACACCTTTACGGCAACAAGCTGCCTGCGGTTCCATGATCTCCCGATGTTCTGGGGCGGATTGATCTATCAGGCGATATTTCTGGCTGTGATGACATTCCTTGCACTGAAGCTCTATCAATCAGATATTCTCTTTATCGGTATGCCGAGGATCGGAAAAAAGAAGGAAAAGAACTGAATATGAAGAGGGGCGATGCAGATGCATCGCCCTTCAGACTGTCAAAATGCACTCCGCAGGAGAGCGGGTTGAGGGTGCGGTAGCACCCTCCCTCTTTCCCCCTCCCCTTTGGGGAGGGGGTTGGGGGCACCCGAAGGGCGTGCTTTAGCTGTGGGGCAAATTTAAGCGAAATAATACTTTTTTGACAAACTGAGGGGCGATGCAGATGCATCGCCCTTTTTGTTCTACTATTCACTTCGCCATGCGTTTGAGCAGCGCAAGGTCGAAGGCATTGACAACACCGTTGCCGTCGGCGTCCATATTCCTGCCGCTGCTTTCCCGACACAGAAGAAAATCCGTCGTTTCCGCAATGATCTTCTCCGCATCCGATCTTCCGTAATACGCTGTACCTAAATCTTCCTGCGGCGTGGATAGTGCCGTGAGTGCATACTCCGTCTGTCCGTCGTAGAAATACAGGTCATAGCCGCCCTCCTTTGTGCTGCTGAAAAACAGGCTGCCGTCACGCAGGGGAAAGGGATCGGAACAGTTGTATTCCGCCGCATGCAGCGGCAGCAATGCAGGTGCGTTCCCCTCCATTTTCACGATGCAGTCATTGTGAAGCTCGGCGGAATGCCATTTTGTGAAGTACAGCCCTGCGTCCGAAAGCATGGGATAATAGGACTGCACGCCCTTTTCTGCATACACCGTAGTTTTTTCGCCGGACTTCAGATCAAGGCGGCAAATGGAAGTTTCACCATTCAGAATCTCCGAATAGTAAATGCTTTTCCCGTCGGGGGCATAGTACGGCATCGACTCCTCGGCGGCGCTTTCGGTGAGCATGGTGATGCTGCACGTTTGCAGGTTCATTTCCGCAAGATCATAGACAAAGCCGTCCGCCTGTGTATCCCAATGCCCACGCTTGAACACGATGCAGTTGCCGTCGGGGGAGAATTTCGGATCTTCGTTGCGGAAACCGCTTCGTTCCGTCAGATTCACAAGCTTTCTGCTGACAGTATTGTATCGGAAAATATCCCATTCATCCAAAGCAGGGTCAATCGCCATAAACACAATGTCATAGCAGTGGCTGCCAAAATCCGCATTCATTGCGTGGATGAAGGCATCATCCGCAATGCTTTGCGTTTTTCCCGTGCCGAAATCATGGAGCAAAAGCTCGCTGTCCATGGCGGAATAGGAGGAATAATGGTGAAAGAGAAGCTTCCCCTGCTGCGGCATTTCGGCGGATGCCGAAACTGCACCTGCGCAGAGCATCAGCGCTGCCGTCAAAAATGCCGTGATTCCGATTCGCTGCATGCGATTATCCCCCTTTTATCAAAGATTGCGTTCCATCAGGCACATGCCCGAACTTGTTTCAAAGCCCTGTTTTTGGTAGAATCCCTCCGTGCGTTCGCCACGCATCGTCAAAAGGAACACCCTTTGGATGCCCTTAGCCTTGAGATGCGCTGTAAAATCTGCAAGGAGCCTGCTGCCGATGCCCTGACACTGTAATTTCTTTGCCACCCAGAATTCAATGATCTGGAACACCTCGCCGTCATAGTACTGCTCGCCTCTGCCAAGAATTGCCGCAATGACTTTTCCTTCACGGATGACCGCAGCACCGTCAAAACGAGGGGTATTCTCGATATCGCGGATACGTTCCAATGCCTGCTGATGCGTCCAGCTGTCGTTCCATGGCTCGTCATTGAACACCTTGGCAAAAGACTGTGCAAGCATGGAATCGAGATCGGAATTTCCACCTGCAAGCAGAAATTCCAAACGAAACTCCTGCAAAAGATTTTCAGAGTGTTGTTTCATTCCATCCTCCTCAGATCTTCTTGAGTTTCTGATATTTCGCCATGATCTTCTTCGTTCCCACCCTGTCAAAGGCAACCTCCAGCATAGCGTCATTTCCCATGGGGGTTACGGCAAGAACCGTACCCTCCCCGAACACGGAACTGAGAATGCGCTCACCGACGGTGAACTGCATCACAGAAGAAGCGGCACTTGTCTGTGAGAGCTGCCTTGCCCTTGCCGCATCCGCCTGTGCTTTCTTCAGATAGGTAAGCCCCGACGCTGCGGAAATTTCCGCAGGCATTTCACGCATGCTGCGCACGGTATGATCCTCCACCTTGAGCTGCACTTCGGGGATCTCTCTGACAAAGCGTGACAGGGGATTCTGCTTGTAGCTGCCGAACAGCAGACGGTTCTGACACTGCATGAGATAGAGATGGCGCTTGGCTCTTGTGATGTCACATAGGCAAGGCGGCGTTCCTCCTCCATATCCTCCTGACTTTCAAAACTGCGCTGGGACGGGAAAATTCCCTGTTCCATGCCGATGGCAAACACCGTGTCAAATTCCAGTCCCTTTGCCGAATGCATCGTCATGAGCGACACGCATTCCTCCGTATCCGCACGGTCGGCATCCGTATAAAGGGCATTTTCCTCCAGAAATCCTTCCAGTGTCGGTTCTGCGCTCTCCTTCATGTATTCGACAATGTTGGAGCGCAGCTCCTCGACGTTTTCAAGGCGCATTTCGCCCTCGTCGCCAAGCCCGATGAGCATGAGCTTGTAGCCGGATTTCTCCAGAACGGCATCGAACAGCGCCTCAAGGGTTGCTGTTTCTGCAAGCTCCGACAGCTCCTCCATCATCCTCGCAAAGCTCAGAAGGGGGGCTGTACGTCTGGAAAGTGCTGGGAAATCCTGACAATTCTTCATCACCTCCAGCGGCGTCATGTGCAGATCCCTTGCAATATTGAGAATGGTTGCAATGGTGGAATCGCCGATGCCACGCTTGGGGGTGTTGACAATGCGCTCAAATCGCACGGTATCGTTGGGATTTTGCAAAACGCAGAGGTAGGACGTCACATCCTTGATTTCCTTTCTGTCCTGAAAGCGCACGCCGCCGTACACACGGTAGGGGATTTTATTGCGCATCAGCGCACGTTCAATGCTGTTCGAAAGCGCATTCATGCGGTAGAGCACTGCAAAATCCGTGTAGGATGCGCCGTTTTTCACACGTTCCTCCACAGTATCCGCAATGAACTGTCCCTCGTCCTTTTCCTGGCTGACTTTCAAAAGCGTTACCTTGTCGCCCTCGCCGGCGGCAGTCCAGAGTTTCTTCTCCTTGCGGCTCTTGTTGTTCCGGATCACGGCATTGGCAGCATCCAGAATATGCTGCGTGCTGCGGTAATTTTCCTCCAGACGAATGGTTCTGCAGCCGGGGAACTGCTCCTCAAACTGCAGAATATTCTCAATCGTCGCCCCACGGAAACGGTAAATGCTCTGGTCATCGTCACCCACAACGCACAGGTTGTGGTGTTCGCCTGCAAGCAGACTCACAAGGCGGTACTGGGCGTAGTTCGTGTCCTGATATTCATCCACCATGAGATAGCGGAACTTGCGGCGGTATTTTTCCAGCACATCGGGGCATTCCTCAAATACACGCACGGTCAGGCAGATCAGATCGTCAAAATCGACTGCCTGCGCATCCTGCAAGCGGCTCTGGTACGCCTTGTAAAGCTTTGCCGTTACCATCTTCCAGTAGTCATTGCCTGCATCCAGTGCAAATTCCGCAGGGGAAATCATCCTGTCCTTGGCGTGGCTGATCGAAGCCAGCATGCTTTTCGGTGGGAATTTCTTCTCGGAAACATCCAGCTCCTTCATGCACTGTTTCATCACACGCAGGCTGTCGTCGCTGTCATAGATGGTAAAACTCTTTTCGTAGCCGATGCGGTCGATGCAGGTGCGCAGGATCCGCACACATGCGGAATGGAAGGTGGATGCATGGATATCCATTGCGGCATCCCCAAGGGTGTCGGCAAGACGGGCTTTCAGCTCGCCTGCCGCCTTATTCGTGAAGGTAATGGCAAGAATCTGCCACGGCTGAATGGGGCGGCTTGCGATCATATCCTGCAATTCGCCCATGGAAAGCTCACCGCCGTCGATGTAATTTTGCAGCCTTGCAAGCTCCTGCGCTGTCGGGACGGGTGTGGGAGTTTCTGCGGTATCACCGAACAGCACCATATTGGCAATGCGGTTAACGATCACCGTGGTTTTGCCGCTGCCTGCACCTGCAAGCACCAGCACGGGGCCGCCGACCGTTATGACAGCCTCGAACTGCTGGGGGTTCATCCGTCGGAAACACCGCCGCAGGGCGGCTTTTTTCATTGTGAGAAATTCATGTTCAGTCATAGGCTTCTCCTTACGCTGATCAAAGTACAAACTTCGGTTTTCCGTCAAAAATGTGAATGTGTGAAGCATCCGCCGCCTTCTTCAGAAGCTCTGCGGAACTGTTTTGCACAGCAAAATCATATTCATCCTGCGTGATCGGCACTGCCCACAGTACATTGACTGCGCTGCCGTCAAGGAATCGGGTGCAGGAGGGGGATTCGAGTCCCTCGACAAAACGGGGATTGACAAAGAGCATTGCCGCAAAGCCGCCGATATTGCGGAACGGAATGGTATGTCCGTGAGCAAGGAAGGTCAGCTGATCCCACGGGAAATTTGCAAAGGAACAAAGTGTACCGTACATCGGACGGCATAGGGGGCGATGTCTTTCGATCGTTGCAAAGCCCAGTTCCATGCGCTTTACCTCCCTCGGATCGCCATCCACATGGAAATCCACCATCGGCATTGCCGCCGTGCTTACGCCTGCCGTCACGCCGTAGATCACGCCGTCCCTTGAACCCGACACTACGACCTTCGGGGGGAATGTCGGATCGTTCGGTCCCTGATTCTGTCTGAGGGTAATGTCAAAATCATTCTCATGCGTACCGATGAATTTCAGAATTTCCTCACGCTGTGCCATCATCCAGACACGTTCCCTGCCTTCTCCTTGGAAGAAATTCCAGAGTTTCCTGCCCATTTCCACACGATCGTTCAGATGCGGCAGTGCCTGTACGATTTCCCACGCAAAGGGGCCTGTGCCCTTGGCATATTTTGCATAGCCGTGGAAATCCTTGTAGCCGCTCCATTCGGGAATCACACAGAGGATCTCCTCGCCGCTGAGGAGTGCCGCACCCGTTCCCTCCTCAAACCACACAACGGACAGGGATGTTTCGTCAAGCTCCATGCCGCCGATGGGATGCGCCACAAATTCCGCCGGCATCATCGGCGCTCTGCCGCCGGTCATGTTGTCCACGTCGATTTTCTTCGGGGCAGGCTTTCGGTTGCAGATCCAGCAGGTTCTCATCTTCGCCTCGGGATGCATGGGCTTGAACCAGAGATAAAAATAGTAGCAGGTGTCGGATTTTTCTACAAAAGCCTCCACATCGCACACAAGCGAACGGCTTTTGAGAATGACCTCGTGCGTTCCCTCACGCTCGGACTGCGGTTTCGGTTGTTCTTTTTTTCTGAATGCATCAAAAATTCCCATAATAACTCTCCTTTTTGCGTATGATTACAGCAGCATAAAGCCAATGGTATTGATTGCGAAATTCGCAAACATATGGACAAACCACGAAGCGTAGATATTCCCCTGTTTTTCGTTAAGGTAATTAAAGATCAGTCCCCCTGCCGTCAGACCTGCCATGCAAAGAAGGAACATGGGCAGACCGAACCATCCGATCATCATTGCCACATGGTAGAGCGCAAATACAACTGCACTGAACAGGTGGGCAAATTTGCGGGAATACAGCGTTTTCAGGTTCGTAAAGACAAATCCACGGAAGAAAAATTCCTCCAAGAGGGAATTGACAAAGGATATGTAGATTGCCACAAACAGGAAATTTTCCTTTGTTACGCCTGCATTCTCTGTCAGAGAACCTGCAATATTGGAAAAATCAAACACGTTTCTCACCAGAAAATAGGCGCAGAGAATCACGGCATACAGCCCCACGCCCAGCAGAAGCGGTCGGACAATGGCGTTTTTCTGCACACGGAACAGCTCTGCGAATGCAATCTGCTTGTCCATGCGGGACAGCACAAAGGGACATGCCAGAAACAATGCGAGTTTCATGACGGATTTGAGCACATAGCCCGGCATAAGAACGCCGTCCACCCATGCCATGATGCCACAGCAGACAATGGCTGCGAGGATGATGCAGAGTGTGGATTTTTTCATAGTACACCTCCGAAAAACAGATTACAGATACCCCATCACAACATCCGCAAGCAGTGCCGCAGCGGATGCGGCAAGTGCCACGACGATGAGGGGCTGTCGGAAAAATGCCAGTGCCACGGCAACTGCCGTGCCGATGACTGCGGTGACCATGTTTCCCGTTGCGTAAAAAATTGACGGAATTGTCATGGCACTGAGCACGGCATAGGGAACGTAGTAGAGGAAGCTCCTGAAAAACTGCGACTTGATTTCCTTGCGGAACAGTGTGAACGGCAGCATACGGATCAGATAGGTCACGCCTGCCATCACGGCAATATAGATGACGATACTCATGGTATTCATGCGTTCTCCTCCTTTACCGGGAAAAGCCATGCGCCGAGTGCTGCGGCTGCAATCGCACAGATGATTACCGCAAAGCCGCTTGTGACAAAGGGCAGCAGGAATTTGAAAATCAGGCTGCATCCTGCGGCGGCGGCAACCACCACAAGCACGCCCCTGCTCTTTCTTGCCGGAGGAATGATAATGGCAAGGAACATGCCGTAAAGGGCAAGTCCCATGGCATCGGTCACGGAAGGCGGCAGGATCTCCCCTGCCACTGCCCCCAGAAAAGTGCCGCTTGTCCAGCCGAGGAACGCAATGAGAATCATGCCGTACATATAGTTTGCGGTGATTTTTCCGGGCTGGGAGGATGCCACTGCAAAAATCTCGTCGGTGATACCGAAGGATGCAACAAGACGGCGTGGCGTATTGAATGTGCTGTCAAGCTTCTGGGAAAGGGAAATTCCCATCAGCCCGTAGCGCATATTGATAATCAGCTGGGTCAGTGCCATTTCCAGATAGCCGCTTATGGCGGTGTTTCCCTCCGCCATGATATTCACGCCTGCAAGCTGTCCTGCGGAGGTGAGGTTTGTCATGGAAATAATGGTGGCGACAAGTGCGCCGAAATGCTTTGCGGCAAGAATGCCGAAGCCGAAAGACACGGACAGATACCCCAGTGCGATCGGGATACCGTGCCGCATCCCCTTGAGAAATGCGGACATAATTCAGATTCCTTTCGTTTTTGTACTTCTATATTATAGCATATATTTAGATGTACTGCAAGACATAAAAAACAATCCTGCTCCTTTCGGAGCAGGATTCCGAAAATTATTCATCCACCACCACAGCGGCATACTGCCCCATGGAGTTGAAACGTTTTTCCACAAGCTCTCGTTTGTAAGAAACCAGTCCCCTGCCTCCGTAGGGGTCATTGAGGTAATAATACTTGCTGTCGTAGCCCACAAGCACCAGACAATGCTCGTTTGCCTGCCAGCCGTACCATTCATCGGTAGGCTCCCCCTCCTCATCATACAGATACCAGCCGATCGTGGATTGATGCTCCAGCATGCTGATGGTCGCCCAGACAAGCACGGGCATGTTTCTGGGCAGGTAGGTTTCCGCAAGCGTCTGCAGATCCGTTCCCGACACATCCTTGGCGATCTTCCCTTCGGGAAGCAGCTTGTTCATCATGTTGACAATAACGGGCGGAAAACAGCCGAAGCTTGTTTCGTCCCACGGACTGCCGATGAATGCCTGCGACGGATGCGGTGCATAGGTTCTGCCGTTTTCGGTTTTCGGATACATGCTGATCGTATTCTCCACAATATCGTTCACATCGACCTTCTTACCGTAGTATTCCAGCACCATCTTGGCACTGACAAGCTCACAGCCCGTGGGCAGAAGCCCCTTCTGCGAAATATATGGCACCTTCAGCTTGATGGATTCCGGAATTTCCACAGGCTCCGTCGTCGGCGGTTCTGTAATCAGCTCCGTGGGAGCTTGCGTGGTTGCCTGCGTGGTCGGCTCCGTCGCTGCCTGCGTTGCGGCAAGCGTCATGCTCTGTGTTTCCGAGGGCAGCGGATTTTCAAGGGATACCTGTTGGGAATCATCGGGCTTTACGATTTTCACCACGGCAAACACCAGAATTCCAACCAGAACCAGTATTGCAAGTGCGCCGCCGACTCTGCCGTAGTGGATATGTCTATGGGATTGCATTGTAGTTCGCTCCTTTTCTTGCTCTGATAGCATGTGGGCTTCTCGCCCCGCACTTCGACATCTGAAAACATCGTTTTCAGTTGCCGCATGTATTGTTATCATACTACAAAATCAGAAAAATGTCAATGTTTTGGTAGAAATTTACACCCCTGCGGATTTGTCCAAGTTTTTTTGCAAAAGACTGGAAATCCTTCTGCGGATGTGGTATAATGTAATATGAGAGATTATGAGAAAACGGAGGTATCCCCATGCGATTACTTGCGATCGACGGCAACAGCATCGTCAACCGTGCCTATTACGGCGTTCGTGCGCTTTCCAACCGTCAGGGCGTATTTACCAACGCCCTGTTCGGGTTTCTGAATATCTACCTCAAGGAAATCGGCGAGGCTGCGCCCGATGCCGTTGCGGTGGCATTTGACCTGAAAAGCCCCACCTTCCGTCACAAGGCGGTTGCCTCCTACAAGGCAAACCGCAAGGGAATGCCCGAAGAGCTTGCCATGCAGATGCCCTATCTCAAGCAGATCCTCACGGCAATGGGCATTGCCTGCATCAGCTGCGAGGGCTTTGAAGCGGACGACATCCTCGGCACGCTTGCACATGCGTGCAGTGCGCAGGGGCATGAATGCATTGTCATGACGGGTGACCGTGACAGCCTGCAGCTGATTGACGAACGCATCACCGTGCGTCTGGTGACAAATCGTGAGCATATCCCCTACACGCCCGAGCGTTTCCGTGAGGATTACGGCTTTGCTCCGATCCATCTGATCGACCTTAAGGCGCTGATGGGCGATACCTCGGACAATATCGCAGGCATCAAGGGTATCGGCGAAAAAACGGCAATGGCGCTGATTCAGGCGTGGAACAGCATTGAAAACATGTACGACCATATTGAGGAAGTGCAGGCAACGCCGAGAATCCGCCAGAAACTGCTTGACGGCAGGACGGATGCGGAGGAAAGCAAGTGGCTTGCGACCATCCGCACGGATGCGCCCGTTTCCACGGAATTTTCCGATTATATTCCCAAAGAACAGCAGACGGACGAGCTGCGCAGGATTCTCACAGAACTGGAAATGTACAAGCTTCTCGAGCGTTTCGGCTTGCAGCCGCTTGGAAGCGGTGAGCCGTCCGCAGTGCTTTTGCAGGAGCCGCAGGAAGCACCGAAGCTTTCAGAAGTTCCCTATTCTGCGGAAAAGATCGCTTCCATCGCAGAACCTGTCCCCTATCTGCTGCGTGACGGTATCCTGACCGTCTGTGGCGGCACGGAAATATTCAGAACGGAGGATTTGTCCGAAATTCTGGCATTCCTTTCATCCGATCAGACAAAGGCAACGGATGATGCCAAGGCGCATTATCATTTTGCATATGATCACAATACAAAGCTTTGCGGCATCGCATTTGATGCGGCGGTGTGCGGTTATCTGCTCAATCCGTCCGCATCCGATTACAGCGTGGCGGCGCTCTGCGCACAGCTGAATGTCCCCTATTTTTCGGAGCTTTCGGAATTTGCGGACGTGCAGGCATTGCAGCAGCTTTCCGAAACAGGCATCGCCAAGCTTACCGAGGACGGCATGCTCACACTCTGGACGGAGATCGAACTTCCGCTGACGAGGGTACTTGCCCACATGGAACACGAGGGCGTGGAAGTGGACAGTGACGGTATCAAGGCGTTCGGCGTGGGGCTTTCCGAAAAGATCGCAGAGCTGCAAACGCAGATCTACGACTACGCAGGCGGTGAATTCAACATCTCCTCCCCCAAGCAGCTTGGCGTGGTGCTGTTTGAAACACTGGGGCTTCCTGCAAAGAAGAAAACCAAAAGCGGCTATTCTACGAATGCGGAGGTTCTCGAAGAACTGCTCCCGAAGCATCCGATCATCGGGCTGATTCTGGAATACCGCCAGTACACAAAGCTGCTCTCGACCTATGTGGACGGACTGCTGAAAACCATCGCAGAGGACGGGAGAATCCACACAAAATACAAGCAGACAGAAACGAGAACGGGGCGCATTTCATCCATTGAGCCGAATCTGCAGAATATCCCCGTGCGCACGGAGCTTGGGCGCAACATGCGGAAATTCTTCCGTGCATCCGAGGGCTGCATCCTGCTTGACGCCGACTACAGCCAGATCGAACTGCGGCTGATGGCGCATTTAAGCGGTGACAAGGCGATGCAGGAGGCATTCACAAGCGGCACGGACATCCACACGGCAACGGCGGCAAAAATCTTTGACATGCCCGAGGTGTTTGTCACTTCCGAAATGCGAAGCTCTGCAAAGGCTGTCAATTTCGGCATTCTCTACGGCATGGGCGCCTTCTCCCTGTCGAAGGATATTCACGTTACCGTTGCGCAGGCAAAGAAATATATTGACGATTATCTCGGCTCCTACCCGAGGGTGTCCGAATTTCTGGATAAGGTCGTGGAGGATGGCACGGAAAAGGGCTATGTCTGCACGATGCACGGCAGAAGACGCTATATTCCGGAGCTGAAATCCAAAAACAAGATGATGCAGGCAGCAGGCAAGCGCATTGCGATGAATACTCCCGTACAAGGTACGGCAGCGGATATCATCAAGCTTGCAATGGTGCATGTGCATGACCGTCTGGAAGCGGAAGTACCGTCTGCAAAGCTGCTTCTGCAGGTGCATGACGAACTGATCGTGGAAGTGCCGCTTGCAGATGCGGACAGGGCAGCGCAGATTCTGCATGAGGAAATGCAGCAGGTCTGCGAGCTTTCGGTGCCGCTGATCGCAGAGGTCAACCGTGGAGGTACTTGGTATGATGCAAAGGGTTAAGCGTGTGGGGGGTGAGGACACCGCCCTTCTTGAACAGATCACACAGCTTGAAAGCCTGTGCATCCCGAACCCATGGAGCTATGAGATGTTCGAACTGGAGGCTTCCCGCCGTGGGGGCGTCGTCCTTGCGGCAGTTGACGAAAATGACATCGTTTCGGGATTTCTGACGGCACAGCAGATTCTGGACACAGCCGACATCAACAATGTGGCAGTGCATCCCGACTGCAGGCGGCAGGGCATCGGCAGTCTGCTGTTGCAGGAATTTCTGTCACAGCTGCAGGATGCCGAACAGATCTTTCTGGAGGTGCGTGCATCGAATGCACCTGCCATAGGACTTTATGAAAAGCACGGATTTTGCCGCATCGGAATCAGAAAAGGCTACTATACAAATCCTGCGGAGGACGCAGTGATTATGCAATACGGAGGAACAACATGTTAATACTCGGAATTGAAAGCTCCTGTGACGAAACCGCAGCGAGCGTTGTGGAGGACTGCACAAAGCTGCGGTCATCCGTCATTGCCTCGCAGGCGATGGAGCATATGCAATACGGCGGCGTCGTGCCGGAGCTTGCCTCCAGACGGCACTGTGAAAATATCTACGCAGTGGTGCAGCAGGCACTGGACGAAGCAGGCGTCACGATCGAGCAGCTCGACGGCATTGCGGTGACGCACACACCGGGACTGATCGGCGCACTTCTTGTGGGCGTGAATTTTGCAAAAGGACTTGCTTTTGCAGCTGGAAAGCCCCTGATTCCCGTGCATCACATCACGGGCATATTGCGGCGAATTACTTAGCGCATCCGGATCTCAAGCCCCCCTATCTCTGCCTTGTGGTCAGCGGCGGACATACGATGCTGTGCGAGGTGAAGTCCTACACGGAATTCGCCATCCTCGGCACGACGAGGGATGACGCAGCAGGAGAATGCTTTGACAAATGCGCAAGAGTGCTGGGCTATCCGTATCCGGGCGGCGTGCAGATCGACAAGGCGGCAAAGCAGGGCGACAGTACGAAATATGCGCTTCCCCGTCCGAGGGTTGCCGGAAGCGAACTCGACTGCAGCTTTTCGGGGCTGAAAACGGCGGTCATCAACATGGTGCATCACGCAGAGCAGAAGCATGAGGAAATCGACGCTCCTTCCATGGCGGCAAGCCTGCAGCGGACGGTTGCGGAGATTCTCACGGAGAAAACACTCCTTGCGGCAAAGCAGACAGGCTACAAGACAATTGCAATGGCGGGCGGTGTTTCGGCAAATTCGGGGCTTCGCAGTTCCATGGAGGCAATGTGCAAAAAGCATGGCTACACGCTCTACATGCCGCCGCTTTCCCTTTGCGGCGACAATGCGGCGATGATCGCTTGTCAGGGTTCGTATAATTTCCTTGCGGGGATCCGTGCGGATGAAAGCCTCAATGCCTATGCATCGGGGACGGCGATCGGGGAAATGATTCAGATAAATTGACAGAAAAGCACCTGAGGAAGAATACTTCTCAGGTGCTTTGCGTTATTTCTTGAATTGAATTTTCGGATGTGCCACTGCACGCTCAAACTGCGCAAGTGCCCTTGCCAGCGCCGCAACGGGAAGTCCGACCACATTGTTGTAATCCCCCTCAATGCTGCGTACCAGCAGACAGCCGAAGCCCTGAATTCCATAGGCGCCTGCCTTATCAAACGGCTCGCCCGTATCGAGATAGCGTTCAATTTCCGCATCCGTCAGCTCATAGAAGGTCACCCGTGTTTCGCTTGTGAATACCGTGCTTTTTTTGCCGCTGTACAGTGCCGTTCCCGTCATGACCTTGTGGGTCTGACCGGAGAGCTTTTGCAGCATCTGCTTTGCTTGCGCACGGTCGGAGGGCTTGCCCATGATTTCATCCTCCAGCACGACGATCGTGTCGCATCCGATGACGATATCCTCCGGAAACTGCTCCGCTGCCGCCTTTGCCTTGACATCCGCAAGATAGACCGCTGCAATTTCAACCGGAATGCCGACGGGCAGTGTTTCATCCGCATCGACGGGATTTACGGTGAAATCCTCTGTAATTCTTTTTAAAAGTTCCTGCCTTCTCGGAGAGGCAGATGCCAATATCAGTCCCATGCTGAATCATCCTTTCCGTGATATAGTTCTATCATAGCATATTTTGGAGGAAAATGCAAGCTCCCCCTCACAGCCCGAGGGGGAGCAATTTTTACTGTTTTGCATCCTTCTGGCGGATGACATTGTAGCGGATCTTGCCGCTGATGGTCTTGGGAAGCTCGTCCACAAATTCGATGATCCTCGGACGCTTGTAGGGAGCAGTGCGTTCCTTGACAAATTCCTGCAGCTCCGTCTTGAGTGCGTCGCTCGGCTCCACACCTGCCTGCAGGACGACCGTTGCCTTGATCAGATTGCCACGCTCGGCATCGGGAACGCCCGTTACGGCGCATTCCACAACCGCAGGATGCTGAATGAGGGTACTTTCCACCTCGAACGGCCCGATTCTGTAGCCGCTGGATTTGATCACATCATCCAGACGGCTGACATAGTAATAGTAGCCGTCCTCATCCGCATATGCCGTGTCGCCTGTATGGAAAATGCCATCCTTCCAACAGCGTGCATTGGCGTCATCATTGTTTTCATAACCCAGACAAAGTCCCTCCGGCACACGCTCCCTTGCATCAATCACGATCTCGCCCGTTTCACCAACAGGCACATCGTTGCCGTCGGCATCCACAAGGCGCACCCTGTAGAGAGGTGAGGGCTTGCCCATGGAACCACGCTTTGGCTTGCCGCCTGCAAAATTGCCGATGATCAGCGTTGTTTCCGACTGTCCGAAGCCCTCCATAATTTCAAGACCCGTCTTTTCGTGGAACAGACGGATGATCTCCTCCTGCAGTGCCTCACCTGCAGTTGCAACGTGCTTGATGCTTGCAAACGCTTCGGGACGAATGCCGGATTTCGCCATCAGGCGGTAGAGTGTGGGCGGTGCGCAGAAGGTCGTCACCTTGTATTTTTCAAGCACATCCATCATTTTTGCAGCGTCAAAACGGTCATAATCATACGCCATGACCGCACTTCCGCCGAGCCACTGACCGTAGATCTTGCCCCACGAGGATTTTGCCCAGCCTGTGTCCGCAACGGTCAGATGCAGTCCGTCATTCTGTACGCAGTGCCAGTAAACGCCCGTCACGATATGCGCAAGCGGATAGGCATGGTTGTGAATGACTGCCTTCGGATAGCCCGTCGTGCCGGATGTGAAATACAGCAGGAGCGAATCTCCCACTCTGGTCTGCACTCTCGTAAGCTCCGTACTTTCCTGCTTAATGAGCTTGTCAAGCCGCCGGAAGCCTCCGTGATCCTTTCGTACCGTGAACAGGTTGTCAAGGCAGGGTACCTGCTTGGATGCGTCAAGCACCTTGTTGCACAGTGCCTCATCATCCGCACAGACGATCGTGCGGATATCCGCAACATTCGCACGATAGACGATATCGCCCGTCGTCAGCATATGGCTTGCAGGAATTGCAACTGCACCGATCTTGTGCAGTGCCGTGATCACATACCAGTATTCATAGCGTCTTTTCAGCATGAGCATCACCCGATCGCCCCTGCGGATTCCCTGACGAATCAGAAAATTCGCCGTCTGCGAGGAAAGTCTGCTGATTTCGCCAAAGCTCAGAATACGCTTGTTTCCCTCGTCGTCACACCAGACGACCGCACGCTTTTCCGGCTCCTGTGCGGCAATTGCGTCTACTACATCATAGCCGAAATTAAAATTCTCGGGATAATCAAGCTCAAATTTTGTGATCTGTCCGTTCTCGTCAAATTCGGCACGGCTGAATCTATGATATAACGCTTCCATAGTTTAAACTCCTGAATTATCTGATAATACAGATACGTTCTCCCGCCAATGGCTGGGAGAACCGTATCGTGATTGATTATACATCTTTTTCTTCAAAAATGCCGAATTTGCGGAATCGGTTGTATCTCTGCTCCAGAAGCTCCTCCTCGGAGAGGGCGCAGAGGGTGTCCAGCTCACGGATAAGTGCATTCTTGAGATTTTTGCACATTTTCGGGAAGTGTTCGAAATCCTCGGGGATGATCTCCTCTGCAACGCCGAATTCCTTCATATCGTCCGCAGTAATGTGCAGGCAGTCCGCAGCATCTGCAACTCTGCCGGAATCCTTCCAGAGGATGCTTGCACAGCCCTCGGGAGAAATCACGGAATACACGGCATTTTCAAGGATCAGAACCCTGTCGGCGGATGCCAGTGCCAGCGCACCGCCGCTGCCGCCCTCGCCGATGACAACGGAGATAACGGGAGTTCTAAGGCCGAGCATTTCCATGATGTTTTCTGCAATCGCCTGACCCTGACCACGTTCCTCCGCATCTGCGCCGCAGTACGCACCGAGCGTATCCACAAAGCATATAACAGGACGATGGAACTTCTCCGCCTGCTTCATCAGGCGCAGTGCCTTGCGGTAGCCTTCGGGCTTGGGACAGCCGAAATTGCGTGCAATACGGCTCTGCAGGTCAGTACCCTTTTCCATTGCAATAAAGGTTACGGGGCGCTTGCCGATGTAGGCAATGCCTGCCATAATGGCAAGGTCTTCCCCAAAGCGGCGGTCGCCGTGAAATTCCAGCGGAAATTCAAAAATCTCCTTGACATAGGCTCCGCCCGTCGGTCTGCCGTTCTGTCTGGCAGTTTTCAGCTTTTCATAAGAATCCATAACGGCACGCCTCCTTATCTTTTATGGATGTGCAGGATCTCTGCAAGGGTATCACGCAGTTCGTTTCTGGGGATGATCGCATCGACAAAGCCATGCTCCATAAGGAACTCCGCACTCTGGAAATTATCCGGCAGCTTGCTCTTGGTGGTCTGTTCCACAACACGTCTGCCTGCAAAGCCCACCAGTGCGCCCGGTTCTGCAAGGATGATGTCACCCTGCATTGCAAAGCTTGCGGTAACGCCGCCCGTTGTGGGATCGGTCAGTACCGTCACATACAGAAGACCTGCATTGCTGTGTACTTTTACAGCAGCACTCACCTTTGCCATCTGCATCAGGGAGATCACGCCCTCCTGCATTCTTGCGCCGCCGGAGGCCGTAAAGCCGATCACGGGGAGCTTGTGCTCTGCTGCATATTCAAACAGTCGAGTGATCTTCTCGCCCACGACTGAACCCATGCTTGCCATGATGAATTTCGGTTCCATCACGAAGGCTGCAAAGCGGATGCCTGCGATCGTTGCGATACCGCAGATGACCGCATCCTCCTCGCCCGTGGATTCCATTGCCTTGTCAAGCTTCTGCTGGTAACTCGGAAAATGCAGGAAATCCACGCTTTTCAGCCCTGTGAACAACTCATGGAAACTGTTCTTATCAAACAGAAGATTTACACGATCTCTTGCGCCGATGCGGTAGTGACCGTGGCAGGCAGAGCAGATATAGCTGTTCTTCTGCAGGTCATAGGCAGTTTCCTCATGGCCGCATTTTTTGCATGTCACCTTCTGCACCTCGGTCTGACCGAGCTTTCCTTGCAGAAATTCCTGAATAAAACTCATATTACGCCTCCGCTGCGGGTGCGACAATTGCAAAGGAAAAATCGGCAGAAACAGCAAGCTTGCCGTTGACATAGCCCTTTCCTGTGCAGAAGTAAAATGCGCCCTTGGATCTTGTGATTTCACATTCGGTTTCAAAGGTATCTCCGGGCTTGACGGGATTTCTGAACTTCACCTTGTCAAGACCTGTGAAATACGGTGTGCAGCCCTTGCACTGGTCTGCAAGCAGCACACAGGCGGACTGTGCGAGGATCTCGCACAGGATCACGCCGGGGACAACGGGATTTCCGGGGAAGTGTCCCTTGAGGAAGAATTCCTCTCCCGTGATATGGAGTTTGCCATGTGCCTTGCCGTCCACAGCCTCTGCTTCATCCAGCAGGAGCATGTTGTCACGATGGGGCAGAATCTGCATAATTTCTTCTCTGTTCATCCGGCTGTTCCTCCTTATACCTTTTTGAAAGCAACAACAGCATTGTGACCGCCGAAGCCCAGATTGGAGGACAGCGCCAGCTCCAGATCTGCCTTGACAGCAGTATTCGGTGTATAGTCAAGATCCAGCTCCGGATCCGGTTCCTTGTAGTTGATGGTCGGCGGAACAATTCCTTCTGTCAGTGCCAGAACTGCGGCGATTGCCTCGACTGCACCGGTTGCACCGAGCATGTGACCGGTCATGGACTTTGTGGAGCTGATGTGCAGCTTCTTTGCGTCCTCACCGAATGCACGCTTGAGTGCAGCGGTTTCGGTTGCATCGTTCAGGGGCGTGCTTGTGCCGTGTGCATTGACATAGATCTTTTCAGCCGGAACGCCGCAGTCTGCATAAGCGTCGAGGAATGCCTTTGCCGTGTACTTTGCCTCCGGATCGGGAGCAGTTACATGGTGAGCGTCACAGGTAGAACCATAGCCGCATACCTCTGCAATGATGTTTGCACCTCTTGCGACAGCGTGGTCGTAATCCTCAAGGATCATAACGCCTGCGCCCTCTGCCATGATGAAGCCGTTTCTGCGCTTGTCAAACGGCATGCATGCATTATCCTTGTCTGTTGCGGTGGATAGAGCCTGACAGTTGCCGAAGCCTGCCATGCACAGTGCATTGATTGCAGCTTCAGAGCCGCCGCAGATCATTGCGTCTGCATAACCGTGCAGGATGGTGCGGTAGCCCTCACCGATTGCAGTTGCACCGGTAGCACATGCAGTAGAAACCGCAGTACACGGACCGTTTGCATTGTAACGGATGGCAAGGTTTCCGGCTGCGATATTATAGATCATCTTCGGTACAAAACGGGGAGAAACCTTTCTTGAGCCTTTTTCCAGCAGGTTCCGGTGTTCTGTGCAGAGGGTTTCGATGCCGCCGATACCGGAGCCGAAGCATACGCCGATGCGGTCGCTTTCGATCTTGCCCTGCAGACCGCTCTGCTCCATTGCTTCATCCGCTGCCGCCATTGCGAACAGCGTGAACATATCGGTATTCTTGGCAGCGGGCTTGCCGAAGATGGCTGCTGCGTCGAAATTTTTTACTTCGCCTGCGAGTGTCCATTTGGAATCGGACACATCAAAATGCGTCACCGTGTCGATGCCGTTCTTACCGGCGAACAGTGCTTCCTTAAATTCCGCAACATTGTTGCCGATGGGAGTCACCGCACCCATGCCGGTGATTACTACTCTTCTCATTGGTTTATTCCTCCTACATTGCCATTCCGCCGTCAATGCGGATTACTTCGCCCGTGATATAATCGGACGCAGGGGATGCCAGGAACAGTGCGAGCGCCGCAACCTCCTCGGGCTTGCCGAAGCGGTTGGCAGGAATTGCCTTGCGCAGCTCCTCATTTTCCTGGAAACTTGTTGTCATACTTGTCATAATGAAGCCCGGTGCAATGGCATTGCAGCAGATACCTCTTGCTGCCAGCTCCTTTGCGGTGGACTTTGTCAGACCGATGATGCCTGCCTTGGATGCGGAATAATTCGCCTGTCCCGCATTGCCGAACAGACCCGAAACGGAGCTGATGTTGATGATCTTTCCGTACTTCTTCTTCATCATCTGACGGTAAAAATTCTTTGTCATATAGAATGCGCCCTTGAGGTTGACATCCACAACTGCGTCGAAATCAGCCTCGGACATGCGCAGAATCAGATTATCTCTTGTAATGCCGGCGTTGTTGACGAGAATGTCCACGCCGCCGAAATCCTTCAGAATTGCCTGACAAGCCTCTGCAACCGATGCGCTGTCAGCTACATTGCACTGATAGGTTCTGACGGTCACACCCAGTGCTGCGATCTCATCCGCAGCAGCCTGTGCTTTTTCCGGCGCACATACGTCAACAATTGCAATATCCGCACCGTTTTCCGCAAATTTTCTGCAAATTTCCTTGCCGATTCCCTGTGAACCGCCGGTTACAACGGCGACTTTACCTTTCAGCATAACTGTTCATTCCTCTCTTGATCAATCTATTATTACTTGCCGAGTGCTGCAAGTGTTTCCGCAAGTCCCTGTGCGTTTTCCACACAGTAGCATTTCGCCTCGGGGAGAATCTGGGAAACGAGTTTCTGCAGGGTATTGCCTGCGCCGCACTCAATGAATGTATCAAAGCCCTCTGCCGCCATATTGCGGATGAGCTGCGTCCACTTTACGGGATTGTTGATCTGACTGCACATCAGTGCCTTCGGATCGCCCTCGTAGGGCTTTGAAGTGTAATTGGAATACACCGGAATTTCGGGGAGCTTGACTTCAAAACCTTCCAGTGCCTGTGCAAACGGTGCAACAGCAGGTGTCATATACGGAGAATGGAATGCGCCGCTGACTGCCAGCGGAACTGCTCTTCCCTTTACTGCCTTGACATCGGCGCTGAGCGCTGCAAGCTGCTCCTTATCGCCGGAAACCACCAGCTGCATCGGAGAATTGTAATTAACCGGATACACCTTATCGTACTTTGCCGCCAGCTCTTCCGCCTGTTCGCTGGGAATTCTGACGATCGCTGCCATGGATGCGATTTCTGCATCGGATGCGGCTGCCATGCATGCGCCACGCTTTGCGGCAATTGCAAAGCCCTCCTCTGCGCTGTAAGCACCTGCAAAAGCAAGTGCCGGAATTTCACCCAGAGAGAAACCTGCCACAGCATCGGGAACGATGCCGTTCTCACGCAGTGCCATTGCTGCTGCAATGTCTGCAAGATACAGGCAGGGCTGTGTATTTTCAGTCTGCTTGAGTGCAGTACCGTCACCTGTGAAGCACTGCTCCAGTGTGCCGTTTCTCATCTGCTCGGCAGCCTCATAAAGTGCCTTAACAGATGCAACAGACTCGTAAAAATCCTGACCCATGCCCACATGCTGTGCGCCCTGTCCGGAAAATACAAATGCTACTTTACCCATGCTGCGGCTCCTTTCAGGCAGCTGTCTGCCTCCTGCATGATCTCGGTGATGATCTCCTCGCAGGTCTGTTCCTTTGTGACCATGCCGGAAATCTGTCCTGCAAGGACGGATCCCTGCTTTACATCACCCTCCACCGCTGCCATGCGCAGTGCGCCTGCGCCGAGCATTGCAACGCTCTCTGCGGTTGCCTCGGGAGCATATTCTTCCTTGACGAAGTTACGGGTGAAATTATTCTTGATGCCACGGCAGGTATTGCCGCCGAAGCGTCTGCCGGTCACCTGTGTGGAAATATCCTTTGCGCCAAGCACCAGATCCTTGTAATTCTGATGCACGCCGCATTCCTTTGCGACAAGGAAGCGTGTACCCATCTGCACACCGCATGCACCCAGCATGATTGCCGCTGCGATGCCTCTGCCGTCAGCAATACCGCCTGCTGCAAGCACCGGAATGCTCACCGCATCCACCACCTGCGGCACAAGTGCCATGGTGGTCAGCTCACCGATGTGGCCGCCGGATTCCTGACCCTCGGCAATGACAGCAAATGCGCCTGCACGCTCTGCCTGCTTTGCCATGGTGCAGGATGCGACAACGGGGATGACCTTGATGCCTGCCTCATTCCACATGGGCATGTACTTTACTGCGCTGCCTGCACCCGTTGTAACGACTGCGGGCTTTTCCTCAGCGCAAACCTGCGCACATTCGTCCGCAAAGGGACTCATGAGCATTATATTTACACCAAAGGGCTTATCGGTAAGTCCCTTTGCGATTTTAATCTGTTCTCTCAAATATTCTGCGTTTGCATTCATAGCGGAAATGATACCGAGACCGCCGGCATTGGAAACCGCTGCGGCAAGCTTGCCGTCAGCGATCCATGCCATGCCGCCCTGAAATACAGGGTACTGAATGCCGAGAATTTCACAAATCGGCGACTGCATCATCTTATGCCTCTACGAGCTTTTCAACAGCCTCAGTCAGCTTGCCTACAGTGGACAGCTCAGGAGACATTTCCAGTGTGATACCGAATTCGTCTTCCAGGTCCATTGCCATCTCTGTCATATCCAGAGAATCAATGCCCAGATCTGCAAACTTGGTGTCTGCAGTGATCTCAGCTGCGTCTGTGTCTGTTGCTTCTGCCAGCATTGCGATAATTTTTTCCTGTACCATTGTTTTTACTCCTTTTTTATGATATAATGTAGTCAGACTCCGCCGTTTGCACGGCGCAGAATGCCAGTGTATGTGAACCGGATCCCTCCGGTTTTCACCGAAATCAAATTACCATTCGATCAGGCATGCAGCGTCTGCAAGTCCGCCGCCGAATGCACAGAGAATGATCTTGTCACCTCTCTTGAGCTTTCCGTCCTTGACAAGCTCATCGAGTGCGATCGGAATGGATGCGCTGGAGGTGTTGCCGTATTTTTCGATGTTGACAGCCATTTTCTCCTCCGGCATGTGTAATCTCTTGCGTGCGAAATCCACGATGCGCTTGTTTGCCTGATGGGGGATGATATAGGCAATATCCTCCATTGTCAGATTGTTGCGTTCGAGCAGCGTGTTGACGTCATCACAAAGCGCAGTCACCGCATACTGGAAGGTTTCCTGTCCCTGCATGTGAATGTAGGGGGAATCCTGCTCACGCTTGAAGAACGGCGAGCAGCCGATGCCATGCGGAATCTTGATCACATCATCGCCGCCCTTGACATTGTAAACAGCATCCAGATAACCATCGCCACGTTCGAGGACTGCAGCACCGGCACCATCGCCGAAGATCACGCAGGTGCCTCTGTCCGTCCAGTCAAGGATGCCGCTGATGCGTTCACAGCCAACCACCAGAATTTTCTTGTAGTTTCTCAGTGCAAAGTATGCTGCCGCAGTTTCGAGCAGAAAAATAAATGCCGAGCATGCCGCATTGATCTCCAGTGCAGGGCAGACTGCGCCGAGCTTGTTCTGGATCATACATGCCGTGGACGGAGAAACGGTCTCTCCGCTGACGGTCGCCGAAAGGATCAGATCAATGTCCTCCACGCCGCAGCCGCAGCTGTCCAGTGCAGCCTTTGCTGCTTCGTATCCCATGTCGGATGTGAACTCCGTTTCGGAAATACGGCGCTCTTTGATGCCGACTCTTTTGGTGATCCATTCATCGTTTGTTTCTACAATCTGTGCCAGATCATCGTTTGTTACGACTCTGGAAGGCACATACATACCTGTGCCGATAATTCTGAAACTCATGCTGTTTCCTCCTGATGGTTTGCAACGCCTTCGGGCGTTCCGATAATTCCTTGCGCAAGTGTTACGATAATTAGTAGCACTTCAAACATTTTTGTTACAAAAATATTGCACAAATATTCCATTTTGAATTTGTCCAATTTCACGAAACGAATATTGTAACATTTTCTAAAAAAATGCTACTTACTATTAACAGAGGGAGAGGTGTATTCATGAACCGTGAATTTGAAGCCTTATATAAAGAATACTTTCCCCGTATTTTTGCATTTCTCTACAAGCTGACAGGTCAGAGAGATCTTGCTGAGGAGCTGACGCAGGAAACCTTTTACCAGGCGTTTGTATCCTTTCATCGCTTCCGAGGCGACAGCGATGTATTCACCTGGCTTGCGTCCATTGCAAAGCATACCTATTATCGGTATCTGCGCAAGAATAAATATAAGGTTGATTCGATCAGCACCGATCAGATTGCAGATATTTATTTCGGCGAACATGCAGAACACCTGGAAGACGCAGTAGAAAGGCAGCTGCAATTGGAAAGTACCCGGAAGGCGCTGCGTGCGCTCCCGGACAAATACCGTGATGTTACCATTCTGCGAATCTATGCGGACATGAGCTATGCGGAGATCGGAAAAGCGCTGCATATCAGCGAAAACTCCGCAAGGGTGATCTATCACAGGGCTAAGAAATTGATGTTGGAGGCGATTGAAAATGAATATGACATGTGAGTCTGTCAGAAATCTTGCGGATCTTTATCATGAGAAAATCGTAAGCAGGGAAGGTGCGCAGGCAATCCGCACGCATCTGAACGAATGTCCCGAATGCAGAAGCTATTACAGTGCATATCTGGAACTGAAGAAAACGGAAAGGGCACTGGGTACTGCCGGTCTTTCCGGAACACAGGCAAAAATGTATGAGGAGCTTTCCAGAAAGCTGCGCCGCAGACGTTATCTGCGCATTGTCGGCACAAGTGCTGCCATTGGTGCAGGCTCGATCATGCTGGCTGTGGGCATTCTGCTGACATGCAGGTTCAATGCGGAATCGCTGATGAAGCGGTAAACAAATCGGGCGGATTCTGCGGATCCGCCCTTTCTATTTTGGAGGAACACTATGATTTTCAGAACGCCTTCCTGTTATGATACATTCCGCTGCATTGCAGACAAATGCAAGGACAACTGCTGTATCGGCTGGGAAATTGAAATTGATGAGGAAACCGTCGAGAGATACAAGGCAATCCCCGGTGTATTCGGCGACCGCCTGCGCTCGTGCATCGGCATGAGCGATGCGCCCTGTTTTCTTACGGACGAGCAGAACCGCTGTCCGTTTCTCAATGCGGACAATCTCTGCGACATCATCCTGCAGCTGGGGGAGGATTCTCTCTGCCAAATCTGCACCGATCATCCCCGTTACTATTCGTGGTTCGGCACGGTCAAGGAGGGCGGTCTGGGGCTTTGCTGCGAGGAGGCGGCAAGAATGATCCTGACAGAGCCGTTTTCTCTTACGGAACGGGAAATTCCCGACGAGGAATGTGAATTTCCCGACGCTTCGCTCTTTGAATGCCTGACGAAGGCAAGGGCGGAAATGTTCCGCATGCTGCAGGGCGATGCGTTGAGTGAGGGCATCTGCCGCATGCTGGATTTTGCGGAGAGCATGCAGGAGCGCACGGACAACGGCTGTTTTACGCTGCCGGAGGAAGTGGCGGAACTCCCCTCTGCAAAAGGAAATCTTCCCGAAATTCTCACCTTCCTGCAAACGCTTGAGGCGATCAATGACGGATGGCACCAAACGCTCCATGCCGTATGGTGCCACTTCAGGGAAATTGATGCTGCACGGGAACATTTTGCAAAGGAAAATCCGCAGGCATCGGAATACCTGCGGAATATCGCAATTTATTTCATATGGCGGTATGTTCTCAAGGGGGCGTTTGACGAGGAATACCTCTCCCGTGTCAAACTCTCCGCTGTCAGCACCGCCGTGATTGGCTGCCTGTTCATCGACCATTGGATGGAACACGGCACACTCACGCTCACGGACTGTGCGGAAATTGCCAAGAATTACTCCAAGGAGATCGAATACAGCGAAGAAAATCTCAATGCAATGCTTGACGCTGCCTATGATCTGTCCTCCATGACCACGGCATCGCTCAAGGGGCTGTTTTGTTAAATAAGCACTGGTTTATTCATAAATCAGTGCCAGCTTGTCAAAAAAGTATTATTTCTCTTAAATTTGCCCCGCACCCTAACCCCCTCCCCAGAGGGGCGGGGGGAAGAGTAGGGTGCTGCCGCTGAACAGCCCGTCCCCTCTGTCTCACTTTGCTCGACATCTCCCCACCCCGTGGGGAGTCACCCTACCCCGCCCTCCTGCGGAGCGCTCTTTGCTATATACTGGTGGTTGTAGGAAGGAATCTCCACAAATAGCCGTTTTCCTTCCAACTATAATGATTTATTTAATCCTCACACTTCGATGCCTCAAACGCTTGCAGCAGCAGTTCGCAAGGATCCTTCCCATACAGCTCGCACCATGCATACAGCTCTGCAAGCGTCAGCGTTTCGGGGCTGCGGAAACGGCGGTGGACGGTGCGTTCCGACATTTCCAGTTTCTCGCAAAGCTGTGCGGCGTTCCTCCCGCCCCTGTCACGCCAGACAAGGAGCGAAAGGCGGATGGCATCCATAAAGCGGTCGTAACGTTCGGGATGGTCAATTTTCATCATCATCCCTCCAGCAGCACGGTGAACGGCCCGTCATTGCAAAGGCGAACCTGCATTTCCGCACCGAATATACCGTGTGCGACACGAGCGACCTGCGGTTTCAGGCATTCCATAAAATACTCATACAGGTGATTTGCAAGCTCGGGCTTTCCTGCATGGCAGAAGCTCGGGCGATTCTTTTTGCAGTCGGCATAGAGTGTAAACTGCGAAATGACGAGGACTTCGCCGTTTACATCGCCGAGGGAAAGATTGGTTTTTCCGTCTTCATCCGAAAAAATCCGCAGTCTGACGAGCTTATCCGCAAGCTTTTTTGCAGTTTCCTCCGTATCCTCCTCGCCAACGCCCAGCAGCACGAGATAGCCCCTGCCGATCTCCCCGACGATGGTGTTTTCCACTGTTACGGAAGCTTCCGTAACACGCTGAATCACAAGTTTCATAAGCATCCTCCGTTTTCAAAGTTTCCTTTCCTATTATACTATGTTCCTACAAATTTGGCAAGGGATTTGCGGAATCTTCCAAAAGAAAATTTCCGCAAAACGTCAAGAATTCTTTGTAATTCCATGCTATAATGGAATTACGATAACGTTATCGAAAGTAGTGATCCTATGAACAAATTTACAATTTTGTCCGTGGTTTTGGAATTCATAGAGGAAAATCTCACACAGCCGCTTTCACCGGAGCTTTGTGCGAAAAAATGCGGCTATTCTCTGTCGAATCTTCAGAAGCTGTTCCGCTGCGTCTTTCACATCGGTGTGGGGGATTATATCGCACGCCGTAAATTGAGTGCAGCAGCAAAGGAGCTTCTTGAAACAGATGCGACGATTCTGGATATTGCGCTGAAATACGACTACCGGTCGCATGAGGTATTCACCCGTGCATTCCGGCGGCTGTGGGGCGTATCGCCTTCGGAATTTCGGAAAAGCAGGCGGTTTTCGGAGATTTTCCCGAAATTCAGTGAATCCCTGCCGATCACGGACGGAGAAGGGAATGATATTATGTATAGCAAAAAAATGTTTGACGTGTCACATCTCTATGATTTTATCAAGGAACACAGCGGAAAATATGTGATCTGCTTTGACATGGTGCGGCTGATGTATGTCAATGAAACCTACGGATCAGCGGCAGGGGATATTGCTATTGCCGAGTGCCTGCGAAGAATTGACATGGAATCGGATGAAACCATGCTCCCGATCCGTATCGGCGGTGATGAATTTGTGCTGATTACGGATTTTGACAAGAAAGAGGATGCACAGGCGATCATTGATAAAATACTTGCGCATAACGGCGAAACTGTGAAATCCGGTGAGTACACCTTCCCTGTATCCATGCGTGCAGGGCTTGTGGTCATCCCGACAAAGAATCTGCGGTACAACGATCTATTTACCAAGTGTGTACTGGCCGGACATGATATGGAATCATAAAAGATGCTGCTGCATGAAAATGCAGCAGCATCTTTTCGGAAAAGGCTCAAAATTCACAGATATCTGCGGATATCCACCGCAAGCTGTTCTTCCTCTTTGATCAGGCGTTTAGAAATATCCTTGGACTTTTCATCTGCCGCCTTATACTGGTTCAGATAACGGGACAGGGATTTTACACCCATATTGCAGCCGTCCGTGATGAAATCCGCCACGGCGCCATCGGAATTTTCCATGGCAAGCGTCACATTCGTCTTGAACCACTCCATGCCCTTTGCCATGGCGGCAGGCTCCTTGCCGTCATCGTGGTAATCCGCAAGCAATCCCTGCATTTCATCCTTGATCTTTTCGTGGCGTTCCAGACTGCGCTCAAGAATTCCCTTCATTTCGTCATCCTTGACATAGCCGACGGAATCATGGATGGAGCTGATGCCCATTTTGATGCCTGCATCACACTCCCTGAGTAACCTGATGGTATCCTGTTCGATCATTGCATTCATCCTTTCTCTGTGCAGCGTATACTGCGTTTTCTACAGTATGTCCCCGTTTTCTTGAATTATGCAAAAATCCCCTGCAGTTTTACACTGCAGGGGATTTTCCGATTCCGTCCCATTGTTATCTTTTTTGAATCTTATTTTGTAATCTCTCTTTTCAGCATTGCCAGATCAAAAGCATTAAGTCTGCCGTCCTTGTTCATGTCGCCAGCCTTGGCATCGGTGATATCCCCTGCGCCAAGCAGCCACTTTTGCAGCATGATGATGTCTGCGACGCTGAAATTACCGTCGGCGTTGACATCGCCCTTGACTTCCTTCTTTTCCACGAAATTCGCCTGCACGGTCATCGCCTTGGAAAGCGTTGTGGTCACGGTCAGCTCGCTGCCGGAAAGATCGCCCTCCCAGCTGCCAAATGCCATACCGTCACCCGGAATTGCAGTCAGCGTCACAGGACAGTCGGAATAATACTTGCCGCTCCAACCGCCGTTTTTGGTGTCGGGAACGATGGAATTGATCTTGATCTGTCCGTTTCCGTTGGTTTTCAGCGTGATCGTCTGCAAATTTCCCTGCACGCCGAGATAATTCTTCATATCCTCCAGCGTATAGCCTGCACGCTGTGCAAAGAAGTTTTTGATATTTTTCAATGTGGTATTCGGGTAAAGATCTCTGTGGTAAGCAAGGTTGCTGTCCTTGGAACCGCCGAAGAAGCCCCACCAGCGCACGGTGGTATTTGCAAGCGGTTCGTTGTACTCATTCTGGTACTTGTCTGCCATGGCATTTGCCTTTGCAGGTGTCAGAACCTCGTTTGCGTAGTCGCAGTATACAGCAACAAAACGATTGCGGAAGTCCTGATTCTTCAGCAGCTGCACAAAGAGGTTTGTCGGCATTTCCTTCTTTGCAGCATCCATATGGCGGAAGCTGTCGTATGCATAGCCCTCAACACCGCCGAAATCCGCATAGGTTGCACCCATGGTGTAGTCATAGTCGAAGGAAATGAAACGCCACTTTCCGTCGCTGTAGGGGTTGCCGTCAATGGGCGCCCCCGTATTGCGCCACAGTCCGTAGTTGTAGTTCGGCCAGTCGAAGGTACCCAGATACAGACCTGCCGCATAATGGTCGATCATAGTGTCAATGTCAATGTAATCGCAGACAGCCTTATAATTCTGCTCGTTGGTCAGATCCTTCTGGCTGTATTCCTTCACAAATGCCACGAACTGATCAAGCTCTGCCTGCTCGCCCTCTTCCAGTTCGTCATTCTTGATCATGGCAACATCCTGTTTTTCGATGCCATAATTGGTTTCGATGAAATAATCCGAAAGCTTTTCCGTAATTTCATACAGTCCCCAGTATTCGCCGTTGAGGAATACCGCACATTTCTCCATATCCTGTGTTGTGAGGTTTTCCCTGCCTGCAACGAGCTTCTGTGCAAAGCCGTCACGGAGTCTTACCTCGTCACTGACGGAACGCAGAGATACGGAATCATACTTTTCAATATTTGTGCCGTCGATCGCCTTGTTGCCGTCGATCAGCGGATACTCGATTTTGGATGCGCCGTAGTCACTTCTGGCGTACAGGTTGAAGCTCTTCTGCGCCTGATTTCTGGTGGATGCGCCCTTGATACGGATGCCCATATTCTGCTCGACAACCGCCTGTCCGTTTTCAAAGAAGGTGATGGATGCTTCACGCTCCCACTCACGCCCTCTGGAGAAGTAGTTGGTCACATTGTCCGTATCCCAGACGCTCTTGCCCGGATTGAAAGAACCGCTGTTCTTCCAGCTCAGATACTGATTGCCCGTTACATAAATACCCTTATCGGGAGAAAAAAGGTTATCGGGGTTTGTCACAAGAGAAACCACCGTCATATTCTTATACTGTGCAAGGTTGCCCGATGTCACAAAATAGGTCTGGCTGACCACCTCGCTGAATTTTCCGTCGCTGCTTTTTGCAGCCGCACGCACAACGGTTGCCTTGTCCACGTTGAATGGGGGCGGCTGATAGCCGACGCCACGGCAGATGGACGTTGCGGAATTCTCATCTTCCCTGTAGGCACTGTAGAGATTCGTCTGATTCGTACGATCCTGTACGGTAATCGCACCGGAATACATCTGTGCCGTGGAGGAACCCGTCGGATCGCTGCCGTCAAGCGTGTAATAGATCGCTGCGCCATTCGGGGCGGTAAGCGTCAGTGAGAAATCACTTCCGTAAAAGCCTGAGCCTGCGGAAAACGTCGGTGCCGAAGTCACAACGGCATTGGATTTTCCGGGGGTAGCCTGCATCACCTCAAAGACCGCACTGCCGTCGGGTGTTCTGCCGTAGGTGCTGTCTTCAGCAAGTGTGGGAAGCTCCACCTTCTGCAGAAGTCCGCCCTGTGCGTCGCTCAGCAGCAGGGTTTCGCCGTTCTTGCTCAGAGAAAATCCGGTATGCAGCTCTGTTGCTGTGGATGCCTGCTTGGAGGCAAAAAGGATTTTATACTCCCCTGCCCCGATGGTCGTTCCTGCAGGGAATGTCCATTTCATCGGCTCTGCCGCATCATCGGACAGACCAAAGCCCGACAGATCCACGGGGGAACTGCCTGCATTGTAAAGCTCGATCCAGTCGGAATACACGCCGTAGCTGTCGGCAAGACAAGCCTTATTCTGAGAACAGATTTCGTTGATGCATACGGAAGACTCCGCTGCATTTACGGTGTTTGTCATTCCGTCATACGGGACGGAAACCGCTGTCAGCAGCACAGCGAGTGCCGCCGACATCAATTTCGGATTCATTTTCATAATTTCCCTCTCCTTGAAAATGATTTTTGCGCAGATTTATAGTTATAGTATACCAAATTTCGACGGTTTTTTCAAGGCTTTTTGGTGAATAAGATGTTGCAAAAGATGCAATATACGTTGCGGTTTGTGCAAATGGGTGTGGACTCAATTTCCACCCCCGAACCTTTTCTGTTCAGCCATAACAGAAATACAAAAATCCCCCGATGCTGTGCATCGGGGGAAGATTTCATTAGGAAAGCAGCTCACGCTTCATGAGTGCTAAGTCAAATGCATTGAGGATTCCGTCGCCGCAGAAATCGCCTGCCTTCCAGTTACCGATTTCATCGGAACCGAGCAGCCATTTCTGGAGCATGATCACATCGGGAATGTTGAACTTTCCGTCCTCATTGACATCGCCGAGTGCAGGTGCAAAGCTGAATTTGTCGATGTTGAAGAGATAGCCGTCATCGCCCTTGCAGACGAAATACAGATCCTGCACACCGACCGGAACCTCCGTCTTGCAGGTGAAATTCTGATAATCCTGCCAGTCGCCCGTCACATCAATGGTGCAGGTGCCAACGATGGGACCATCCTCGCTGCCGCTGTGAATCTCCAGCTGACCGCCCGAGCCTGCGCTGGAGGCACTGACGGTGAAGGACGATGCACCACGGGAGAAATCCACATCACGAAGTGCAAATGCACAGCCGTCCTGAATAAAGCCCAGATCACTGCGTCCGGTTTCGGCGGAGGATTCAATCTGAATCGAACCAAAGAGGAAATGGCTGTCCTCTGCCTCGATCGGAGGATCGTAGGGATTCATTCCTGTCGGAGCATCCGATGCGCCCCACAGCTCCAGCTCGCATACCTTTGCGCCGCCGTCGTTGTTGCGTGTGCCCGTCATGATCTCCAGACGGAAGTACCTTGCACTTGCCGCAAGCGGTCTTGTGACAGTTGTTTTGGTGTTGCCGTACAGCACATCCGCATCCGTCCATGTGGTTCCGTCATTACTGGTCTGAAGCCGGAAATCACGGGCGTTGAAATTGCCGCCACCGAATACAACAGTCCACTTATCAATTGCGGTTTCCTTGCCGAGATCCACGCTGATCCAGTTGTCCGTCGTGCCCTTTGCAGCTTCCCATGCGCTTGCCTTGTTGCCGTCAAATGCTGCTGCTGCGGTGCCTTCGCTTGCATCTGCGGTCTTGTTTCTTGCTGTATTGCCCAGCTCCTGCGTTTTGTCGATCAGGCGGAGCATGCCGTCAAGACGGTATTCGGTACCCTTTTCGGTTTCAAAGCTGACTCTTGCATTGCCGTAACGGAGGTTGCAGACATTGCCGGACTTGGAAAGTACGGTCACACCTGTGAGTCTGCCGTTTTCCCAGCTCATTTCCTTGATCTCAAAGTTTCCTCTTGCGCACAGACCATTGACATGTCCTGTACTCCAAGCGGCGGGAAGTGCGGGAATGAGCGAAATTTCGTTGTTCTGACTCTGCAGCAGCATTTCTGTTACACCGGAGGTGAAACCGAAGTTGCCGTCGATCTGGAAGGGCGGATGCGCATCCCAAAGGTTTGCGTACAGTCTGCCGCTTTCCGTACCGTTGACGGGAGTGATCAGGAGCTTGACAAGATTGTAGGCATGCTCGCCGTCCTCCAGTCTCGCCCAGCAGTTGAGCTTCCACGCTTCCGACCAGCCCGTACCCATGTCGCCACGATGCTCCAGAGATGTCTTGGCAGCCTGTGCGATTTCGGGGTTGGTGGATACGCTGTATTCGTTTCCGGGGAACAGACCGTAAATATGGGAGATATGGCGGTGGGTTTCCTTGGGATTATCCCAGTCATACGCCCATTCCATCAGCTGTCCGTGCTTGCCAACCGTGGGGGGCTTGATGAGGGACAGCTTCTGTTCAAGCTGACTGCGCAGCTGTGTATCCACTCCAAGCTGTGCCGATGCCTGTGTGACACCCTGGAACAGCTCACGGGTAATGGCATTGTCCATCGTTGTGCTGTAGGAGCAATGGACGTTTGCATCCCACGCATAGCCCGGAAGTCCCAGCTCCGGAGAAGCACTGGGGCTGATGACCATGTAGTTCTGACCGCTGATTTCCTGCTGGATCATCAGTTCATTCAGAAATTCCGCACTGCCCTTGATGACAGGATAAATTTCCTCCAGATATGCCTCATCCTGATTGAACAGGTACGCATCATAGAGCATGTTGGAAATCCATGCGCCGCCCGTCGGCCACAGTCCCCATGTACCGTCGATCGGGCCGCTGCGATTCCAAAGATCCGTATTGTGGTGCAGCACCCAGCCCTTATCAATGCCGTACTGCGTTTTTGCAGTCTTGCTGCCGCTGATGGTCAATGCCTTCGCCTTTTCCACAAACGGTACGAAGCATTCCTCAAGATTCGTCGTCAGTGCCGGCCAGTAATTCATTTCATAATTAATATTGGTCGTTGCCTTACTGCCCCATGCAGGTGCGGAATACTTGTTCCAGATGCCCTGCAGGTTCATTGCCTGTGCATCACGGGATGCACTGATCATCAGATAACGTCCGTACTGGTAGAGCATCTCCACCATTTTCGGATCATTCGACTTGCCGAATTCCTCGATTCTGGTTTCCACCGTCTTGCTGTTGCTCACGGTGCTGTCGCCGCCGAGATCGAGATCCACACGATGAATGAGGGAACTGAAATCCGCCGCATGGCGTTCATACAGCTCATCATAGGTCATCCCTGCCACTCGCTGCATATCCTTTGCAGCATCGCCCTTTTCGTCGCCGTTGCAGGTCTGTGCGTCAATAAAATTTGTGCGGATGGCGGTGACCAGCATCACGGAATCCGCACCGTTTACCTGCAGCGTGCCGTTTCCTGCTGTCATATTTCCGCCCTGCGGAATCACCTTTGTGCGTGCGGCATAGTACACCGCACCCCTTGTCCAGCAGTCGTCATCGCCGTGACCTGTTGCAACCACCGTATCGCCGTCAACCGCAACCGAGCCGTTGAGCAGCCCGTCGTAGCCCACGCCCACCGATACCGAGCCTGCCTGATCGCAGGTGATGCGTGTGACCATGACCTGATCAGGGTAGCTCACAAAGCTCTCACGCACATAACGTTTGCCGCCGTGCGTGTAGGTCGTACTTGCCACTGCCGTGTTCATGTCGAGCTGACGGGTATAATCCGAAACATTCTCATGTCCCATCGAAAGCTTGAGCATGCCGACCTTCTGGTATTTCGCCTGACCGCCGCCGATCATCTTCGAACCGATGATGTCATTTGCCTCCTGGTATTTTCCGGCAGAAAGCAGGCTCTGCACTTCTTTGAGATACCCTGCCGCACCCTCACGGTCATTCGAACCCGGACCTGCACTCCAGACGGTGCATTCGTTCAGGTCGATCCACTCGGTCGGGCAATTGCCGTAGACCATCGCACCGATTCTGCCGTTGCCAAGCGGCAGCGCACGGTAAAAGGATTCGGCGTTATCCCATGCATTGTCCTTGCTGTGGGTTCCTGCCTGTGATGTGTACCACATCACAAGGTCGGGATCATGCGTTTGTGCAGCATGCACGTCCAGCTGCACGGAGCCTCCCGACTGCGCCGGAAGCTGACAGACTCCGACGCACAGCGCTGCCGCACATAGCATCGCTGTGATTCTTTTGCTTTTTCTCATTTCCAACTCCTCCGATCCTGCACCATAAAATCCCTACAAATATGATAATTTTATTATAACACTGTGAACAGTATTTGTCAATAATTTCATGCGAGTTTCCGTATTTTTTTATGACATTATACGCAAAAAAATCCCCTTCCGGCAGGCAAATGCCGGAAGGGGGAAACTCAGAAAACAGGGGGGTTATAAAAAGGAAATAATCGTGTTAACTTGCATCCGTAATTATACGGGAAGCTTTGTGATGACCTTAACAACGTACTTGAGAATTGCCAGTGCGTCATTTGCGGTAGGCTTGTTATCGCCGTCAACATCGGCGTTTGCCAGACCCTGCTCAGTCAGTGAACCGTTGCCGAGGAGGTTTCTGTTCAGGACAATAACGTCGAGAATGCTGATTTCGCCGTCGCAGTCCACATCGCCATAGGCTACATCTGCGGGAGCGTCTGTCGGTGCTTCGGTGGTAGCTTCGGTCGGAGCTGTTGTCGGAGCCTCTGTGGGAGCTTCAGTGGTTTCTTCTGTGGGTTCTTCCGTCGGAGGCTGTGTGCCGTCCTCGTAAACATAAACGTCTGTGATCTTCACATCGCTTGTCTTGAGTCCCGTTGCGCCGCCTACCCACCATATCTGTGCCTGGAAGGCAGTGATGGTCTTGAGGTATGCCTTCGCTTCTTCAATCAGAGCTTCGTCCTCAACCTCTTCGTCATTGCAAACGAGCTGCTGGAAGTTGTCGTCGATATTTACCGGAACCACGCCGCCGAGCTGCGTGTTCCAGGAAACCATTGCCCAATAGTACTGACCGTTCTTCTCGAAGCCGTTTGCAATGCAGCCGCTTGCGCCTGTTGCGCCCTCGGGGAGTTCCACATTCAGATAAACAGTATCGGATGCGGACGGAACGGAAAGGTCATAGAATGCCTTTTCTTCGTTATATGTAACGGAACCGTGTGCCTCGCCCTCAGCAAAGCCGGGATCCTCCTCAGGAGGACGAGTGGAGGTGGATTCACCTCTTGCATACTTGTTCAGTGCGGTTACGATCTCAGGTCTTCTCCATGTGGAGCTGCCTCTGTCGAGGAGCATGAAGCTGATATCATCCCACCAGCAGCAGGTGATGCCTCTGGAGGAAGCATATGCAACATAATATGCTGCACAGTCCACTCTTGCCTGGAGGTTATTCTTGTCTCTTACACCCATCTCGCCGACATAAACGGGAATACCCTTGGAGATGTACTTGTTGTAAACGGTATCCATTGCCTGGTTGATCTCGCCTGTGTCCTTGCTCAGATCAAACTTGTCAGTGCTGCCGTTCTGGTTTGCTTCAGTCAGTGCAAAGTTCACCGGCAGGTAGCCGTGTACTGCAACGATCAGCTTATCCTTTGCTGTATCCTCCGGCAGCTTGAAGTAGCTGTTGGTTGCGCCCTCTACGGAGCAGTCATAGCCGGGGATGCCGATGTATCTTTCTGCGTTGTTGCCGCCTGTTGCACGGATGGTATTGACGATATCCTGATTGAGCTTGTTGATGGTCTGCACAGCGTCGATGCACTCCTGGCTTGCCATGTTCAGCCACCACTCGTTCGGATGGTTTGTCATACGAGGTTCGTTCATGGTCTCGAAAATCAGCTTTTCGTTATAATCCTTGAAGCGTGTTGCGATCTGCTTCCAGACAGTTGTCATGTACTTGGAAGAACGCTCGTAATGTGCACTTGTCGGGTACATGTGATTCTGGTCGTTGTCGTGATGCACGTTAAGAATGATGTACATGTCATTCTTCACAGCGTAGTCCACAACCTCCTGCACACGGTTCATCCACTGCTCGCTGATGGTGTAGTTGCTGTCAACGTGATTGTGCCAAGAAACCGGAATTCTGATCGTGTTGAAACCTGCGGATTTTACAGTGTCGATCATTCTCTGTGTGGTCTTGAAGCCGCCGTTCCAGTAGGTTTCAAGTGCCATTTCGTTAGAAATATAGCCATTGTCATCAATGGAGTCGAGGGTGTTGCCGAGGTTCCAGCCAAGACGCATGTCCTCAACGAACTTGATGCCCTCTGTTTCGGGGATGTACTTCTGCTGGATGTCGAGGGACGGAATGGTGATGCCGTTGACTACCATGTCATCGGCAGCGCTGATGTCCCATGTACGCACATTGCTGTCAAAGCCTGTGCCTGCGATCATCGTCATGGCTGCAATTGCTGCACAGCAGAATCTTCTGAAAAATTTTTTCATAAGATAACTTCCTTTCCAAAAATTGCAATCTGCTCACGAAACCGTGAGCGAAACGTTCCTGCCGCAAACGGCAGCCTTCATATAATTTCATTATAGCCCAAACTCCCCTCGGATGCAATGTAGATTTCAATTCCGTTTATGTATTTTTCTGTTTTTGATGATTGCACTTTTCGTGAATCTGTGGTATAATATAAGAAGAAAATGCACATTACCAAAAAGGAGGTGGCATCCATTAAAAAACGAATTGTACTGATCACAACGGAGCTTGCACGGCAGTTCCACATCGACATGATCCGCATCATGTCCCGACAGGCAGCGCAGCTCGGGTACGACCTGATCATTCTCACACATTTTGTCAACTACAACAACGTCAGCAGTCACATTGCGGGCGAAGAAAACATCTATTCCCTGCTCGATTCCCTCCATATGGACGGTGCCATCATGGATTACGGCTCGTTTTTCAACAGAACGCTTGCCGATGAAATTGAAGCTCGCCTGCAGTGCAGGGGCATCCCCGTGGTTGCCCTTGACTATGACAGCAGCCGTTTTGTATCCTGCATGCAGAACGATGAAGCGAATTTCATGGCATTGACCGAGCATTTTATTGAAGTCCACGGCATGCGTGAGCTGTATTGTCTGGTCGGTCCGCAGGAGGATATCCACACAAAACGAAGAATCCGTGGCTTTGCCGCAGCACTTGAAAAGCACGGCATCCCCTTCCGTCCCGAGCATGTCTTTTTCGGCGATTACTGGATCATCTACGCAAAGGAATTTGCAAAGAAAATCGCAGACGGCACGCTCAGACGTCCGCAGGCAATCCTCTGCGGCAACGATTACATGGCACTGCAGCTCAGTCTTTCCCTGTCCATTCACGGCATCAGAGTTCCCGAGGACATTGCCGTAGGCGGCTATGACGGAAATCCCGATATTGAAATGTTCCAGCCGCTTCTGACAACCTTCGGCGGCACTTCCCTTGAAAATGCCGTGGATGCGGTCTGCATGCTCGGCATGCTGATGGGCGATGAACCGGTTCCCATCAGCTGCATGGCAGAGCCTGCGCTGCGCATCGGCACGACCTGCGGCTGCAGGACGTTTCTTTCGGAAAATGCAATGCAGAACCAGAAGCGTCTGGACGAATCGCTGACAAATGCCCTCTACCTGCAGAGCAGCTATTCCTCCACGATGAATCAGGTCACATCCCTTGACGAATGCATCGGCATTATTGCGCAAAACCTCTATCTTCTGGACGAAACGAGTAATTTCCACGTCTGTCTGTGTACGGACTGGGAGGGCGATTATGCGCATCCCGAGCGTTTCCGCAGGGAGGGCTACACAGATACGATGCGCTGCGTGCTGTCAAGGATGGACGGCGTTACGCTCGGCACAAAGCGTGATTTTACGCTTGCAGAGCTGATTCCCGATACCTATGGGCAGCCGATGACCTGTATCTGCACGCCGCTGCACTACCTTGACAGGAGCTTTGGCTACTGCGTGCGAAGCTTTCTGGATGACAGTCTGGAATTTGAAAAGCACTATGGAGAATTCTGCCAGATTGCGGCAAATTCCATTGAAAAGATTCGAACACTGACCTATGAAGCCTATTTGCAGCAGAAGATCCAGCAGCTCTCGGAACGTGACATCCTCACGGGCCTTTACAGCAGAAAGGGCTTGTCTGCGATGATTCCCACGCTTGACAAAAACAAGCGGCATTATGCGGTGCTGTATTATATTGACGGCATGCAGCGTTTCCGTGAGCAGCACGGGGAGGAATCCGTCAAACAGATCATGATTTCCTTTTCACAGGCAATCAACCTTTCCTGCATGCGCAGGGAGCTTGCTGCGCACATCGGAAAATACAGCTTCGTCATCATCGGAGAATGCGATGGAACGGATGCTGCCGGTCAGCAGCTGATCAATGTGATACGATCGAACCTGAAAATGCTGGAAATGCACCGTGAACTCTCCATTCCTCTGACGTCTGCGCATTTCACGGCTGTGACGGATGAGCAGACCTCCATTGAGGGAATGTTTTCGGAGCTGGAAAAGAAGCTGGAGGATTACAGGAGCAGCCACAGCGAGAGCAATGACGCTTACTGGGCGATGCTGCGTGAGCTGCAGTACCGCATCTACGAGGAGCCGCAGCTTGCATGGCAGGCATCGGCTTCGGCGCAGGAAATGGGCATCAGTACCTCGTATTTTCAGCATATCTACAAGAAAAATCTCGGCATCAGCTTCAATGCGGATGTGATACTTGCACGCATTTCCCTTGCCGAGCGTCTGCTGCAGAACACGCATCTGAGCGTGAGCGAAATTGCAGAGAAATGCGGTTACACGGATGTTTCGTATTTCATGAAGCTGTTCAAAAAGAAAAACGGCATGACGGCACTGGAGTACAAGAAGAAATCGGGATGACACAAATAACAGAAAAACGCACTTCCGAAAGTTGTCCTTTCGGAAGTGCTTGATTTATTTATTGACATCTTTCAAAATCTGTGCTACGATAGAAATATGGTAGAATGTGTATTCATACCCAAACGCAAAAAGGAGGATATCAGATGAAACTCAAAGAAAAACTGCTGCGTCTTGCAACCGCATTCGTCCTGGGCGCAGCCTGCCTGACGGGGGTTCTGCCTGCGGCGGAGCCTGTCATGGAAGTGTCAGCGATCTCCACAGACTACCCCGTACAGCTTGTCCGCATTTCCACAGCGGACAACGGACGAAACCTCAACATCACAGGTACTGCCGACAAATCCGCACTGAACACCTGGACGACAAATGGAAACCAGAACGAAAACTGGCGTTTTGATTATGTCGGAACTGACTCCGTGGGCAGCTTCTTCAAGATCACAAACATGGGCAGCGGCAGACTGATCACCCCGATGGGCTATGCGGTTTCCGAGGGCTCGGATGTTGTGATCTACGGCAGCGAAAGTGCCAAATCCCAGCACTGGTATGTCAGTGCCGTTTCCAAGGACGTGCATGGAAACGACCTGCACTACAAGATTACCAATTATGAAAATCCAAACCTTGCCCTGACCTACAATGCAGCGGCAGATTCCATCAGCCTTGCAAGCTTCAGCGGTGCGGACAACCAGAAGTGGCTGCTTAATTCCACAGGACTTGAGGGCTTTGCAGGCTACTGTCAGAACGACAACACGGGCAATGTCAAGGCAGGCAACATCGGCGGTCTGCTCGGTCAGACGGTGGAGGTTTCCACATTTGACGACCTGAAGAAATATGCTACAGCGGACGAACCCTACACCATCGTTGTGACGCAGAACCTCAAAGTCAGCAACCTTGCCAAGGATTCCAGCGGAAGATTCTACTGTCCCGACGGCAGAATCTATGTGCACAGCAACAAGACCATCATCGGCAGCTACTCGGCGCACACGCTGTACAATGTGCAGTTCTGCACTGCATCCAATAAAGGTGTGGGCAACAACGTGATCATCCGCAATTTTGAGCTGCAGCATGATTCCGAATCGAACGGCAATGACTCGATCGTCGTGTATTTTGGGTCCGGCAAGAACCTGTGGGTCGATCACTGCACCTTTGCAGGACATGCAAATTATAACACCGCATCCACGGGGCTTGAGGACTATGACAAATTCTTTGCCTGCTGCTATGATGCGGATTACTGCACCGTTTCCGACAGCAGCTTCGGACTGCACCAGTACGGACTGATCCTCGGTTATCCGTCCGATGATGATGCTTCCTTCAACAAATACAATAATTTCCCACGCATGTCCATCATCCGCAACAGCTTCAACCGCACCTACACAAGAGCGCCGGGTCTGATGCGCTACGGATACTTCCATTCGCTCAACAACTATGTGGGCAATTTCAACATGGCATACACCGTATTCACCGCATCCAAGGTCTTCGCAGAGGGCTGCTACTATGAAAATGGCGGCAATGTCATCTGCGACTGGGATCAGACCTCACGTCCCGGCGCCTATGCGGAAACAGGTTCCATTTTTATTAACTGCAAGCGCACAAAGATCGAAGGTCTTGCACAGAACTGCACATGGCGTCCGTCGGGCAATTACACCTACAAGGCGCTGAGTGCCGATGCTGCGAAGAATTACTGCGGCACCTACAGCGGCGCAAAGAATCAGCCTTCCGCTTATCATTATGCGACCTTTGAAACGCCCGGCATGCCCTCGGCAGGCTATGTGGAAACACCCACAGTCGGCATGCTTGAAAACATTGTCATTGAGGGCGGCAAACTCTTCACCGAAGTCAACATTCTCGACTACAAGACGCATGCAAGCTGGCGTGTGGATACGGATATTCAGGTGGGCGATCCGATGTTCGGCGACCGTGAATTCACCTACACGACGCTCCCCTCCTACCTTGTAGGAGCTGAGGCACTCATCACTGCATGCGATGCGAAATTCTCGACGGGGGATATTGTCACCTTCACCGCCGGTGCGGATATGGAGGTCTATGTTGGCTTTGACCAGAGAGTCACACCACTGCCTGCATGGATTACGGACTGGGAGAAGATGACGGACACGGCGGATGATACAAACGGCGTGACCTATGATCTTTACCGCAAGCCCCTTGCTGCCGGTGAAACACTGACGCTCGGCGCAAACGGCATGTCGGGCTACTGCGTGAACTACACGGTATTTGCGGCAGAGCCTGCGGATCCTGTAATTCTGATTCCGGGAGATGTGACGCTTGACAATGTTGTCAATGCATTCGACCTTGCAGCACAGAAGAAGGGACTGCTGGGCGGTTTTCCGTCCGATCATGCCGAAATATGTGCAGATACTGATGGTGACGGCACGGTGACGGTAACGGATGTGATCGCATTGACGAAGTACATTCTCGGAATGGAAATTACGCTGAAGCTTGCGTAAGTATAAAAAGAGAAACGGCGCATCCGAAATGGATGCGCCGTTTGTGTATCATTCTGTTTTCCCGAGAATTTTATCCCAATCGGGTTTTTCGCCGGTGCCTGCGGCAGCGGCATATGTCAGGATTGCGGCGGCATCGGTGGCGTCAAGCGGAGAATTCTTCTCCTCTTCACCATTGACATCCGCCAAGAAATAGGCAAAGCTTTCCAGCTGTGCGTCGGTTTCCGAATACAGCGGCTCGGCTGTTCCGGCACCCGTAGCTGCAGCATACACCAGAATTGACGCTGCATCCTTGGCATCCGTCACGCCGTCAAGATTCGCATCGCCCTTTACACCGATGAAAATGCTGCATGCATCCTCGATCGTGGTTTCGCCGTATCCGCTCGGGATCGTGATGGAAAGGCTGTACACATGCTTGCCCGTTTCGTACAGCTCACGGGGGGATGCGGCGTTAAGGATCATACCCGTGAAATCCCCGAATTTCTCACCCTTTTCGGACACGCTGCCATCACTGTATTTCGCATAGCGTGTGATTCGCTTGATCAGCTCCTCAATCAGCAGCTCGTTTTCATCATCCGCAAAATAATATTGCGGCTCTCTCGTTTCAATCATGTAGGTGTAGCCTGCAACGCTGCGTCTTGTGGTGGTGGTTTCCGTTGATGCAGTGGTTTCCGCAGTCGTGGAAACTGTAGTTTCTGTAGTCGTGGAAACCGTGGTTTCTTTCGATCCGGTGGTTTCAGTTGCCGTGGAAGCGGTGGTTTTTACTGTATCTGTGGTTTCAGAAACCGTAGAAGTGGTGGTTTTTTCACTCGTAGTGGTTTCTAAAGTCGTGGAAGCCGTTGTTTCCGTCGCCTTGGTGGTGGAATCCGTTGTATCGCTCACATACACCGTGGTCGTGGTCGCAGGGAGCGTGGTCGAAGCGGGATTGGTGGTGGTGTATGTCACTGTGGTCGCATACACCATCGTTGTGGTCGTTGTAACGCTCATGGAATTGGTGGTTCCCTGCTTACTCGTCGTGGTTGCCGTGGTAGTCACCTTCTTGGAAGTCGTGGTTGCAGTGGTGGTCGCCTTCTTGGAAGTCGTGGTTGCCGTGGTAGTCGCCTTCTTGGAAGTCGTGGTTGCAGTGGTGGTCGCCTTCTTGGAAGTTGTGGTTGCCGTGGTAGTCGCCTTCTTGGAAGTCGTGGTTGCCGTGGTGGTCGTCTTCTTGGAAGTCGTGGTTGCAGTAGTGGTCGCCTTCTTTGAAGTCGTGGTTGCAGTAGTAGTCGCCTTCTCGGAAGTCGTGGTTGCCGTGGTGGTCGTCTTCTTAGAGGTTGTGGTTGCGGCAGGTTCTGTAGTGGTCATGGTAGTCGTGGTAGTTGTGGTTACTGCTGTGGTTTCCGTGGCCGTGGTGGTGGCAGTGGGGGGATTTTCAATGGTGATCACGCCGCCCTTTCTTCCGCAGGTGAACAGATACGCATGCGCAAGGGGCTCCTGCGTCTGAGTTCGGAAGATATCGCCGCTCTGGTAGATGGGCGTAATTTCGAAGAAATCGCCCTCTTTTACATCATCGGGCAGTGTCATGGAGAGAGAGAACAGATCACCGTAGATCTCCTTGCCGGAGGGGTTGAGGAGCGTGAAGAACATGGTATGCGTTTCAGCATCCATACGGGTGTGGAGCTGCAGACCGTCGGCAAGTCCGATATACTGCGGATTGCCGCTGCCATCGAGAACCGGCATCAGTCTTTCATCATAGGCAATATGGAAGCTCAGCACATCCCAAGCCCCTTCTCCCGTGAATGTCACGGGGATGCTGTAGGTTTTCTGGGATGCAAGTGCATTGGTATTGATCATTCTGTCGGGGATGGACAGTGTGTAGGGAATTTCTGCTGCGGCAATTTCTTCATCCGTAAAGCCGCCGTCCGCTGTTGTGGGGAATTCCCCTGCAAAGGCTGCGGCGTATTCCCCGAGTGTTTCCTCAAAGCCCGCATTGATACGCAGATAATAGGAAATGATGAGCTGTGCGTCAAATGCATCCACAATGCCGTCGCCGTTGACATCGGCAAAGGAGAGCTGTTCGTCCGTCAGTACTCCCGCAAGACCGATGGAAATATTGGCATAGTGGCGGAGAATGAGGGATGCATCACTGCTGTCGATGATGCCGTCGCCGTTCAGGTCGCCCGTTGTCAGTTCTACGGCACTGATGGTAATACTGCCATTCTTCAGGCCATTTGTGAAAAGGGCTGCGTGGCTGAGGTTCTCACCCGTTTCCTCCGTGAAGATATCACCGCTGCGGTAGATCAGGTCGAGGTTGTAGACAACGTTCGGGGCTGCATCGGGAATAACAAAACCGAGCATGATGGGCGTATCCGCAAGGCTCACGCCATTGGGATTGAGGAGCGTGATGAAAAGGCTGCCGTTTGTTTCATCGTATGCCGTCTGCATTTCTACGTCAGCTTCGCATGAAACAGCAGGCTTTCCATCCTCATCCATCACGGGTTTCAAGCTTGAACCGCAATACAGGTGGAAGCCCATTGCTTCCCACATGATACCGGCATCGTCAAAGCGGATTTCCACGGGAACACCATCTTTCTTGGCGATTTCGGCTGCGACTTCCGTCTTGGAAAGCGTCAGGGTCGGAGTTTTTGCATCTGCAAGCTCCTCGTCGGAATAGCCTGCATTTGCCGTATCGGGGGTCTTAGTTTTCGCAGCGGCTGCAAATTCCGCAAAGTCCTTCTCCCCTGCCTTGACAAAGGCATGGATGAGGTAGGCATCATATGCATCAACATTACCGTCGGCATTGACATCGGCATACTGCTTCTGGTAGTCGGTAAAGCTGCTGCTTTTTCCGATGGAAGTGCAGACATAATCGGAGAGAATGATGACAGCGTCGGCTTCGTCCACATTTCCGTCACCGTTCATATCACCGAGGATCATTGCAGAAAATTCCGTTTCCGATACAGGAATGAAGGTCATGCCATATTTCTTGGCATAATTTTCCGCTTCTGAACCTGCCACGCCGCAGATGGTCACAAAGCTTGAGAACGCATCCTCGGCAATGAAGGTCACGCTGTCAGGGATGGTTGCCTTCCTCAGATAGCCGCAGCCCGATAATGCGCCGCTTTCAATGGATGTCACGCCCCTGTGGAGCTTGATTTCTGTAATCTGTGTATAGTCGAAAACCGATCTGCGCATGGCAGTCAGCCCCTTGGGGAGTGTGATTTCCGCAAGTGCCGAACAGGTGTAGAACGCACGCTCGCCGATCTCCGACACGCTGTCGGGGATGGTGACGGAGGAAAGCGCATAGCAGCCCTCAAATGCGGATGCACCGATGGTTTTCACGCCATTCGGAATCACAACGCCCGTCATTTCACTCATGGAACGGAACGCACCGTCGCAGATGACGGTCACATTCTCGGGGATTTCGTACTCGTCCGTGCATGCCTGTGCCTTGACAAAAAGATGCCCGATGACAGTGGGAGCATCCTCGCTCGTTTCCGTTTCCAGAAGCGGAGTTTCGGCAAATGCGTCCTCCCCCACCTGCACCACACTTTCCGGAATGGTGAGCTTGGTCAGACCGGATTTTGAAAAGGCATTGCTGCCGATGCGCTGCAAAGCGCCTGCTGCGTCGAATTCCGCAAGCTCTGCACAGCCTGAAAATGCACTGTTCCCGATGGAAATCACCGTATCGGAAAGCTTGACGGAAGTCAGTGCCGTACAGTAAGTAAAGGCACTGTCGCAGATTTCGGTCACGCCATCGGGAACGGTGACATCGCCCGATGCGGTTCTGCCGTCAACGAGCAGACCGTTAACAATGACGAGCGCATTCTCTTCCTGCTGCGCCTTGAGCCAAGGGGTTGCGTTGAAGGCAAATGCACCGATTTCGGTCACAGTTTCGGGGATGGTGATCTCCGCAAGTGCGCTGCATCCCGTAAACGCCTGTTTTCCGATGCTTGTCACGCCATCGGGAATATTGATCGCAGTCAGCCCCGTGCATTTATTGAAGGCATCGCCGCCGATGCTCTCCAGACCTTCGGGGAGGGTAAGCTCCTTGATGCCCGTGCAGTAGAAAAAGGCGTTGCTGCCGATTTTTTTCACGGTATCGGGGAAGGTGACGGAAGCGATGCTCACGCACCACGAGAAGGCATTGTCGCCGATGGAAGTGACATTTCCCTCGATCACGACATTTTTGATTTCGCTTTTTGCGCATCCAAGTGCTGCCACTGCGTCATTGACATGCGTTGTGGTCAGTTCGCCGTCTGCGGAAACTGTCAGCGTCACGCCCTCCTGCTCGGCAGCATGCACGGAAATGTGCTGCACGGACATGCTGTCCTGCAGCATCGGCATCCAGCCGCCGCCTGCAATCAGCACGGCAAGGACTGCTGCGGTCATTTTTCTGAAATTCATTCCTGTTCCTCCTTATTATTAATCCGGCAATTAAAAGGCGAACGCCTTTTGCGGGTGGAGGGTACGCAGTACCCTCCGTGTATAGCCCCTCCCCTCGGGGAGGGGTTGGGGTGGGGGCATTTCTTGGATTGCTACCCCTGAAACCTTTTTAATTGCCGCAGTAATATTTTCTGACTCCAAAATTACTGTTTGTTGATTCAATCCTCTTTATTATACATGATTCCCGAAATTTTGTCAATAAACAAATCCGCTGTTTTTTAGGGACTTTTCTGCACAGGGCATTCTCGCAAGAATTGGTATCAGACAGTATCTCTCAAAGAAAAAAGCCGTGAAAATTCTCGGTTGGAGAACCTTCACGGCTTTGATTCCGCAAGAAGTCAAGCGTTTTGGGGGTGTTCCCGGCATGCGGCTTTGCCATTCAGCAAATATTCCTTCAGTGCAAGCACCTTATTCTCAATGGCGTTGATCGTTTCGATGAAATACTCGTCACTCTGCCCTGTCGGGTCGTCAAGTCCCCAGTTGAACTGCTCCGTATCGGGCATATAAGGGCAAGTCACATTGCATCCCATGAGAATGTGACACCAAGAGGCAGCCGTGCATTCACACGGCTGTTTTCATTCATATTCAGCAAGGATGCTTTCGAGCAGTTCAACTGCGCTTTGAATCATTTTCGGGCAGATATCACCGAACAGGTTTCTCTCCTTGATACAAGCCGCTTCTTCGGGATTTGTCAGGTCGTATCCCAACAGATCACGGCAGACAATCGAACCATTCTGTTCCTTGAAACGCTTTGTGTATTCCACAGCAATGGCGTATGCACGGGATTTCTGTTCCGTATTGTCTGACTGATAATGCCCGTATTTCAGTCCCAGAACCATCAGTGCTCCCGAGACCGCCCCGCACATTTCTGCATTTCTTGCACCGCCGCCGAACTGCGTACCAAGCATTAACGCAAGCTTTTCGTCAAGTCCGAAATCGGGTGCAAATGCTGTCAGCACTGCCTGTGAGCAGTTGAAGCCGCTTGCAAACAGCTCCAGAGCCTTTTCGGATTTTGTCATAGCGTTTCCTCTCCCCCGTTGCTTTTCAAAAAATCAAGATATTCCTTTGCTTTTTGCAAGCCTTCCGCAGAAATGGAATAGTGCATCCACTTTCCCTCTTTGCGTCCCTCGACAATTCCGCTGTCAAGGAGCGTTTTCATATGGTGGGAAAGAGTCGGCTGCGTGATGTTCATTTCCTCAAGCAGCTTGCAGGCGCATTTTTCGCCGTCAATCAACAGCTGTAATATCTTAATGCGGTTCTCATCGCAGAATGCCTTGAAAATCGCAGCAGTCTTTTTTGCGTCCGTATACATTCGAATACCTCATATAGATATGATTCTATCTGTATTATACACTACATATCGAAAATTATCAATATGTTTTTGAAAAAATTTTCCTGAAAATCAGAAACGGCAAAACGCCTTCCACGCATCTGCGATTTCCTGTGCCTGTGCTGCATAGAGCTGGTGGCTTATCGCATTGCGCACTTCCCAGCCCATCTTTTCCGCATAGCGGGTATTCTCCGCCTTCCATGTGGTCGTTTTCAGCTTGCAGTCCATGTCGCTGATGAAGAGCATTCCCCGAATTCCACGCAAATCAGCATCCTGCACCTTCTGTGCATTTTCCGTGGACTTTGCCTGTTCGTCGATCAGCTCGGAATTGCAGATGTTCCTAAAGAACAGACGGCTGTATTCCGCACGCTCGACAGCATCCAGAATATCGCCGTTCCAGATGTCGGACTTTCCGAAGAACATTTTCATGCAGAGCTTCTGCATGAACTCCGATTTCTCCGCAGGACGCAGCAGACGGTTCTGGCGCTTCATCATGGCAGCCTTCTTCTCCGCAGGAATCTCCGCATTCTGTGCAAGTGCAAATGCCGGTGTGACCATGTCAAGTCCCAGAATGCACTCCACCTCGGTCGGGTACTTCATTGCCCAGAAGATGGCTTCGAGTCCGGAATAGGAGTGTGCCGCAAGGCAGTAGGGCGGCAGGATGCCTGCCCGTGCGAGGGCTTCACGGCTTTCATCCACCATAGTTTTCACATCACGGGGCGAGCCGGTATTTCCCTGACTGTAGCCATAACCAGCCTTTTCCACAATGGCAATGCGGAACGTATCCGTGAGTTTTTTCCACAGAGACTTGTATTCCAGCGCAGGAGCAGTGACGCCTGCACCTGCGAGAAACACGATGGTCTTATTTCCCCTGCCTGCGCCGAACACGTTGATGTCGTGACCATTGACATGGATGGGGTTGAGATATTTCTCCATTACTTTGTACCAAAAATTCTGTCGCCGGCATCGCCAAGACCCGGAACGATGTACTTGTCATCGTTGAGGCGTTCATCCATCACGCCGCAGTAGATATCCACATCGGGATGCGTCTGCATCATGTTGTCGGCACCCTCGGGGGAGCTGATGATGCACATGAACTTGATGTTCTTCACGCCCAGAGCCTTCAGCTCGTCAATGGCTGCACATGCGGTATTGCCCGTTGCGAGCATGGGATCAACGATGATGACATCACGCTCTGCGATATCCTCGGGCAGCTTTGCATAGTACTTCACAGGCTCGTGCGTTTCGGGATCACGGAACATGCCGATATGTCCGATCTTTGCCGCAGGCACGAGAGAGGTCACGCCGTCGATCATACCAAGTCCTGCACGCAGCAGCGGCACAAAAGCAAGCTTTCTGCCGGATACGATCTTGGTTCTTGCCATGCAAAGGGGTGTTTCCATTTCGATCTCCTTCAGCGGCAGATCACGGGTCGCCTCATAGCAGATGAGCATTGCGGTTTCCGAAACCAGCTCACGAAATTCCTTGGTTCCTGTGTTCTTATCACGCATCAGCGAGATTTTATGCTGAATCAGCGGATGGTCGATAATATGCAGATTTGCCATTTTCTTTTCCTCCGTTTCATGAGATATGTGTTTATTTCTTGCAGAATCAGTTCTGCTCCAGTGCAGTGATCAGATCCACTCTGCGCTGGTGTCTGCCGCCCTCAAAGCCGGTATTCAGGAACAGCTCCACAAGCTCAAGTGCAAGTCCCTGACCTACCACACGCTCGCCCATGCACAGGACGTTTGCGTCGTTGTGGAGTCGGGTGAACTTTACCGAGAAGCAGTCGCTTGCGCAGGCTGCACGGATGCCCTTGATCTTATTGGCAGCCATGCTCATGCCGATGCCGGTGCCGCACAGCAGAATTGCCTTTTCCGCTTCGCCCCCTGTTACCTTGGCACAAACCTTTGCCGCCATATCGGGATAATCGCAGGGAACGCCTGCTTCCGTTCCGCAGTCGATATAGGGGATATTCTTTTCGTCAAGATACGCCTTGACAGCGTTTTTCAGACCACATGCTGCGTGGTCGCATCCGATTGCGATCATAATTCTACAACCTTTCTTGTTGTTTTTATGGGGGCTGTGCCCCTTTGCTGCCGCTCTTCAGCGGCAACCCGCTGCCTTCTGCACCTGAACTGCCTGCAAATACGATGCAGTCAGTTCCTGCGGCGTTAGTTTTTCCTTGAATGCCGCACAATGGCAGACACCCGCTGCTGACTGAAGTCTTAGCATGGGCGGTGCAATGTGCAGCTTATCCGTGGGGTGATTACTGATCGCAGTATACTGCTTCAGAAATTCTTCCGCACCGTCACCGACGAGGATAACTGGTTCCTCCATGCGGTGAACGACCTCGGCGATTTCCGCAGCTGTCTGTAACTCATCGGGAATCATGCGTTCCACGCCACGGGGGGCATCGCTCATGGAATAAATATAGGAGAACCATGCACAGTAGAACAGATCCGCCCTTGCGTGCATCAGTGACAGAATCTGCGGTGCGCCATAGATACGGCTTGCCATAGCTTCCAGTGTGGAAACGCCCACACAGGGGGTGTCATGCACCATCGCCATGCCCTGCACCGCCGCAATGCCGATGCGCAGTCCCGTATAGGAACCGGGGCCGACTGCAACTGCATAGCAGTCCACATCCTGTGGGGTCATGCGGCATTCTTCGAGCAGCTTCTTGCAAAGGGGAAGGATCACCTGCGAATGCGTGCGGCTTGTGTAGATGGTATGCTCACCGAACAGGATTCCCGATTCCGTGTCCAGAATTGCCACGGATGCAGTTTTTCCCGAGGTATCAAGTCCCAATATCCGCAAAGCGTTCATCTCCTTCTATCGTAATTCTTCTCTCCTCATCGCCCAGATGCTCCATCGAAATGCGGATGTGCTTCTCGGGCAATGCGGAAATAATATTCTCCGACCATTCAATGGCAAAGACGCATTCCTCCATCGGGTAGTCGTAAAAGCCCGTGGTTTCCAGCTCCTCCTCGCCCGAAATGCGGTACATATCGAAATGGCAGAGCATTCTTTCCTCACTGCCGTAGGTATGCACCAGCGCAAAGGTCGGGGAGGTGACAAGGTCGGAAAGTCCCATGCCCTTGGCAAGTCCTCTTGTAAATGTGGTTTTTCCTGCGCCCAGATCCCCAAGATAAGCGATCACATCGCCTGCCTTCAGCTTTGCGCCGATCTTCTCGGCAAGTGCGATGGTTTCTTCGGGGGAATGGGTGATGTATGTGAGTTTCGTCATCAGAACAGACCGCTGATGTTGCCGTCATTGTCGCAGTCGATCTTGAATGCGGCAGGTGCCTTGGGAAGTCCGGGCATGGTCATGATGTCGCCTGTCAGAACCACGACAAAGCCTGCACCTGCGGACAGACGCACATCACGCACGGTAATGGTGAAATCCTCCGGACAGCCCAGGAGCTTGGGATCATCGGACAGCGAATACTGCGTCTTAGCAATACAAACGGGCAGCTCGCCGTAGCCCATATCCTCGATTTCCTTGAGTGCCTTTGCAGCAGCCGGCAGGAACTTCACGCCGTTTGCACGGTAAATTTCCTTTGCGATGGTTTCCACCTTCTTGGAGATGGAAAGCTCGTTTTTATACAGCACACGGAAGCCTTCCTCGCTGCCCTCGCACATTTCGATGGTTTCGCAAACCTTGGTCGCAAGGTCAGTGCCGCCCTCGCCGCCCTTGGCGAAGATTTCGCACATGGAGGTTTCCACGCCCAGCTTCTTGCAGTATTCTGCAACAAATGCCAGTTCCTCGTCGCTGTCGGTATGGAAGCGGTTGATTGCCACAACTACCGGGACATGGTACTTAAACATGTTCTCAATGTGGGTTCTTAGGTTCACGATACCACGCTTGAGGGCATCCACATCGGGTGTTGTCAGGTCTGCTCTCTCAACGCCCCCGTTGTACTTAAGCGCACGGATGGTGGCTACCATAACAACGCAGGAGGGCTTGAGTCCGCCGTAACGGCACTTGATATCAAAGAATTTCTCCGCACCCAGATCCGAGCCAAAGCCTGCCTCGGTAATGCAGTAATCGCCAAGCTTCAGCGCAAGCTTGGTTGCACGGATGGAGTTGCAGCCGTGTGCGATATTCGCAAACGGACCGCCGTGAATCAGAACGGGGGTATGCTCAAGTGTCTGCACGAGATTGGGCTTGAGCGCATCCTTCAGCAGCGCTGTCATCGCACCGTGCGCCTGCAGATCCTTTGCATACACAGGCTCGCCCTTGGTATTGTAGGCAACCAGAATATTGCCCAGACGCTTCTTAAGGTCGGCAAGATCAGTTGCAAGGCAGAGAATTGCCATAACTTCGGATGCAACTGTAATCTGGAAGCCATCCTCTCTCGGCACGCCGTTGAGCTTTCCGCCCATGCCGACAACGACATTGCGCAGTGCTCTGTCGTTCATATCCATGCATCTCTTGAACATGATGCGGCGTGTGTCGATCTGCAGCTCGTTGCCCTGCTGGAGATGATTGTCCAGAAGTGCGCAGAGGAGGTTATTTGCAGCGGTCATCGCATGGATGTCGCCGGTGAAATGCAGGTTGATGTCCTCCATCGGGACTACCTGTGAATAGCCGCCGCCTGCGGCACCGCCCTTGATGCCGAACACGGGGCCGAGGGAAGGCTCACGCAGGGCAAGCATTGCTTTTTTGCCGATTTTTGCCATTGCCTGTGCAAGTCCCACGCTGACGGTGGTTTTGCCCTCACCTGCGGGTGTAGGGTTGATGGCAGTTACAAGAATGAGCTTGCCGTCGGGACGGCATGCAGTCTTTGCATAAAGCTTTTCGGTCACCTTTGCCTTGTAGTGACCATAGGGTTCGATATCCTCGGGGGAAATGCCGAGTCCCTCGGCGATTTCAACGATGGGTTTCATTTGCGCAGCCTGTGCGATCTCGATATCGGATAACATGTTTCATACCTCCGTTTGTCATTTTGTCACGATTTGCGGAACTGCCAACGGACAGTTCCTATCTATTTCAGTATAGCATATTTTCTCCGTAATTGCAAGCGGTTTTCTCCGACTTCTCCCCTCTTTTCGCAAGTGACGCAAAAAGCCCCGCAGCTTTCGCTGCGGGGCTTCTGAAAATTCTTGTAAATCGCTTAGCCGAGGGACTTGATCAGACCAACAACATGCTTGAGGATCTGAAGAGCGTCGTCGCTGTCGGGCTTGTTGTTCTTGTTGACGTCAGCATTGAGCTTGCCCTGGTTGCTCAGGGACATTGCGCCGAGCAGGGACTTGTTTACTACGATAACGTCGAGGATGTCCACCTTGCTGTCCTCATTTGCATCGCCGTACTTCACATTGCCGGAAGGTGTATCCTGCGGCTTTGTGGTGGTCTTTGTGGTAGTTGTGGTTTCCTTGGTAGTTGCCTTAGTTGTCTGTGTTGTGGGCTTTGTTGTGGTCTGGCCGCTGCCGGAACCGTTTGTATAAACCACGATGGAGTCGATGTTGAACTTGTTGCAGTCTATCCACCAGAAGCCAACCTTCAGCTGACCGCCGTACTGTGTCTGGATGATCTCGGAAGTAGCGGAATCGAGTTCCCATGTGATCTTGCCGGATGTGCCGGAGATGAATTCTTCCATATCCTCGCTCTGCGTCCAGTAATCGGGATCCACGCTTGTGGAGGAGCCGAACGCACCCTGCCATGTACCGATCTTGTCAGCGGATGTGGAAATATTTACCTCAACCTTAACAGGCTTTTCGCCAGTCGGAATACCGAAGTCTTCCCACGGGAAGCCGATCATCTTCTCGGTCAGTCTGTTATAGGTGTAGCTTGTGTTGACATCCAGCTTGTAGCCGCCTGTGGAAGGTGTATCCTGGGGCTTGGTTGTCTGCTGAGGCCCAGGAGTATGCTGCGGCTCAGTCTGCTGCGGGGGGGTTGTCTGCTGGGGCTCTGTCTGCTGGGGCTCACCGGGTGTGCTGCCGCTGTAGATCTTCTTAACGCCGGGAATGCTGGTTACAGTGGAACCAGTGCCTGTGAGAGCGTACAGACCTGCTGCTGCGCCTACGAAACCTGCGTTGTAGTCGATTGCAACCTCGTTGCAAACGTAGTCATTGATGTTGTCCTGATATGTGCCGCCTGCATCGGAGGGACCACCTACCAGTGCGCCGACCAGAACCTTGGCGTTCGGACCAACTGTGGTATTATTGCCCAGCTCGCCATAGCTGTTGTAGCCGGAAGCTGCTCTGTGGTGAGGATTCTTTGCGGAGTTATTTGCAAAGCCTACTACGAAGCAGGTTCTTGCGGGGTTGTCGCCGAGGATGTAGTTCATCTGACCCTTGCACCAGTTGGTGTAGTCAGCGTTGGAGTGCTTGGAAGCTACCAGAGCACAGAGCTGCATTGTGGTGTTCAGTCTTGCACTGCCCCACTTGTCCATGCAGAAATAAGCATTCGGATTTGTACACTGACCACCGATGTAGCTGTTTACCTTGCCCCAGTCATTGGTGATGTATGCGTTAACGATTGCTGCGCCCAGGCCCTTGTTTTCCCAGCCGTGAACCCAGCCGATGTACTGCTGCTGCTTGCTTGCACAGTCGTTCTTATATCTGTCTTCCTTTGTAGCCAGATACAGCCAGCCTGCTGCCCAAGCCTGCTCATCCTGACAGCTGCTGCTCTTGTAGAAGCCGTTCGGGCCGTCAGTTGCGATAGAATTGTACTTTGTGGAGAAATTATAGAGAGCCTTTGCGTACTTCAGGTCCTCTGTATTGCCGAAGTTAATGTAGTTGATTGCCAGAGCTGCTGCATAGTCAGCTGCAATGTCACTTGCACTGTTGCTGGTCCAGAACTGTCTGCGGTTGTTGCTCTGCTTCTCAGGCGGACCCCAGTAAGCATGATCCTCGTCACCGTCACCCTTCTGGTAGCAGAAGTTTGTAACGTTGCCGCTGCCGTCAAGCTTTGTAGATGCCCTGAAGAAGTCGCAGAAATAATCGGTAATCACCTTCAGATGTCCACCCTGACCGGTCTTGTTGAAGGAATCCTTGAATTCATAGTAGCTCCAACCAAGAGTAGCTGCTGTGTAGCCCTGCGGCTGACCGAACATTGCATGGTCACCTGCGTCATGGAAGCCGCCTATTGCCTCGTCACCCGTGTGGCAGTCGCCTCTCCAGTCGAGTGCGCACTTTTCATCCACCTGAGTACCGCACATGTTTGCATCATAGAAGTACAGGGAGTACTGCAGAAGCTTTGCGTAATCGTCAGATGCTGCGGATGCTGTGATCGGTACCTCCTTCGGAGCGAAGTTGACCGGAGCCGGTACTGCAAATGCGGATACGGCAAATACGCCGGCAGCAATCGCAGCTTTGATTCTGTTTGCTTTCCTCTTTACCATAAGTAACACGCCTTTCTAAAAAAATTCATAATTTACCGCATTCCCCTCTCTTTCCGGATGCGGTAATCACCGTGCAACAGAAGCGGTTTCGATGTTTTTCACAAAGAAATTAAAGCTTCATATCTTAATTATACAGTATTTTCACAAAAAATGATTACTAAATAATGAACTCCAGATTTCAGAATTATGAACAGAGAAATTTTGTGGATAGGGTGCAAACCGTCACAAAGTACCACTTACTTTTTGGAGGTATTGCACAAATACGCAGAAAATTAGAAACGTTTTTGCAGATTTGTACAGTATTTTTTTATCAATCTATCTTTTTTCGGTGAACTTTCTGTGAATTGATCGTTTTGCAGCTGCGGTTTTCAATTTATTCATTCATTTACGGCAAGTTTTAAAGGTCGCAGGGGCGTATAATTGTGTAAATTTACCATAATGGGGAAAATATCGCCAAAAATGCTTGACTTTTTTCGAGTTTTCGCATAGAATATACCTATAACTGGTAGTAATAAACGGGGGAAAAATTATAGAAAAGAGGTTGTAAAATGAAGAAAAAATTTCTCAGGCGCATGCTGTCCGCACTGACATGTGCGGCAATGCTTGTGACGGCGACGGGGTCCGTTACAGCAGCGGACGAAACGGAAACAGAAAAGGAGCCGATCGTTCTGGGTCCGTCAAAGACGGATGCGGAGATCAACTTTGCAAAGGCCCTGCAGCTGTCGATGTATTTCTACGACGCCAACAAATGCGGTCCGGGCATTACGGGCGGAAATCTCGACTGGCGTGGCGACTGCCATGTGGAGGATGCGGCGGTGCCGCTGATTCCAATGGGAGAGGACTACAAGGGTACCAATCTTTCGGAGGAATTCATTGACGAGCATCGGGACATCCTCGACCCCGACGGTGACGGAACGATCGACGTTGCAGGCGGCATGCATGACGCAGGCGACCATGTGAAATTCTGTCTGCCGGGCAGCTATGCGGCATCCACCGTGGGCTGGGGGTATTATGAATTCCGTGACGCCTACATTGACGCAGGGCTGCAGTGGCACATCGAGGACATCCTGCACTGGATGAACGACTACTACCTCAAGTGCCTGTACTTCGATGAAAACGGCGATGTTCTGGCATTCTGCTATCAGGTAGGCGAGGGCAACATCGACCACAACTACTGGATCGCTCCGGAGCTGCAGGGCGAGCAGCTTCTGGATTTTGCAAGACCTGCCTATTTTGCAACAGTGGACACCCCTGCATCCGACATGTGCGCAGGCGTTGCGGCATCCCTTGCGGTGAACTATCTCAACTTCAAGGATACCGAGCCTGAGTATGCGGAGGAATCGCTCAATGCTGCGATCAAGCTGTATGAATTTGCGGTAAAGACGCACTCCGAAACGGAGGGCAACAAGGTCACAAGCCTTGGCTATGACGGCGGCTTCTACACCTCCAACTATGACTATGACGAGCTGGCATGGGCTGCGGTATGGCTGTACGAATGCACGGAAAACTGGGATTACATCGAGGATATCATTGCCGTGGATGAAACAGTAACGGGCGACATGGGCGCACATCCCTACACGGGCTATTTCAAGAGAATCATTTCGGACACAGGCAACTGCTGGCAGAACATCTGGGTGCACTGCTGGGATACGGTCTGGGGCGGCGTATTTGCAAAGCTTGCGCCCATTACCAATACCAGTCGTGACTGGTATATTTTCCGCTGGAATCTGGAATACTGGTCGGGCATGAAGGCAGAGGATGCGGAAAATCAGGTATTTGAGGTTCCGGTGACGGAGCACAAGTATTTCGGACCCGACGACACACTCTGGAACACGACGATCACTGCGGAGGAAATTGCGGATCTCCCGACAACGGACGGTGCATGGCTTGCAAAGACGCCTGCGGGATTTTCAATGCTGAATGAATACGGTTCCGCACGATATGACACCGCAGCGCAGCTGTGCGCACTGGTGTATGCAAAGGAAACGGGTGATATGACCTTTGCGGACTGGTCAAAGGGACAGATGGAATACATCATGGGCAACAATCCCATGGGACGTGCCTACATTGTCGGCTATGACCTTGAAAACGGCGCATGCCATCCGCATCACCGTGCATCCCATGGTTCGAAGGCACTGAGCGCACTGGATCCCGTCGATCAGGTGCATGTACTCTGGGGCGCACTGGTAGGCGGTCCCGACAGTGACGACTACCATGTGGACGACACGAATGACTATATTTACAACGAGGTTGCAGTGGACTACAACGCAGGCTTTGTCGGTGCATGCGCAGGTCTGTACACTTATTATGGCAAGGAAGCAGGACATGAAATTGATCCTGCGCTGCCGATTCCCGAGGAGGAAATGAAGGGCGAGATCCGTGAATACTACCTTGAAGCCCGTGTTGTGCAGGAAAACAGCGCACGTTCACAGGTGGAGGTCAAGGTTTACAACGACACCTTCCTGCCGCCGCATTATGTGGATGACATCAAGTGCCGCTATTTCTTCAACGTCAGCGAGCTTGCGGCTGCAAACCAGACAATTGACGACATTGTGGTGGATATTTTCTATGACGAGGAAAACGCCAACACAAACGGCGAATCCTTTGCGACGATTTCAGAACCCATCAAGTGGGATGACAACGGCACCTATTATGTGGAAATCAGCTGGGAAGGCTGTGTATTCTACGGCAAGCGTGTGTTCCACTTCGGTCTGATTGCGGAAATGGATGAGAAATTCAAGACCAACTGGGATCCGACGGACGACTACAGCCGTGAGGGGCTGGAGCTGAGCGAGAATACGCTGCTGCTGACTGAGCGTATTCCGGTTTATGTGGACGGTGAGCTTGTCTGGGGCGAGGAGCCTAAGCGTGACGGCGTACCGGAACCCGATACAGACAATAAGGATGTGCTGTACGGCGATGCGGATGTCAGCGGTGCAGTGGATATTCTGGATGTCATCATCCTCAACAGGGCGCTGCTCGGTTCTGAAAAGCTTTCGGAGCAGGGTATTCTCAATGCGGATGTGGACAAGGACGGAAAGCCCACGGCGGCGGATTCTCTGGCGATACTCAAGTATATTGTAAAGATTCTGGATGAGCTTCCGGTATAAAATTCAAAGACCCCATGCATCTGCATGGGGTCAGTTTTTTTACCGATTGAGAATGAAATTCGTGAGGAGTGCCACATCCTCTGCGTTCAGAACACCGTCACCGTTGATATCGCTGGTTTTGGTTGCTGCTGCATTCCTGCTCACGTCACGCTTGAGAAATGCAAGGTCGAAGGCATTGACCACGCCATCCATGGAGATATCTCCCACAATCACAGGGGTTGTCGGTACATCGGGTGTGGAGGAGGGCGTGTACTGCACATAGAACACGTACAGTCCGCTGCCTGCGGATGCGAGGTAATAGGTGCCGCCGGAGGGAATATCCAACGTATAGGAATTCAGTGCCGATCCTACCACGTTTTCAGCGGTATCCACCGCATTGCCGGAGGCATCGAGGAGATTCACGGTTCTCGGCGTGGTCGCATTCGAGGACATCATATATGCCTTGATCGTACCGCCATTGGGAACTGTGATCTGAACGGAACGGTTCGCCGTATCGCCCTTTCCGCCGAGGAACAATCTCTTGCTGATGGTCAGACTGCCGTCGGCTGTGGTGTAGCTGTTCTCTGCAACGGTCACGGCATCCGCCGCATTTGCCTTGATGGTGTACACGCTGTTGACCTTCACGTCGCTGCTGAAGCTTCCTGTGGAAACATCACCTGCATTGAGGATGTAATCCGCACCTGACGGAACATCGGGTGTGTCGGGAACATCGGGTGTGTCGGGGTTCTGCGGATTATCCGTGGGGGGTACAACTGTGCCGCCATTGTATTCCATGCGCTGCATTCTGCCGGAATACGCCATGACGCTTGCCTTTGCGTCATCGGGGGACTGTGCGGTGTACTGATTCAGATAGATCTTGGATGCGTCGATATCGAAATTGTCATAGCCCTCGCCGCCGCCGACAAGGTTGTTGATATAGGCGGTATCCATACGGGAGTTGACCTTGGTGTAGATGGAATTTCCCGAACAGTTCACGAGCTTGTCGTTGTAGGATTTGATCGTACCGCTGTACTGGTCGGATCCCATTGCAGTCGTATTCAGCGGAAGCTTGACACCCTCAAAATAGTTTGCCTCAGAGAAGATCTTGGAATTGTAGGATGCGCCGATGCCGTAATCGGTGTTGCCCTTGAAATAATTGTTGTACACATGGACATGCGCACGTCTTGCACGGGGATTTCTCGATGCCGTACCGTCAAACCAGTTGTGGTGGTAGGTGATCCAGTCCTGCAGGTGGCTTGTGCCGCCGCCGACAAGGGCGGTCTTGTGGCAGCCCATGTAATGGTTGTAGGAAACGGTCACATATTCCGTCCACTTCAGATCCGTTGTGCCGTCGCCGTGTGCCTTGTCATCATCCACTGTGCCGTTGCCTGCGAATTCATTTTTGCCTGCGCCGAAACTGTTGTTGTGGATCCAGACATGATTTGTCATATTGTCGCTCGAACCTGTCATGCCGATGGCATCATCGGGATATTCGTTGAAATAGAGGTTTCTGACTTCGATATTGTTCGAACGCTTGATTTCAAAGCCCCATCTTACCAGATGCGCATCATAACCGATGCCCTCGATGGTCACATTTGCACCGTTCTGCAGATACAGCATGTGGGAGCCGTCGTTGTTGGAACCGTCGTTTGCTCTTGCGCCTGCCGGAACATTGACTGCACCAATAATGCGGATGATCAGATTCTGCGGCTTTGCGCTGTACAGGATATTATACAGACCCGTTTTTCCGCCGTAGGATACCGTGTCCTTGTTCTGGTCGGTGACGTAAATGATGGCTGCACCGGATTTCGGTGTCCCGTCATTGTTGTAGGCTCCAACGCCTGCTGACTGGTTCCAGTGGGCATAGCCGCTTCTGTCATATGCCATGGTGGTGACGGTGCATTCGGCAGTACCTGCGGAGCCTGCGATTTTCACATCATAGGCAGTGTTGCCCTTGAGTCCCGGAATGTCCACTCTCGTGCCACGGATCAGCTCGGCATCCGCCTTCGTGTACTCGGATGCGGAATGTTCTTTATAAGAAACCGTCACATTACCGCCGATCTTGCTGCTGTCCCATTCTGCAAATGCCGTTTCAAACCAGCCGCCGCACAGTGTAATGGCATCCGATACTGCACCGGTGTTATTGTTGTTGTCATTGCCGCTGTTATTTCCGGTGCTGCTGCCGTAGGAATCCTTCTTGAAGAATACCGGTGTCCAGCCGCTGAGATAGCTCTCCATGGTCACGCTTGCCGCATCGGAGGCAGACAGGACGATGCCTTTTCTGGGTGAAAGATCCAAATAAGTGCCATCTGCAAACTTTGTACCATATTCCTTGAAGGTTGCCTGTGTGGGTTCCACGCCGCTCATGCTCGTCCAGCCCTCGGCTCTGATGAGATTGCCGTTCTGGATGGTGGTGTTGAGGAACATGACCTTTGCCGTATCACGCCACGGTCTGCCGAGGAATCCCGGAGATACCGCTTGCTGGGAATTTCCTGTGATGTTGCAATTGTAGAACAGATAACCCTTTTCCTGCTGTCTTGCCGCTGTGATGTAGCCGCCTGCGGCACTGCTGCTGTAGCCGAAGAAATGCAGCTCGCAGGAATCGAACACATAATCACCGCTGCCAAAAATGTAGTCGGTATTGCCCTCAATCTTACACTTTCGGAAATAGCCTGCGTTGCCGCCCGTGTAGAGCGTATCCTGACTGCCGAGGAAACGGCAGTTGAGAAATTCCGCATTGTTTGCGTCAATCGTCAGTGCAGCGCCACGCTCGGTTGCCGCCTTGCTGCGGACATCCGCACCCCATGCAGTTCTGTTGAATGTGATGGACTGACTGCCGGAGGGTTCCACGCCGTCGGCGATTTCCTCCTGTGTGACGTAGCGGTTGAAGGAATTTTCAAAGACGATGTCCTCTGCTCTGAAATAATCCGCACCCTTGATCAGCTGCACGGTGCCGCCCCAGCGCTGGGTAGGCTCCGCCTTTGCGGATTTCGACACCGCATTTGCGGCACTGTAGCGTCCGTCACTGCCGACACTGTAATACTTGTAGCCGATGCCGTAATACCACGTCAGCACGGCATCACCATTCTGCGGCTCATCATTGATGAAGGTCACATAGGGGGTTGTGACCAGAATCTGCTCACGGTAGGTGCCGGGGGCAATATGCACCGTGATGCGGTTTGCTTCGCTTGTCGGATTGATGCTTTTGCAGGCTTCAAGCGCCTGCGTGACGGTGCTGTAGTTGTTGCTTTTCTGCGGATAGCCGACGTAAATATCCGTCCCTGCCGCAGAAACCTGCGTTTCCGGCAAGGCGAGCCCCTGACAAAGCACCATTGCCAGTGCCGCCAGTACGGAAACTACCTGCCTGTACACTGTTTTCATTTTCTTGACCATACTACCATCTCCTGTGATTGTTTTGATTTCGGACGATTCTTTATACATATAGCATAGCATATTCGCCAAAGAAAGTAAATGTTTTTCTCCATATCCGTCAGTTTTTTGTGCAGACCCAATAAATCAGAATCGCTCGAGTTGTATAATTTTCCGATTGGATTGCATTTTGTATATCGAAAATGGGGACGGGATATTGCAAAAACTACGAAGGGGCGACGGCATGAAAAGGGCGAAGGGTTGTCCCTTCGCCTATTTCACAATCTCCGCAGCACTTCCGCAGGAAGTCTTGGATACGACGATTTTGCGATCAATTCTCTGCCGCAGCGCACCGACGTGGGAGATGATGCCGATCATCCGTTTGCCGCATGAAAGCTTATCAAGCAGGGCGATTGCCTGCTGCAGGGACTGTTCATCGAGCGTGCCGAAGCCCTCATCAATGAACATGGCATCAAGCTGAATGCCGCCGCAGCCATCCTGTACCACGTCCGAAAGTCCCAGTGCAAGGGAGAGTGACGCCATGAAGGATTCTCCCCCCGAAAGCGTGCTGACATCACGCCACTGCCCCGTGTTGCGGTCAAGCACCTCTAAATCAAGCCCCGACTGCTCCCTGAGGTTCTTTGCATCCTCCCGGCAGCGCAGAACGAAAGTATCCTGCGTCAGAAGTCTGAGCCGTCTGTTGGCACTTGCCACCACCCGACGGAAATAATACTGCTGCACATAGGCTTCAAAGCGCAGCTTTGCCTTGCCGCCGCCCTGCTGCCCGCTGACGGTCTTGTAGAGGTCGGAAATCACGCCCCACTCGCTTCGCAGCTTTTTCTGCGAGGCAAGGAGCTTTTGGAGGGATTCACAAACCTCGCTGTTAATTTCGCACGTCGTGTGCAGCCGCCGTACTTCTGATGCAAGCGCATTGCATCGCTCCTGCGCCTGTGCCTTGGCGATTTCCAGTGCCGCAATATCCGCCATCTCCACGCCCTGCGCACGCAGTTCCAGTTCCTCTGCGGCAGCCTGTGCTGCCGTGCATTTCTTGTGATAATCGCCAAGCGTGCGTTCCATCGCCGCCAGCTGCGCCGTGCTGCGCTTTGCGGCTTCAAATTCCGCCGCATCCGCAAACGCCGCATCCGCCAGAGCCGCAGCAAACGCATGCTCCAGACGTGCAATGTCCGTTTCATGCTGTGCAAGCTCCCGTTCGAGTGCAAGCATGTGCGTGCGCAGTTTTTCGTGTTTCAGTCCCTCCCGATGGAAGGCATCCTGCGCCGATTTCTGTTCTGTTTCAATGCGGCGGATCTCACGTTCCATCTGCGAAAGCTCCCATGCATGCTCCTCGGCAGTCATTGCCGAAACGATGGGATCTTCTTCGATCTGCGTGATTTTCGCACGCAGCTCTGCGCATTCCGCCGACTGCCGCTGCAACGCCGCCGCAAGTCTGTCGGCATGCTTCTGTGCAGCCTGCACTTCCTCCTCCGTGGGCGTTCCCGTCGGAAGCTTTGCAGGCTTCGGATGCTCTGCCGAACCGCACACGGGGCAGGGCATTCCCTCCTGCAGGGAAGCGGCAAGAATGCCTGCCTGTCCGAGCAGATAGGCGTTCAGCTTTGCACGATGCGCCGCATGCGCCGTTTCGCTCTCAAAGCTCATTTCATTGAGTCTTGCAGCTTTCTCCGCATAGCGGTTACGGTATGCCGAAAGTTTTGCATAATGCGCCTCTGCGCCCTTGAGCTGTGCAAAACGGCTGCGCAGTCCGTCAAGTGCCTGTGCATCCGCATCCGCCTGTGCAAGGCGGCTTTCTGCAATATGTAATGCTTCCTCCTGCAATGCAATGCCCTCCGAGAGCATCCTGCATTCGGTAAACTTGTCGCTTCTGCGTTTCTGCTGCTCTGAAAGCTGCTGTGAAATCGGGGTGATCTGCGCCGCCCTGCGAGCCTGCGCAAATTCCTGCTCCAACGCCGCCATTTCATCCTGCTGCGCCCGCAGCAGCGCAAGTTCACGATGCTTGTTTTCAAGCTCCGCAAGCAGTCGATTGCCTTCCGTGCCGCTGATAAGCTGCTTTGTCAGGATTTCCTGCTGCGCCTGCGCATCCTTTGCAAGCGCCTGCTGCTGCGTGAGCTGTCGGGCATATTCCTCCGTGCAGGCGGTCAGTATTTCGAGATATGCTGCCGCATTGCCTGCATCCTGCACATCCATGGCTTCAAGACCCTCGCACCGCCCACGGCGCATATCCGAAAGCATCAGCTCCAGAAGGCGTTCGGACTGCTGTTCAAGCTGTGCATTCTTCTCACGCAGCCGATTCTGGAAACGCTCGAAGAGGAATGTATCGAACAGCTGCTGAAAAATCTTCTTGCGGTCATCGCTCTTTGCGGCGATGATCTTCTGGAAATCCCCCTGTGCAATCATCACCGTCTGTGAAAACTGCTCACGGGTCAGCCCCAGAAGCTGCACGATGTATTTTGTGACTTCCTCGGGACGTCTTGCAAGCACCTCACCGTCGGAATCAAGCAGATGGGCGGATGCCGTGGATTTTACCACGCCATCCCCACGCTTTGCAAGGCGTTCGTATTCGGGGGAGCGTTCCACCTCATAGCGTTTTCCGTGCTGCTCGAATTCCAGCTTCACATAGGTATCGCCTTCCAGCCCCACATAATCGGAACGGAAATTCTTCACGTTACGTCTTGCCTTGCCGCCCGACGCTTCGCCATAGAGCGCAAAGGAAATTGCGTCAAAGATGGTGGTTTTGCCTGCGCCCGTATCGCCCGTAATCAGGAAGATGCCGTCCGTACCAAGAGCTTCGAAATCAATGACCGTTTCTTCCGCAAACGGCCCGAACGCAGCCATGACAAGCTTTAAAGGTTTCATATTTCCTCCACCTCCAGTTCCGCAAAGATACGCCGCACAATTTCAAGCTGCGCTTCATCGGGGCATACACCGTTATTTTGAAATGCGTAGAAATCCGCAAACAGCTCCAGCGGCGTCTTGTCCTCAAAGGATTCCTCTGCCGCAACTGTAATTTCATAGGACGTTCTGGAATTTTCCACGCTGAATTTGAGCATATTCGGGAAATTCGTCCGCAGCGCAAGTCTTGCATCGGGCGGAACAATTTCATCCGTCAGCACCGCACGCACATAATCCTCCGTGTAGGGGGAGCTTTGCAGTTCCTCAAAGGTTCCCCGCACCGTGCGGACATCGTGGGGAAGTTTTACGGGAATCTGTCTGAAGCTGAACGCATCCTTACCCTCTATTTCCACAAGAAGGAAGCTCTTGCGCTGCGTTTCCTCGGAGATAGAGTATTTGAGGGGAGAGCCTGCATAACGGATGGTATTCCGGCCGCAGGACTGGGGCTGATGGAGATGCCCGAGCGCCACATAATCGAAATCCGCAAAGATTTCTGCGCCGATGTTGTCGAGTCCGCCGATGGCGAATTCTTCTGAATCGCAGGTGCTGCCGCCCGTGATGAACTGGTGGGCAACGAGGATGTTCAAACGTTCCTTGTCGATGGGGGAATGTTCCAGCACCGTGCGCACAGCATCCTCATAGGTGGAAATTCCGGCATCGGGGTAGAATTTCCGCACATCCACGGGGCGCAGAAACGGCAGCAGATGGATGTCCGCCGTGCCGTCGGGGGATGGGAGCGTCTGGAGCGTTCCATCAAAGGGTGCGGAAACATGCACGCCGCTGTGTTCGAGAAGCTCCGAAAAATAGGAAATTCTCCCTGCCGCATCGTGGTTTCCGCTGATGATGTACGACGGAATTCCGGCGGCGCAAAGCTCCGTCAGAAAACAGTCGAACAGCTGCATTGCCTCGACCGAGGGCGCAGCCCTGTCGTAGACATCGCCTGCAATGACAACGAAGTCGCAGGCTTCTTCCTTTGCAAGTGCAAGTGCCTGTGCAAGCACCACGCTCTGGTCGGAAAGCAGCGAATATTCATGCAGGCGTTTGCCGATGTGGAGGTCGGCAAGATGCAGGAATTTCATAAAAACACCTCACTTTTCATGTATCGTTCAAGGGGAAGGCAAGGGGGACATCAGCCTGCTTTTTTCTGATAAGCAGCCGTCTGTGTGTGCTGAATTTCACACGACTCCTTCCTGTAGAGTGCAGGATTGAAAATATACTCCGTCAGGATATTGTAAAAAAGCCTGCCACAGAAATATAAAAACAGACCGAACAGCAAATAACGAACCAGTACTACCATCATCATCATACGTCACCTTTCTTTCAGCAGACCGTGGGAACTTTGCAGCGGCAGAACGCCGCCGCAGCTCCTTCTTTTCGGTCGGGCGTGGGGGGTTCCCTGTATCATGATTATAGTATACTGTATCAGCTGTTCAGTTTTTGCGCAACTAAAAAATTATTTCCCGTATTTTTCAAGCACCTGCAAAAGCAGCTCACGCATTCTGCTGCGGACATCGGGAGGACTGAGAATTTCCGCATTTTCACCGTATTTCATCACCCAGCGGTAGAAATTACCGCTGATGCCGATGTTTGCCGACACAATGACGCAGTCGGGATGCTCAGGGTCATCCTCGGCTCTTGCGAACTGTCCGAGCGTTTCGAGCATGTCATCGAGGAGCACACGCCGCACACGGAATTTCACCACCTTGAAGCATTCCGGCTCAAACATATCCAGCACCGCACCCTCCGCCTTCGGAAGCTGCGGCAGCCTGCGCACGTTCTCGCCGCTGCGGATGCGCCGCATGCGGTCAATGCGGTAGGTGCGTGTGTCGCCCGAGGCTTCGTTCACGCATTTGAGGTAGAAGCGGTCATTGAAAAACACCACCTTGCAGGGAATCATCTCCCTGTCCTTGCGGTAGTAGACAAGATTTCCGTTCAGATCCGATTTTCCGTACTCAAAATTGATTTTCCTGCGCTCGGAAATGAGCGCATGCACCTTTTCCAGATTCTCCAGAAGGTCGTAGGAGGGCGTTTCTCTGCCCGTAAGTGTTACACGGCTGATGAGCTGGCGCACCTGCGCTTCGGAGCAGAGTACCTCAAATTTGTGTATCAGTTTGCGCTTCTGTGCAGGGGAGATGAATTTATTGATGCTGACGGTATCGACCAGAAAGCGGATTTCGTTGAACGTAAAGCCCTTCTGGGGAATATAATACTGCCTCGTGTTGTGTGCGCCCGTGTGGAAGCGCACGTCGTTTCCGGCGCATTCCAGACGCTCAATGTCACGACGCAGCGTGAGGGGGGAAACCCTGCCCATGTTGGTGTGGGTTTCCAGATACCGTGCGATATCCGCAAGCGTTGCACCGTGTTTTTCGTCCGTGCAGCGTGTCAGATAGTCAAGGATGTACAGAATCCGTTCATGCTCCATCTCACAGCATCTCCTTGAACTGGTGGAACAGAGCGATATCCTCCTCATCCACACGGATGTTGGTCACAATTTTCTTACCCTCGGGGTCGGTCACGGTGATTTCCAGAACGCTTCCTGCCGAGATATGTCCTGCCGCATAGCCGAAAAACTGGATGAACTTCGGGTGACGGTCACGAAAACGCTCCAGAAGGGGCTTGAACTGCATAAATTTCATAGGATTCATGGGGATTCCTCATTTCTTTTTGGATTGGCTTGCCGCCTTACTATTATTATAGCAGATTCTCCTGCGGAAATCAACAGCATCCTCCACCAATACAAGGATTTTCCTGCCTTCCCTTCCAAGGGACGCAAGTATGCAAAAACTCCCGAAGCCCTGAAAGCTTCGGGAGCGTTTATTTGCCCGGAAATTATCTCATGCACGCATACACCATATAGCCTGCATAAACCAGCACCATGATCAGACCATGCACACGACCCAGCTTCTTCTTCGGCCATGCCATCAGCCAAACCAGAACGCTCATCGCAATCAATGCTACGATATCCACAATGTTCTCGCCGATGAAGGCAAGGGGAGAAATAACTGTGGAAATGCCCAGAACAAAGAGAATATTAAAGATATTGGAACCGATGACATTGCCCAAAGCCATCTCTACTTCGTTTTTCTTTGCTGCAACGATGGAAGTCACAAGCTCGGGGAGGCTTGTGCCGAATGCCACGATCGTCAGACCGATCAGGTTCTCGGAAAGTCCGAATGCCCCTGCAATGGAAGATGCGGAATCAACAACTCGGTCTGCACCGAATACAATTGCCGCCATACCGCCAACGATGAACAGGATGCACTTCCAGATGGGAAGAATCTTATATTCCTCCTCGGATTCCTGGCGAGATTTGAGAGCCGTCAGAACTGTCCATGTAAGGAATGCCGCAAATACAAGCAGGAGAATTGCACCCTCAATTCTTCCGACGCTCATGCCCATCAGACCCAGCACCAGCAGCAGTGCTGCAGCACCGACGGAAATGGGATATTCCTGCAAAAGCGAGGATTTCTTGACAGGCATCGGACACACCAACGCACAAATTCCACAAATCATCATCAGATTCATAATATTTGAACCGACAGCATTACTAATGGCAAGAGCATTGCTGCCGCTAAGCGCTGCACTGATGCTGACCGCACATTCGGGGGCGCTTGTTCCCATTGCAACAATTGTAAGACCAATGATCAGGCTCGGTACCTTCAGGCGCTTTGCAACGCTTGAGCTGCCATCAACAAAGAAATTTGCGCCGTAAATCAGCAGGAAGAAGCCTGCAATCAGCCAGACGCAGTCAATCAGAAGGGATAATGCATTACTCATGTGATTTCTCCTTTTTGTCAGATTTTTGACGTTAACTTCATTATTATAACATAATTCGCCAAAACTGTCAAGCATGCCCGTGTTAAATGTAAGTTAAATTTCCTACGGTAAGTTAACATGCACACGGAATGCGTGGGAATTTTCGGAGATTTCTCTTGACAAACGTGATACAATCTGTTATGATAGAACAAACGGGGCATTAGCGCAGCTGGGAGCGCATCACACTGGCAGTGTGGGGGTCAGGGGTTCGAATCCCCTATGCTCCACTCATTAAATGCTAAAGCAGCCGTCGGCATTTCGCCGACGGCTGCTTTCCTTATCTCAAACCAACTGCACTGTCCACGGGCAGGGAGAAGCAGATGCCCCTTGCCTCGCTCTCAATGCCGCAGGCACTGACGATTGCCTTCATGACCTCGTCACGCTCTTCCTTATGCACCACGATCAGCACAATGTCCTTTTCCTCCTGAATGGAAATTCCCAGGAATCGTGCGGCTTCCTCACCGCCGAGTCCCAGACCATGCACCATCGTGCCGCCTTTGGCGCCGCTTGCCTTGGCTGCCTCCTTGACATGCTCGGCTTCACCCTTGGTCACGATCGAAACGATCAGCTCGTGTGTGTATGCAAACTTCTTCGGCATGATTTCCGCCCCTTTCTGTTCGTTTTTGATTGCAGTCAGCTGCATGAGCTTGCCGCAGAATCCGCTTGCTGCGGAAAGCGGCACGGTGAATGCAATGCCCATGCCCTTTTCTGAAATTTTCAGTTCTCGCTCAAGCTCGTCGTAGAATCCGCTGACAAGCGACGCATCCAGCGTCAGCAGTGCCACGACCTTACGGTTTTCCGTAAATCCCAGAAGCTCCAGCATTTCTGAATCCGCAAAGCCGCTGCCGTGCGTGATCGCTTTGGGAAGTGCGTGGTAGTTGTTCATCACATGCGAAAGCTTTTCACGCATGGTGAAATCCGCAATGACTGCAAGAAATTTATATTGCTCCTGCATGGTTTTCCCTCCTTTGGGGTATGTTTGTGTAATTTAATCCTCCCACTCCACCGCAAAGCAAAGGATTTCGCCATCGGTAAGTGCGATCTTCGGCTCTGCAGTTCCGGTTCTGCTTTTCAGCCTTGCAATCAGACCAAGCATCTGAATCGTCAGCAGCGGTGTCATGGCTACCATTGCCACCACGCCGAAGCCTTCTGTCAGCTGATTTGCTCCGACCGCTGCGCATGCACCCTGTGCAAGCGGCAAAAGGAACGTCGCCGTCATGGGACCCGACGCAACACCGCCGGAGTCAAAGGATACCGTCGTGTAGATGGGCGGCACAAAAAAGGAAATCACAAGTGCTGCCGCATAGCACGGCAGCAGAATGTACAAAAGCGGAATGCCCGTCAGTACTCGCAGCAGGGATACACCTGCAGATACTGACACACCAATGGCAAGGGCAATGCCCATGGTTTTGCCGGAAATACCGCCCTCTGTAATGTCCTCCACCTGCTCCTTGAGAACATGCACCGCAGGCTCTGCGGCAACGATGAAATAACCGATCAGTGCGCCAAGCGGCACCAGAATCCACGCATAGCTGCTCTCACCGAGCGCATGCCCGATCTTGAAGCCCATGGGCATGAATCCCACATTCACGCCTGCAAGGAACAGTGTCAGTCCAAGGGCTGTATACACAAGACCCACGCCAAGCCTTGCAAGAGTACGCTTCGGAAGACGGAGTGCAAAGAACTGATAGAGCAGGAAGAAAATCAGAATCGGCAGAAGTGCGCCCATGACTTCCATGGCGTATTCGGGAATGGCATGCACAAAATCACGCAGAAGCTGGGAAATACCGGTGTATTCCGTCACCTCCTGTTCCCCTGCCGTCACGCCGTCCGTGCCGCTGATGATACCCAGCAGCAGCACCGTAAGGATGGGGCCTACGGAGCAAAGTGCAACCAGTCCGAAGCTGTCCTCCTGTGCGGTCTTGTCGCCACGGATGGAAGCAAGACCCAGACCGAGCGCCATAATGAAGGGGACCGTAATGGGTCCTGTGGTGACACCGCCGGAATCAAAGGCGATGGCTACGAAATCATTGGGGATCAGGGGCGAGAGGATAAGTATGAAAATCAGAGCATAGAAGAAAAGCAGTATGTACGACAGCCGTATCTGGAACAGAATGCGCAGAAACGACAATGCCAGAAAAATTCCGATGCCTGCTGCAACGGCATAGATCAGCACATTTGATTCCACGATGGGTACCTGATCGGCAAGCACTTTCAGATCGGGTTCTGCAATGGTGATGATGCAGCCGATGATGAAGCACATCAGCACGATCAGCCAGACCTTACGGCTTTTGACGAGATGCGCTCCGGTTTCCTCACCCATGGGCATCATGGAAATGTCCGCACCCAAGGTAAAGAAGGCACTTCCTACAACGAGCAGCACAGCTCCCAGCAGAAATCCTGTCAGCATGCAACCAGAAATCTCCCCACGCAGCAGCGTCATCGACAGTACAAGCACGATCACTACGATGGGCAAAACCGAGCGCACCGCTTCCACAAGTTTTTCTGAGAAACCCCTCAGATACTGCATTCGTTTTGTCAATGACATCACCCTTTCTGTATGATCTGGTGCACAGAAAACGCTGTCATTCCGTGCTAAAAATGTACCTATTTATATTATACACGATTCCGGACGTTTTGAAAAGGGCTGCAAAAAATTTTTCAGTAGAATTTTTTTGCAGTATAAATACGGTTTTAAGGAATTCCACCAATCTTTGGAATTTGACATAAATTTAACATAAACGTGCTTGCAAATGGAAAACAATGGGGGTATAATATAAAATGGCGTAAATTTTTCGTTCCATGAGCGATGCCATATGATTACTCCGGCAAATAAATGCAGGTACTTTTCTGGGGTTAGCACCTTGATGATTCCCCCACCCCCAACCCCTCCCCGAGGGGAGGGGCTTTAAGGACGGGGGCTGCGCCCCCCAACCCGCCAAAGGCTATCGCCTTTTGAATCCAATTATGCTTGCAATCTGCAAAGGTAGGGGTATCATATAAAATGGCGTAATCTTTTCGTTCCATGAGCGATGCCATATTAAAGAAACGGAGTGCTGATTATGAGAAAGACCAAAATCGTATGCACCATCGGGCCTGCAACGGATGATGAGAACATCCTGCGTGAAATGATGCTCGCAGGCATGAATGTCGCAAGATTCAACTTTTCGCACGGCGATTATGCAACGCACGAAAAGAGATTCCGTGAAATCGTTCGTCTGCGCTCGGAGCTGCAGCTTCCGATCGCAACCATGCTCGATACCAGAGGACCCGAGGTGCGTCTGCGCAAATTCGTGGATGACAAGCCCGTTGAGATCTTCGACGGCGACCTCTACACCCTCACAACGCTCGATGTCCCCTGCACAAATGAAGTGGGCAGCATCACATTCCCCAAGCTCCCGCAGGATGTGTCCATCGGCACCCGTATCCTCATCAACGATGGTCTGGTTGAACTGCTCGTTGAAAAGATCAACAAGACCGATATCATCTGCCGTGTCATTCACGGCGGCGTGCTTTCCAATAACAAGAGCATCAACGTTCCGGGTGTGCAGCTCTCGATGCCCTATCTGAGCGACGCAGATATGAGCGATCTGGAATTCGGCGCAAAAATGGGCTACGATTTCATCGCCGCAAGCTTTGTGCGCACCTCGGCGGATATCAACTATCTGCGGAAATTCACCCACAGCCTCGGCTGGTTCAATGTGCGTATCATCGCCAAGATCGAAAATCTTGAGGGCGTGCAGAACATTGACGAAATTCTTGAGGTTTCCGATGGCATCATGGTTGCCCGTGGCGACATGGGCGTGGAGATCCCCTTTGAGCAGATTCCTGCAATCCAGAAGGAGCTGATTTCCAAGGGATACAACGCAGGTAAGCAGGTCATCACTGCAACGCAGATGCTCGAATCTATGATCAGCAATCCCCGTCCGACCCGTGCGGAGATCACGGACGTGGCTAATGCCATCTATGACGGCACAAGTGCCATCATGCTCTCCGGAGAAACAGCTGCCGGTCAGTTCCCCGTAGAGGTTGTCCGCACGATGGATCTGATTGCTGCAACCACGGAGAAGAACATCGACTACAAGCATGCATTCGACATCCGCAAGGAATCGGTCAATGCAAGCATTGCCGAGGGCATTGCACACGCTACGGTCACAACGGCGCATGACCTGAATGCCAAGGCAATCATCACCGTCACAAAGCGTGGTCATACAGCACGGCTGATCTCCAAGTATCGTCCGGCATTCCCCATCATCGGCTGCACAACGGATGAAGAGAACCAGCGCCAGATGAACATGAGCTGGGGCGTGACTCCCCTTGTTATCGACGAGGAAACCAACACGGATACACTTTTTGCAAAGGCAGTTGCCGCTGCAAAGGAACACGGCATCGTCCAGGACGGGGATCTCGTGGTCATCACCGCAGGCGTGCCGCTGGGAATTACCGGCATGACAAACCTGATGAAGGTAGAACGGATTTAAATAAAACTAAAAATGCGGAGCCAATGCTCCGCATTTTTTATTCATTCTTCTTTATTTCTCATTCTCTCTTCTATAAAAAAAAAAGCCCCCGATTCACCATCGGGGGCACTGTATTTACTGATAATTCAGCAGACGGAGGGATTATTCCTCGTCCTCTGCCTCTTCTTCTGCCTCGTAGTCTGCATCCTCTGCATCCTCATCTGCTTCTTCCAGCAGAGCACGCATGGACAGAGAAATACGGCTGTTCTCAAGGTCGATACCTGTGATCTTTACCTGTACCTCGTCGCCAACTGCAACAACGTCCTTTACATTCTCAACACGGCGGTCAGCCAGCTGAGAAATGTGGATCAGACCATCCACGCCATCAACGATCTGTGCAAATGCGCCGAATGTTGTAATGGAAACAATCTTCGCTGTTACAACATCGCCGATCTCGTAGTTAGCCTTGAACTGCTCCCAAGGATTGTCCTCGGTCTTCTTGTAGCCCAGAGAAATTCTGTCGTTCTCGGGATCCAGCTCCTTGATGTATACCTTCAGAACATCACCCTCGGATACAACCTGTCTCGGATGCTTGATTCTGTTCCAGCTCAGCTCGGAGATGTGAACCATACCGTCAATGCCGCCCAGATCTACAAATGCACCGTAGTTTGTCAGGGACTTAACCTCGCCCTCGTACTCCTTGCCTACTTCAGCAGTTTCCCAGAACTTAGCCTTTGCAGCTTCCTTCTCCTGACGCAGAACAGCCTTGATGGAGCCTACTGCGGACTTTCTTCTCTGCTCCGGAACTTCCAGAACAACGAACTTTACTTCCTGACCCTTCATGCCGTCCAGAGATGCCTCACGGGGCAGACCTGTCTGGGATGCGGGAATGAAGATGCGAACGCCCTCGTAGTATACGTTTACGCCGCCCTTTACAATTGCGCTTACGGTTGCAGTCAGAACTGTGCCTTCTTCCTTCGCCTTGATAACCTTTTCAACGCCTGCCTGCTCGTCCACTCTCTTCTTGGACAGAGTTGCCATGCCGTCGAGGTCGCTTACCTTGATAACGATCAGGTCGATCTCATCGCCTACGCTTACAACATCGGAAGGCTTCTTGCCGGGATCGCTTGTCAGCTCAGATGCAGGTACACTGCCTGTCTGCTTTGCGCCCAGATCAACGATGACTTCGCTGTTGTTCACGTTCATAACGATGCCCTTGACTCTTGCTCCCGTATGTAATTTCTTGAAGGTTTCATCGATTGCCTGCGCAAAATCGATATCCTCCTCTGTCATTTCCTTGTTCATCATTTCGTCCATAGTAGATACTACCTCCTTAATTATATGCGCCGGCGTTGACGCACCGGCTGTAATGCCGATTTTCTCAGCATTGAACAGGTCTAAAGTGTTAAGCTCGTCCGCATTCTCGATGTGATACGTCTTGCAATACCCAGAGCTGACATCATACAGCTTGACGGTATTGGAGCTGTGTCTGCCGCCGATGACAATCATGCAGTCGGATTGCGCCGCAAGTGCCGCAGCATCGGACTGTCTTGTCTCGGTTGCACTGCAGATCGTGTCATAGACTACGATATTCGGATCATCTTTAGGAAGATACTTTAAACACTCTCCCCATATTATACTATTATACGTTGTTTGGGAAACGATTGCAAGCTTTTTCTGAAAATTTTTTGGGAATTTCGAAAAATAGTCCTTTAGCACAAATTCATCCTTGAAAACAAAGCAATTTTGTTCACAATGACCGACAATTCCCTGCACCTCGGGATGGCTCTCATCGCCTGCGATGAGGATGAAATACCCCTCGGCGGTTTTCTCCGCAACGATTTTATGGATCCTCGCAACGAACGGGCAGGTAGCGTCGATCACGGGATTGCCAAGCTTTGCAATTTCCTCATAGACCTTCCTTCCCACACCATGGGAACGAATCACGACATGCTCGTCGGGGCGAAGCTCGCTGATATCCTCAATAATGCGTGCGCCACGTCTGACCATATCATCCACAACATCCTTGTTGTGGATGATGGGGCCGAGTGTTGCAACGGATTCCTTGCGTTCGAGTGCTTCATAGACCATCTGCACGGCTCGGTTCACGCCGAAGCAGAAGCCTGCGGATTTTGCGACAGTGATCTGCAAATCAGGTCATCTCCTTTTCGGTTTCACTTTCCTGCACGGATTCCTCCGGCAGAATTTCGGGTTCATCCACCAGTGCCTTGATTCCGTCCATAATCGGCGGTACCACATCACGCTTGAGCGTGCGCAGGAGATCACGGTCGGACAGATCCTCTGCAATTACAAACTGCGACGCAGGAATGGGCTTTCCGTATCGGACAATGATTTTGCTGCGGAAATGCAGCTTTCCTTCAAAATTGATGCCAACCGGGATCACGTCCACGCCTGCCTTTGCGGCAATAAGTGCAACGCCCGTTTTGCCCCTTCCGACTCTGCCCGTCTTGCTGCGTGTTCCCTCGGGGAAGATCAGCAGATGGGAGCCGCCCTTCAGGCGGTCAATGGCACGGTCAATGGCGGCGGTATCGCCCTTTCCACGCTCCACGGGGAATGCGCCCAGCGCACGGATGAGCCAGCCGAACGCCTTATTTTCAAACAGCTCCGATTTTGCCATAAAGCTGAATCTGCCCCTGCCGCAGATCACGACCAGAACGGGATCGGCATAGCTGCGGTGGTTGGAAGCAAAGAGGAAGTTCCCCTTTTTCGGGATATTCTCCCTGCCCTCGACCTTGACATTATACCAGATGGCATAGGCGATTCTCACAAGAAATACAACGACTGCATACATAACCGCACCTCATTTAATCCAGAATTTCACGGATCATCGCTGTTACATGCTCAACCACTTCGTTAAAGCCCATGTTGGATGTATCCAGAAGCACCGCATCCTCTGCCTTCTGCAGGGGTGCGATGGCACGGTGGGAATCGTTGTAGTCACGCTGCACGATATCCTCCAAAATCTTCTCATAGGGCGGACAATCAGGCTTTTCACGCAGTTCCAGATAGCGGCGGCTGGCACGCTCCTCGGCGGAAGCGGTCAGGAAGATCTTGAGATCCGCATGCGGCAGGATCACAGCGCCGATGTCCCTGCCGTCCATAATGACGTTGTTTTCGGCTGCGATTTTCTTCTGCAAATCCAGAAGATGCGCTCTCACCTCACCCACTGCAGAAACAGCGGATGCCGCCATGGAAACCTCGGGGCTGCGGATATAATCGGAAACATCCTCACCGCACAGCAGCACACGCTGCACACCGCCGATGAATTTCAGCTCCACACGGATGTTTTTCAGCTTCTCAATCAGCTTTTCCGGCTCCAGACAGTCATGACGGATGGCGTACAGACCGATCGCACGGTACATCGCACCCGTATCCGCATGAATAAAGCCCAGTTCATTGGCAACAGTGCGGGAAATGCTGCTTTTTCCGGCACCACTCGGGCCGTCAATGGCAATATTGATGGTTTTCATATTTTTCTCCTTTATATGTAGGCAACCTCTGAACTCGGTTTTTCAGAGATTCCCCGTCTATTCAGCGGCACGCTCCTGCCGCAAGATATGCTGTAGAAAAGGCGATCTGGAGGTTGAAGCCGCCTGTGTAGGCGTCCGCATCCAGCACTTCGCCTGCAAAATAGAGTCCCGGGACGAGCTTGGATTCCATCGTTTTCGGGGAAACCTCCTTGCAAAGCACGCCGCCCCTTGTGATGATACCCTCCGCAATGGGGCGTGTCCCCCTCACGGTGAAGCTGAAATCCTTGAGCACCTCGCAGATACGTCTGCGTTGTTCCCGTGTCAGGGAGTTTCCACGCAGATACGGCGGAAATGCACATCTTCCGAGCATGGGGGAAACCATGCCTGCCGGAACGAGCTTTCTCATAAGCGAGGGCAGCTGCTTGTTGGGCTGTGCTGCAATTTCACGCTGCAGCCGTTTGTCGAGCATTTCCATATCCAGTGCGGGCTTCATATCAATATGAAGGGTGTATGTTCCCTCCTTGTCCATATGCGCCGATGCGCTCAGCACAAGAGGACCCGACACGCCGAAATGCGTGAACAGCATTTCGCCCTGTTCCTCAAAAATCGTTTTGCCGTCGAGTTTCAGGCGAAGTGTGACGTTCTTGAGGGAAATTCCCATCATCTCTGCGCAATAACGTTCCAGTGTTTCCAGCGGAACAAGGGACGGACGCAGGGGGCTGATGGTATGTCCTGCCTGCTGTGCAAGGCGGTAGCTGTCGCCCTCGGAGCCTGTTCCGGGGTAGGTCGCTCCCCCTGCCGCAAGGATCACACGATCCCCACGATAGGTTTTCTCACCGCAGCGCACACCCTTACACACGCCGTCTTCGATCAGAAGCTCCGTGACAGTTCCGGTCGTAAGCTCCACGCCCGTGCGCCGCAGCTCGTCATGCAATGCCTGCACAATCTCTGCCGCCTGATCGCTGACGGGGAACACACGGTTTCCACGCTCGACCTTCAGGCGCACGCCGAGGTTTTCAAAATATGCCATCACATCCTGCGGTGAGCATGCCGCAAAGGCACTGTACAGAAATCTGCCGCCGCAGGGGATATTCTTCATCAAGGTATCAAGGTCGCAGTCATTGGTTAGATTGCAGCGGCCCTTGCCGGTGATGCGAAGCTTTTTTCCGATCATCTTGTTCTTCTCGATCAGCAGCACCTGCTCACCGTAATATGCCGCATGAATTGCCGCAAAGCAGCCTGCGGCACCGCCGCCGATGACGATTGTTTTCATTTGTTTCCTCCACAAAGCATTCTTCGTCTGCGTGCGGCAAGCCTTTCACGGCGCTGCCTTGTTGCTTCCGCATCGGTATCCCAGCCGTCTTCCGTGCGGCGCAGCACATCACCCTCCGCTGCATCCTCGGGAAGCTGTGTGCGGGGAATATTCTGCGTGCCGTCCTCGGTTTCGATCACGGCAAATTCCCCTTCAAAACGATCAATGATATCCATATCTGTTCTCCTTATTCTGCATTTCGCTCCGTAATGAGCTTGCAGGTATCGGTTTCCTTGTCATAACTGAACACGATCGTGCCCTCCTCTGCGGTAATGTGAATCTCTTTTGTGAATTCCGCAAGCCTGTCAAGTACCTTTTGCGAGGGGTGTCCGTAGTCATTGTCCTTGCCGCAGGAAATCGCCGCATACTGCGGTGAAACAGCGGACAGGAAGCTTCTTCCCGACGAGGTGTCCGCCCCGTGGTGTCCGACCTTGAGGAAGTCCGCATTGAGGTCTGCACCGCTTTGGAGCAGCTCCTTTTCTTCGGGCGTTTCCATATCCCCCGTGAAAATACACGCTGCATTGCCATATTCCACTCGCAGCACGAGGGAAGTATCGTTCAGATTCTTGGCATTTTCAGAAACAGGGCCAAGCACCGTGATCTCCGCACCGCCAAGCGTGAAGGTTTCTCCTGCCTTTGCCGCATGGAGCTTCGCACCGCATGCATCGACCGCATCCAGATACCGCTCATAAATCGACGTCGTCGGCACGAGGGAATCCGCATACACGGGTTCAAGCACCGTTTCTGCCGGAATTTCCGACAAAACACCGGGAAATCCTCCGATGTGATCATTGTGCATGTGGGTTGCCGCCGCATAGCGGAGCTTTGTAATGCCGCAGTTTTTTAGATAGCTGCGGATAATGCCTGCTTCACCTGTTTCCGCAGCGTCGATCAGCATCGCCTCGCCGTCGGCGATCACCAGAATGCTGTCCGCCTGTCCCACGTCAATGACATGCACCTGAAAATCCGCATCCACATCCGCAAAATATCCCTGTTCAAGCTGTGCAAACCTGCCGTTGAGGCATGCCATTGCAAACAGCACAACGACCACAAAGACGTAGAGCGTCGTGTTGCTGGTTTTATTCTTGTGGGGCATACGGGATTTTTTCTTTGCCATGAACCATTCTCCTGTTACTGCTCATCATTCATTTTGCGGAGCTTACGCTCCTCGTACTGCATCCTGCTGAGCAGTACACGACGGGGCTTTGCCCCCTCATAGGGGCCGATAATGCCCATTTCTTCAAGTTCATCCATAATTCTCGCAGCCCTTGCATAGCCGAGCTTGAGTCTTCTCTGGAGGTTGCTTGTGGATGCCTGTCCCGCAGTCACCACCACCTCGATTGCTCTTTCGAGCAGCTCAGCGTCGCCATCAAGCGTGCTTTCATCATCGGATTCAGCACCGCCGCTGTCCTCCGTGCCTGCCGCTGCAGCCTGTTCCACAGCATGCATAATGGCTTCGTCATAGGCACTCGTGGACTGCTGCTTGATGAATCCCACCGTACGCTCGATTTCCTGCGTGGAAACGTAGCATCCCTGCACACGCACGGGCTTGGGCTGTCCGTTGGGCATAAAGAGCATGTCGCCGTTGCCCAGTAGCTTCTCCGCACCGCCCTCGTCGAGGATGATACGGGAGTCGATTGCCGCCTTTACCTTCAGCGCTACACGGCTGGGGATATTCGCCTTGATCAGACCTGTGATGACATCCGTCGTCGGACGCTGCGTGGAAATAATCAGATGCATGCCTGCGGCTCTTGCCATCTGTGCAAGGCGGCAGATGGAATCCTCGACCTCCTTGGATGCCGCCATCATGAGGTCTGCCAGCTCGTCGATGGCAATCACGATCTGCGGCATGGGCGCCATATCCCCACGCTCTGCGCACATGCGGTTGTAATCGGCAAGGTCACGCACGCCATTTTCCGCAAAGGTCTTGTATCGCTGCAGCATTTCCTGCACTGCCCAGTTGAGTGCCCCCGCCGCCTTCTTGGGGTCGGTCACAACGGGGATGAGCAGATGGGGAATGCCGTCATACACACGGAATTCTACGATTTTCGGGTCAATCAGAATGAGCTTGACCTCGCTCGGCAGAGCGTGGTAGAGAATGCTCATAATGATGGAATTGGTACAGATGGATTTACCGGAGCCCGTTGTTCCGGCAACGATCATATGGGGCATCTTTGCAATGTCGCCGATGATGACATTGCCTGCAATGTCCTTGCCGACCGCAAAGGCAAGCTTGCTCTTGGCATCCCGGAACTGCGGAGATTCGAGAATCTCACGCAGGGATACCACATCCTTGTTGGAATTGGGTACCTCGATGCCGATTGCCGCCTTACCCGGAATGGGGGCTTCGATTCGCACGCCCTGTGCCGCAAGACTCAGGGCAATATCATCGGAAAGACTTGTAATCTTGGAAACCTTCACGCCTGCCGCCGGCTGCACCTCATAGCGTGTTACCGCCGGACCTCTGGCAATATTCGTAATGCGAACGCTCACATTGAAGCTCTGCAGCACCTCTTTCAGACGATCCGCCTTTTCACGAAGCTCGGCGCTTGCATTCGGATCGCCTGCAAAGCTCTCGCCTGCGTGCAGGAAGTCAATCGGGGGAATGCGGTATTCCACAGCAGGAACCTCTGCACTTGCCTGCTGTGCTACTTCCTCGGCGATCTCCGTGACTGCCTCTTCCTGCAGTTCCTTCTTGGTTTTCTTCTTCGGCTTTTCCGTTGCCTGACGGATCAGCTCCTCAAGTGCCGCATCCTGCTCGGCAGGAGATTCCGCCTTCTTATCGTGCGTTTCAATCACCTGCACACGCTCTCCCACGGGAATGTCGATCAGGAACTGCGGTTCGTCCTGCTTTGCAGACTTTGCCGACGGGGCATTGACCATGTCAAGCGCCTCCTTTTCGGAGCGATTCTCACGCCTTGTCTGCGCTTCCTCCTCCTGTTCGAGTTCCTTGATGATAACTGCATCCTCGTAGTCATCCCGTATGAACTGCATGAACGCATGGAAGGGCTTTGCCATCAATTTGAAGAAATCCATCAGCCCCTTTTTCGTCAGCCACATGATGCTGATGAACAAAAGCAGGCAAATAATGATCTTTGAACCGATATCGCCAAGCGCCCCCAGCAAAGGTACGGCAATCAGCGCACTGAGAATGCCGCCGCTTTTCCACTGCATGCCATCCTCATAGAGCAGTTCCACCGCCTGCTTGAGGTTTTGACCCACAAGTCTGCCGTCACCGAACATGATCTCCAGAAATCCGCTTAAAAAGGAAATGGCAACCATTCCCGTCAGGGTGCGCCGCAGGATTTTCTGCGAGGTTTCGTCCTGATCGAGCATCACGGCAACATAGCCGAGCATCACGGGGATCATCAGCAGCGACATGCCGAAAAAGCCTTTAAGTGCTTTATGTATTGCATACCATCCTGCGGAACCCTGAATCAGCGCCAACAAAAGAATCAGTACTGCCACTGCAAAGAGCACGACCGACCACTGCTGGTTGTTCACCTCTTTATTCTGCTGTAAGGGCTTCGGTGCAGTTACGGGAGCCTTTTTCTGTGTGCCGGAAGCTGCCGGCTTATTTGCTGTTTTTGTCGTTTTCTGGCCGCTGTTTTTTTTCTGTTCAGCCACGTTATTTCTCCTTTCAAAATCCCTTTGAAAAACAGTCCGTCAAAAGAAATGAAAATCCTTCTGTCATCTGGGCATCAGCGCACAAGCTGTGCAACACCGAAACCGATGACCACCAGTCCCACGATCAGCGTATACGCTGAAAAGAACTTGAATTTATTGTTATTTACCAGAAGATTTACCATCTTGATCGCAAGCACGCCCACAACGGCAGCAACCACAAAGCCCACCAGATACATGGGCATCTCGTTCCACGGCATGGAGCCTGCGGAAATGGCATCCTTGATTTCCACAAGGCAGCCTGCAAGAATGGTGGGGATACCGAGCATGAAGGAATACTTCACGGCAGTATCACGATTCATACCTGCAAACAGACCGCTGCAGATGGTGGAGCCGCTGCGGGAAATTCCGGGGAACAGTGCAATTGCCTGAAAAATACCGACAACGAGGGCTGTTTTCCACGTCAGCTCCGCAGGACCTTTCTTGCCGTCCACACATTTGTCGGACAAAAACAGGATGACTGCGGTGTACAGGAAGAAGCAGCCGAGGGCAATCAGATAGGTCTGCGCCACATGCTCGATAAAGTCACGCAGAAAATAGAACGGAACGAGCACCACAAGGGACAAAAGCAGCATCACGATCATGCGGCGTTCGGGGTTATGTAAGCCGTTTTTGATGAGCTTTCCTGTGAACAGATCCTTCGCCATGCTCCACAGTTCCTTGACCAGTGCAAGGACGGTATCGTGGAATGCAATGCAGATCGCAAGCAGTGTGCCCAGATGCAGGAATGCGGAAAACAGAAAGCCTGTTTCGCTTTCCGCATTGTTTGTGATATGTGCAAAGAGCATCAGATGTCCCGAGCTTGATACGGGCAGAAACTCCGTCAAGCCCTGAATAATACCCTGCAGAATTGCTTCTAAAATTGTCATAATGTTCCTCCGTTCAAAATTACAGCGTTTTGCTGATACTATGTACAGTGCCATAACGGCACTGTATTTCATGATTCATTTGCCGCATCCGGATACCGTGGTTCGCCGTTTTCAATCAGCGCATACAGCCCCTCAATGGCATCGGAAAGACTGCCAAGATGATCAATCAGCCCCATTTCCACCGCCTGCTCCCCCGATACCACCGAGCCCACATCCGTGGCAAGCTCCTCGGTATTGGTCATGAGTTTTCGCAGCTGTTCCTCGCTGATGCGGCTCTGCCTTGTCACAAAATCAATGATCCGATCCTGGATCCTGTCAATATAGGAAAGGCTCTGCGGCACACCGAGCATCATACCGTTCATCCGTACAGGATGGATGGTCATGGATGCCGAGGGTACGATATACGATTTCCTTGCGCTGACGGAAAGCGGCACGCCGATGGAATGCCCGCCGCCGACTACAAGCGAAACGGTGGGGGTTTTCATTCCCGCAATGAGTTCGGCAATGGCAAGCCCTGCTTCCACATCGCCGCCGACGGTGTTGAGAATGATGATCAGCCCCTCGATGCTCCGATCCTGTTCGATCGCCACGAGTGCCGGAATGATATGCTCATATTTGGTTGTCTTATTCTGTGAGGACAGCACATAATGCCCCTCAACCTGTCCGATGACAGTCAGGCAGTGGATCAGATGCTTTGCATTCTGTGTCTGAATGCTGCCGGTTTTCTCGATCAGCTCACTCTCGTCAAGCTGACGGTCGATGGCATTTTCCTGTGTATCATCGGATTTCCCCTCATGGGGAGGGGTGTATTCTCCGCAGTTTCCACGCATGGTTTCCTCATCCTTTCTGTTATAAACTACAGAAGTAGTATGACGAAATTCAGGGAATTTATGCACTCTGCGGAAGCATTTCCGAAAATGGAAACACTTAATTTAATTATACCACATTTCACGGATATGTCAAGGAAAATTTCCGCATGGGGCTTACAGTCCTAACGACAAAAAAATTCACGCAGCAAAGCACATTCCGACATATTTCTTTCCGTCCCTGTGCTACAATAGAGCCATAGAAAGAACAGAAAGGAAGTACTACATATGAAACTGCATTACGACACCGAAACGGAGCAGCTTTTTGCGCTCCTTGACGGGGAGATCGACCACCATACCAGCGGCAGAGTCCGTGCGGAGCTGGATGCGGCGGTCTACGCACATACGCCACGGACGCTCATTCTGGATTTTCAGGATGTCACCTTCATGGACAGCTCCGGCATCGGGCTGATCATGGGGCGCTACAAGATCCTGCGCCCTCTCGGCGGCGAAATCATCCTCCTGCGCCCTGCTCCCCATATCAAGCGCATCCTCCGGCTTGCCGGCATGGAACGGCTTGCAACGATCCGTCAGGAAGTGGGAAAGGAGGTTGTACAATGAAAATACTTAACGAATTCCGCTGCTCCTTCCCTGCGGATTCCGCAAACGAGGGACTTGCCCGTGCCACACTTTCGGCATTTCTCATCCCTGCCGACCCCACCGCACAGGAGCTTGCGGATCTTCGCACGGTCATTTCTGAAGCTGTCACCAACGCCATTGTCCATGGCTATCGTGGACGGGAGGGCGTCGTTTCCGTCTGCCTGCGGATGCTCCCCGACCGTGTGGTATACCTGAGAGTCAGCGACAAGGGCTGCGGTATTCCCGATGTTTCAAAGGCAATGGAGCCGCTTTATACAACAGCCCCCGAGGAAGACCGTGCAGGACTCGGCTTTGCGATCATGCAGACCTTTACCGATTCCCTGCAGGTGCGAAGCATTCCCGATCACGGCACGACGCTGACCATGCGCCGCAAGCTAAGGGGGCATGACAGCGGCAATGCGGATGGCTGAACAAAAGCCCCGTGCGGAAGAACATCTCGGTCTGGTGCATCTGTGCGCCAACCGTTTCCGCAATCGGGGCATATCGTATGAAGATTTGTATTCCGCAGGCTGCGAGGGACTTGTCAAGGCGGCAAATGCCTTTGACACAAGCCGTGGCGTGCAGTTTTCCACCTATGCGGTACCCGTCATCCTCGGGGAAATCAAGCGGCTGTTCCGTGACGGCGGCACGGTGCATGTATCACGAAGCCTGCGTGAATTATCCATGAAGGTGCAGAAAATACGGGAACGGCTTATCAAGGAAACGGGCGACGATCCCCCCATCAGCGTCCTTGCTGAACGTGCAGGTGCAAGCGCAGAGGATGTATCGCTTGCGCTTTGCGCATGCAGTCCGACGATCTCCCTGACCTCCCCCGACGACGCCGAGGGGCAGCTTGACATTGCCGTGGATGCGCCCGATGAACGCATCGGCGACTGCCTTGCGCTGCGCCAGATGATGGACACGCTTGAAGAATCCGACCGCAGACTGCTTGAATACCGCTATTACCACAACCTGACACAGGTGCAGACGGCGCAAAAGCTCGGCATGACGCAGGTGCAGGTTTCACGGCGTGAAAAGAAGCTGCTCTTGTATTTGCGGCAGGAGCTGCTGAAATAATTTCTCAAAATTCATTTACATTTTTCGTAAATCCTATTGACATTTCGAAAAAACTATGTTATACTAATAGCATCATCCGACAGAGCGTCGGTCAGAAATGTAAACAGAAGGGAATCGAGCGCACAAGAGCTGCTATCCCGAAATTCAGGAGGATTGACTATGAAAATGAAGAAAACAGCCGCATTCCTGCTCGCAATCGCAGCAGCATGGCTGCTGAACTGACCGTAGAGAAATTGACCTTCCGCACGAATAGCAAGAGGTTCTAAGAGAACGAAGCCGCTGCATTCCCATGCAGCGGCTTCGTTTGCAGAAAAAGTCTTTTTTCTTAGGATTTGCATTCTGTAACCGTCCTCACTCCCCCAGCACACAGCGGAATGCCGTTGGCAGCGAATAAATTTCCGCAAGCTCCTGCGGCTGTGCCCAGACAAACTCAGGGCTTTCCGCCGCACAGCGGATAAAAACCCCCTGCATCTCCCATGTGACATGGGTGAAAATATGACGTCGTTTCACGGTTTTCAGAAATTCCTGCGGCTTTGTTCCCCAATTTTCGCAAAAGGAAACCGCTTCCTGCACATCCAGAAATCCCTCCGTATTGGGAAGCTCCCAGAGGGATGCAAGCAGACCGTTCGGCGGACGCTTGCGGATAGCGATCTTCCCATTACACGACAAAACAAACACGGTTCTCTCCTCCGTACGCCGTGTTGTTTTCTTCTCTCTGACCGGCAAAAGTGCGGCGCTTTTCATTTTTCTCGCCATGCACATTGCCGCAAGGGGGCAATCCTCACAATGGGGCGCACCGTTTGGCACACAGACGGTTGCGCCCATTTCCATGAGTGCCTGTGTGAGCATGCCGGGGTCCGCCTGCGGATAGACCTGTGCAAGCTGCGCTGTCACATCCGCCTTGAACTGCGGCGAGAGGATGTTGCGGAAATCCTCCTGCAGTCTTGCCATCAGCCGAAGGACATTCCCATCGACCGCAGGCGTGGGAAGCGAGAAGCAAATCGAAGAAATTGCACCTGCGGTGTAATCGCCGATGCCTGCAAGCGCACGGATTTCCTCATAGCTCTGCGGAAACACGCCGCCATGCTGCTCCATGATCTGCCTTGCCGCCTTCTGCATGTTCCGCACACGGTTATAGTACCCAAGCCCCTCCCAGAGCTTGAGGAGCGTATCCTCGGGGCATTCCGCCAGTGCCGCAATATCCGGCAGTGCATCCAGAAACCGCTTGTAATAGCCCCTGACCGCCTCCACACGGGTCTGCTGCAGCATGATTTCCGACACCCACACATGGTAGGGGTTTCTGTCCCTCCTCCACGGCAGGTCTCGCTTGTGGGATGGATACCACTCCAGCAGCGGACGGAGCATTTTCTGCGGAATCTCCGCCTTTTCTTCGCAAATCGCACGCATGCGCTCCACAAGCTTTTCATAGATGGGCAGCATCTGCGGCTCTGTGACATAAATTTTCATATCCTGCGTTTTCAGCCACATCACGTTGCGGTTTTCGTCGGGTTTGTCGGCAATTTTCTGGTTTTTCGGGGCAATCAGTCCATAGGTCACGTTGTAGTGCAGATGCGAAGCCACGGGTTTTCCGTGCTTTTCATGGGGCGGCACGGGGAGAATGTCGATGGACAGAATGCGCCTGCTCAGCAGATGAATCTGCGTCACGGAGGTTTCTTCACTCGCTTCACGCATGGCAACGCCCGACAGATCCGCATCCCCGTCGGCATGTCCGCCCGTCCAGCCGACGGAACCATAGATAAGGTGGTACGCCATCAGCGTTTCCGCAAGATCGGGGGAAAGGATGAAGCCAGAACAGGTGATATGCCCGACCTCGCAGTCACGGTCGAGCATCCTGTCACCGTGCGTTTCAATCAGCGAAAGCAGCGTATTCCTTGCCGCAGCCTCCTCCTGTGTATACGGCACAAAGCCGCTGATCTCGTCATATAGCTTTCCTGCCATGATTTCGCCTCCATATCCAAAACTGCCCATCCCCGTAACCGAGGATGGGCGATGATGATTTATTTTGGGTTGCACTCTGCAAGCATCTCCGTCATCGGATAGCGTTCGCATTCGTGACGGTTCGGTCGTCCCATGAGATGGGACATGGACAGATCCGCATTATCCTGCTCAAACAGCACCCTGTACAGCTCCTCTGTAATGGGCATTGTCACGCCGAGCTTTTTGGCAAGACCGTATGCCACCTCACAGCAGTGATAGCCCTCCACGGTGCCGACCTGACGGACAGCCTCCTCGGGGGAAACACCTTGTCCAATGAGGATGCCGGCTCTGCGGTTGCGGCTGTGCATGCTCGTGCAGGTCACGATCAGATCGCCGATGCCGGTAAGACCCGCAAAGGTTTCCACCCTGGCACCCATGGCAAGTCCGAGTGCGGTGATTTCGTGAATGCCTCTGGTCATGAGTGCTGCCTTGGTATTATCCCCGAAGCCCAGACCGTCGCTGACGCCTGCTGCAAGCGCAATGATATTCTTCATCGCACCGCCGATCTCACAGCCTGCCACATCGGAATTCACATACAGACGGAACGTGGGAGAGGTGAAAATATCCTGAATATACTCAGCATACTTTACATCCTTGCATGCAACGGCAACCGTTGTCGGGATACCTCTTGCAAGCTCCTCCGCATGGGAAGGTCCTGTCAGAACGACAATGGGATTATTGGGGAATTCCTCCTCCAGCACCTGGCTCATCCGCTTATAGGTGCCGCCCTCAAGCCCCTTGGAGGTATTGAGTACAACACTATTCGGCTGCATGAAGGGAGCTGCCTCCTGCGCCACGGAACGTGTGAACTGCGAGGGTACGCCCACGAGTACCACGTCCTTGCCGCTGACTGCGGAAATATCCGTTGTCAGTGTGATCTCCTTCGGAATCTTCACGCCCGGAAGCTTGACGGCAAGCTCTCCCGTATTGCGGATCTCGTCGATCTCCTGCTGAAACTTCGACCAGACCGTTACCTTATGTCCCATGCTGTGGCACAGGATCGCAAGGGCAAGACCAAATCCGCCCGAACCAAGAATGGTAATTTCTGCCATAGCTGTTCTCCTTTACTGTATTCTCTATAGGGCATCTCCGGAAACAGTGTTTCCGTGGCTGCCTATATCAGTCCTGTTAACAGTTAGTTGCCGCAGGAAGAATTTCATTACAGAAAATACTGCACAAATTTTGCGGCTGATTTCCGTCATATTGCCATTCTATGCGCCGCTTTCTTCCGAAAGAACCGTCGCTGCAGGATTCGTCAATTATTCCGCCTTTGCCTTTTTCTTTCCAAATTTATTCTCCGTACCTGCACGCAGACGCTGGATATTGCTGCGGTGCATCCAGATAATAATGGCTGCCATGACCGCCGTCATCGCACCGTGCAGGACAAGCCGCCATGAGTCATAGCCCTCCCAACGGATATACTGGGAAATAACGGTCACGAACGGTGCGCACGCCGTTGCAATAATGGAAGAAAGGCTCACATATCTGGAAATGAGCAGGATCATTGCAAAAATGCCGATCAGGATACAGAACACTCTCCAGTCAAGCACCAGAAATACGGAAACGCCCACAAGCACGCCCTTTCCGCCCTTGAAGCCGTAATACAGCGGAAACACATGCCCGATAATGGCAAACATGCCTGCCACATAGCCAATGAAATACATGTCATAATCCGGCAGTACCGCATTCGCCAGCAGGTCACGGCTCAGAAGCACCGCAACCACGCCTTTTCCGAGGTCGCCGATGAGCGTGAGAAGCGCACAGCCCTTGCCGAAGCACCGCAGGGTATTGGTCAGTCCCGCATTGCCGCTGCCAAATTTGCGGACATCCTCATGCTTGAGGAGCTTTACCACGGTAATGGCGGAGTTGATGCTGCCCATCAGGTAGCCGATCACGGCAGCTGCAAGGATCACGAGAATCAGTTTTACGATCATACAAACCTCCGTTATGCGTCGTTGCGGTTTCGTTCACGGATGATGAAACGCACGGGCGTTCCCTCCAGTCCGAACGTGGTACGGATCTGATTTTCGATATATCTCTGATAGGAGAAGTGGAAGAGATCCGCACGATTGACAAACATGACAAACGTCGGGGGCTTGGTGGATGCCTGCGTCATGTAGTAGATCTTCAGACGTCTTCCCTTATCGGACGGGGGCTGCACTCTTGCAATTGCATAGGAAAGCACATCATTGAGCATGCCTGTGGAAATACGCATGCTGTTCTGGTCGGCAACGAATTTGATCATCTCAAAGAGTCTTTCCACACGCTGTCCTGTCTTTGCGGAGATAAAAATGAACGGCACATAGGACATAAAGCTGAAATCCTGCTCCAGCTTTTTGCGGTATTCCTGCATGGTCTTGTCGTTCTTTTCGACAGCGTCCCACTTGTTGACCGCAACGATACATGCCTTGCCCTGTTCATGGGCATAGCCTGCAACCTTGGAATCCTGCTCGGTAAAGCCCGTGGTTGCGTCGATCATGATCACACACACATCGGCTCTGTCCACTGCCATATACTCACGCAGCACACTGAAATGCTCCACACGCTCGGTGATCTTGGACTTTTTACGGATTCCGGCGGTGTCGATGAATACAAATCTTCCCTCTTCACGCTCAATGATGGTATCCGTTGCATCACGGGTCGTACCTGCCATATCGGATACGATCACACGCTCCTCACCTGCAATGCGGTTGATAAGGGAGGATTTACCTGCATTGGGCTTGCCAATGACGGCAACACGGATATCCTCCTCGGCATATTCGTCCTCGTCATCCTCAGGAAAATGCGAAATCACTTCATCGAGCATATCGCCCGTTCCGTGACCATGCACGGAAGAAACCGGGAACGGATCGCCCAGACCCAGATTATAGAATTCATAGATCTCCATGGGAGTTTCGCCCAGATTATCGCATTTATTCACGCAAAGCACAATGGGCTTTCCGCTTTTCATCAGCATATCTGCCACAGCGTAATCATTTGCCGTTACGCCGCTGCGCACATCGGTGACAAAGATAATAACATCCGCATGATCGATCGCAAGCTCCGCCTGCTGACGCATGAGGGTGAGCATCTTGTCATCCTCTTTCGGCTCAATACCACCCGTATCTACGACCATGAACTTGCGGTTTCGCCACTCGCATTTGGAATAAATACGGTCACGGGTCACGCCGGGCGTGTCCTCTACAATGGACAAACGCTGTCCGATGAGTTTATTGAACAGTGTGGATTTTCCAACATTCGGTCTGCCCACGACTGCGACTACTGGCAGTGCCATAGTTATCTCCTCCTTTTATGTGAATGGGAGCTGCCGTGTATATGGGGGGCGCCGCCCCCCATACCCCCTGCCAAAGGGATATCATCCCTTTGGAATCCCATGCCGTTTCACCATCGTCCCCTGTGGGGACGATGGTGAAACGCTAAGATTGCAAGAACAATATTCTTGGCAGGAATACGGGAACAACGTTCCTCCAACATACACAGACATTCCCATCATTTAATAGACGATACCTAAGATTGCATCAAGCAATTCATAGCCGTCATTGGCTGTCAGGCGAACTTTCACACCGAGTGCCGCTTCCACCTCTCCGATGGTCACATCATCGAGAAAGACATCGCTATCACGGCGGATCATGCACGATGACAGCAGAAGCTCGTCCCCAAGGGGCTTGCCCCTGAGCTGTGCAATCAGATCCTGTCCTGTGATGAGTCCCGTCACGGTAATGCTTTCTCCAAAGAAATCATTGCGGACGGAAATCACATTGCAGGTCAGTCCCTCCCATTTTTCCTCCGCTTCTTTGGTCAGTGCGGACAGGAACGCATGGGGGGAATATCCCGTGGCGATGGTCACCGTCCTCGGCAGACTTTCGGGCTGTGCATCCTCCATTGCCGCATGGAATTCATCGGCAAGCGAACGGAGCATGCCCACGCCGTTTTCATACTGAGAATACTCCTCATAATACACACCATCGGGAATTTCACGCTCAGCGAGCAGGAAGAATTCATCCGAGGGGAATACGGTTCTCGTGCCGTATTCCTTCAGAAACTTCTCCTGAAATTTTGCGATGATATCCAGTGCATCGCATGCGGATTCCTTTGTAAAACCCTCCAGCGGATAAAGATTCTCACGGAATTTCGTCAGTCCCACAGGAACCACTGCCACGCTCTGGAGTGCAGGCAGCATGCCGCCCAGATCCGTGAGCGTCCTGCGCAGCTCGTCCCCGTCGTTAAGTCCCGGACAAAGCACGATCTGGCAGTTGAGCCGGATGCCCGCATCGGACATCTGCCGCAGGTAGTCGAGTTTTTCACCTGCAAAACGGTTGTTCATCATTTTGCAGCGCAGTTCGGGATTCGTCGTATGCACCGAAACATTGATGTTCAGCTTCATACGGATGATGCGGTCGATATCCTCCTGCGTCATGTTCGTCAGCGTCACATAGTTCCCCTGCAAAAACGACAGTCTTGCGTCATCGTCCTTGAAATACAGGGTTTCACGCATACCGGGGGGCATCTGGTCAATAAAACAGAACACGCATTGATTACGGCAGTGCATTTTCTGATCCATCAGATAGCTCTCAAAGGTCAGCCCCAGATCATCATACTCGTCCTTTTCGATCTCGCATTCATACTGCACGCCCGAGCGCTCCAGAACGAGATGCAGCTGCATTTCCGCTGCATAAAACATGTAATCCAGCACGTCACGGATGCCGTGACCGTTCATGCTGACCAGCACATCACCGTCCGCAATGCCTGCTCTGTCTGCCGGGGATTTCGGAATCACCCCAGTAATTGTTACCATCTGCCCACCTCCTTTGTTTTTCCACATAAAAACGGAGAGAAGTTTTCCGCCTCTCTCCGTCCGCCATATGTTGACACTTATTCAACATCCATCTTCAGAACTTCTACACCCTTGTAGAAACCGCAGTTCTTGCAAACCTTGTGCGGAGCCTTCAGCTCGCCACAGTGGTCGCACTTGCACATTGCAGGAGCTTCCAGCTTCCATACAGCGCTGCGTCTCTTGTTCTTTCTTGCATGGGACGTTTTTCTCTTCGGTACAGCCATTTTGGCACCTCCTTACAGCCGATTCACATCGGTTATTCACTCATACAATCACAATCCGTTTCATTTCTGTCGCAGCCGCACTTCGGGCAAAGTCCCTTACAATCCTCCTTGCAAAGCAATTTGGACGGCAGCTCGAGCAGCAGATCGGAAATTGCAATCTCTGCTGTATCTATGCTCTCTGCTCTTGCGACAACGTAGCTGTCATCTTCATCCTCCGAATGCAGCTCACGGACAACCGTGTGCACCGTGTCGAATGAAAAATCCTGCACAGTTTCCTTTAAGCAGCGGTCGCATGTGATAAGCAGGGAAAAAGCAATATGCATCGTCAATGTTACAACTCCTGCACGGTTTGTAATATCTCCCTCCACCATAACAGGCGTGGAAAAATCATAACCATGCACCTGAGCCAGACGTTCCTCGGGAACGGCAAATGCCACTTCTTTTGAAGTTCCGGGAATGTTCAGCACATTTTTGATATTCATCAGCATAACATATTCCTCGTTCTAAGAGCATCACAAACTTTATTATACCGAATAAGCACCAGTTTGTCAAGCCCTTTTGCTAAAAAATCAGAAAAATACACGAAAACCGGCAGCGGAAAGCCGCCGGTTTCGGAAATTTCCCAGAAATTACAGATACTTGGTGACTGACTCCGGCAGCTCGTCGTTGTTTGCGGATACTGTGAAGGTGATCAGAGTATCGTTGCCTGTCAGCTTTGCAAGCTTGTCGAACATTGCGCCCAGAGCGTCAAAGTCAGCGCCGCCGATCTTCAGAATACCGTCAATGAAGATCTCCTTGATATCGTAGTTGCCGGCCAGCATGCCTGCGATGAAGCCATAGAAATTCTCATAGCCTGCAATGTCAAACTGCTCAACGCCTACCCAGCGAACCTTGTAGCTGATGGAACGGCGCAGTGTCTCGCCCTTCTCTACGCATACGAGGCAGCCGTTTGTTTCTGCTACTGCTGCATTGATTTTTTCGATCAGGATCTTGGTCTTGCCAGTTCCCTTTCTTCCGGTAATCAGTTGAATCATAAGTAAAACTCCTTCCAATGCCTTGCGGCATATTCTTGCTTTATGTTTTATATCACTGCCTCCGGCAGCATTTAACGTGATGGATTAGCCGTTCAGCTTTGCTTCCAGTGCAGCCTTTGCACCCTCATAACCGGGCTTGCCGAGCAGGGCAAACATATTTGCCTTGTAGCTTTCCACGCCGGGCTGGTTGAAGGGATTTACGCCCAGAAGATAGCCGGAAACTGCGCATGCCTTCTCAAAGAAGTAGATCAGGCAGCCAAGGCTCTCCTCGGTGGTATCATCCAGTTCAATGATCATGTTCGGAACGCCGCCCTCGGTGTGTGCAAGGATCGTGCCCTCGAATGCCTTACGGTTAACAACGGACATGTTCTGACCCGTCAGGAAGTTCAGACCATCCAGATTCTCTGCATCGTCTTCCAGATAGAAATCCTGCTTGGGAGTCTTGATATCCACAACTGTCTCAAACATCAGGCGTGTACCCTCCTGGATGTACTGACCCATGGAGTGCAGGTCTGTGGAGAAGACTACGGATGCCGGGAAAATACCCTTGTTATCCTTGCCCTCGCTCTCGCCGAACAGCTGCTTGTACCACTCGGACATCATTGCAAAGCTCGGATCGTAGGAAACGAGCAGCTCTGTGGACTTGCCCTTTCTGTACAGGATGTTGCGCAGTGCAGCATACTTGTAGCAGTCATTCTCCTCGAAGTCAGCCTCATAAGCCTTCTGAGCCTTTGCAGCACCTTCCATGAGCTTGTCGATATCACAGCCTGCTGCTGCAATCGGAAGCAGACCTACAGCTGTCAGAACAGAGAATCTGCCGCCGACATCATCCGGAACCACGAATGTTTCATAGCCCTCGGTATCGGACAGCTCCTTGAGAGTGCCCTTTGCCTTATCGGTTGTAGCGTAGATGCGCTCCTTTGCGCCTTCCTTGCCGTACTTGTCTTCCACAAGCTTCTTGAATACACGGAATGCCAGTGCAGGCTCGGTGGTTGTACCGGACTTGGAGATGACATTCACGGAAATATCCTTGCCCTCACAGATGGACAGAACCTCATTGAGATAGGTAGGATTGATGTTGTTGCCGACATAGTAGATGTCGGGGGTGTCCTTCTTCATGTTGTTGTAGAACGGGGACTTGAGCAGCTCAATCGCAGCTCTTGCGCCCAGATAGGAACCGCCGATGCCGATGACGATCAGGATATCGGACTGCGCCTGAATCTTCTTTGCAGCCGCCTTGATGCGTGCGAATTCCTCCTTATCATAATTGGTGGGCAGGTCGAGCCAGCCGAGGAAATCACTGCCAAGACCGGACTTGTCATGCAGCATCTTTGCAGCAGTCATGACCTGTGCCTTGATGCCGGTCATTTCATCCTTGCCGACAAAGCCCTCCAGATATTTTGTGTTCAATTTCAAAGCCATAAAAACGCCTCCAAATAATCATAGGATACATAATCATTTTACTATAATTCCGAAAATTTTGCAAGACTTTAAAGGATACTTGCTTTAACATTGTGAAAACAAGACAATTTCCCCACCCCATTTTTGTGGAATACTCCGAAGTTTCACATTTTTCTCTCCCCCCTTTCTGTTTATCGGACATAGGGCATATTTTGTAGCAGGAGGTGGAAGATGAAACGAATTGCTATTTTTACGGCACTGCTCATGCTCTGTCCGCTGCTGCATGCATTTCCCGTGCATGCACAGGAAGATGCTGCTGCCGTGCTTCTGATCGAAGCACGCACGGGGAGCGTCCTTTCGGAGGAACATGCGGATGAGGTTCTCCCCGTCGGATCCCTTGCAAAGCTCATGACGGCATATCTTGCCGCACAGGCAATGGAGCGAGGCGATTTTACCAAGGAAACGCTTCTCACCGCAGGGGACGCCGTCAGCGGCATCAAGGGGGCTGTGATATGGCTTGAAAAGGGCGATTCCATCACGGTGGATGAGCTTCTCATGGGGCTGCTTGCAGGCAATGCAAATGATGCGGCAGCGGTGCTTGCGGTAAAAATTTCGGGGAGCGTTCCTGCGTTTGTGAATGACATGAACGCCGCCGCCTTTGATCTTGGAATGCGCAGCACGCATTTCACATCACCGCAGGGGTATGACGATGAAATGGCATACAGCACGGCAAGGGATATGGGAAAACTTGCATGCGCTGTGCTGAAATACGATTCCCTCACGCACTATCTGACGACATGGCGGACGTTCATCCGTGGCGAAACGGTAGAGATCGTCAATGAAAACACGCTCACACGCACACTTGAAGGATGTCGGGGGCTGAAGGCAGGGCATTCGGATGAGGCAGGACATTGCCTGATCGCCGCATGCGAGCGAAACGGCATGCTGTGCGTGGCGGTGGTGCTCGGATGCAGCGACAAGAACGAACGCTTTTCAATTGCAAAGCGGCTGCTCTCGCAAGGGTATGGGAATTACAGGATTACGACGCCTGCGCTGTCGGAGGAATTTCTCCTGCCGCTGAAGATCAGGGGCGGCACGGAATCCGCTGTCCTGCTCAGGCTCTCGGAAATTCCGGAACTGACAGTTCCTGCCGCTGCACTTGAAACAAAAACGGTTCTGGTGCTGCCGGAGTATGTGCAGGCTCCCGTAACGGCAGGACAGAACGTGGGGGCGGTGTATTTCTACCATGGGGAAACTCTGCTGTGCGAAGTGCAGCTCACGACGGAGCAGGCAGTGCCGGAAATCACGTTTCCCTATGCCATGAAGAAGGTGTTGCGGTTTTTGTTTACATGAATGCAGCAAAAAAGCGGACTGCTTTCGCAGTCCGCTTTCTTCTTTGCAAAACATCAATAGGTTGTGTGGCAGAGCTGTTATTTTACAATGAACTTGTCAATTGCAGCGAACAACTCTTCTGCGTCCTCTGTGTGTGCACGCAGTTCAATCGGCTTGGACAAATCAAGGCTGAAAATGCCCATAATGGACTTGGCATCAATGGCATATCTGCCGGATACGAGGTCGATGTCAAAATCAAAGAGAAGGACAGTGTTTACAAAATTCTTGACGTCGTCGATTGCCTTCAGGGCTACTGTTGCTGTTGTCATAATAGTACCTCCTAAGCCGTTTGTATTTTTTCCTTGTGTACAGCTTCTTCCGCTGTGACTATAGCATACCATGAAAGCATGGAAAAGTCAAGGGGCTTGCAAAATTTTCAGCATTTTAGTATAATAGAAGGGATGAGGTTTTCTCTTTTTTATACAGGATTTCCATGACAGGTTACAAAACACCTGCAGATAGTTACAAAACCGCTATATTAAGTAATAAATCAGCAATTTTCGACTGCGGATCCATCCGCAGGAATGGAGTGTTACCCATGAAAGTTTTTTTACAGAATTTCGGCTGCAAGGTCAACGCCATTGAAACGGACGGCATCGCAGCCCTGCTTGTGCAGCATGGCTGGACGGTCTGCACAAAGCCGCAGGAAGCGGATGCGATCATCCTCAATTCCTGCACCGTGACGGCATCCGGCGATCACCGCATGCTCACGGCACTGCGCAAGCTCCGCCGCAGCTCTCCCCATGCCGCCATTGTCCTCACGGGCTGCTATGTGCAGGCATTCCCGCAGGATGCCGCAGCACTTCGGGATGCGGACATTCTTGTCGGAACGAAAGAACGCACGAAAATCCCCATGCTGCTTGAAGAATTCCTGCAAAGCCGCACTCCCTGCAAAGCTGTTTCCCCTTATGAAAAGGGGGACGCATTCGAAGCCTTGCCGCAGGGAACGGACACAGGACATACAAGGGCATTTCTCAAAATACAGGACGGCTGCAACCGTTTCTGCGCCTACTGCATCATCCCCTATGCAAGGGGGCGGTGCCGTTCACGGGAGCTTGCAGACATTGCAGCACAGGCAAATGCACTTGCGGAGCGTGGCTATCGTGAGATCGTCCTTTGCGGCATCAACCTTGCCTGTTACGGGCAGGAACAGGGGCTGACCATTGCGGATGCCGTGGATGCCTGCGCAATGGCAGGCTTTGAGCGTGTGCGGCTCGGCTCCCTTGAACCGGACGGGCTGACGAACGAGGTGCTTACACGTCTTGCGGCAAATTCCGCTTTCTGTCCGCAGTTCCATATCTCTTTGCAAAGCGGCTGTGACAAGATCCTGCGTGCGATGCACCGCCACTACTCCTGTGCGGAATATGCTGCCCTGCTTGGGCGCATCCGTGCGCTGTTTCCGCTGTGCGCCGTGACAACGGACATCATGACGGGATTTCCGGGCGAAACGGAGGAGGATTTTGCACAGACACTTGCCTTTGTGCAGGAGATGAAATTTTCCAAAATCCACATTTTCCGTTATTCCAGACGCCCCGGAACGCTTGCGGACGGCATGCCCGATCAGGTGGCAGAATCCGTCAAAAAGGAACGTGCGGACAGGCTTTCCGCACTGGAACAGAAGCTGCACGAGGAATTTCTCCAAAGCCGCATTGGACAGACGGTTTCGGTGCTGTTTGAGCGGGAGAAGGACGAGGACTTCCACATCGGGCATGCACCCGATTACACGATCGTGTGCATTCCGTCGGATGGTGTGGGGGTGAGCCTGCGCAACCGCATTTTCCCTGTGAAGATCACAGGCGTGCAAGGCGACAGACTTTACGGAGAAATTGACGTTTCGGAAAAGGGCTTGTAATTTCCGAAAAAATATGCTACAATAGTACAGAATAAAGAAAAACGGAGGAAATTTCATGGATCGTATCGCTGAACAGCTTGTCAGAAAAAACCATACCTCACAGGATGACGTGAAGAAAATCGTCCTGCTTGCCGCCACCGTGCTGCTCACACTCGGCACGTTATATGTCACGATTTTCATTGCCCCGATTGCAATTGTGCTGCCGTTCGGCATCATTTATCTTGCGGTCTATTTCTATAAGCTCCTGAAGGTGGAGTACGAATACACCTGCACCAACGGTACGCTGGACATCGACAAAATTCTCGGTCAGACCAAGCGTGTGGAGATGCTGACCATTGAGGTTTCGGCATTTACCGCCTACGGCAAGGCAGGCGAATGCGCAGAATCGGACGAGGAGCTGACCACCTACTCGGCAGTTGGCGAATCCCTGATGGGCGATGATACGGCAGAAACCTATTATGCGGAATTTGACCACCCCGAAAACGGCAAATGCTGCCTGTATTTCACGCCCGACGCACGCATGCGTGAGGCGATCGAGCCGTTTTTGCCGAGAACGATGCGGTTTCAGCGATAACTCATGTTCTTTTAAAAGGGGTTCGGGACGAAAGTCCGCCCCCATACCCCACTTTTCTGCAAACAATGTTCTTTCAGTCCTCACAGGATTGGAAGAACTTCTTTCTATCACCACAAAGGAGGTTTCCCCATGTTTGTTACCCCGAAACAAATGCAGCTGCTTGAAAAGCTCACAGATGACAGCGGCATTTCCTATGCCGAAATGATGGAGCGTGCAGGCTGTGCGCTTGCGGAATTTATTGAAAATTCGCCTGCAGCGGAACATTCCGCCGTACTGCTTGCAGGAAGCGGAAACAACGGCGGCGACTGCTATGTTGCCGCAGCACAATTGCACCTTGCAGGATGGAAGGTGCAGGTTCTTGCTCCCTTCGGAGAACCGAAAACGGAAATTTCACGCAATGCCGCCGAGCATGCGAAGAGCTGCGGTGTTGCGGTCGTACACGAGGCAGATGAATTTCTGAGCAGCGCCGCAGTCGTTGTGGATGGCCTGTTCGGCACGGGATTCCGTGGGGAACTCCCACAGGAAGCGGTCACGCTCCTTGCACCACGTCAAGGGCAGCTGCGCATTGCAGCGGATATCCCCAGCGGCGGCAGCGGTCTGACCGGAAGCGTCAGCGACGGCACATTCCGTGCGGATATGACCGTGACCTTCGGGGCTGTCAAGCTTGGCATGTCACAGTATCCCCTAAGGGAATTTTGCGGAACCGTCAGATGCGTGGACATCGGCATTCCTGCGTCTGCCTTTGATGCGCTGCAGCCCTCGGCGGCAAAATGCCTGAAGCTCGAAGAAGTGCGCTCCCTCCTGCCCTCTCTGCGTCCCGACGCTCACAAAAACAGTCGTGGGCATCTTCTCACTATTGCAGGCAGCGTGCGTATGCGTGGGGCATGCGTTCTGGCGGCAACCGCCGCCATGCGCAGCGGATGCGGATTGCAGACAACAGCAAGTGCGGAGCCTGCACTGCAGGCAATCTGCGGCAGCATCCCCGAAATCATGTGTCTGCCGCTTGAAACAGATGAGAGGGGATTTTTCCTCGATGGGGAAAATCACGGCCTGCTGTCCGATGCACTGCACGGAAAGAATGCGCTGCTCATCGGCTGCGGCATGGGTGTGACAGAAAACACCCGTAATCTGACAAAATTCCTGCTAAGGCACAGCGATTGTCCGATCATTCTTGATGCGGATGGTCTGAATTGCATCGGCACCTGCATAGAATGGATACCGAAGGGACGAACCGTTCTGACACCGCATCCGGGCGAGGCTGCAAGGCTGCTTGGCATGACGGCTGCGCAGGTGCAGGCGGATCGTCCGTATGCGGCACGGCTGCTTGCGGAGAAATGCGGTGCGGTCGTTGTACTCAAGGGCGCAGGCACGGTCATTTCGGACGGTGAGCGCATGGCGGTATGCATGGACGGAAACGTCGGGCTTGCCCGTGCCGGAAGCGGCGATGTACTGGCAGGCATCACGGCATCCCTTGCTGCACAGGGTATGGAGCTTTATGATGCGGCATGTGCCGCAGTCACGCTGCATGCCTGCGCAGGAGATGCAGCCGCAAGGCGTCTTCCCGTCGGCTTCATGCTGCCGCAGGATGTGATCGCAGCATTGCAAGAAGTACTGTAATTCCAAAAATTGCAGAAATACATGACGTACAAACCCGAAATTCTGCATACCGAAAACGGTATCCAATTCTTGATGAGGTGATGGTATGAAACGTATTTTTGCAACGCTTTGCATGGGGGCGGTACTCCTTGGAGTTTACGGCTGCGCCATGCAGCCGACTCCGGGTAATGTGAACAACCGCATGGACGGTGCTTTCACAACGGAAGTGACCATGACGACTGCCGACAGCGAAACGAAGGGCATTCTCACACGCTACGGAAACGACGCATGGAGCGTGACTTTCACGGAGCCTGCGGCGCTTGACGGCGTGAAACTCGATTTTCTCGATGATGAGGTGATCGCTTCCTACAAGGGGCTGGAGTTTTCCGTTCCCCAGTCGGCACAGGCAATCAGGACAATGCTCTCGGAATTGATGGACATTGTCGATGACATGGCACTCGAACCCGAAATCATCTGCAAGCAGAATGAAGAAGGTGCTGTCTGCGAGGGCGAGATTGACGAGGGAAAGTACACGCTGACCTTTGACAAGGAGGGGATCCCCAAGGAATTTTCCCTGCCGCCCTACGGGCTGACAATTACCTTTGACACCTTCACGGAAAGCGGAAATGCACAGCCCTCGGAAAGCACTGCGACAACATGTGTTTCCACGGAAACGACAACGACACAGACCACAACTACCGCTGCATCCGCAGCAGCTGCTGCAACAGAATAAAAATAACCTGCTCATCCATCTCAGATGAGCAGGTTTTGTCTGTAAAAAGGGGTTCGGGGACGAAGTCCCCGAATATCAGCCCCTCCCCTCGGGGAGGGGTTGGGGTGGGGGCAGGCTCTGAGGAACTTACTCCAGAAAAAGGACTTTTTCGACAAACTGAAATGCCCATCCTTTTGCAGGATGGGCATTTTCTTGTTTTAATGCTGTGCCATCATTTTCTTCTCATAAGGATTATCCATCGTGGCATCAAATCCCTCGGGGAAATACGCAGACGGCATGTATTCCTCATAGGCAAGATCCATGAAGTAATTGCAGAAGATCAGCTCCACATAGGTCACGGTATTCTCCGCATCGGGCGTATCAATGGCATAGATAAAGCCATGATAATCATCGGCATACATCGCCAGAAGCGGTGCATCCTCCGAAAATCCTGTTACGCTGTAATAGCCGATGTAGTCGGTCGATGTGTAACTGCCAAGGCGTTCCAATTCCGCAGCATAGGCGGCCTCGTCATATTCCACCGTCAGATAGCTCAGATACTGGGCATCCCACGGATTATAGTAGACCATTTTGTATTCCTTGACATCCATATCCGCAGTGATCTCCAATGGAAAAATGCTTTCATCCAGTCCCCACTTATTCCGATACTCGGATTTTGCATTTTCACCCATATACTGAGAATAATGATTCACATCCGTATCGACCTTAATAGGAGCAAGCGCACTGTCAAGCATCAAGAACGCCATAAGTCCCCCAATGGCAATCAGCCTTGCAATGAATACCGCCGCAACGACTGCCGCTGTGATCAGCGCAACACGCAGAACAAGCTTGCGTTTTGACTTTTTGACATATTTCTGAAAGCTCTTCGCCGGCTCCTTCGTAAATTCCGCTTTCGGCGCAGGCTCCATCATCGTTTCGTACAATTTGCGGCATTCCTCACATTCGTCAAAATGCGTTCTGATCAGTTCACGGCTTTTGTCACTGACCATGTCCTCGGCATACAGCGGCAGCAGATCTTTAATTACGTCACAGTCCATTCTCATAGCAGCTCCTCCTTCACCTTATTTTGCAGCATTGCCTTTGCACGATGGAACGTCACACATGCCCAATGCTCCGATTTTCCGAAAATACGTCCGATGTCATGGAAGGACAATTCCCCGAAGATGCGCAGCATGAAGATTTCCTTGTACGGCTCATGCAGGTCATGCAGGAACTGATGAATCAGCAGTGCCTGCTCCTTATCCGCAAGCAGCTCCGTAAAATGCGGCTCCGCAGACGGCATTTCATCGGAAAGCTCTGCATCGGAAAACCGTTTCTTCTTCTGACAATGGCTGTAGAAGCGATTCTTGGCAATGGCGCACAGCCACACACGGATGTCGGATTTCCCCTCAAACGTATCAAGGGATTTCATCGCACGAAAGAATGTTTCCTGTGTCAGCTCTTCCGCCAGATGTTCATCGCCGGACAGTCCACGCAGAAACCGAAACACATCTTCGTAATAAGATTGATACAGCGATTCAAAATCTTCCATTCTTTCAACTCCCTTCCATACATTAGACCAGGATGCAGCCGGAATATCACAGACTTTTTTCAGATTCTTTGAAAAAAGAGTTTTCCCCTGTATTTCGGGGAAAACTCAGGTAAAACGCAATCAATAAACCGATACTCCCGTCAGCTCCTCCTCGGTGGTGATGCCCTGTGCGATCATCTTCGCACGCATGCAGGCATAGAATTCCGCCTTTGTTGCCTGATGGTAGGGCATGACAAAGTACAGACCAAAGCCGCAGGTCAGAATTCCCAACAGATACCAGCCAATAAAGGAAAGGTGCAGCAGGAAGAGGTTTGCCTTCTCCCCCTCCATGGTGCGGCGTGAGATCTCAAACACACGTTCCTTGGAAAGATTCGGATTCTCCGAGATCAGATACGGGATGAGGGTGTATTCCAGTGATTTAATCAGTCCCGGAATCACAAACAGCATCGACCACAGCCATGTATAGATCATGCGCCAGAACATGATCTTTACGGTTTTCATGTATCTGCCCGACTTGAACGCACCGAAGGTATGCCCGAATCTGGAATCACCGTATCTTGCATTGTAGAAATAGGCACACTTGCCTGCTTCCACGGGATTTGACAGAAACGCATAAATCGCAAGGCTCGCCGCAAGGGAAAATACCATTGTGATGCAATAGGTCATCAGAAAGATCATTCCTTCTGCAATTCCCTCATCGAAATCGGAATCAAACAGCATGAGCCTTCCCTGCTGCAGCATACCCGCAACGGGCGTTGAGAGCGTAAAATAGCCGGAACTTCCGTTGAGGGAATCACTGCAGATGGCTGCAACAAAGCAGACAAGAAATCCCATCCAGTAATAGTGCTTGAGCGAATTCCACGCATTTTGTTTTAACATACTGATCGTCCACATCTTTACTGACCTCCTGTTTGATACATGTCATACCGATATGGTTGCTGTTGTATTTGAGGAATCACTGCACCCGTCAGCTCCTCCTCGGTGGTGATGCCCTGTGCAATCATTTTTTCACGCATACAGGCGTAGAATTCCGCCTTGGTTGCCTGATAATAGGGATAACTGAACAAAAATCCAATGCCGAGCGTTACAACTCCCAGAAGAATCCATCCAAGAAACGAGAGCTGCAGCTGAATAAACTTCCATTTTTCGTCTTTCATCGTGCGCGTCGATATTTCTGTCACACGTTTCGCAGAAAGACGTGAATTTTCTGCAATGAGAAACGGAACAAGCATGCATTCCAAAGATTTGGACACACCCCAAATTACAGCACAAATACCGATGAAACCTGTAAATAAAACACCGAGAGAAATCAACATGTGCGTCATTGTTTCATTATCAGGTAAATTTGAATTGTCTGCAATGATAGACGAAACATGCATGCCTTCCAAAGATTTGAACACACCAAAAATTCCACCACAAATATCGATGATACATGTAAAAAAAACACCGAAACAAAAAAAGAGAATGCAGCCATTTATGCCCATCAAACTAAAAAACATGTTCTTGACAATTGCCCCGTATCTCGTAGTGTTGAATGCATGGAACAGTTCGCCAATCCTTACATCGCCCTTTCTTGCTTTAAGATAAAACGAACATTTTCCGACTTCCATCGGATTTGTATAAAATACCAAGGTCAGCACCGTTAACATCAGAAAAAACAAGAGCGTACATAAAAATACAATGATACTATCTATGACTTCTTCATACATTTGCTTAATATCATTAGGATCTGGCTGTGACGGCAAAAACGTGTAAAGCTGCAGCGTAGAGCTGGAAGGCGGAGAAAAAAGAAATAACAGGAATCCACCAAAAACCAATACTGTAACGACAGATGTGGCCAAACAAACGATGATTCCTTCACGATAATATCCATTCAGTGAATTTCTCGCATTCTCCTTCAATTTACTGATTGTCCACATAAAAATCTCCTTCGTCATAACGCACGCAATCCCCTGCCGTAACGACAGGGGAAGATGCAGTTTTTTAGAAACCGTTGTTCTGGTCGTAGTTCATATTGAGTGTGGGCATGCCTGTCAGTTCCTCCTCGGAGGTGATGCCCCTGGCAATTGCCTTTGCTCTCATGCATGCGTAGAATTCGGCTCTGGTTGCTTCCTCATACGGCTGTACAAACATAATACCGATGCAGCAAAGCATAAGTCCGAGGATCTCCCAGCCGATAAAGGACAGATTCAGAATGAATGCATCCCACTTTTCACCGTCCATGGTGCGTCTGGAGATCTCAAAGGCACGCTCCTTGGAAATGTTAGGGTTCTCTGCCACGAGGTACGGAATCAGGTAGTACTCGTAGCTTTTGACAATACCCGGAATCACGAACAGCAGCGACCACAAATAGGTGTACAGATAACGGAAAAACATGGTCTTGACTGTTGCCATATACTTGCCGCTGCCGAAATTATCAAACATGTGTCCGAACGCTGCGTCACCCTCTCTTGCCTTGAGGAAGAACTTGCACTTGCCGGCTTCCACAGGGCCGCCGAGGAATGCATAAAGCGCAAATCCAATCGCCATTGCAAAAATTGAAATAAATACTACTGCAACGAGTATGCCGATCACAAACGCAATGATCTCCCCTGCGCTTTCACTTTCAAACAGCGACTCGAGATCCTCGGTCGTACTTGAAGGAAGACTGGCGCCGCCGGAACTGCTGCCGCCGGAACTGCTGCCGCCAAGAATTCCTGCAAGCCAGCATACGCCAAACGCCGTCCAGTAATAGCCCTTCAGAGAATTCCATGCATTCTCCTTTAACATTTTTCTCGTCCACATAATGTGTCCACTCCCTTGTATAGTTTTCTGACTGCGGCATGGTGCGCCGCTTGTTTCGAATTGACATTTATATTGTAAATTATATTTACAGATTTGTCAAGTCTTTCCGATACATTTCGACATTCTGCATAAAAGGCAAGCTGCAAAAATGTGTTTTTTATACAAGTGCAGCGAAGAATTTTTTGGGAAACGCTTGCAATTTTCCACGAAATGCGTTATAATAATAACGATGGGGTGAAATCCCTGCAGAAAATTTTAGGAGGACGTTATTATGTTAGTTTCCGCTAAGGACATGCTGAACAAGGCTCGTGACGGCAAGTATGCAGTCGGCCAGTTCAACATTAACAATCTTGAATGGACAAAGGCAATCCTGCTGACAGCACAGGAGCTGCAGTCTCCCGTAATTCTCGGTGTTTCCGAGGGCGCAGGCAAGTACATGTGCGGCTACAAGACCGTAGTTGGCATGGTAAACGGTATGATCGAAGAGCTGGGCATCACAGTTCCGGTTGCACTGCACCTTGACCACGGTTCTTTTGAGGGCGCAAAGGCTTGCATCAACGCAGGTTTCTCCTCTGTTATGTTTGACGGTTCTCACTATCCGATCGAAGAAAACATTGCAAAGACCACAGCTCTGGTAAATGCATGTGAGGTTCTGGGTCTTTCTCTGGAAGCTGAGGTTGGTTCCATCGGCGGCGAAGAGGACGGCGTAATCGGCAAGGGCGAGTGCGCAGATCCCGACGAGTGCAAGGCAGTTGCAGATCTGGGCGTAACCATGCTGGCTGCAGGCATCGGCAACATCCACGGCAAGTATCCGGAGAACTGGGAAGGTCTGTCTTTCGAGACTCTGGCTGCTATCAAGGAAAAGGTTGGCGACATGCCTCTGGTACTGCACGGCGGTACAGGCATTCCTGCTGAGATGATCCAGAAGGCAATTTCTCTGGGCGTTGCAAAGATCAACGTTAACACAGAGTGCCAGCTGGCATTCCAGGAAGCTACCCGTAAGTATGTAGAAGAGGGTAAGGACCTGCAGGGCAAGGGCTTTGACCCGAGAAAGCTTCTGGCTCCCGGCTTTGAGGCAATCAAGGCTACTGTTAAGGAGAAGATGGAGCTGTTCGGCAGCGTTGGCAAGGCGTAAGTTTTTCTTCCTATACAATTTTAAAGGGCGGTGCAGAATGCACCGCCCTTTTAGTCTGTCTAAAAAAGTCTTTTTCCGGGGTTAGCAACGCAAAGCTTGCCCCTCCCCCTCCCCGAGGGAGGGGCTATATTATCGGGTACTGCGTACCCGAACCCGCCAAAGTATTGTTTCACACTATTGCCGAATGGGTGCGAACACAGTGCGGAATTTCTCATGATTCCTCTGCACGCCGTCATCGGGGACAAGCTGCACGCCGCTTTTCCGCAGTGCGGAAAGCTTCTGACGGAATTCCGAAAGTTCCTGTTCTGCGCCGTTTGCGGCGCATTCCCCTGCATATCGTTCCAGAAGGGGCAGTGCCGTTTCATCCATCCGATGCAGGTAGACAAGTCCACGCATTGCCTGCCGTCTGCCGCTGTCCGCCATCCAGTAGATCGGACGCTTTCGATATGCTTTGCAGTGATCGGTGTAGAATTCCTTGCAGAAATACCGCCGCAGCACCTCTCTCGGTGCGCCTTTTCCGCCGATTCCCTTTGCCAGAAATTCCAGATTTTCCTCCAATGTCGGCTCACCGCAGACGGATTTGAGAAATTCCTCCAGATAAGAAACCACATCCCTGCCGCATCCCTCGGATACGGACAGGAAATTCTCCGAAAGGGGCGTAAAATCCGCATATTTCACGGTGTATCTCCCAAACATGCATCCCACCGAAAAGCTCAGGAAGCTGCGCACATCCGTCGGAAGATCGGCACTTCGCAGGGTAATGTCCTCTCTTCTGACATCGGCGGACAGCTCCCCCTCAAGCCCATAGATCCGCAGAAAAATCTCATTGAGCCTGCGTTCATTCGCCTGCATCGTCCGCAGGCGTTTTTCGCACGCCGCTTCCCAGAGAGAAAATGCCTCGGAAAGCCTTACCACGCCCTGCCTGAGCAGCGGGTGGCAGGTGAAATCCCAGCTCTGCTCGTAGCTGTCCCATTCCTCACGGGCAATTTCGATATTCTCGGAAACCAGCCGTTCCACTTCCGCTTTCTGCGTGCGGTCGATAATGATCGGCAGGCTGCCGATGTTTTCCACCTGAAAATTCATGGTGGGATTGAAAAGGGCAAGCATCTCCAGTGCGACCCTTGACGAGAGAAAGCCCATCAGATAGAGCTTCTGCGATTCGTCGGGAAAGAGCGAGGAACCTGACACATCGAACAAAAATCCCTGCGGCTGGAAACGCACGCCGAATTTCGTGCTTTCGGTAATAAACGGCCACGTCAGTGCCTGGCGGAAATACATTGCCTCGTTCTTGATTCTGCCGCCCGAATGCGCCTTGTTCAGCTGCGCATGGAATGCACGCATCTCCTCGCCGTTTTTATAAAAATCCACCACATGGGAATTGTTTCCGTACCATCTGCGCAGCTTTCCGCCCTTGTTGTAGGGAAACCAGCGTTTCCCCGTTTTCATCGCAGCTTCGGCGTTTTCGCAGCCAAATGCAATACTGCCGGGGCTGACCTCATGCCACAGCCGCAGGAATCGTTTGTTGTCGGAGGTAGTCATGCCCTGACAGATCGTGCAGAACGTGGAGAGCTTCGGATGCGTGAGCGTCTGCCGCATCGCATCGGTGATCCAGTAGCAAAGGGGACTGCCGGAAATATCCGAAAACCTGCCGGTATCGCAGATGTGGCGGCGGTTTTCCTCAAAAAATGCACGTTCCTTGTCCTCATCCTCCGTCAGCCGCAGGTAGGTCGTGCGGTAGTCGGGAACATGGGTTCCCATGCAGACAAATGCCGTGGTCTGCACGATCGTGCCGACATCCGTCTGCGAAAATGCCCTTGCACCGAGATGCACCATGCTGCGCATGGTGTAAGCTTGAAGCTTTTTCCGCAGCTTTGCATAGCTTGACAGGAACATCCACGCATGCTGCGTGATCATCGCAAAGCAGCCGTGGGGCGAGGTGAGCGATGCACAGCGTTCGATGAATGCGGCAAACAGATCCGACTTGCTGTCGGGATAGTGCTTTCTGACAAATGCCGAAAGCTGGGGCGGCATATTGCTGCTGCCCATGTAGGGGGGATTGGTGATGACGGCATCATACTGCCTGCAAAGCATCCTGCACAGCGTCCGCATGCGGCGCAGCACTTCGGGGGTATCCTCCGTAAATGCATCCTCCGCAGGCAATTGCGGATGCAAAAGCGAACCGTACACCTGCGCATGGGCAAACTGTGCGGCAAATGCGCTTTCCTGTTCGGTGAATTCCTCCTGCATGTCAAGTCCAGCAAAATGGTGCAGCTGCAGCTGCAAATCCCTTTGCAGGATATCGCCGTCATACTGCCGTGCCTTCATCAGCAGCACAAAGGAAGCAAGTGCACAGGCATTTTCGTCGATATCAAGACCAAAAAGGTTGTTTTCCAGAATGTTCCGCACCGCATCCTGCGGAGTATACCCCTCACGAAGATATAATTCCATGAGCGCATCAAAGACGTAGGCAAGGATATGCCCCGTACCCATGCAGGGGTCGATGACAGAAATTTCCGCAAGGGGCTTGTTTGGTATGCAGAAAGCAGCTGCCGCATTCTGCGGCTGGGAGGCTTCAGGGATGAGATATTGCCAGTTTTGCGGCATTTCTCCCGTGAGTGCATGCAGGGTGTTCTGCGTCATGTAGCGGACGATCCAGTCGGGGGTGAACATCTGCGTAGCGGCAGGAATCTGCTGCGGTGCGATCTTCTCACGGCAGCGCACCTGTGCAAATGCACGTTCACGCTCCTGCGTATTCAGATATTGGTAGAGCCAGCCGAGAATTTCGGGGAATCCGAGGAAGTCCTTGGACGGAATCCGTGCGTACAGTTCCTGCAGGATGCCGTCCGCTGCAAGGAGATCATGGGGCAGCAGTTCGGAAAGATCCTCTGCAAACAAGTCCCGAAGCGGCAAAATTTTGCCGAGCAGCTGACAGGAATGCAGAATGTTGTTCCGCACATCCGCTTCGGCAGAGGGCGGCAGGAGAGTATCCGTTTCATCGGTAAACAGCCGTTTCCCGTTGGGCATCCAGCCATTGACCTCCAGAAAGCGCAGTGCGGCAATCCGCATAAACCACAGCTGTGCCGCACGCTGCGCCTGCACTTCGGAAGACACATGCGCCCTGATATGACGCAGCAGTATTTGACTGCCACGCACGGCAAGCTGTTTGAGTGCGCTGCGGTTCATTGGATTACCCCCTTTCAAAATTACATACTTTGTTTATTATAGCATATTTTGGAGGGGTTTGCAATGGTTAATCTTCATCTGAGTTAAGATACAGTTCCTCACAGTGTTGCTGAAGCGTACAAAGTGCAAACAAGTATGATTCTACGATCTGCTCATCGCATTGTACTGCTTTCATTTCTTCTATAACCTTTGAAATTCCGTTAAAAAGCATCAGATACATCTGCTTATATACACCCATATTATCACCTCCTGATTTTTATTATATCTGTATTTCAGATATAATTCAATATCTTTTATACAGATATGGCATACTATATATGGTGATGCATATGGTATATGAACGAATCAGGAATCTGCGTGAGGATCATGACCGCAAGCAGCGTGAGCTTGCCGAATATCTGAATGTTTCTCAAAACACCTATTCTCAGTACGAAAATGGCACAATCGCTTTGAGTGCGGAAAATGCCGTAAAGCTTGCATGCTATTATCATGTAAGTGTTGATTATCTGCTGGGGCTGACGGATGAGCAGACTCCGTATAAAAGGAAAAAGTAAAACCCCAACGCCTTTTGCGTTGGGGGTTCAGTCTGTTGAAAAATCATGATTTTATTGAGCCTTCCCCGATATATTCGGGGAAGGCTTTGTTTATGGGAATCATTCTGTTCACCCCAGAATCTCCACCCAGCTTACATCCTGTCCGCTGCCCTGTGCGGCGGCATAGGCGAGAACTGCGGCGGCATCGAGTGCATTGACCGCACCATCGGCGTTGACGTCGTTTGCGCCGGTGATTTCGATTTCACCGCCCGTCGCCGCATTTGCAGCGGCAATCAGCTGCTCGGCGGCATCCTGCGCATTCACTTCGCCGTCGGCGTTGCAGTCACCGGCGGATTGCCAGATGGATTGGATTGCAGCACCTTCATCCGAATCGCTTTCGACCATTAAAATCATTGCTTCAACAGCTGAAAGAATGTCACTATGCTCCGAAAGAAGCTGTTCTGCCTTTTCGCAATAGTACAAATATTGTTCATATCTGTCAACAGCACCATCTTCCGTGTAAAATTCAACTACTGCCTCATTCCACGGAACATCAGGAACAGCATAATGTGCCATCCCCTTTTCTGAATGCACCAGTTCATAGCCATCCGGTATGGGGAGGAAGCTTTCATCGGGTATCACTTCGGGATCCTTGGTTCTGACGACATATTCGCTGGTTGGAAGAGCAATCTGATAATCTATATAATCCACAAAATAAACATTGGTAATTGCAGCATTTTCCATCATCAGGGTGCGTCCCCAAGCTGTCAGGGCTTCTTCATCAAATGTATGGGTAGAAGCCATGTACGCCGGTCCTTCGGGGATGATGTCGGTGACACAATCGCCCCATGGATTTAACTGTGTGAATTCTTCCCATGTTTGCATGCCGTAATAGTCTTCATAGCCTTCAAACACATCGCCTGTCAGCTCCGTGCCGTCGGTTTCGACCATAATACCATAAAAACGGCTTGCATTCTGAACATAATAAAGACTGCCTTCTTCACGTTCCACATAGTCGCCTTCAGATACTGCGGATACAGGCATCCCTGCGGTGGATGCCATGCAGGCAAGTGCGGTCAAAAGTGCAGATAGTTTCTTTTTCATCATAAAAATCTCTCCCCTTTTCATTATATTCAAAGATCACACGATCTTCGTACTTTCATTATATATCAAATTTATGCACAATGCAAGGATTTTTCTGATAAAAAACCTGCCAAAAATCAACAAAAAATCTTGTGCACGTTGACAAAAAGACCGTTCCCCCACAAAAGGAACGGTCTGTTTTTTCACGAATCCCAGTCCTCAATGAGCCTGTCCAGCTCCTCCTCGGATTCGACCACGATGCCGCCGCTGCGGATGCGCTGCTGATCCTCCTCGGAAAGAAGGTACAGCTCCATATCCAGAATGCGGTAGGGTTTTTGGCTTTGCTCACGATAGAGCGCAAGTCTGCCGTCAAATTCCCCCAGAACAAAGCCGTTATGCTCCTGTGCCGCCCGTGAAGCGTCCCTTGCTGCTGCTCCGGATTTCTGCATCTGCACGCCCTTTGCCGCCGAAATCATGATGATGACTGCCGAAATCGTCATGGCGGTCAGAAGCATGAAAATCTGCCTGCGTCTTGTCATCCTTTGCACCCCGTTTTCTTTCTGCATAGTTTGTTGTTATCAGTTTGTCCGCCTTTTGAATTTTTATGCAGAATCTGAAAAATATCCCTGTTTGGGAGCATTTTCCATTCTCCTTTTGTACAAATTCACGATAAATCCGAAAGTCCTGCATTTTTTCTGAAAAAGCACTTAACAAAACCGAATTTATGTGGTATAATGATAATGTATAGGTATGCCCTTATCGCATCCATTCCACGGATGCTTGGAAAATACAAAGAAAGGATCACCGATATCATGCAAGACAACCGCAGAAAAGAGCGCAGCTCGGCACCGCAGACGCCGGTTCCGAAGAAAAAACGCAAGAAAAACAAAGCGCTGCGCATCATCAAAAAGCTGTTCTCCATCCTTGTTTCCACACTGCTTTCCATTTTCCTGATCTGCATTATCACAGGAACGATCGTGGCAACGGCAGTGACCGTCTATGTTCTCGACTTTATGGATGAATCCTCCACCATTACCCTTGAGGAAATGGAGATGAGCTACAATAGTAACGTCTATTGCTACGACAAGGAAGGCAATCTCATCAACCTCTATGAGGTTCCCAATGAGATCCAGCGTATTCCCGTCAAGCTCGAACAGATTCCCCGTCACACGATCGATGCGTTTGTATGTACCGAGGATGCACGTTTCTACGACCACGACGGCGTTGACTACAAGAATACCATCGGTGCGTTCCTCAACCTGATCTTCAACTTCTGGGATACCGAGCGAGGCGGTTCCACCATCACGCAGCAGCTGATCAAGAACGTGACCGGTGATGATGATCCCTCTCCGTCCCGTAAGATCCGTGAGATCTTCCGTGCGATGACGCTGGAGAAGAATTATAGCAAGGATGAGATCATGGACACCTATCTCAATTATATCGGCTTCGGTGGTCCCACCAATGGCATTGAGATGGCTTCAATCCGCTACTTCGGCAAGAATGTCGGCGATCTGACGATTGCAGAAAGTGCGGTGCTTGCGGCAATTCCACAGTCGCCGGAATCCATCAATCCTTTCGCCTACTACATTGATGATGAAACCGGCGAAAAGGTTGCCTCCGGACGTACCCGCAACCGTGAGCGTCAGGAATATGTGCTCTGGCAGATGTACGAGCATGGTGCGATCTCCTATGACGAATATCAGGAGGCGCTCGCTGAAAAGCTTCTGTTCACCGACACGCAGGAATACAAGGATCTGCATCCGGAGCTGGAAGCGGAAAAATCCGAGGACGAGGCTGCAACCTCCTGGATCGTGGATGCTGCCATCCGTGAGGTTATGGCATATCTGATGCAGACCTACAACATCGACGAGGACGAGGCACTCTCCCGTTTCAATTCCGGCGGTTATCAGGTATACACCACGGTGGATATGGAGATGCAGGAATACGTTGAGGAGAAATTCCTCGATCTGAACAACCTTGTCAAGAACAAGAAGCTTGCAAGATACAAGGACACCAACGGTGACGGCGTGGTGGATGACAAGGACACCGTCATTTATCCGCAGGTTGCCTTCATTGCGATGGACTACACCGGTCAGATTCTCTCCGTTGTCGGTGCGACCGGCAAGAAGGAGCATGCGCTGATCTGGAACTACGCAACGATGGAACCCCGTCAGCCCGGTTCTACCATCAAGCCCGTTGCAGGCTATGGCTACGGTATTTACAGTGATACCTTCCACTGGGGTTCAATGATCAAGGATTATGGTATGAAGCAGCCCGACGGCAAGATCTGGCCGCACAACTACAGCGGAAGCGCAGGTTCCGGCGAGGATCGCCCGATGTACTACGGTCTGATGAAGTCGCTCAACACGATTTCCGCAAGACTGGTTGATACGCTGACACCGCAGGCAGTCTTTAATTTCTCCCGTGACAATCTCGGTCTGAACCTTACAGAAATTGACGGCAACGGCAAAACTGACATTGCGCCTGCTCCTTTGAGCGTTGGTGCGCTGACCTATGGCGTTACCGTACAGAATATGGTAAATGCCTATATTCCTTACGGAAACGGCGGCACCTACTACAAGTCCCACCTTGTAAGCCGTCTGGAACAGGGCAACCACGAGCTGGTATTCGAAAATACAGGCGATCCGCACGAGGCTGTGGACGCTGAAACCGCATATATCATGAACCGTATGATGAAAAACGTTGTATCCTCCGATGGTACGGCAGGTGCAGCAAGACTTTCCAAGAAGGAAGTTGTCGGCAAGACCGGTACCACACAGGACTGGGGCGATCTCTGGTTCATCGGTCTGACAGAGGACTTTGTATCGGGTGCATGGATCGGCTATGTACAGCGTGAGCAGCTGGATACTTCCATTTCTTCCGCATCGCTCTGGTACAACATTATCGGCGAATACGCAAACAAGCTTGATACAGGGGCAAAATACCCTGTATGCGAATCGGTCATTTCTGCTGCGATATGTACCAATACCGGTAAGATCGCAGGCTCCAGCTGCCCGAAGGGTGAAAAGGGCTACTGGAAATCCGATAACGCCCCCAAGTGTAAGGGATGCTCGGCTGAAACAACAGAAGATCCGACAGCAACGGATGCAAGCGGCAGCGGCGGTCAGTCCGCAACCAAGCCTACCGGCAATGGCGGCGGCGAAGATACGCCTCCGGAGATCACACCCGATCCCCCCGAGCCGCCTGTAGAGGATCCGCCCACACCGCCGGAGCCGCAGGAACCTCAGGAGCCGCAAGAGCCCCAGGAACCGAACGAGGAATAATATGACAAACACAAACAACATCCGTTTTTCCGCCCCCTGTCACTTCGGGCTGGAAAAGGTTCTGCGTTTTGAAGTGACACGCATCGGCGGTGAGAACATCACCGTACAGGATGGCAGAGTGAGCTGGACGGGGGATTTCAACACCCTCGCCCGTGCGAACATCGGCATTTCCGTGGCTGAACGCATTCAGATTCTGCTTGCGGAATACAAGGCCGAAACCTTTGAGGAACTGTTTGAGGGCATGTTCCGTGCCCCTCTCGAACAGTTTATCGGCAAGGAGGATGCATTCCCCATCAAGGGACATTCACTGAATTCCACGCTCCACAGCATTCCCGCATGCCAGAAGATTCTCAAAAAGGCAGCCGTCAAGCGTTTGCAGGCGGCATACAAAACCTCCGAATTTCTGGCAGAAACGGGCAGTCTGCACCAGCTGCAGTTCACCATTCTGAAAAATCAGGTGAGCATTTATCTGGATACGACGGGGGCAGGGCTGCACAAGCGTGGTTACCGCCGCAATTCCAACCTTGCGCCCATCCGTGAAACGCTGGCGGCAGGCATTCTTGATCTCGCTCGTCTGCGCAGCGACACGATCGTCTGTGATCCGTTCTGCGGCAGCGGCACGTTCCTCATTGAAGCGGCTCGCCGTGCATGCAAAATTGCACCGGGACTGGACAGGCGTTTCATCGCCGAGCAGTGGGACTGCGTTCCGAAGTCCGCATGGCAGGAGGCTCGTTCCGAGGCGCTTGACAGAATCGACCGCAGCGTGGGATTTGAGGGCTACGGCTTTGACATTGATCCCGAGGCAATCCGTCTGACGATGGACAACGCCAAAAAGGCAGGCGTGGACAAGTTCCTGCACATTGAACAGCGTGACATCCGTGATTTCAAGCCGATTGAAAATGCGGTAACCATCTGCAATCCTCCCTACGGCGAGAGAATGCTGGAGCTGGAGGAGGCTCGGAAAATCTACGAGGTGATGGGAAAGGTGATCGAAGCACCTGCATACATCATCTGCGGCGATGACGATTTCGAACGCAGATTCGGCAGAAAGGCGGACAAGCGCAGAAAGCTTTACAATGGTATGATTTCGTGTCAGTTGTATTGCTATTATAACAAGTAAAAAAGAGGCTTCCTTGTATATGAGGAAGCCTTCTTTTTGCTATAAAATAAAACATCCCCCGAAACGACAGTGCCTTTCGGGGGATTGCCATATGCTATTACAGGAAGTACTTCACGCCGTTTTCAAAGATATGCTGATCCTTTTCACCGGGAACATTCTTGCAGATGTTTGCGCCCTTACGCTCGGAGTGACCCATCTTACCAAGGACTCTGCCATCGGGAGATGTGATACCCTCGATCGCACCCATGGAGGTGTTCGGGTTGTAGCGGATATCCATGGTGGGCTTGCCCGTCAGGTCAACATACTGTGTTGCAATCTGACCGTTTGCAGCAAGGCGCTGGATAAGGCTCTCGGGAGCTACAAATCTGCCCTCGCCGTGGGAAATGGCGATGCTGTGCATATCACCTACATTGCTGCCTGCAAGCCACGGGGACTTGTTGGATGCAATTCTGGTGTTGACCATCATCGACTGGTGGCGTGCAATGGTGTTGAATGTCAGCGTCGGAGATTCGCTTGTCATCTCCACGATCTCGCCGAACGGTACAAGACCGAGCTTGATCAGTGCCTGGAAGCCGTTGCAGATACCGAGCATCAGACCGTCACGGTTCTTGAGCAGTGCGTGTACGGCATCCTTGACCTCGGGGTTGCGGAAGAATGCAGTAATGAACTTACCGCTGCCGTCCGGCTCGTCACCGCCGCTGAAGCCGCCGGGGATCATGATGATCTGGGACTGTGCAATCTTTTCCACCGCTGCCTTGACAGCACCCTCAATGTCTGCTGCGGACAGGTTGCGGATGATGAGCGTTTCTGCAATTGCGCCTGCCTTTTCGAAGGCTCTTGCCGTATCGTACTCGCAGTTTGTGCCGGGGAATACGGGAATCAGCACTCTCGGCTTTGCGTAGTGGATCACCGGTGCAGGACGGGTTGCAGCGTCAAAGCTGTAAACCTCGGGAGTTTCCTCCGTGGTGGGGATTCTGCACGGGAATACGGACTCGAGCTTCTCCTCCCATGTTCTCTGGATGGATTCCATGGAAATGGAGTAGTCCAGTGTATAGATCTTATATTCATCCATCGTCTTACCAATGCAGTTTTCATCTGCCTTCGGTTCGCCCTCAAGCTCTACGATGAATGCGCCGTAGCAGGGGTTGAACAGCAGCTCTGCCGGAAGCTTGCCGGAGAAGGTGAAGCCGATCTTGTTGCCCATGCACATCTTCGCAAGACCTTCAGCAACACCGCCGTAGCCGACTGTCCAGACAGCCTTTGCTCTGCCGTCTGCAATGATCTTCTCCATCTTGTCGAAGCATGCACGCACGCTGTCGAAATTCGGCAGACCATCTGCATTGTATTCGGGTGTAATCAGGATAACCTTGTCACCTGCGTTCTTGAATTCTGTGGAAACCACCTTTGCTGCGCTTGCAGTGGATACTGCGAAGGAAACGAGCGTGGGCGGAACGTCGATCTGCTCAAAGGTGCCGGACATGGAGTCCTTACCGCCGATGGAACCGCAGCCAAGCTCCATCTGTGCCTTGTATGCACCGAGCAGTGCTGCCATGGGCTTGCCCCAGCGAGTCGGATCGTTCTGTGTTCTTTCAAAATATTCCTGGAAGGTCAGCCAGCACTGACTGCGCTTACCGCCTGCAGCGATCACCTTTGCGATGGATTCGATAACAGCCATCATTGCGCCGTGATACGGGCTTCTTTCGCTGATCATCGGGTTATAGCCCCAGCCCATCAGCGAGCAGGTGTCGGTTTCACCCTTGAGTACGGGGAGCTTTGCAGCCATTGCCTGGGAAGGTGTCATCTGATATGCACCGCCGTAGGGCATCAGAACGGTACCTGCACCGATCGTGGAGTCAAACTTCTCCACAAGACCCTTCTGCGAGCAAACATTGAGGTCAGCCATCAGCTCCGTCCATGTTTCCGCACAGTCTGTGGGCGTATCGCATGCATTGGTCAGCGGCTCATTGACTGCAACATCGGTGTACTTTGTTGCACCGTTGGAATTGAGGAACTCTCTTGACAGGTCAACGATGGTGCTGCCGTTCCATTCCATCTTCAGACGGGGTTCTGCCATTACCACAGCAACCTGTGTTGCCTGCAGATTTTCCTTGCCTGCTTCTGCAATGAATCTCTCCGCATCCTCAGCGGCAACAACCACTGCCATACGCTCCTGGGACTCGGAAATTGCAATTTCGGTACCGTCCAGACCATCGTACTTCTTCGGAACTGCGCCGAGGTCAATCAGCAGACCGTCCGTCAGCTCACCGATGGCAACGGATACACCGCCTGCACCGAAGTCGTTGCAGCGTTTGATCATCTGTGTTACCTCGGGATTGCGGAACAATCTCTGCAGCTTTCTTTCTTCTGTCGGATTGCCCTTCTGCACCTCTGCGCCGCAGCTTTCGAGGGATTCAAGGGTGTGGGACTTGGAGGAGCCTGTTGCACCGCCGCATCCGTCACGGCCTGTCTTGCCGCCAAGCAGAATGACAACATCGCCCGGAACCGGAGCTTCTCTGCGGATATTCTCTGCAGGAGCAGCGCCGAGAACCGCACCGATCTCCATGCGCTTTGCCACATAGCCGGGGTGGTATACTTCGGATACATGACCTGTTGCAAGACCGATCTGGTTGCCGTAGGAGCTGTAACCGTTTGCCGCACCAACGGTGATCTTACGCTGCGGAAGCTTTCCGCTGATGGTATCCTCAACGGGAACCAGCGGATTTGCAGCACCTGTCACACGCATTGCCTGGTATACATAGGAACGTCCGGACAGCGGATCACGGATTGCACCGCCAAGGCAGGTTGCAGCACCGCCGAACGGCTCGATCTCTGTCGGGTGGTTGTGAGTTTCATTCTTGAACATGAGGATCCAGTCGGCTTCCTCACCGTCGATATTTGCCTTGATCTTAACAGAGCATGCGTTGATCTCTTCGCTCTCATCAAGATCCTTGAGCTTTCCGTCAGCCTTGAGCTTACGTGCAGCCATTGTTGCAAGATCCATCAGCGTCAGGGGCTTGTCCTCTCTGCCGAGTGCCTTTCTGTCAGCAAGATACTGATCGAAGGTTTCACGGATGTAATAGGTGGGGATATCCACATTCTGGATATTGGTCAGGAACGTGGTATGACGGCAGTGATCGGACCAGTAGGTGTCGATCATGCGGATCTCTGTGATGGTGGGATCACGTTTCTCGGTGTTCATGAAATATTCCTGACAGAAACGGATGTCATCAAGATCCATTGCAAGTCCGAACTCACGGATGAATGCTTTAAGACCTTCCTCGTTCAGACGGATAAAGCCCTCAAGCACCTCAACGGTGGTGGGGATATCATATTGCGTATCCAGGGACTTGTAGGTATTCAGGGTTGCCTCACGGCTCTCCACGGGGTTGATCAGGTATTTCTTCAGGCGGTCAAACTCTGCTTCGGTGAGGTTGCCGCTGATGATGTAGATGCGTGCATTCTTTACACGGCAGCGTTCCTTCTGCGTGAGAATCTGGATGCACTGTTCGCAGCTGTCAGCTCTCTGGTCGTACTGACCGGGCAGATACTCCACAGCAAACATACGCTCGGATGCCTGCAGGGGCGGAAGCTCATCATAGACGAAATCCACCGCAGGTTCGGAGAACACGTTCGGGATGGACATTTTGAAGTCCTCTTCTGTGAGGTTGTCCGCATCATAGCGGTTGAGGATGCGAACGCCATTGATATTCAGGCGCAGGGCGGTACGCACGTCGCTGAGTACTGACTGTGCTTCTACGGCATAGGCAGGCTTTTTTTCTACATAAACACGAAAAACAGACATAGCTTAGCTCCTTCTCTCATGTGATATGGTCACTTTGCAGCATTTCCTGCGGATTTTGCACGCCGAAAAACGGGATTCCGGCAGGAAATCGCATGCTTACTTTTATTGTACCATATTATCCCGAAAAACGCAAATGTTTTTTTAATTTTGGTGTGAAAATTTTATTCATTCCGATGACCGTTGCTTGTCGAAAAGCAACAAAAGCCGCACGAGGAGGTGCGGCTCCAGTATATCAATAAGGCGGTAGTTTTTCCAAACTGCCCACCCCCTAACCCCCTCCCGAAGGGAGGGGGAAATAAATGGGGGGTCTGCGACCCCTCCACCCCGCCAAGGACTGCATCGCTTGACCATGTTATTAAGCAACAAAAGCCGCACGGGGAGGTGCGGCTCCAGCATAGCAATAAGACGGTAGTTTTTCCAAACTGCCCACCCCCTAACCCCCTCCCGAAGGGAGGGGGAATTAAATGGGGGGTCTGCGACCCCTCCACCCCGCCAAGG